>NZ_JAHAVQ010000185.1 GCF_029916425.1 Liquorilactobacillus sicerae | reverse complement strand
ATCAATTGCAACTTGTAATTTCATTAATTTTCACTAACTCCTTCCTTTTCATAAAAATCTGTCAACTTTTCGGCTGTTGGATAACCATCATTATCTCCCGGTGTTTGAACTTGCAAAGCACCAACGGCATTACCGCGCATAACAGCTGATTTTTGCGATTTGCCCTCTAAAGTAGCCGTAATGTAGCCGAGAGCAAAACCATCTCCGGCTCCAACGGTATCAACAACATTCTTAACCTTAAATCCATTTACATAATAACCCGCCTGTCCTTCGTTTTTGACATAAGCGCCTTGGGGCCCAACTTTAACAATTACGGTTTTTGTTTTATCGGATTGCAAATAATAATCGGCGATTGTTTCAGGGTCGCTGGAACCCATTAAGATTTTTCCTTCATTAGTTCCAGGCAAAACAACATCGGCAAAAGCAGCCAATTCATTGATTGTTTTAATCATTATTTTTTCATTTGGCCAAA
>NZ_JAHAVQ010000184.1 GCF_029916425.1 Liquorilactobacillus sicerae | reverse complement strand
CATTTTCTACTTCTTTGCCCAGTTGATTGAAATAATAAATATTACCCTCGCCGTCTTCTAAATAAGCATCCTGCAGTTCAATTCCGTTGGGCAAAAAATAATAACGATTGTTATTGACTGTTTGAAGACCATATTTCATATATCCATCTTCGCCAAAGTAGTACCAATTTTCATTTTCGTCTTCAATAAAAGTGTTCTTTGCCTCATAACCGCTAGTCGAGTAATAATTTATTCCTTGGCTGTCTGAAATAAACCCTGTGTTTGATGGTTCGTTTAACAATTGTTTTGGTAGAAAGACATCTGCACTGTTATCCGAACCAACCTTAAAGTAGTTATTACTGGCCCAATCTTTTAAAACATAATAAGCGCCACGCCCTTGAATATTGCTGCCATTGAAGTATTTGGCCGACCATTCTTTTATTTTTTCGTTGGGGTCCATAGGAACTCCGGTTGAAATTTGATTGATTTGTAAC
>NZ_JAHAVQ010000183.1 GCF_029916425.1 Liquorilactobacillus sicerae | reverse complement strand
ATTGTATCCGGATCCATTTTCAAATCTGCCAGAATTCCAGCAACTTGAATCGGGTGATAAATATAGTCTTCTCCAGATTTGCGTTTCTGCCCTGTATGCATTTTTTTTGCAAGTTGATAAGCAGAATCAACTCGTTTGACCTGGTCCGGAGTTAAATACTTTACATAAATATCGTGAACATCTTCAAAAGAGCGATTCTCAATTTTTTCCATCATGAAGCTCCTTAAAACCATCGTCAACCGGTATTTGTTTATCTAAGTAGGAATCGTGATGATTATCGCCAACAAAAGTAAAGAGAGCGAGAACAAGATAGGAGATAGCAAAGAAATAAGCATAACTGTAAGTAATTAAAGAGGAGCCGAATATTAGCTTGGAAGAAAAATTAACCAGACTAAAAGTTAGAGGAAAAATGAAAATGCCCCAAAACCGCAATCCGAAATGACGGAAATAAAAACCGCTATACAATGAAAAGC
>NZ_JAHAVQ010000182.1 GCF_029916425.1 Liquorilactobacillus sicerae | reverse complement strand
CGTTAATGGTCGTTACGACAGCCAAAGGGTTTTTATTTTAGCTCGCAGGCCCAAAGTTTTGCTGGACATGATCGATGGCGGCGTCGAGATTAATGAGGTTAATGTTGGCAATATGTCTCAAGCTAGTGGAACTAGACCGTTGACCAAATCGATTAATATCGTTCAAGCCGACATCGATGCATTTAATGCTTTACATGAAAAAGGACTCAAAATGACGGTGCAGATGGTGCCAAGCGATCCGGCAGTCGATTTGATGCAGTTATTAAAGAAGTTCGGTTCAATTTGATAAAAAAGAGGGGATGAAATTATGAGCGGGAACATCTTGCTTTGGCAAGTGATTATATTGACTTTTTATTCTATGTATCAGATTATTGATGATCTGACTTTTATTTCTTCATTGGCCCAGCCGGTTTGGGCCGGCTTGATAACAGGTGTTGTTATGGGAGATATGTCCAAGGGATTGATTATTGGAG
>NZ_JAHAVQ010000181.1 GCF_029916425.1 Liquorilactobacillus sicerae | reverse complement strand
GCTGTATTACCGGTTATTCCCTTGAAAATTTCCAATTTTATTGAAAAACTCAACCAGCAGTCCCGTTTAGGAAAATCTGCATCGGAAAATGTTTTTGCGCAAGTAAACAATAAAAAAATTGATAGCAGTTATCAAATAAACTTTCGTGATTTGTCAAAATATGCCTTGACTTCATTTGGTATTATTCCGGTTCTCTTGGGTTTTGTTGGATTTTTTTCCCAGGTTGATGGTTACTTGCCGCAAACTAACAAGAAACCGATTGAATCAACTATCGATAATTTATTGGCAGAGAGTTTTTTTATTCTTGCAATTCTGATTTTGCTTTTTAGTTTGCTTGCGTCCTATTTGACGACCGTTCAAAAATATTATCATTTCACTTTGATTAAAAGCAAGAATAAATTGACGACGATTCGTGGTTTTTTTCAAAGAAATGTCGTCAGTTTACCCTTAAAAAAGATTCAGGCGGTCTTTATC
>NZ_JAHAVQ010000180.1 GCF_029916425.1 Liquorilactobacillus sicerae | reverse complement strand
AATTAATCTACCCGAAGGTAAGGATGTACTCCTGTTTGAACTCGACAAAAATGATATTGGCGAAAAGCTTTCCTCTGAAAAACTCAGTCCTCTGCTTTCTGTTTATAAAGTTGCTGATCGTAAGGAGGCAATTAAAGTTGTTCAAAGGCTTTTGAATTATCAGGGTGCTGGTCATAATGCCGCTATTCAGATTGGGGCTCTAAATGATCCATTTGTCAAAGAATATGCTGATGCGGTTTCTGTTTCACGAATTCTTGTCAATCAGCCTGACTCAATTGGTGGAGTAGGTGATATTTATACGGATGCTTTGCGGCCAAGTATGACGCTCGGTACAGGATCATGGGGGAAGAATTCATTGTCACATAACTTATCTACTTACGATTTGCTAAATATTAAAACGGTTGCTCGTCGTCGCAATCGTCCACAGTGGGTTCGCCTTCCAAAAGAAATTTATTACGAGAAAAACGCGATTAC
>NZ_JAHAVQ010000017.1 GCF_029916425.1 Liquorilactobacillus sicerae | reverse complement strand
TGGATTTCCTTTGTGAGTCCTTTATTTTGTTTTAGCGTTGCACTTAAAGTGTAAATTCAAGGCATAAAATAAAAATCGGTACTTAGGATAGAAAAATTTCTATCAGTACCAAATATTATAGAACCAATAAAAAAACATTCATAATTTAGTTATGAATGTTTTTTATTTTCCAAAGCACTATATTGCTTTAAAACACGATCAACCATTTCTTGAGCTTGGCCACTATAATTTTCTGGATTTAAAATCTGGATAAGTGTTGCTTCATCAACCTTTTTAGTAACTCTTTCATCTTGTAGCAAGAATTTCAGAAGAGGCTTACGTTGTTTAAATGCCTGCATACAATTCTCGTAAATTACTTGGTGAGCTCGTTGCCGCCCAATATAGTGTCCTAAAACAAGCATAACCCGTTCAGCAACTATCATTCCATGAGTCATAGATAAATTTTCTTTCACACGATCCTCATGAACCAACATTTCTGTTAAAACTTGATGCAACATTTGCAAAGCTTTACTTAAATTAAGACACATTTGCGGTAAATATGACCAATCAGTTTGCCAAAAAGTCATGTCACGTTCATGCTCTTGGACCATTCCTGAAAAGCCCAATGACGCATTGGCTTGAACTAAACGAGTCAATGCAACAATATTTTCACAAATCATTGGATTTCTTTTTTGTGGCATTGTACTCGAACCAATTTTCCCCATTGTAAAACCTTCTTCAACTTCTCCAATTTCCGTTCTTTGAAGATTAATAATTTCATTAGCGATTTTAGCAACCGTCCCCGCAATTAAAGCCTGGATTGAAGCAAATTCTGCGAAACCATCGCGGGAAACATGCCAAGAAATTAATGGTTCATTTAATCCCAAAATTTGGCAATATCTTTTTTGAACATCTAATCCCTTGTCACCTAAAGAAGCCAGGGTCCCAGCTGCTCCACCTAATTCTCCAACTAAATAACGTCTTTTACCTTGCTGAAGTCGCTCTACATGTCGACCAAATTCTGCTGCCCAAATGGCAACTTTATAACCTAATGTGATTGGAACTGCTTGCTGACCATGCGTTCTTCCAGCCATTACTAAATTACGATATTGTTTAGCTCGCTGTAAACAATCCTCTAAGATTTGATGAACTTGAATCTCAATAATCCTTTGAGCAGCCTTGATCTGCAAAACCAAACCAGTGTCAGTGATATCTTGAGTCGTTGCACCCCAATGTAAATATTTAGCAGCTTGTGGAGATAAAACCCGACTAAAACTTTGAATTTGTGGCATTAGAGGATGAGCCGTTATTTTAAATCCTCGTCGAACTTCAGCCATATCAATATTATCGACTTGAGCCTTAGCTTTGATTTCCTCCGCTGCTTCAGCAGGAATTATCTTCTCTAAAGCTTCTGCTTGTGCCAAAGCCGACCAAGCATTCAACCAACTTTGAATTTGACTTTTTTCTGAAAATACTTGACGCATCGATTTAGTTCCATATTGATCTTTGAATAACTCTGAATCAATTACACTTGAAGCCAATTTAAAACTCCTTTTTATTAAGTCTTAACTTATATTTGATAAAACACAATTTTATTTTAGTCTAAAAAGCTTAAAATTAGCAGAAACTTTTTAGAATTTATCATTATTTTAAATCAAAGAACACATTTAATGATTAAATCATGATTGATTAGAACTCCTTTCAAAATGTCCCTAAATATTTGTGGTAATTATTGTCCAATTATTGATGAAAGCTTACTTCAGATCCTATTTATCAATCAGCGACCATCATTTGATTACGATTAATCACCCAAAAAGGCTACCTGCCCATCAAGAACAGATAACCTATTTATTCAAACAATATTATTTTATCATCAAATAACCAATAAACTTTGGAAAAAGTCAGCTCAAAGGCTTCAATATTAAATGTTAATCAAGAAACTTTTAATGTTTTTCCAACGTAAATTTTATCAGTATTAGTAATATTATTTAAAGCTGCCAATTTTGCTACAGTTGTATTATAAGTTTTAGCAATGCCATAAAGGGTATCACCTGACTTAATCGTATATGTCGATGATGAACTAGAACTAGTAGAACTGTTAGAACTGCTTGTAGATGTTGATGAAGTTGAGCTGGAACTACTTAAGGTTAATACCTCACCAACATAGATCTTATTGCTATTAGAAATATTATTTAGTGATACAAGTTTTGCCACCGTTGTACTGTATGTTTTTGCAATGCCATAAAGAGTGTCACCTGACTTTACTGTATAGGTTGATGATGAACTAGAACCAGTAGAACTGTTAGAACTGCTTGTAGATGTTGATGAAGTTGAGCTGGAACTACTTAAGGTTAATACCTCACCAACATAGATCTTATTGCTATTAGAAATATTATTTAGTGACACAAGTTTTGAAACTGTTGTACCATTTGTCTTCGCAATGCCATAAAGAGTATCACCTGACTTTACTGTATAGGTTGATGACGAACTGGAACCAGTAGAACTGTTAGAACTGCTTGTAGATGTCGATGAAGTTGAACTAGAACTACTTAAAGTCAAGACTTCTCCAACGTAGATCTTATTGCTATTAGAAATATTATTTAGTGATACAAGTTTTGCCACCGTCGTACTGTATGTTTTGGCAATTCCATAAAGAGTATCACCAGATTTTACTGTATAGGTTGATGATGAACTAGTGGAACTACTTGTAGATGTCGATGAAGTTGAACTAGAACTACTCAAAGATAATACTTCACCAACATAAATTTTATTAACATTGGTAATATTATTTAACGATGCAAGTTTTGCCACCGTTGTACTGTATGTTTTGGCAATTCCATAAAGAGTATCACCAGATTTTACTGTATAGGTTGATGATGAACTAGTGGAACTACTTGTAGATGTCGATGAAGTTGAACTAGAACTACTTAAAGTTAAGACTTCACCAACATAAATTTTATTAACATTGGTAATATTATTTAACGATGCAAGTTTTGCTACCGTCGTACTGTATGTTTTTGCAATTCCAGAAAGAGTATCACCAGATTTTACTGTATAAGTTGATGATGAACTAGAAGACGTTGCGGACGTCGAACTAGAACTGCTACTTGAAGAAGACGAAGTACTAGTTCCAGTATACTCAAAAGCCAACTGATCCCATGAAGTTAAGTCATAACTTTCAATAATGTTTTCTAATTTAGAAGTATAACTTGCATCTGTTGCATAACCATCTTCATAAATTAACTCAGCAGCTGTATCTGCATCAGTTTCACCAACTAAATTGCTATAACGCGAACTAGTAGATAACAACTCTGCATGATCAGTTATACTATCATCATCATTATCATACTCACGGAAAGTTGCATAAACGGTATGGTATTCACCATTGTAATACTCTTTAGTTTTTAGTTTAACTGTCTTTCCACTCCAAGAACTGCCTGCTTTGACACCAAATAAATTATGATATTTACTTGCTAAAGTTGAAGTACCCCACCCACTTTCAAGAATTGCCTGGGAAGCTGTTATAGAAGGAAGTATTTTATATTTTATCCATCCTTCAATTGCACCACTAATAATCTTATTTAAAAAGGTTGAAACTTTAGTAGAATAATTATCTGTATTTTCTTCTTCAATTTGCTTAATGGCTGCTTCTAGTTCACTTTCAGATAAAGTGGTTGTTTCGGTACTCGTTGTAGACGTATCACTTGAATCTGATGAAGTTGAATCTGATGAAGTTGAATCATTAGAACTTGCAGTATCAGCTTTTGTCTGCTCTGTTTGACTTGAACTGTTATCAGTTGTTGAAGCCTCGTCAGCACTTGAACTGGACGAAGACGATGAACTTGCAGTATCAGCTTTTGTTTGCTCTGCTTGACTTGAACTGCTATCAGTTGTTGAAGTCTCGTCAGCACTTGAACTGGACGAAGACGATGAACTTGCAGTATCAGCTTTTGTTTGCTCTGCTTGACTTGAACTGCTATCAGTTGTTGAAGTCTCGTCAGCACTTGAACTGGACGAAGACGATGAACTTGCAGTATCAGCTTTTGTCTGCTCTGCTTGACTTGAACTGCTATCAGTTGTTGAAGTCTCGTCAGCACTTGAACTGGACGAAGACGATGAACTTGAACTGTTATCGCTAACAACTGTCAGCGAACTGGATGAAGATGATGAACTGGACGAATCTGCATCACTAATATTATCAGCTTGAACATTTATTGAAGGTATACTCTTAAATTCCATTCCCACTAAAAAGGAAAAAACGGTAACCATACTAAATACCCAAAACTTACCAGCTTTGTACATTTTATAATGTGATTTTTTCTTGGGTTCTATCCTCAACTATATTACCTCCTGAAAGCCCTATTCCCTTATCTTTAGATTATCATAATAAATTACCTGTATAGAGTTTTTTGTTTAATGTAATATTATTGTAAAATAATGCTACATTTCTAACTTCTTGAAAATTTAAATCCAAATTATTCATGGGCTTGATGTTGCTTTTGCTAAATAACATGATCGAGTTCATATACTCAATCTTAGATTACCAAAACCTTAACTATGATGAATAACAACATCACCCTTAATTATAAAATCAATAAATCAAGCCTTAACTTAAATTAACATTGGAAGTTTTATTTAACAATACCCATCATTAAATACTTTTTAGTTACTCAAACAGGTTAATCATTTTCTTTTAACCATTGATCCAGTACTTGAATAAATTCATCATGCTGGTCAAGTAATGCTAGATGTCGACTGTTAGCAAATAAATGCCACTTAGCTCCCGTAATATGGTCGTAAACAGCTTTTGCGATCAAAGGTGTGCACAAATCATCCGTTCCATTAGTAACCAACACTGGCACATGGATCTTTTTAAGCTCGTCAGTCACATCAAAATCACTGATCGTTCCATTTTCAGTAAATTCATTTGGCCCTTCGGCAATCAAACTCGCTTTCTTGCCGTTTGTTGGTCTTCTTAAGGGTTCCGGCGAATTTTCATCAGGATCATTCCAACAATAACGTTCCATATAGCGATCATTAGCTGCTAAATATTTAGGCCCAGTGAAATCTCCAGTTTTTTCAGCTGTAGCAATTGCCTGCTGATCTTCATAACTCAGATATTTAATCAAACGGTGCTGTTCTTTGACCCAGAGCTTAATTGAGGCCGGTGATCCATTGATCATGACACTTTTAATTCCTTGTGGATCAAAATTAGTCAGATAATACATCTCCAACATTCCACCCCACGATTGGCCTAGCAAATGTACCTCATCTAAATGCAAATATTTGCGTAAGGCAATTAATTCCTCTGCCCAAGTTTCTTTGACATAAATCGACTCATCATCTGGAATTGAAGATTTACCGCAACCAACCTGATCATACATAATTAATTGCCGGCCAGTTTTGGCATAATCATCCATTAATTCAAAATAGTTATGGGAAGAACCTGGTCCGCCATGGATCAGTAACAATGGAGCTTGTCCTTTGCTTGATTCTCCAACGATTCGGTAATATGTTCGATATTGATGAAATGGCATATATCCTTCTTGAATTTTCATCCTAAATCAGTCCCTTTCAGTTAATTGCTTATTAGTCTAATTAACATTGATTATATAACTAAACTTATGTTACCAATAGTTACTCCCTGCAACAAAATTAGCTCAGTAATCAAGAATAATTCTAATCGGTCTTTTGTCCATAATTCGAGGATAACTAGTTGATTCCATGTCCCCGATCTTCAATTCTTTTTGTTTTATACTTCTTAAATGATTATAAACTAAGTTATTTCTAATTTAACTTGACATTTCAAGAGAATACAATAAATTAATCAATTTCAGCTTCTATCAAATTCAAGTATTCAGTTGTCAATAATAACTCTACCATTGTCTAAAAATACCATTTGTTGTAATGTTTCTTTAGTCCTTTTAGCAACCGTTTTTGTTATGACTATATCAATTGACCCACCAATTATCGCTCCTACTACTGGAACCATTTTTCCTAAATTAACAACTCCTTTTTGACCAGGCAAACCATTAATCGCCTTATCATAAGGCCATCCCAGTGCCTACATCATTGAATTGAATGTCAAATTCAAATTATTGACTGCCATTTTAATTTCTCCTAAAATAAAATATTTGCGATTGCATAACTCTATTGTTTTATATTATCATAAAAACCCAATTTAATTACCACTTGCAATAATTTTTTAGGTTACCTTTTCAAGCTATTTTCTGTCTCACTAAATTTTGGCAATTTTGTCCAAAAAATGCCAACGTTTTAGAATTACACTAATAAAAAGTCATTCTAGCATCTAACCACAGCGCACAAAAAAGTCCCAGTTTTTTGGAAGCAAACCGGGACTTTTTATTGTTATATCAGCCTTGATTAAAGCTTTGTCTTGTTAACGATGTTTAATTTCTCATCTAAATCATAAACAACAGGTTGGCCAGTTGTCATTTCAACATTCATGATATCTGCATCAGAAATGCCTTCAATGTACTTGGTCAAAGCACGTAATGAGTTACCATGTGCTGCGATAATAACGTTCTTGCCGTCGAGCAATTTAGGAGCAATTTCGTCTTCCCAGAATGGGATTACTCGTTCCAAAGTTACTTTCAAGTTTTCACCACCAGGAACAGCACGTGGATCAAGATCTGCATAACGACGATCTTTAGCTGCGGAGCCTTCATCATCGGCACTCAAAAGCGGTGGCAAAACATCATATGAACGACGCCAAATATGAACTTGTTCATCACCATATTTTTCAGCAGCTTTAGCTTTGTTTTTGCCTTGTAAAGCACCATAATGACGTTCGTTCAAACGCCAGGTCTTGGTTTCTGGGATCCATAATTGGCCACAGCCTTCAAGTGCGTAGTGCAATGTCTTGATAGCACGAGTTAAAACTGAAGTGTAAGCTTGATCAAATTGAATACCTGATTCTTTAAGCTTGCGACCAGCCTCTTTTGCTTCTTCAACACCTTTTTCACTTAGGTCAACATCTACCCAGCCAGTGAAAAGGTTTTTTAAATTCCATTCACTTTGTCCGTGACGAATAAATACTAATTTTGTCATAGCTAGCGAAAACCTCTTTCATTAATTATTTGTTTACATTTCATATTTTACAATGAAAACTTGAAAATTGATAGTACCAACTAGCAGAACATGTGAAACTTTTATTTATTTTCAAGGATCTTTTGCAGCCTGGCAACGGCTACTTTTATATTTTGCGGTGGTGTTGCCAAATTAAGTCGAACAAAGCCACGGCCGCTGGAACCAAAAATTTCACCTAAATTAACCGCCAACTTAGCATCATTTAGCATCACTTGCTTTAATTTTGCCGGATCAATTACCCGACTTAAATCGACCCAAGCTAAATAAGTTCCTTGCAAATCATAAACTTTGACTTGCGGTTGAACTTTTTCGAGTTGCTTTAAAATAGCAAAATTTTGCCGAACAACAGCTAAAAAACCATCTAGCCAATCTTGGCCTGCTCGATAAGCTGCTAAAGCTGCCACTTGTCCTAAATAAGTTCCAGTTGGCGCAGCTAATCGTGCAAAATAAGCATCATAACGCATACGCATTTGCGGATTAGGAATCACAATATGACTGTTTTTTAAACCTGCCAAATTGAAAGTCTTGGAAGCAGCATCCAGCATTACCAAATTGTCGCGATAGAAACCATTTTTAATGGAAAGTGCCGAAACAAACTTCTGTGGACCAACAATCAAGTCATGGTGAATCTCATCTGAAATTAATAAGACTTCATGCTCCCGACAAATTTCAAAGAGCTTCTCTAGCTCTGCTTCACTCCAAACACGGCCAACCGGATTATGCGGCGAACAATTGACCAATAAGCGAACCTGATTAGCAACAATTTTTTGTTCAATATCAGCAAAATCCATTTCATAGTGATGATCAACTGGCTTTAACTCAGATACAACCAACTGCCGGTTATTTTCCTCAATTACCTTCATAAATGGAAAATAGACTGGTTGCAAGACCATGACTGCTGCTTGCGGCTGTGTTAAAACATTGATCAGCGTGCTTAAAGACTGAACTACACCTGTTCCGTAGCGCAACCATTCAGGATGAATCTCAGTTCCATAACGAGTTTGTTGCCAATTAGCATAAGCGGCAAAATAATTTTGGGGAGTCATTGAGTAACCATATACTCCTTGAGCTATTGCTTTTTGCAAAGCTGAGACAACTGCTTCTGGCACCTTAAAATCAGTATCGGCAATCCATAATGGCACTAAATCAGCTCTTCCAAAAGCCTGCTTCATTCCATCCCATTTGACTGAATCAGTTTGGTGACGATCAATTTGATATGTTTTTAGAAAGTCAGTTACGTTCATGAACTTTTCTCCTTTTTTTCAGATTTGTCCTGTTTGTTAGTCTGTTTAATCGCTTTGACTCCTAAAATATCCAGCAGGAAGGTAAAAATCGGAATTCCCACGATCAATCCCCACATTCCAAAAAGTCTTTCAGCGACAAATAAAACTACAAAAGTATAAAAAATCGGCAACTCAGTCTTGTTTGACATCAGCTTGGGATTTAAAACATATGACTCCAAAGCATGAACGATTAATAACATTATTACAATATAAATCACATCACGAAGACCACCGACTGAGTAGCCAATCACACTCATTGGAATAGCCGAAATAATTACCCCGGCAACTGGAACCAAGCTCATTACAAAAATCAGCAGTGACAAACTAAATAATTGCGGCATCTTTAGAAATGCTAGACAGATTGTCGTAATGATCGTATTGACGATCGCAATAATAAATTGTGTTTCGATCACGATCCCGAATGTATTGACAAATTTCTTAGCAAAAAAATAAATATCTTGAAAATACCAAGCAAATGGCCCACTTAAAAAATTCTTGGAAAATTTAGCCATCCGTCTTTCTTCAATTGTAAAAAAGAAGCTCAATATCAAAGATAAAATAAAAGTTGCCCCAACTGTCCCGATGCTAGTTACATACTTAAATAGAATCGCTACCCCATTTTTTAATTGGGCTGACAGAGTTGAGGTGCTAATATACTGACTGAAAAAATCGAAAACTTTATTAGCCGTCATTGAAGGCTTTTGGTAAAAATTAACTAGATAACGAATCATTGCCTCCGTTTGTTTAAAAATCAACGGAAAATATATTGTGACCGCTAAATATAGTAAACTAATTAATACTAAATAAATCAGAATCACACTCAGATGAAATGGCAAGTGCAGATGTTTTTTCAGGAACATGGCAAAATTGAAAACCAAAAATGTAAAAATAAAAGTCAATAAAATCATGCTTGATAAACTACGAAGTAAATATAAAATGATTACAACGCTTAGTAAGACGGCAAATCTCCTTAAACGTACATTTGCTAAAAATCGTTGCCAAACTCCCACAAAATCACCTCGTAAATTTTTTTAAACAGTCCAACTTTATTTAACCACTAAATACAGATTTTTTAAACTGTTGGATTCCACTGATAATTGTCAAAGTTGTAATCAGAAAAATTTGTTTTCCTAAAAATAGGGTTTATTTTCTTAATTTTTTCATTATAATTAACATTGATTTGTCACTTGAATTGGGGGAGTAATTTTGAAAAAACAAGTTAATTTTGGCATCCTTTTAGCAGTCATTGCTTGTATTCTTTGGGGAGTTGCTGGTCCGGTATCACAGTTTTTATTGCAAAAAGCTGCTATCCCGGTTACTTGGTTATTAGGAATGAAAATGATGCTAACAGCCGTTATTTTGTTACCGATTGCAGCCTATTGTGATCCACAAAATTGGCTCAAGATTTGGCAACATCCGCTCGATATTTTACGACTGATCTTTTATGCCGCGGTCGGGTTAGCTGGAGTACAGTTCACCTATTTACTGACAGTTCAATCCAGTGACGCCGCAACGACTACAATTTTACAAACCTTGCATACGGTTTTGATCATTTTTTATGTGGCAATTTTTTGTCACCAGCATCCCAGCCGGCAAGAATGGCTAGCAGTCTTTTGTGCACTAATTGGTACTTGGTTGCTGGTCACTCGTGGGGCCTTAACTCAATTATCAATCAGTCCCAGCACGGTTTTGTTTGGCACTGGCTTGATTTTTACCGATGCTGCGTTAACATTAGCTCCGATGAAACTGATTGAACGTTATAGCCCCTTGACTGTTTTAGGCTGGGGGATGCTAATTGCCGGAACTTTTAGCCAAATTATTCAACCAGCCTGGAAATCCACTCCGCATTTTTCTTTGCTCAGTTTGTTAGCTTTATTGTTTGTGGCTTTTGGTGGTACTGCTTTGAGTTATCTATTGTATTTACAAAGTTTAAAACACATAACCCCCACCATGGCCAGCCTGCTGGACACACTTGAACCACTGACGGCAACTTTAGGGACTGTTTTATTTATGAATGTTAATTTTAACTTGGTTCAGTTCATTGGTGCTGGTTTAATTTTGAGCACAGTCTTTATTTTAGCACTTGGTCATCAAGTCAAACGCTCCATTGATCATTCTTTTGAAGCATAAATTTTTAAAAGCTGATGCAGCTGCCGGATATTTTCCTTGATTTGCTTGCCGGTGTCTGTGTCAGCTACTTTTTTCCGCTCAACTTCATGATTAACGACCTCAATCGTGGAAATAATATCCGTCTCATTTTTGATTGCATCCTGTTTTGAAGTGAACGGATGGTGAGAAACTAATTGTAAGCCATAAGAATTTGATAGCAAAGTATAACCGCCAATTCCCGTCGTTGGCTGATAAGCTTTAGAAAAGCCACCATCAATAACGATCATTTTTTTGTTCGCCATAATTGGTTCTTTACCGCGTTTAACAGGCGTATGACCATTGATCACATGGCCAGTTTGCGGATCCAAACCGAATTCCTGCATGATTTGCCGGCAAAACCACTCTTCTCGGCGCAAAACAAAATAAGGATTTTTACGTTCAACATGCGTATTTGACTCGGCCACAAAATATCGAGCAAAAGTGGTCATGGCGTGTTTGCCAAAGAGCGGTGATAATGGTCCTTGCCACAAATACCAGGTCCAGTCAGTTGCTGGATCATTCTGCTGGTTTGGATGGGCATAAGCCTGACGTAACTGCTTTTCAAAAAAGCAAAATAAAGCTTGACCGGTGTAGCTTTGGCTTTGTGAATGTAAAGTTAAAAACTTTCCTTTTTCATCAACTGGCACACAACCATGAAATAATAAATTTCCATTAGCAATCTTATACATGCTGCCGGCTTGCATCATAAAGTCCAACTGCCGACGCAATTTGCTGGAATTGATGAATGAATTCAAAAGGCCATTAGTAACTGTCTTTTCCTCAGTGGTCAATTCAAATGGATTTTGCTGATCAACTGTAGCAAAACATTGATTGCTTAATTTGTAATCTTGTCCATTGATTTTTACTGTCTGATCTTGCCAGTTGATCTGACCTAACAATCCAACCTGCGGCAACCGCCACTCAGGCCGCCGCTGCTTCAACTGGCCTTCAAGTTTAAACTGAATGACCGCGACAGCTGCTTGCACTTTGGCAATCATCTTTTTCTCCATTTCCGTCAGCTGTTTTTGATTAGACATGGTTTTGGGATAAAAAGCCGGCAAAGCTTGGTAGTGCTGATCGGCAAAAAAGAATAAATGCCGCAGATTGATCCCATAATGATCCTCAATAATGCCCAAGTTATCATAGCGAGCACTGATTCGCAACAAATTCATCAAACACAGAGCCGATCCTGACACCGCCCCCAGCCACAAAATATCATGATTGCCCCACTGAATATCAACCGAATGGTAGCTCATCAACCGCTCCATGATCTTATCTGGTTCCGGTCCCCGGTCAAAAATATCACCGATGACATGCAAATGGTCTACGATCAAATGCTGAATCGAATAACAAGTCGCAATGATAAACTGATTGGCTTGATTTAGTTTTAGCAGATTTTGCATGATTTGATTGTAATAAGCTCGTTTGTCAACTTCGCGATGATCAGTATATAACAACTCCTCAGTGATATAAGCAAAATTTGGATCCAATGCTTTACGAACTTTCGAACGCGTATATTTCGTTGACGAAATTTTCAGTAATTCTATTAAGCGGGCAAAAGTATCCAAATACCACTGTTTGAGCTGATCATCAGTTCTCTTTTGCCTTTCTGCCAATAACATATCCTCAGGGTAATACACCAGCGTCGCAAAATCCTGGATACTGTCCTTCGTCAATTGATCGCCAAAGTTTTCGATGATTTTTTGTTTAATATTACCCGAACCATTGCGTAAAACATGATCAAATGCCGGGAACTCCCCGTGCAGGTCACTGACAAAATGTTCAGTCGGCTTTGGCAAATTTAAAATTGCCTCTAAATTGGTAATTTCAGTGATCACTGCCTGACGATTAGGAAACCTTTCGCGTAGTAATTTTTGCATTAGTTCCATCAAAATAACCTCTTTTTGATCTTAATTGTCATTAATTTTAAAATTGGTACACCTAGTAATATACATCATTTTTTAAAAAAAACAATCCATTAAATCAACTTACAATTACTTAAAAGCAGGCTATAAAACTTAATACTACGCATATTTAATTACTAATACCAATTTGTGCTTATTTACACTTATTTGCAGATATATGCTTGAAAAATGGATTTAATGATGATATGGTATAGCTGTTAACTTGAAAGATAATTGAGGAGGATTTAAATGAACAATTTAACTGTCGAACGGACCGAAGCACGGGCAGAAAAAAGTGCTGTTTGGCGCTTGATCAATCATGAAACTGGTAATTTTCTAGATATTGTTTTTGATAAGGGATTGGAAAAGGCAATGAAAGTTCATCGAAATTTTTCATTCAACCGGTTTGAATCTGAGCAAATTAACGAACTCCAAAAGTTAGTTGCAAAAATCAGTGATAATTATCAACTTGTTTTAAACCAAGATGTAATTGGTTTGGACTACCTTCCTTTATCAGCCGATGACGCAGTTACCTATTTGGAAAAAGAGTAATGACGATTAATTTTAAAATTATTAAAAAGTACCCGCTTGAAATTAAACCAAAGTCTAATTTCAAGCGGGTACTTTTTTATTTTAGTAATCTACAAAATAGCCAATTCTGTTTTCACATCAAAGAAATGCGACTTATTTAAATCAAAGCCCATTCTGACTTTCTCTCCGGGGTTCATAAAGTCACGAGCATCAACTTTTGAAACAAACTCTGTTCCACCAACTTTGCTATAAAGCATTGATTCAGCACCAAGTAATTCTGAAACCACGACTTCAGCTTGAACGGCAGCTTCTGGAAAAGTTTCGAGGAAAGCTCCTTCAGTATGAATATCTTCTGGACGGACGCCCAAAACGATTTTCTTGCCGTCGTAATCCTTTTCCCGTAAAGTCTTATCGATGCCTTCTGGAACTTTCAAATGCAAATCGCCTTTTTCATCAGTTACATAGCCATCTTTCAAAGTTACGTTGAAAAAGTTCATTGCTGGTGAACCAATAAAACCAGCGACAAACAAATTAGTAGGTTTATAATAAACCTCTTGTGGAGTACCAACTTGTTGAATCTTGCCATCACGCATAACAACGATTCGATCAGCCATCGTCATTGCTTCGGTCTGATCATGTGTAACATAAATTGTTGTAGTATTCAAACGCCGATGCAACTTAGCAATCTCCGCCCGCATTGAAACACGCAACTTAGCGTCCAAGTTTGATAATGGTTCATCCATCAAAAAGATTGGTGCATCACGAACGATTGCCCTTCCTAAAGCAACCCGCTGCCGCTGACCACCGGAAAGAGCAGCTGGTTTACGCTGCAAATAAGGTGTTAAGCCTAAAATTTTGGCTGCTTCTTTAACTCGCTTTTCAATATCGGCTTTTTCATATTTTCGCAACTTTAATCCAAAAGCCATGTTATCAAAAACGGTCATATGCGGATACAAGGCATAGTTCTGAAAAACCATCGCAATGTCACGATCTTTCGGAGCCCAGTCGTTAACAACATTATCATTAATATATAATTTACCCTTGGTAATATCCTCCAAGCCAGCGATCATTCGTAAAGTCGTTGATTTACCGCAACCAGAAGGCCCAACGAATACAATAAACTCACGATCTTTAACATCTAAGTTAAAATCTGTGACGGCGTAATCGCCTTCCTTAGCATTTTCATATTCTTTATAAATATGTTCTAGTTTTAATCCTGCCATTCAAATCACCTTTTCTTTTTATTTACACTTTTATCATAGCGAAATCGTTTGCATTAAACTAGCCAATCTTGCACAAAAAAGGCTTGATGTTTTTGTGCATTTTTGAGAAATCGGTTTCATTAGCTTGAAATTATCTAAATCACTAAATTAAATGTTACAATTAGTATTATAAATGGAGGAAGCAACTATGGAATTAAAGGAATTGTTAGCTATTTATCCCAACTCGATCATCGCTTCACAGTCTTTGAACTCACAAGATTACTTAAGTTTTCCCTTAAATCAGGAATGGATCAATTTTCCAAACGCTGAACTCTCAGATCACGAAAAAAAATTGTTGAGCTCGCTTTTTAAAAATAAACAGATCAATTTATCAAATAACGAATTCTCCAATGATCCATGGGCGGCTTATTTGAACGTTCCAGGTACAAAATTGCCAGTGCTAAATCAAAAAATTCGCATTATTCTTTTTCAAGTTGATTTTCGCAAAAGTGATTATCAATTGCCAGCCTGGTCAAATTTTTTTGCCAAAATGCTACCACAGGCTTGTCTGACTAATCTCCAAATTGATAATCGCTGTGGTTTAGTCTTGGAACCTTTTTCTTCAGATAGTCCGACCTTGAAAGAGTTCGATGGCATTCGGCAAACACTTGATAGCGACTTTTCAACTAACTCAAAAGTCTTCATTGGTCATTTCTGGCAACCGTCACCAAACCTCAGAAACATTTTGCTATTGGAAAAAAAGTTTTTTCAAAGCGAAACATTGGCAGTCCGCTCCAATACTTTCAGTTTGCCACAAATTTTTTTACAAGCTGTTAATCAGCAAATCTTAGCTTCTGAATTGCTAGCAGCCTACCGTGATGAATTGACCCAATATCCTGAAATTCAAACAATCATTCCAGCGTTGTACCACCAACAAGGAAATCTGAGTTCAGCAGCCAAAGAACTTTATATTCATCGTAATACTTTACAATATCGTCTAGACAAGTTTTACCGTGAAACACAACTATCACTCAAAAACATGGATGACTTAGTCTTTTGTTACTTTTTGCTGGTGTCAAACAATTACTAAGTACGCTAATCTTTTGAGCTCAAAGACTCACGCTCAATAATTTTGGTTGGAATAATTTCATTGAAAACTTGATCTTGATTAATCATTTTTAAGATTGCTTCAGCGGCTTTTCTTCCCCACTGATGTTTAGAATAACCAACTGTAGTTAAAGTTGGCTGTAAGTAATTGGCTAATAAATCATTATCAAAACCAATGAGTAAAACATCCCTTCCAGGCTGAAGGTTTTGCTTTTTAAGGCCTTCATACAAGCCAAAAGCCATTTCATCATTAGTTGCAAATACGCCAACTCGGTGGCCCTCTTGACAAATCTTACTCAGTTGAGCTGCTGCTTTGCGGCCACTTTCAATCGTAAAATCTCCCGACATGACCATAACTGGCTGATCAGTTTTTTCATGAAAAGTATCAAGAGCTGCTTCCAATCTTTTTTTAGCATCGTAAGAATCTTTGGGACCAGTTAAGATTGCGAAAGCATCAGCACCTGATTTCAAAAGTTCATTAACCGCCTGTGTGGCTCCCTGTGTATTATTCAGTAAAACATGACTAACATTTTCTAATGTCAATTCTCGATCCATCAAAACTAATTTATTACCGGCTTGCGCTAGACTAGCAATCGTTTGACTGGGAAATGTCGGATCTAAAATAATCGCTCCATCAACTAGTTTTTGCGAAATAAAAGCCTGTGCTCGTTGTCCGCCAGATGCTACAATCAATTCATAACCTTGTTTCTTCAAAGTATTTGCAACTCCATCCAGTAAATGTGAATAGAAGTAACCACCTAAATCAGTAACATACATTTCAATGATTTTGGTTTTTTGTTTTTTTAGTCCCCGCCCAGCCAAACTCGGAATATAGTGCATTTCTTTCGCAATTTTCAAAACTTTTTGCCGTGTTTGTTCTGTAATTCGATCACTACCATTCAAAGCATACGAAACAGTTGAAATTGAAACACCAGCTTTTTTTGCAATGTCTTTTATCCCCGTCATACAAATTCCCCCATGCTATTTTTCAGCTTGAATATTAAAACCTTGTAAAATGTATTTTTGGAAAATTAAAAATATTATAACTATCGGTATTACCATAAAGGATGAACCTGCCATTTGTAAACCATAATCTGAAGTATGTTGTCCTTGTAATAATTGCAACCCTACAGATAAAGTATAATACTTTTGATCATTAGCAACGATCAATGGCCACAAGAAAGAATTCCAGCCACCAATAAATGTTAGAATTCCTTGAACTGCTAAGACTGGTTTTGAAATTGGTAAAATAATGTGCCAGAAAATGTACCACTCGCTTGCTCCATCTAAGCGTGCTGCTTCAATAATCGAATCTGAAATATTACTCATGAATTGCCTAAAAAGAAAAATTGAAAAAGCACCAACTAAACTTGGCAAAACGATACCAGTTAATGTATTAGTCAAATGCGCCTGATTTAAGATCAAATATACTGGAATCATCGTAACTTGGCCGGGAATCATCATCGTTGCTAAAACCGCTATGAATAAAACTCCGCGTCCTTTGAATTTAAATTTGGCGAAACCGTAGCCGGCCATTGCATTGAGCAGCATCCCGCCGAACGAAAATAAAGTAATGATTAAAGTGTTTTTCAGATAAACACCAAAATTACCAGTAATAAATAAGTCTTTATAATTCTGCAGCGTCCAGTGCCGCGGTAAAAGCGATTGACTCATTTGTGAAATCTCAGCATTTGATTTAAATGAAGATAAGATCATCCACAAAAATGGAGCAACTGTGATCAGGCCCCAAAAACCTAAAACAATTCCAACGATAATTTTTGATTTGGTACTTGCTTCCCTTGTCCCTGCATCCATTTTCAAACCCTCCTATATCTCGCCACGTTGCTTTTTTTGAATCTTGAACTGAATCAAAGTAGCAATGATGATCACGGCAAACATGATAAACGATCCAGCTGCAGCATACCCAAAATTGCTGTTTTGGAAACCATTCTGGTAAACAAAAAGTGCCATTGAATTTGTGCTGTTAAGCGGTCCACCTTGAGTCATTACAAACGGTTCATCAAAGAACTGGAACCAACCGATAATCGTTGTAACCGTCACAAAAAAAATTGAAAACCGCATCGAAGGGATTGTAATATGCATTGTCTGCTGCCAAAAATTAGCACCATCTAAATCAGCTGCTTCATACAACGAACGTGGGATACCCTGCAAAGCTGCCAGAAAGATCAACATATTCAGCCCGATTGCTTTCCAGACGGCCAAAATGATCAGCGACAGCTTGGCAACATTTGGATCCGTCAGCCAGCCGACCGGTCCGATCCCAATTTTTCCAAAAATTTCATTCAGCAGACCCATACTCGGGTTATAAATGAAACTCCAAACAACTGCAACAGCAACTGTATTAGTAATTGAAGGCGTATAAAAGATCAGTCGCATCACTTTGAAAAATCTGTTTTGACTGAGATTGATCATCACCGCAACGGTCAGCGATAAAATAACGACCAACGGAACGCCGATTACGACGTAAAAAATAGTATTGCCGATTGCCTGTAGGAAAGTTGAATCTTTAAACAGTTCAATATAATTAGAAAGACCAATAAATTTGACCTGCGACCAGTTTCCCAAGCCAGTGATATCCAATCCTGTAAAACTGATTACTAATGCCACTAGAATCGGGATCAGCGAAAACAACAGCAAAAGCAGTAAAGCTGGCAAAATAAAGCTATATGGGATTAATTTCTTGAATTTTTCTTTCTCCATGCTGATTTCCTCCAAAAATAACGACAAACTGCCCCATTTCTTGTAATGAGGCAGTTAGACTGTTATTTATCTAATAATGTTTGGCTCTTTTGATTAAAACTATTCATTGATTGCTGGATATCAGTATTCTTAAGAGCAATCTGCTCCCAGACATCCAAATAATTTGTGCCGATCTCATCCCAATTTTTGACTGCCGGCATTGGTTGGGAATGATTCAGCTGCTTGCGAAAGACTTGGATCTTAGAACTTTGCAGTGAGCTGTCGCTCCAGGCTGACTTCAAAGTTGGCATGGAATTGCTCTTCTTGTAATAAGTCAACTGACTTTGCTTGGTAGATAAGAATTTAAGCAGTTTGACAGCATTGGTCTTGTTCTTGCTATACTGGAAAACAGCCAAATTGCCACCGCCCATTACAGAGGTGTTGTTCTTGCCCTTTGGTAGTTCGGCTACACCCCATTGTGAGTCTTTCAAACCAGAATCGCTTTCAATACTACTCATCTCCCATGGACCGGATATAAACATCGGAATCCGCCCATTTTTACCAAATGACTGAGCGATCGTCAACTTGAGATCCTGTTTCGGTGAAGCACCATTTTTAACAAATTTATCCAAATATGTTAAGGCTGAAACCATCTGTTGGCTGTTAAACTGCGTTTTGCCGTTTTTAATCAAGGTAGCGCCATTTTGACGAGCAAACATAAAGCCAAAGGTTGGTTCGGAAGAATCAACGTTAAACCCATACATGTTCTTGCCGCGTTTAGAAAGCTTCAAAGCAGCATCATATAGTTCATCCCATGTTTTAGGAGCATGATCATAACCGACTGATTTCAAAACATCCTTCCGATAATAGAGGACACGAGTTTCAGCATACCAAGGAACAGCGTAATACTTACCTTTGTATTTGGTAGTTTTTTCAGACCCGGAAAAGTACTTGCTTGGTGACAAATTCTTATCATTCTTGATCGTACTGCTCAGATCCATCAGTGAATTTGAGCTGGCAAACTGCGCCATTTGAGTTGTACCAATCAATAAAACATCAGGACCGCTCTTAGAAGACGCTGCTGTCAGCAGTTTGTCATTATATTGGCTCCAAGGAATGCTTTGAATCTTGACCTTGATACCTGTTTTTTTAGTGAATTGTTTGATCATCGGCTTGACGTCAGAATCACCATCACCTGCGTACCAAAATGTTAATGTCTTATTGGAACTGCTGCTGTTATTGGACGAACTGTTACCGCACCCAGCCAGAAGAAAAACACCTACAAACAGTGCCCCAAGCAAACTCACTACTCTTTTAAACTTCAACCTTCTCACTCCTTCATTTTTTGTTGAAACGTTTCTACATTTTTATTATAGCTTTTTTGGTAGCGATTACAAGCAAAATATTACCAATTTAATCATATTTTTTTAGCAGTTTATTCTGAATAATTTGTTTTAGACTTAAGTTAAACGTTTTTACTAAGCAATTTTTGTAAGACTGCTACATATATTCCTGGGCCACTACTATATAAGCGCCAACCGCCCTTGACAGCTATTTCTCCGGTCTTCAATTTTGCAAAATCAGTTGCCGCTGCATAACGATCAGCAAAATCACCGTCTGAACTAGAAAAATAAGTATTAGCTTGACGGATAGCTGCATTTTTAACGCGTTGCTGCAGGTTAATTGGATTGACCTTCATCAACGCTTCCCAAGCTTGGTCATTAAGCTGAACTGCTACTAAAGCCTCAGCATACCTAATATGAGCATGAGTATACATCAGACCAATTTCACGCCCAAAACAAGCTGATTGCTCGGCACGTTTAAAAATATGACTAACCCCGCCAGTATACGGAGCTGGCTGGTTCATTAACCTAACACCATCAGGAAATGCTAAATTGTCCTTAATTAATTGCAAAGCTCGGCCAATCTGCTCTTTTGAAAAAATATTGCTTAAAATACCTTGCTGCAAAGGTAAAAGCCGGTAAGCAATTCCCGTTGTTTGATCATTTGGATGAATAATCGGCTTCACCTGATGCTGCCGATTCATTTGAATAAAACCCGGTAAAATTTCATCTTGCATAAAGTATTTCTTAAAATCCTTTTCCATACCTTTAACTAGTGATTGAACATTTTGTTTCAGCATTGAATGCCTTGATAAAATATTTCCTAAAGCATTCAGCGCGCCAATGGTCAATTCCATCGTCCAAGTGCTGGCCATGGTCTTTTTTTGTTCAGCATTTGCTGGTTGTAATGTATCATCCCAGTCTCCGTCACCATATGAAGAAACTTGCGTGTCAAATAAAAAGTGCTTTTTTAAATAATCAAGCTGATATTGCAAATGTTCGGCTAAACTTGCTGTGTGAGTCGTTGACTGTTTTGCCTGTAAGCTGAAGAATGGCAGCTCACGGTCTAAAATTGCTTCATCATGAGTTTTTTCAAGATAATCAGCAACTATTTTCAATGGCCAAACAACAATATCACCATGGCTCTCATCAGCAAACTGATCGGCATATTCATCAAACATAAACCATTGTGGCCAGCTACCATTTTCAATAAATTGGTGTCGATAAATCATCAGAATTATCTTTTTTACTTGGTCAAAATGGCCCAGCCCGAGTAATAGCTCGGTCGGCCCTTGTGAAACATCGCGCGTTCCCCAAGCCGCACCGCCATATTGTTCCAAACCATGTGGCGAGAGCAAATGAACTAAAGCATCGTGAGCAAACCATGGAATAATCAAATCTGTCTGCTGTAAATATTCAGCAACCGGTGCTTGAGCTGTTTGTATTTTTAAATCTCCCAAAAAATCAATTAACTTATTCTCATTTGCTATTCGCTGTTCAGCAATTTCAAAGGCTACTTTTGCAGCAACTGTAGTAATCGTAAATTTAATTTTTTGAACAGAATGATATTCGAAGACCAAATACTTTTCATCTTCATTACCCAGATCATTGATTTCGACTTGTTGCTGCGAATGATCAGCAAAATTATAATAATACCTAAGTTTTGGACAACGCTCAGCCAGCAAAGAGTCTTGATCTGGCAAAACGGCTAATGATCCCTTATCATTTAGCAGTTGTGGTTCTTTCCCTAACGTTTGCAAATCTAGTTGCGTGACAACTCGTAAATCATATTCACGATTTTGCGCTGACTCAACATTAAAAAGCAAACCATCACCGCTGGCAGCCGCCTCAACCGAAATTTTCAGCAAATCATCCGCTAATTTGTAATACCAGTCAGCGCCTTCATAGCTCATGCAAAACAACGACGGCATTGTCAAGATTCTCCAATTCCCAGCAATTTTTAGCCAGATTCGCATTCCACTTGCTTTAAATGCATTTAAAGCATTCCGAGTATTGGTTGATAAAATATTCAGATTAGTATTGCCAAAAACTGTTTGTGAGGCAAAAACCCCGCACATATATTGAGTAGTGGCTAAAACTGGTTTACCCGCTTCGACCTTGGCATACGACATAATAACATTCCCAGTCATTCTTTCTTGCTGAACTTCTTTTTCTGGTAAAACAATATGGCGTCGATGCTGATCAAAAAATGACAATAACTGTCCATTGTTAATTTCTACTTGCTTTCTTTGCTCAACCGGAAAAAACTGTTGCAGTTCAGCTTCAGTTAACTGTCGACCGCTTAAAACTGCATTTTTATGCTGAATAGAGGGCAACGTAGGCAAAGTCAAGCCTTGCTCAAGTTTGATGTTGGCTAATCTTTCATATTCATGCTGCAATCGTTCAGCAGAAAACAATCTTTGTTGATTATCATTTGGTTGATCCGGCAAAAAAGCTGCATAAAATGTTTTCCCTATAGTTTGCAAACTGACTTTGAAGCGTGGAGTTCGCAAAGCAGTCAGGGCAAACTCATATTGATATTTCTGATTAGCTAAATTAGCCTGTTTCATTGCTTGCGGAATATCAGTTTGTTTATACGCTGTTCCATAAAACTGAAAGCCATCGGTTGAATAGCTTTTCAAAGCACCTAAAGACCCTTGCTGCAAGTACGGATGATCCCCCGACTGGCTTTGGTTTTGACGTGAACAAACCGTAATCGTTTCCGTTTCCTTGATAATTAAATGATCTATATACTGCGAAGCATAAGCCTCATTGCTTTCAACAAAGCTTGCCTTGCCAAGACCCAAATCTTGAACGTACGTCAAATCTGCCTGATAAACTTGTTTTGAAGTTAGATCGACCGTCCAAAACCAAGTATTCGAGCCAAGTAAAAGTTTAACCTGATAATCGATGCCATTAATGCTGCCTGACCAGCTCGCTTGATTGTTGCCAATTTTTAAATTGCTAGCAGACTTAGGACCTAGCAGTGGAATAAAAAACTTGATTTGCCCAGCTGAAAACACTCGTAAATAAATGTTCATTAAACTACCATCCAGCTGATTGCCATTGACCTGATTAATCATAGTATCGCCAGCCTTGATTGAAGCCAATGCTCCATTTTTAAGTACAGTAGCTGTCAATTGACCATTTTTAAGCTGCCTTTTATCTTTCATCTAATCAATTCTCCCTCAAATAATTTTAAAACTTTGTCTTAAACCGCTTTGTGAATCGAAACCAACTCTTAAACAATAATTTCCTGGGTCAAGTCGTCTTTTTAAATCACTATGAACATACGCTAAACGGTTAAGCGGTAAATCAATTTCGACTTTTCTGATCTCTTTTGGCTGTAATTTAACTTTCTGAAAAGCTTTGAGTTCCCACTGTGGACGAACTGTTTCACCGACAATTTGGTGACAGTAGACTTGAATAACTTGCTTAGCAGAAATATCTGAGTGATTTTCGATCTTTACTGATACTTTAATTGAATCTATCGACTGATAAGTTTTTTTATCCAATTTACTCTCACTTAAGGCCGTTTTAGCATAGCCTAACCCATAGCCAAAACAAAAAGCGGGCTGATTTTCTTGATCGATATATTTTGAAAGATACTTATTTTCTAAATCGCTCTTATCACCAACCAGTGGGCGACCAGTTCGAAAATTATTATAATAAAGTGGTATTTGCCCAAGGTCTTTGGGAAAGGTCATCGGCAGCCGGCCACCAGGTTCCTTTTCTCCCAAAAGAATCTGGGCCAAAGCTGCCGCCCCGCGACTGCCTGGAAACCACAGTAACAATAAGCCATCACTATTTTTAATAATCGGATTCAACACTAATGGTCTCCCGGTGATCAAAACTGTAATAATCGGTTTGTTTAACTGTTGCAATTTTCTCAGCAAAGCTAGCTGTTGATCAGGAATCTGTGGATGCGTCATACTGGTTGCTTCACCGCTTTGCTGGGCCGACAAGCCAAGACAAGCAACAATGACATCCTGTTGCTTTAACAGCTGCAAATCAACTGCCTGTAGCTGTTGGTTTTGAATATAAGAAACCTTGGTAAAATTTTCTTGGAGCGCCGATTTAATTGTTTGTGTTTCAGCCATTTTGCCTTGCCAAGACCAGCTGCCCAGTAAGTCTGGATTATCTGCAAACTTTCCTACCAGACCAAGCCGACAATCCTTAGATAACGGTAAGAGGTTATTTTTATTCTTCAGTAAAACTGTTGACTCAACCGCTGCTTGCTGAGCAATTTCTAAATTATGTGTTGAAAATATTTGCTTTTCATTTTCTGAATGCAAACCTCGATTTGGATCGGTGAATAAGCCGAGCGATTCTTTAAAATTTAAAATCCGTTCAACAGCTTGATTAACAAGGTCTACTAATTCTGAACTTGGATGAACTCGCCTAGCCAGTTTCAAATAGGCCATTGACATCATATCGATATCGACTCCAGCTTTTAAGGCTTGCTGGGCCGCATCTTGAAGATCACTAGCTGTTCCATGAGCAATCATTTCGCCAATTGCATCCCAATCAGAAATCAGAGGTCCCTTAAATCCGAGCTCACGGCGCAAAATGTCTCGCATCAGGTGATAATTTCCGGTGGCTGGCTTGCCTTGAAAAGTATTGAAAGCTGTCATAACCAAAGGTACGCCTGCTTCAATTGCTGCTTGGTAACCGCTCAAGTATTGATCACGCAGACGCCATTCAGAAATATCAACCGTGTTATATTCCCGACCGGCCTCGACAGCACCATACCCAGCAAAATGTTTGACACAGGCAGCTACGTGATCAGCATCAGGAATTTTCTGCTGACCTTGGATACCCTCAACGCTTGCTTTAGCTAATTCACTATTTAAAAATGGATCTTCACCGTTAGCTTCCATGACGCGCCCCCAACGCGGATCACGAACCAGATCAACCATTGGTGCAAAGGTCACATGAACTCCTCCAGCTGCTGCTTCCCGTGAAAAAATTTCACTTGTTTGACTGACTAGTTGCGGATCAAAGCTCGCTGCTAAGGCCAACGGAATCGGAAAAATTGTGCGGTATCCATGCACAACATCTGCCATAAACAGCAATGGAATTTTCAAGCGACTATGCTGTAGATAATTTTCTTGAATCTTTTTGACCTCATCAACGCCGGAAACACCTAAAATTGAGCCAACTTGATAAAGATCTGTCGTAGCTAAATTTGCCTGTTGTAGCGGACCAGTGATTGCTGAATTATCACTAGCAAAGAAATCTCCACTCAATTGCGTCATCTGTCCAATTTTTTCTGTAAAAGTCATTTTGCTGATCAGTTCTTTGACAAATTGCGACATACTTTTTTCTCCTTAAATTTAGTAATAAAGTTTGTAGAAACGTTTCAATTAGATTATAAGTGATCTATTTAAGCTAGTCAATAGTATCTTGTTAACGATTTCATTCCTGAGATTATTAGTCAATTTTCTTGTTGAAACGTTTATAGTGAAGTGGTCACAAAAAGCCTTAAACTTATGACTAAAATTGCGTTTAAGGCTTGATAAAATATTTAAATGATTTATAAAATCATGGACTAACGGTCAGCGTAACCATTTGGATGAGTTGAATGCCATTTCCAAGCGGTCGCAATGATTTTGTGAATATCATCAAATTGCGGCTGCCAACCTAAAACCTTCCGTGCCTTGTCAGAAGCAGCAATCAACGTATCTGGATCGCCTGGACGTCTTGGGGCCATTTCTGCTGGGATTGGTTTGCCAGTCACTTCCCGAGCAGCTTTAAGAATTTGCAAATTTGAAAAACCAGTCGATGAGCCTAAATTGAAAGCATCACTGTCATGGCCGGCTTTCAAGTAATCAACTGCTAAAATATGAGCATCGGCCAAATCAAATGGATGAACATAATCGCGAACATTGGTGCCATCCGACGTATTGTAATCATCACCAAAAATCTTCAATTTGTCACGTTTACCAGCTGCAACTTGTAAAACAATCGGCAGTAAATGTGTTTCCGGATAATGATCTTCGCCAATACTGCCATCTGGCTTGGCACCCGCCACATTGAAGTAACGTAAAGCAACAAACTTGATCCCATAAGCTAAATCCGACCAATGCATGATTTTTTCCATCATCAGTTTGCTTTCGCCATAAGGATTGATTGGCCGTTGCGGATCGGTTTCTTTGATCGGCATATGCTCCGGAATCCCATAAGTAGCTGCTGTCGAAGAAAAGACAATTTTCTTAACACCCACTTCATTCATGACTTCCAGTAATTTGATCATCCCAGCTGTATTATTATCAAAGTATTTCAGCGGCTTTTTCATTGATTCAGCGACTAATGAAAAGGCAGCAAAATGAATCACTGCTTCAATATCAGGATTTTCTGCAAAGACCCGGCGCATAAAAGGCTGATCGGCAATGTCTCCTTGATAAAATTTAGCTTTTGGATTAACAGCTGCTTTATGACCAGTGACTAAGCTGTCGACCACTGCCACATCGATCCCTCGTTCAACTAAGCGATCAACTGTGTGCGAGCCAATATAGCCGGCACCGCCCAAAACTAAGACTGCCATTAAAATTCCTCCTTCTAATCGATCATTAAAAACATTTTTATTGTATCAAAGTGATCACTTTCATTTTACCAGTTTCTTTATTTAAAGGATAGTTGATGTAAATTTATGATTTCAACTGGCGATAACGAAAAACAATTTGATATTCTTTTTTTGCTCCATCTGCCAAAACTATGTCATCATTCCACTGCGGATGATTAATTGCATCTGGCAATGATTGAGCTTCTAAAGCTAAAGCATCAAAAATTTTATCCTGATTCAAATCAGCAGTAAAAACAACTAAGCCCGAGCGATCTGAATAAAGTTCTAACTGCGTGCCATTTTTTTGATTTGTTAAAGTTGCAATTGGCTGCTGATTTGCTTTAACAACAAAGGCATCATCGATCTCAGCTTTGCCAAATTGCTGATTGATTTTGGCTAATGCTGGTTCTAGTAATTGACCTTCACTAAAATCATATCCGGTCTGCTGATTAGCTAAAAACTCGCCGGTTGGCAGCTTTTCTTGATCAAGTTCAAGTCGTCGCTGGCTATTGATCGTTAAAAACTGATCCTGTAGATCATGCTGGTCAGCATTCAGGTTAAAATAAGCATGGTTGGTCGGATTAAAAAGGGTTGTTCCATCTGATGTCCCGTTAAATGTAATTTTAACTTGATTTTGCTCATCAAAAGAAAAAGCAACTTGAGCTGACAGTTTCCCCAAAAAGCCATCCATTTCCGGCGTAAAGACTTTTGTCAAGATTACTTCAGCTGCCTTTTCCGCTTTCTTAGCCGATGTCTGCCAATTCCATTTAGCAAAGCCACCTGGTCCGCCGTGTAAAGTATTTTGACCTTCGTTTTGCGGCAACTGATATGTCTGACCAGCTAGTTGGAATGAACCATGGCTAATCCGGCCAGCAACCCGACCAATTGTTTGGCATAAATAAGCTGGGGTCTCAAAATAATCTTCTACACGGTCAAAATGCGCTAACAGGTTTTGCCCGTTGATCACCAAACTCTGCCAAGTAGCCCCATAACTCAAAACATCAATATAATTTCCTTGCTGATTGATCAGGCGGTACTGAAATACTGGTTGTTCTTGAAAAGTCGCCACCTGTTGTTTTTTAATTTGCATTTTTTACCTCCGATTGAATTCCAATAGTTGTTACAAACCGATCAAATGCCGCTTGTCCTAGCTGATCATTTTTGAAAACGCCCGCATCCTCTAAGACACGTGTAAAGACTTGACCGAGTGCATTTTGCAAAATTGCCGTAACATTAGCTTGATTAATGGTGGCTGCACGTTGTTTGATTTGTTTAGCCCATGGCAAATGCTGGTCAGCAATTTGATTCGGCCAATCCAGCAAGAAGCGTTTAACTTCAGTTAACTCAGGCACTAAGCGCGGTGGCAGGATTGCCAGTCCCATCACCTCAATCAAACCAATATTTTCCTTTTTAATATGCTGAACATCAGAATGCGGATGAAAGATTCCAGCTGGATATTGTTGATCCTGACGATTGTCTCGCAAGACTAAATCAAGCTGATAAGCAGTACCTTGCTTACGCGCAATTGGAGTGATTGTGTGATGCGGTTTCCCGTCAGTTTCAGCCAAAACACTAACAGTTGGATCAGAATACTGACGCCAGTGATCTAAAACTTTAGCTGCCAGCTCAATTAATTGTTCCTGATCTTGACTTGTCAGGCGAATTACCGACATTGGCCAATGCAAAATTCCTGCTTGAACGGCTGGGAAACCTTTAAAGTCGAATTTCCTTTGTAATTTGGCTTGGTTCATTGCAAAGACATGTCGACCGCCTTGAAAATGTTCATGATTCAAAATCGATCCACCGACAATTGGCAGATCGGCATTGCTGCCAACAAAATAAGTTGGGAACAAATCGAGAATCTTCAGTAACCGGGCAAAGGTCAGCCGTTCGATTTTCATTGGCTGATGCTGCTGGTCAACAAAAATACAATGTTCATTGAAGTAAGCATAAGGTGAATACTGCAGCCCCCAAGTTTCATCAAACAATTTAAAACGAATCAGCCGATGATTGGTGCGGGCCGGATAATTAAGCCGGCCCTGATAGCCTTCGTTACTAAAACATAATTGACATGGCGGATAACCGCTAGTCTTCACTGTTTTTAACCGTGCTATATCACGCGGATCTTTTTCAGGTTTAGACAAGTTAATTGTAATTTCCAACGATCCATACGGCGAATTAAACTTAAAGTACTTATTTTTCTTGATCTCATTGACTTTAATATAGTCGCTCGCCTGGCTTAAATGATAAAAGTAATTTAAAGCTGCCGTCGAGCCTTGCTGTTGATACCTTTGCCAGAATTTTTGATTCAGGCGGCTCGGAACAGGTACTAAAAAATCCATTAATTGAGCTTTTAAAAGTGACTGTTGCTGTTTAGTCAAATGTTCATCATAATTTTCCACTATTTTAGCAACTAAAGTTAATAAATCAGTTTGCCTAAAATCACCAGGCAAATCTTTTTCGGCTAACAAATTCAATAGTCGGTTGTATAAATAGGTTCGATCCATTTCAGTATAATCACTCGCAACAATTATTCGACTAACAAATTCTCCAAGCAAGGTTTCTTGCATTTTAATCCCCTTCTTAAGCTAAACGTTTGGTTCCAGCGGCAATTTTTGCAACATAAAAGCTAGGCGCATAACCGATTTTTTGCTGATAAACTTGAGCAACTTGTTTTTTGAAGGCTGGCACTTGCTTCGTTGCAACTAACGCAATTGCACAGCCACCAAAGCCCGCACCAGTCATTCGAGCTCCCAAAACTCCTGACTGTTGCCAAGCTGTTTGCACCAACATATCTAATTCTTTGCCGGTAACTTGATAATCATCGGCTAACGAAACATGAGACGCATTCATTAACTTGCCAAACTCTGCTAAATCACCATGATCAAGTGCAGATTTAGCTTTTAAGGTCCGCTGATTTTCAAAAACTGCATGCCGTGCTCGTTTGCGACAAGTTGGGTTTTGGATCAAATAACAGTTTTCATCAAATACCGAAATACTTAATTCACCCAAACTTTTGATTGCCAATCTTGTTTGTAATTCTTTTAATGCGGTTTCACATTCTTGACGACGTTCATTGTATTTGGAATCAGCCAACTCCCGTTTCTTATTGGTATTCATGATCACAATGACGTTATCTTTCAGCTTCAAATTAGCATAAGCATAATCTAAGGTATTGGTATCTAACAAGATCGCTTGATTTGCTTTACCCATGCCAACAGCAAACTGATCCATGATTCCCGAATTGACTCCAATGTATTCGTTTTCAGTTTTTTGACCAAACTTAATTAAGTCTAGTCGACTAACCTTAAATTCAAATAGATCATTAATCATTACCCCAGTCAACAATTCAATTGAGGCAGATGATGAAAGGCCAGCACCATTTGGTAAATTACCATTAAAGTAAAGATCTGCTCCACTTGGCAATGAATAACCAGCCACTATAAATTGTTGGATCATGCCTTTGGGATAATTAGCCCAATTGTCGGCTTGATCATAGGTCAGCTCTTTTAAATCAACTTCAATCATGCCTAGTTGGCTGAAATTAGCCGAATAAAAACGTAATTTTTGATCATCCCTGCGTCTGATTGCTCCATAGGTTCCCAAACTCAAAGCACACGGAAACACATGGCCGCCATTATAGTCCGTATGTTCGCCGATCAAGTTGATTCTTCCAGGTGAAAAACAGCATACCGTTGGCTTTTGGTCAAAAATCGTTGTGAATTCTTTTGTTAATTCTGCTTGTTCCATTTCTATCACATCCATCTATAAAATATTTCTTTGCTTACAAAGCTTCTTGCCTACTTTTTGAAAAAGGTTTAACACACTATAAACTATCACATTTGAATTGTGAATCATATAAAATAGAAGCGTTGAATAAATAACTACAACGCTTCCAAAATGAAAATTAATTAATTTTTCCCTTCAAGTTTATTAACCCTTTTAAAGAGGTCTATTAAATATTTTGTTTCATCAATCAACATCATTGTTGTCATCAAAGTATCTTGACCATGTGCCATAATGAAAGTCATATCTAAATCTTCCCCACCAGCTTCTGCGGCTAATAATTGTGTTTGGGCATTATGAGCATCATTTATTGAGGCTTCTGCCTCTTTTAAAAGATCTTCTGTTTCATCAAAATTACCGTTTTTTGCTTTATCTAATGCTTTTAAAACAGCTGTTTTAGCATCACCTGCATATGCTACAATTTTAAACCCTGTCATAGAAATTTCTTCTTTTGTTGCCATGAGAAACTATGCCTCCCCCTGAAAATTACTGCTCTCCCTATAATTGATTACCGTGCCAACAATTATACACTCAGAAATTTGAGCGTCTTTAGAATCATTTGTAAGTCTGTCTGTTAACAAATCTACTCCTCTTTTGGCCATCACATCTGTAAAAACTTTTATCGAACTAAGCGAAGGGGTTGAAAATTGCGCTGTCGGCGAATCATTAAAACTCATAATTGCCACTCTCTCAGGAACTTTAATATCATAATCATGCATGAACCTTAAAACTCCAACTGCCATTGTATCGCTTGCAACAAGAATAGCATTCGGAAATTCATTTTTGAGTTCTTCATAAGCCTCATTCGCCATTTTATATCCATTGTTAGTTGAAACAGCTCCTTCAAAAACATTCTTTGCCTTATACAAATGTTTAGACTTTAAGTATTTTCGAAACACCCCTAATCTATAATCATAAATTTTTTCTAAACCATCATTCGTTCTTCCATTTCCAACAAAAATTCCAATATTAGTTCTCTTATTAGTTATAAAGTAGTCAAGAACATTTTTTATAGAAACTTCGTTATCACTTGAAACACAAGAAATATTATATTTAATTGTATTTTCGCCAATAACCACAATGTTTTTATTCAAATCTTTAAATAATTTATATTGATTACTACTGAAATGTCCAATTAGAATTGCACCATTACAATTTTTTATATTTGAAATTACACCATCTGAAAATATACGTGTAATTGAAATACTTAACTGTTTTAAAATTGATTCGACTGCTAACCTAATTGAAAGATAGTAAGAATCTTTCAGTTCTTGAGCTTCTGTATACCATGTTACAACCGCTACTTTTTTTCTTTTTTTCTTCCTAATAGGCTTTGTATAATTAAATTCCTCAGCAGCTTTAAAAACTCTGATTCTTGTTTCCTGAGTAACCGATAAAGTTTCATCATAATTCAGAATCCGTGAAACAGTTGATATTGAAACATGTGCTTTTTCTGCAATCTGCTTTAAACTTGCCATTATTTTAACCCCACAATTATTTTTATAATCATATTATAAACTTAAGGAAAAAATGTGGCAAAAAAGCGGTTAAATTTCAGGTATTTGTTTTGTTTCACTTAACTCCTTATACCAATAAGCACTTTTCTTAGGATAACGTTTTTGTGATTTAAAATCCACATAGAATAATCCATAACGTTTATTATAACCATTTGTCCAGGAAAACATATCTTGCAAAGACCACACGAAGTATCCATTAACTTTAGCCCCATCCTCAATGGCACGCTGAACCTCCTTCAAATGTAATTTTAGGTAATCAATTCTCTTTTCATCATTAATTACTGTGTGCTTATTATCTAGTTCCTCTTTCAATCCTATTCCATTTTCGGTTATATAGATGTTCTTAATTTTAGGATACTCATTAGTAATTCTCATTAAAATATCATACATACCTTTTGGATAAATTGGCCAATCCCAATCAGTTGTTGCAATTCCATCTCTTAAACCTGATTCTCCTATACCACGCAATCTTGAAATTGATGATCCTTTTTTCCCAGTTCCATTGTGGATAGTTTCAGATTTTCCATGATATTCTTTTATAAACTTACTAAAGTAATAATTAACTCCTACAAAGTCTAATTGATTGGCTGCTGATTGAAGCTCTTTGTAATCCTCTTGTCTAACTTCAAAGTGTTTTTGCTGATTAGCTGTTAGAATTTCGTTTACTAAATCAATACTTTTTTTTGAGTACTCTCCGGCTAATGTTCCATCTAAAAATAATTTATTATCAAGTGCATCTTGTAACTCCGCAGCGTGTTGATCACCACTTTTATTTGGATCAAAAGGATATACGGTTTGTAAAGCATGAACTATTCCAATTTTTCCTTTTAAGTTCATTTTCTTAAAAAGATTTACTGCTTTAGCATGTGCTAAGTTTAAATTATGCTCCACTTGAAAGCATCTTGAAAAATTATATTTCTGTGCAGGAGGAAAAGTTCCCGTTACATATTGTTGTACAGCCATTGAGGTTGGCTCATTAATAGTTATCCAGTAATTAATCTCTGGAAATTCTTTAAAACAAAACTTTGCATAGTCCAAAAATTTTGAAATATTTTGAGGATTGAGCCAATCTCCATCCAAATAGATTTTTTCAGGTGAGTCAAAATGATGCAAAGTAACAAACGGTTCTACATTTTCTGAGAAGCATTTTCTGAATAGTTCATGATAAAAATTAACACCTTTTTTTTCTACTTTTCCATCTCCATTTGGAAAAATTCTTGACCATGCAATTGAAACTCTAATTGCATTGATTCCAAATTTGTGTGCTAATTCAATATCTTCTGGATAACGATGATAAAAATCACATGCAGGATCAGGGCTAAATGTTCCTTCTTTCTCTAAATAACTATCCCACAGAACTCGACCTTTACCATCTTCTTTTGTTGCTCCTTCAGCTTGATATGCAGCTGTTGCTCCTCCAAAATAAAAATTTTTAGGAAAATTCAATTCTACCATCCTCTCAATGCTTTAGATATTTTCTTCTACAAATTTAAGTGCCATTTCTCCATTCTGAGTTAAATCAATGTACTGTTTTCCTGTTGTTGTAACCATCTTTACATCATACTTATCAGTTATCTTTTTTAGATTATCTTTCATGCTGTCCATTTGTGGTGCTAGTATCACTAAATTCATGTCTTTAATTAAATCCATATCTTGGCCATAAGCTCTAGCCGTCGCAGCAAGTGGTAAATTTTTATCTTTAGCAAGTTTATTTAAAGCTTTTGCAAGAATGCCGCTTGTCCCTCCTCCTGCACACAAAACCAAAACGTTCGTTTGCTTTTTTAATTTTGAATTATTCAAATTAACAGCACTTGAAGTTTCTTCTAATGATGCATTATTTTCAGAAATTATTTGACTTTCATTGCCCTCTTTAACTAATTTCTTTTCATTTGCAATTTCTTCAAGATACAAAGTGTTATCGTACGCTTTTAAGAAGGGAATATAAATTAAACAGTCTAAAATTAAAACCAGTCCAACATAAACGAATGATAAAGGAGCAAAACTCGTAGAGATTATAATTCCAATTGGAGCAGGCAATGTCCATGGCATAGTATACATAACTGAATTCATCCCCAAAGTTGTGACAAAAAATTTAAATAGGCAGACATTCACAACGGGAGTCAACAGAAATGGTATAAAAAAGATTGGATTCATTATAATAGGTGTTCCGAAAAGTACCGGCTCATTTACTGAAAATGTTCCTGGAATAAATGCTGCTTTGCCTACAGCCTTTAACTGCTTTGAACGAGCAATATGACTTAGCATTAAATAGGCAAGAACAAGTGTTGAACCTGTCCCACCAAAATTCATAACATAATCCATTGTATTCATGCCTAGAACATGTGAGGCTTGTAAACCTTTTTGGTAAAGCTGCAAATTAGCTGCAGTATTTGCAATCATTACCGGCACAACTGCCGGCTGTACTATTGAAGGTCCCTGAACGCCGCAGAACCAGAAGAAAGCCATTGCAGCAGCAATAATTGACAAACCAATATATGAATCACTTGCTTTAAATAATGGAGAAAGAACATTGATAATGAAGTGAGGCAAATTTGTTCCCGTTAGAACTTTAAAAAATATAGTCAAAATCCAAAAAAAAGTAACCGAACAAGCCAAAGGTATTAAATCTTTAAAAGTTTGAGAAATATTTTGTGGAACCTGTGGTGGTAACTTAATAGTTACGTTATTTTTAATGCAAACATAATAAATGTTAGGAATTACTAATCCCACTATATAGGCAGCTATTAAACCTTGGGTACCCATATAAGTCAAATCAGATCCGGTTTTTAATGGAATTGCCGCTAAAATTATGAATGAGATTTCGGCTGCAATTATTACCGACACAGGATTTATTTGATTTGTCTTTGGTAAATCCAAATTTTTGGAATCCGTTAAGTTTTTGGCTGTTGTTCCAGCAACAAACAATGCTAATAATCCCATCGAATAGTTATAAGCTATCAATAAATAGTTAGTAATCTTGGTAGGCCAATAAAATCCCCATGCATTTGGAACATATGCAATCATCAAAAACACACTTGAAAACAAAATAATCGGCATAGCTGCTATGAAGCCATCACGAACTGCAGACAGATAGGTATTAGATGCTATCTTTTGAAACATAGGTCTTAATTTCTCTAATTTTTTTTCAAAACTAGCAATCATTTTTTCTCCTCCTAATTTTTCTTATAATGATCGCGCTTTCATTACAGCTTTATATTAGTACGCTTTTTTGTCCAAGTCAATGAGTTTTTTACTAAAAATAATATTTAATTGTTGTATTGTAAGCATCGACATAATTTATTTATTATATATCAAGTAAAATGATATATTTTATTTAAAAGGAGATTATTTTAAGAATACGCAAAAGCATTCTCAAAGCAGGGGTACTTTTATACTTTTGCTTATTCATTTCTTTACCTCTTGCAATTAAACCGCTTGCAGGATAGAATAATAAGCGAAATTAAATTGGAGTAGCTTTTTAAAAATTATCTACCATTTTGCCAAATAATCAGCCCCTAAATTTTATATTTAAACGGATGTGATCAGTTATGAAATCTCTGCTCAATGATTTGCTCTACGGCGGTGACTATAATCCAGAACAGTGGTCCCCAAAAACTTGGGATCAAGATCTGACCTTTTTCCAAGCAGCTAACATTAATTCAATCACGATCAATGTTTTTTCGTGGGCTTTATTGCAACCAACTGAGGAATACTACGACTTTTCAACCTTGGATCAGATTATCAAAAAATATGCAGCTGCTGGTTTTAAAATTGTTTTAGCAACTGCAACTGCTGCAATGCCAGCTTGGATGTTTAAAAAATACCCTGAGGTAGCTCGGGTAGATTATCAAGGGCGACGTCATGTTTTTGGGCAACGTCATAATTTTTGTCCTAACAGTCCAAACTATCAGCGTTTGTCACAAAAACTGGTCGAACAATTAGCTCAGCGCTATGCTAAAAATCCGGCAATTGTTGTTTGGCATATCAATAATGAGTATGGTGGCTATTGCTATTGTCAAAACTGTCAAATCGCCTTTCGCCAGTGGCTTAAGGATAAATATCAAACCACTGAGAGGTTGAATCGAGCCTGGAACCTTAATTTCTGGGGACATACGATTTATAACTGGGATGAAATCGTAGTTCCTAACGAATTAGGTGATGCTTTTGGCCCTGAAAATACAGCGACAGCCGTCGGTGGTCTTTCCCTTGATTATCAGCGCTTTCAATCAGAAAGCTTACTGAAATTATTTATCAACGAAAAAAAGATTATTGAAAAATCTAATCCACGAGCATTGATCACTACTAATTTTCATGGCACGCCTAACCCAGCCTTAGATTATCATCAATGGGCTAAATATCAGGATGTGATTGCCTATGACAGTTATCCGGCTTATGACACACCGGCCTATCAAACCGCATTTTTGTATGATCTAATACGTGGTTTGAAAAATAACCAACCATTTATGCTCATGGAGTCGACTCCTTCACAAGTTAACTGGCAAGCATATAGTCCCTTAAAGCGTCCTGGGCAATTAGCAGCTCAAGAACTGCAAGCTGTCGCTCATGGGGCTGATACTGTGCAATATTTTCAACTGCGACAGTCGCTTGGTTCCCAAGAAAAGTTTCATGGAGCAGTCATCAGTCATGCTAATACCGATCAAACACGTGTTTTTAAAGAAGTGAGCCATTTAGGCCAAGATCTTAAAAAAATAGCTTCTAAAATCTTACATGCTCAGATCAAAAACCAAATTGCCATCGTCTTTGACTGGCAGAATTGGTGGGCCTGTCAGCATATTGCCGGTATTACTCAAGACTTAGATTATCAAAAAACAGTGCTAACTTATTATCAAGCATTCTATCAACAACATCTTCCAGTCGATGTTATTGGTGTTGATGCTGATTTTAGTCAATACAAACTGATCGTGGCACCTGTTTTGCATTTAGTAACCAGCGGATTAGCTCAAAAAATTGGCGATTATGTGGCAAACGGCGGGCATTTTCTAACCACTTATTTTTCTGGTTTAGTCAATAAAACTGACCAAGTTTACGCTGGTGGTTATCCTGGGCCCTTAAAGAAAGTCTTGGGAATTTGGGTCGAAGAAACTGATGCTTTATTGCCCAATCATGACTGTCCAATCAAATTTACTGCTGGTCCAAGGATCAAAGGCACTTTAGTTTGCGATTTGATTCATTTAAAGAAGGCTAGTTCTTTAGCAAATTATGCGGCTGAATTTTACCAAGGAACACCGGCAATCACAGAAAATCATTATGGTCAAGGAACCAGTTGGTATGTGGGCAGCCAATTGGATACTGCCGGAATCTCTTACTTAATTGAATATCTTAAACAACATGTTTCTGCACTTGTACCTTTAGCAGCTGCTGCTAAAGAGCTTGATATTACCGTCCGCTATCATGAAAAGCAAAAATATTTCTTTATTCTCAATTTAAGCAATAGCGTTCAACAGCTGCCAAGTACATTTTTAAATGGCAATTTTAAAGATTTGCTAAGCAGCAAAATTGTTACAAAGTCTGCTTTACCAGCTTGGAAAGTTTTGATTCTCCAACAGCTTAACTAATAAATGCTATTTTCAAAAAACTATAAAAAAATGAAGCAATCATCGGCTTATTAGCATGGTAACAGGCTTTTGACGGTTGCTTCATTTTTTCTTTTGGAATCTTTGACATTTCTAATTCAATCAATAATTAATTTTGTTCGCTGCTTGTTGTTTTTTAGTCATTGTGGTTAACTAGAAATTAAGAGTAATTTAAAGACATGTGGTTCGAGCTTTAGGTGATCATCTGGGCGGCAGGCGGCAGTCTTTACGAATAATTACGTTACTAAGAAAAGAAAAGTCCACACCAGTTGACCAAAGCCAATAACAATTAGAGACTAGCATCTGGTTTTCAAAAAATAAGTACATTTTAGTAAAAAATTTGTAACTTATAAATTCATAAGACGAGGAGAGCTTTCATGGCACAATTGGTATACAAACAAATTATCGCTAACTTAAAGCACAGGATCTTTGCAGGTGAGTTCCCCAATATGCGCCTGCCGGACGAACGAACTTTAAGTGAAACTTATCAAGTCAGCCGTAGTTCAATCAAGCGGGCTCTCAGCCGCATGGCGAATGATGGAATAATTTTTAAAAAACGCGGCTCGGGTACTTTTATAAATCCGCTCTATTTAAAAAATGAATCAGTTTTCAATTACGAGGAAAGCTCCAACTTAGGTGTAACCGATAATTTCAAGATGAATGGCAAGCGTCCTAAAATTAAAGTTTTAACTTTTGAAGTTACTAAAGTGACTCCTGAATTGCAACGTGATCTTTTCTTAGGAAAAGATGATTTTGTTTATAAAATTATTCGGTTGCGCTCTTTTTCCAGCCAGCCCTTTATGATTGAAACCGGCTATATTCCAATTAAAATCGTTCCTGAGTTATCTCGGCAAATTCTTGAAGGTTCATTGTTTAACTATTTGCAAAAAGAACGCAACTTAGCTGTTACTAAGTCTTTTTTATCAGTCTTTGCCGACCCTTCAACCAAAAATGATCAACAGCTACTGAAACTAAAACCAACTGAACCGGTGGGTGTAATGGAAGGAATCTTTTTCTTAGATAATGGCACACCCTTCGAGTTTTCAAGCATGCGAATGCATTATAAGTATTTAAAATTCAATTCCTTTATGGCTGTCAATTAATTGCCGGTAATTCTGTTTTCAGCCAAGCGATAACTTTTTCCAGCTGCCAGGGATAAAAATTTGGCTGACCGATTTTTTCTAAATAGATCAACGTTAAGCGACCATCATGGATCTTTTTATCATGTGTTAGCGCAGCGTAAAATGCTGGCGTTGCTAGCGCTTCATCAGTCAGTGGCAAGCCGACCGCCTGCAAACGTTGAGCTACTTGTTCAGTCGTTGGCGGGGCGGTCAGCTTTTCTTTTTCGAACAACCGGCAGATTTGATATAATCCGATTGCAACCGTCTCACCATGAAATAGTCGACCAGCGGCTGCTCGCTCAACGGCGTGACCCAAAGTGTGCCCTAAATTCAATAATTGTCGTTGGTGAGTTTCAGTTTCATCTTCCATGACGATTTTAACTTTAAAGATTACACTCGCTGCAATTAGCTCGGCTGAAAATTTGTAGATATCGGCAACTGAATGAATCTCGTCTGTCAACTGCCAAAAACTCCCGCCGACCAGTGCTGCACATTTAATCACTTCTCCATATCCTTCAATTACCAAGCGTTCCGGTAACGTCTGTAAAACGGTGGGATCAATCAAAACCAAGTCTGGCTGATAAAAAGTACCAACTAAATTTTTTCCCGCAGTCAAATCAATTGCCGTTTTGCCACCAACCGAACTGTCAACTTGGGCTAATAGCGAAGTTGGAACTTGAATAATCGAAATTCCCCGCAAATAAATTGAAGCCACTAAGCCAGCCAAATCCCCAATCACACCACCACCTAAAGCTAGGAGTCCATCTGATCGGGTGAAGTGCCAAGCAGCTAGTTGATCAATCAGCTTGATCAATTGCCGCCAGGACTTGCTTTGTTCACCTGCTGGAACTACTAAAAGCTGAACCGTATAGCCAGCTGATGCGAGTTGCCGTCGAACTTGTTTAGCATAGATTCGAGCTACATTTTCATCTGTAATGATCGCAATTTGCCGTTTTGACCAAATTTTCGAAAGATAAACTCCTAGCTGACTTAAACCCTTAGGAATGATTTTAATTGCATAATCATGTTGCCCTGTTTTGACTTCGATCGTTTGCTCCATTGAAATCACCTACTTCCAATTGGCCATTAATTGATGGACTTGTTGACAACGTTGGGTCATTGCTTGATAAGCTGCTGGTTTAAGTGCCTGTGGGCCATCAGAGAACGCATGTGCCGGATCATCATGAATCTCAACGATCACTCCACTCGCTCCGGCTGCAACACCCGCCGTCGCCAGCGGAGTCACTAAATCCCAGTAACCAGCAGCATGACTAGGATCAACAATCACCGGGTAATGAGTTAACTGCTGTAAAACCGGAATCGCGCCAACATCAAATGTATTGCGGGTGTATTTATTATCAAAAGTTCGAATACCGCGTTCGATCAGCATAATTTGTTGATTGCCACCGGCTGCAATATATTCAGCTGCATTCAGTAAATCATCAATCGTCGCTGACATCCCACGTTTCAAAGCAACTGGTATCTTAGTTTTACCAACAGCTTTTAATAACGAAAAGTTTTGCATGTTCCGGGCTCCAATTTGAAAAATGTCGGTATATTTAGCTACCAACGGTACATGTTCATCATCCATAACTTCAGTGATCACATCCAGCCCGTTTTCATCTGCTGCCGCTCGCAGATACTTCAAGCCGGCTTCCCCCAATCCTTGGAAAGAGTATGGTGAAGTCCGTGGTTTAAAGGCACCACCTCGCAAAACCGTTGCTCCGCCTTGTTTAGCAACCTGAGCCATTTTAAAAATATGTTCCTTGCTTTCAACTGAACACGGACCGGCCATGATCGTTAAATTAGCAGCACCGATCAGTGAATGGGCAGTCTTGATCACAGTATTTTCAGGGTGAAATAAACGACTTGCTTGCACAGCTGCCGGTGTTTTGTCAATCAATTCGCTGGCCGCCTGTTTAATTTCAGTTGGCAAATCAGCAATTGACGCTCCAACGACAGCTACCCGATTCTGATGAACAAAGACCTGCTTTTGACCGGCAAAGAGTTTTTCGATTTTAGCAACATTTTCAGTGATTCTTTCTTTTAAAACAATAATCATGATGATCTCCTCCTAATTTCATTGAGTAAAGCTGTTTTGACCTTGAGCAACGGCATTGTTTGGCCAGTCCAAAATTCAAAAGCTAATGCTCCTTGCCACAAAAGCATTCCGACACCATTGGCATGTGGACAACCTCTTTTGGCTGCTAATTGTAAAAGTGGTGTTTTCAAAGGTTGATAGATGATGTCATAGACAAATTGTTCAGTGCTTAACTGTTTTAAAACTGCTGATGTCAGTGGCAAAGCTTGGCCATCCATCCCGACGTTAGTTGCATTGATCAAAATTTGGCTTTGCTGCAGACACTGTTTTAATGCTGATTGGTCAGAATAATCAACCAGCTGATATTCAGTCTTCGTTGACTGGGCAATCTTTTGCAACCATTGTTTGATTACCACAAAGGTTTGATTCGGCCGCTTGCAAACAAAAACTTTTTTTACTTGATAATCGGCCGCTGCAGCAATGATCGCCCGTCCCGCTCCTCCAGCACCTAAAATCAACAAATTTTTCCCGGCCACTTTTTGACCTTTCGCCTGCAAATCGGCAAATAGACCAGCCCCATCAGTACTTTCACCAATCAAATGTCCCGCTTGATTTTTGACAGTATTAACAGCCATGATGCGTTGAGCTTTAGGAGTAAGTTCATCAAGATAAGGAATAATCTGTTTTTTGTATGGCATTGATAAATTGAAACCAGCAAAAAATTTTTTTAAATTAGCTGCTGATGAATCAAAATCGGCTGGTTTAAGATCAAAGGCTAAATAACAAGCATTTAGCTGTCTAGCTTGAAAGCTTAGATTATGCATTAATGGTGATAAACTATGCTGCGCGGGATGGGCTAAAAAGCCATAGAGTTGAGTCTGACCGTTAAAATTCATTCTTTACTCCTTTCTAGTTAATAACCGTTAATTGATAAAAGTTGCTGGTCGTTAATATGAATCTGCTGATAATCATTGATGATCCGTTCAATTGTAAAACCAGCGGCTGTTAATAATTCATCCATTGACCCACTAGCACCGTAACAATCAATTCCAATGACTTTTCCATCGATCCCCGTGAATTTTTCCCAACCTTGAGTAACTCCCAGCTCAATTGCCACTCGACGGCGAATTTTTTTTGGCAAGACCTGTGCCTGATATTTTGCAGATTGCTGGCAAAAACGTTCCATTGATGGCATCGACACAACACTGACATCTTGATTTAATTTCAATAAACGCTTTTGAGCGGCCAAAGCCAAAGCAACTTCTGAACCGCTAGCCATCAAAATTCCATCCGGCACCAGTCCTTTTTGAGCTGAAATAACATAACCTCCACGTTCAACTCCTTTTTTGGCTAACTTTTTGGTCCCCGGCAAAACCGCCAGCTGCTGTCTAGTCAAAATTAAAATCGTTGGGTGATCAACTGCTGAGATGGCCTGATCCCAAGCAGCCAGCACCTCATTAGGATCTGCAGGGCGAAAAACTTCAACATCAGGTATTTGCCGTAAACTCATTAATTGTTCAACTGGCTGATGTGTCGGGCCATCTTCGCCAACTGCCAAGGAATCATGTGTAAAAACATAAATAATTGGTAATTTTTGCAGAGCAGCTAATCTGATTGCTGGTCGCATGTAGTCCGAAAAAACCAGAAAAGTGGCCCCGAAAACTCGAACCCCGCCATGTAACGCCATGCCATTTAAAATCGTTCCTTCACCAAATTCACGAACACCAAACGCTAAATTACGACCAGTAGGATTTTGCGGAGTCATCAAGTAACTGTTATCGATCTCAGTTCGATTAGACGAGGACAAATCAGCTGACCCGCCAAGCAAGTTTTCAGTTTGATCAGCTAAGTCCTGAATAACTTTATGGCTTGTGTCGCGACCAGCTTCAGCACCACTTTCGTAGCACGGTAAGCTAACTTGTAATCCATTAGTCGATTCACAAAACAAATTTTTGAACTGTGCCAAATCTTGCGGAAATTCCTTAGCTAATTTTACAACCTCTTTTTGCCATTGATCAGCTGCTGCCATTCCCCGCTGAACAATTTTTTGCTGGGCCAACTGAGCAACTTCTGGTAAAACTGTAAAAGGCTCTGCTTGCCAATTCAAGTTCTGACGTAAAACTGACATTCCTTTTTTTCCTAATGGTGTTCCATGAACTAAATTAGTTCCAGCATGTGGCGCTCCAAAACCAATTACCGTGCGGACTTCGATTAAACTCGGTTGATTAGATTGCTTAGCTTGCTGAATGGCTTGATCAATTTGTTCCAAATCATTGCCATCTTCAACTAACTGAGTATCCCAACCATAACTGGCAAATCTTTGACGAACATTGGTGCTAAAGGAACGGCTAGTTGGCCCATCTAGTGAGACATCATTTGAATCATATAAAACAATTAATTTAGCCAATTGCTGGTTACCAGCAAAACTTGCGACTTCATGTGAGACTCCTTCCATTAAATCGCCGTCACCAACCAAAACATAAGTAAAATGATTGATCAAAGACTTATGACGATTGCATTTAGCGGCTAAAAAGCGTTCCGCTAAAGCCATCCCCACTCCCATTCCCAAGCCTTGTCCCAAGGGGCCAGTCGTTGCTTCCACCCCAGGAACATTTCCAAATTCTGGATGACCAGGAGTCTGGCTCCCAAAACGGCGAAAATGTTTCAAATCATTAATTGTTAAATCAAATTGACTCACATGCAGCAAACTGTACAATAAAGCTGAACCATGACCGGCAGATAAAACAAAGCGATCACGATTGACCCATTGCGGATTACGTTGGTCAATCCGCAAATGTCGACTCCAAAGACACCACAGCATTGGCGCTGCTCCTAAAGGCAACCCCGGATGACCGGAACCGGCTTTTTCGATCATTTCCACACTCAACATACGTAAATTATTGACTGCTAATTGATCTTTTGTCATTTTCGTCATCTAAAAACCTCCTTACTTACCTAAAACGCTGTTCGAACAACAAAAAAGGACTTCTGCAGCCAACATTGCAAAAGTCTTTTTTTAAATTTAATTTGAATTTTTAATTCAAAAAGCATTTAATTAAAAGGCCACACAATGCTGTTTGCATCTGTGTGACCGATTCAGTAAGAAAATTACACGAAAAATTACTGGTCACATCCGATGCGGGAACGTAATGCCCGCATCAAATGTGATCCGGACACTACTTGATAAACCAGTAGTAATAAAATCGATTGCTTCTCTTGGTAACTTTTCGTAAGTTCATAATGAAATTCTCCTTAAATAAGCAACAAATAAATGAGATATTTTTAATAATGTAAGTTTAACTGATTTGTTTTTGAATGTCAATAAAATTTATTGTATTATTGGGTTCTATAATATTTGGTACTGATAGAAATTTTTCTATCCTAAGTACCGATTTTTATTTTATGCCTTGAATTTACACTTTAAGTGCAACGCTAAAACAAAATAAAGGACTCACAAAGGAAATCCAAA
>NZ_JAHAVQ010000179.1 GCF_029916425.1 Liquorilactobacillus sicerae | reverse complement strand
TTATATATGTTTGTTTTAAGTAGTTTTCAAGTAAGCCAACAAACTGTCGAATTGGTTTTGCCTGAACAAAAATACGCTAAAAAATTATTTGAGATTATCGAAGTTGATCGAAAACCCTTATCCATGTGGATGCCCTGGGTCAAAATAACTAAAAGCGAAAAAAACGAGATTGATTTTATCAATTATGCTAGGGAAAAAACTGCCAAGTATCAACTTTTAGAGTTGACGATTATTGTTGATAATCAACCGATTGGGATGATTGATTTGCATAATATTGATAGGAACGATCACAGAGCAGAGGTTGGATACTGGATGTTTAGTAAATATCAGGGAAAAGGTATTATGACTGAAGCTTTAAAACATTTATTGAATATCGCTTTTAACGAATTATCTTTAAATAAGATAATTGTGATGGCGGATTCTGAAAATCAAAAGAGCAAGGCAATTCCTCGGCGCTTAGGCTTTAGACAGGAG
>NZ_JAHAVQ010000178.1 GCF_029916425.1 Liquorilactobacillus sicerae | reverse complement strand
TTATACAGTCACTCAAAAAATAAAAAATGTACCACTAAAATTCGTTGCTTCAACTTTAATCGTTAGTTTGTTCATGTTCTGGATTGCTGCCGAATTAGTCATTTTCTTCCCTAAATTCGCTGATGGGAGTTTCTGGTTAACTTACGGTATGCTTTTCATTAGTGAATTAGCTTCAATGATCGTTGGCTCAATTGTTATCTATGCTGTTTCCAAAACTATTAATTTAACAAAATGATAGGATAATTAGAATATGAAATTTACAGCTGCTTTACATAGGATTATCATTGGAAAAAAAGAAGTTGGCGAAACAAATAATCCTGAAACAAAAAAAAGTTCTCATGAAGAAATAAAAAAACCAGTTGTTGACAAAAAAGAAAGTTCACCAATATCAATTAATCATGTAGACAATGATGAAAAAGCAATTGATAGTTTCACATTTGGTCAAACTGCTCAACAAGCTCAACAAGCTCAACAA
>NZ_JAHAVQ010000177.1 GCF_029916425.1 Liquorilactobacillus sicerae | reverse complement strand
CTCGAAGAGTAACCAGCCAGCTGACGACCAACGAAAACATCGCCGCAAACATCAAAGTCCAAAAGAGAACCGAACGAAAAGAATCCATGTTAGATCGCTCTGTATCAAAATTATAAACAACCGCTGCATATTTAGCCGTTCCAAGGATTGTGTTAGCCCCATAAATTAAGACGATTGGTTTCTTTAATTTAATGAGACGAACTCTAAAATACGATCCGGATAATCTTACATTTTGAATATCGTTTAAATCGCCAGAAATTTTTTTATAAAGATTTTCATAAGTCCAGATCCGTAATCCAAGCGAATAAGAATTAACAATTTTTCCGCTCTTACTATAATAAATAGTGTCCTGTCCGGAAACGTTCGACTTTAGTAAACTGCCCTCCTGAGGTGAACTGGCACTTGGCGATCCCCCAATTGTACTCGATCCCTGTCCTTGTCCAACCAACCCGGGAATTGTCAATTGTTTTGATCC
>NZ_JAHAVQ010000176.1 GCF_029916425.1 Liquorilactobacillus sicerae | reverse complement strand
GTTTAATCCAAAAACGATTCCAGAACGTCGAAAAATGCTGCTAGAACATAGACAAAAAATAACAGATCAACAGAAAGCATTGCAGAATTCTTTGGACGCAATTGATGCTAAATTGGTTATATATAAACATCTACAAAACACTCGAAATAAAAATTGAAATTGGCATTAAAAACTTAAAATATCTTACGCGTCGATTTAATTATGACTATTAAATATTTCAGAGAAATATAATGATTTTAGGAAAACTTTATTATCCCTTTTCAAAAATGAACCAGCACTATTATTTACAATATTTTTGATTTGTTGTTATTTGATATCGTGTTTATCCTTTATGCTTGTGCCAAAAATAAAATGAAACATGAAAGCGCTCCAGCGAGCTTCATGATTACTTAATCGAGTTAAATGTGAATCCGATAAACTGCCTAAATAAGCTGAAGCTTCCAGTCCATAAGCACTAACAATCTGATCATCACTGA
>NZ_JAHAVQ010000175.1 GCF_029916425.1 Liquorilactobacillus sicerae | reverse complement strand
ATTCAGCTCTACCGATCGCTGTTGCAGGATTAAAATATACTATACCAATTACGATCATTTCATTTTCTCTAGGATTGATAATTGCGGTTTTAACAGCCTTGGTTAGAATTTCTAAAAAACGAAGTATCTTTTTTATGCTAATTAAATGGATTGTAAAGTTTTATGTATGGCTATTCCGTAGTACACCGTTACTTGTCCAACTTTTTATTGTCTATTTTGGATTGCCTTATCTTATAATTCCTGCAGTTGCACCAACAGGGATTAAATTAGGACCATTAGTCTCGGGAATTTTGACTTTTTCATTAAATACCGGAGCCTATTGTTCTGAAACAGTTCGCAGCGCAATTTTATCGATTCCTAATGGCCAATGGGAAGCAGCTTATTCAATTGGTATGACAAAAACACAAGTACTACGTCGAATTATTTTTCCCCAAGCTTCTAGAGTGTCATTACCGCCTTTATTTAATAGTTTTATTA
>NZ_JAHAVQ010000174.1 GCF_029916425.1 Liquorilactobacillus sicerae | reverse complement strand
CTTCAAAACACTATATGTCGACTGCTGTCCACCATCGTGAATTGGTGTTAATTCAATACCAAACTTTGAATTCCCACGAATCGCCAATCTAATCATCTCAGCTCTAGCAGATGGTTCAACGGCGTTTTCATGAGTACCACCAAAGGGCATTGCATCCGGCATAAAGTAAACCTTGTCAAGTCCCAGCTGATTGCAAATCTGCTCAGCGGCTATCAATTGTCCATTGTGAATCGGATTAAAAGTACCGCCAAAGATACCAATTCGATGTTTTTCTTTTTGACCATCCAAAGCCGTTTTTGGTTGAACAAAGGTTTTCATAGAAGAAAGACTAGTGAGCAAGTTCATTCACCTCAACTGAAATTTTTTGATAATCAGGATTCGATGATGGCAAATATAAAAGCAGCGTATGACCAATTTTTTGCACAATCGTAATCTGAGAATTCTTTTGTATAAATGTAATTGCTGCATCGATATCAGC
>NZ_JAHAVQ010000173.1 GCF_029916425.1 Liquorilactobacillus sicerae | reverse complement strand
CTCTAGCGCCTTGATGCATAGCATCCAAGATCATCTGGCCCGTACCAAAAGTCGTAGTAGTTAAAGGATTTTTTGTCTCATTATTGACAAACTGAATTCCACTGGCAGCTGCCATTTCAATCACGGCTGTTTTTCGGTTGCCAAGCAAGCCATAACGAGCTTTTGTTTCTTTTTCTAAAGGGTTCAAAACAGTGACCGTTTTGAAGTTACCACGAGTCGCATCAACAAGTGATTGAACCGTACCTTCACCACCATCAGCCATTGGAATGATTTCGTATTTGGCTTTGGGGAAAATACGTATCAGGCCCTCATAAACTGCATCTGCAGCCTCTTTTGCCGTTAGACTTCCTTTAAATGAATCTGGTGCAATTACAAATTTCATATTTTACCTCAAACTTCTCTACTAGCTTTTAAAAGAATCCATACATCAGTGTACCGACGATTGTCATCTTTAAGCCAACTGCTGTTTCATATGGAA
>NZ_JAHAVQ010000172.1 GCF_029916425.1 Liquorilactobacillus sicerae | reverse complement strand
CTATAGATCATTTTCATCAAATTGATGTTTTAGTTAACAATGCCGGAATCAACCGCGATATGTTGGCTAATCGGATGTCTTTAGAAGATTTCCAAGCGCCGATTAAAACTAATTTAATTGGTAGTTTTAATGTTACTCAGCCAGCTCTTAAAACAATGTACCACCAAAAAAGGGGCAGCATTATCAATATTTCCAGTGTTGTTGCTTTAATTGGCAATATCGGCCAAGTTAATTATGCAGCCAGCAAAGCTGGTTTAATCGGTTTAACAAAGACACTCGCTAGAGAAGCTGCTCGTCGCCATGTACGCTGCAATGCGATCGCGCCGGGTATGATTTCGACCGATATGGTTTCTGCTTTGGCTGAAAAAAATCAAGAACAGTTAAAAAAACAGATTCCTTTAGGCGATTTTGGTTCACCTGATGAAGTTGCCCAGGCGGCTGTCTTTTTAGCAGAGAATGACTATATTACAGGTCAGGTA
>NZ_JAHAVQ010000171.1 GCF_029916425.1 Liquorilactobacillus sicerae | reverse complement strand
GATTAAATCCTCGTGTTTTTAATGTCTTTTCACTGATTGGAATCGGAATGACAAAATCAGATTTGACAACTTGCTTTTTAAATTTATCAGCCAATTTTTCTAAAAAAACTAGCCGTAACCTATAATCGCCAACGAATTTATACTGATGCATAAATTCTTTCATCCAATCGTTGTAACAAATCAAAGAACGATTGGATAAATTGAAATCAAATTTTTTTCGCCAATATAAACAATCCTGGCAAACTTGCGCCGCTGAAATTCGGCCACAATCTTCACATTTTTTGCCGGAAAGTAATTCGATTTTATTCCGACAGTCTCGACACAAAGGATTAACGTTTAAATTTGGCCAGATTAAATCAGAAAAACAGCGATCATCATGAAACAAATTGTCGCATACTAAACAATTATTGAGCATTATTAAGCTGTTTTAGACCTTTTTTATTCATGAAACGAATCTGTCGAGCCGCTTGTGTTAAAAC
>NZ_JAHAVQ010000170.1 GCF_029916425.1 Liquorilactobacillus sicerae | reverse complement strand
CTTCAAAAGAAAAGGCACAGGCTCATATTGATGCTGGTGCAAAGCGTGTATTGATTTCAGCACCTGCTGTTAAGATTCCTACAATTGTTTATGGTGTTAACCAAGATACTTTGACATCAGCTGACACAATTGTTTCTGCTGGTTCCTGCACTACTCAATCATTGGCTCCAATGGCTCGCTTGTTACAAGACAAGTTTGGTATTGAAGTTGGAACCATGACTACTATCCATGCTTATACATCGACCCAAATGATTCTTGATGGACCTCGTAGTTCAAAGAAGCGTACCAACCGTACCGCTGCTTCGAACACAATCCCTCATAGTACTGGTGCTGCCAAGGCAATCGGCTTGGTTGTTCCAGAAGTCGATGGCAAGTTGAATGGCCATGCTCAGCGTGTTGCTGTTGTTGATGGTTCTGTAACTGAATTAACAACTATTTTGTCAAAGAAAGTTACTGCTGAAGAAGTTAACGATGCCTTTA
>NZ_JAHAVQ010000016.1 GCF_029916425.1 Liquorilactobacillus sicerae | reverse complement strand
AGACATATGGGGCATGGTCAGCAGATCAAACATTTGGCGCAGTGACTAGCCCCGAACTAAAGGGGTATACACCAGATCAGACAGCAATTGCAGCGCAGACAGTGACTGGTGATTCGGCAGATCTGGAGTATACGGTTGTGTATACAAAGGATAATAAGCCCGTCAAGCCCGTCAAGCCCGTCAAGCCCGTCAAGCCCGTCAATACAATGGGTTCAAATGCCCATTTAAATTACAAAGCGTCAGTTAATACTGTAGTTTCTAATAAATCTACAAAGGAAAATAAATCTGTTAATAATACACTGCCTCAAACAGGTGAGCAAGAAAGTAATAATCTAAGCGTCGCTGGAATTATTGCGATGATTCTAATAAGCATGGGGTCGTTTATTGGGATTAGACGTAAGGAAAAAAAGTAAATCAACGTCGAAAAATTCACGTAAATATAATCCATTTTTTATATAAAAGGTAGTCTGACTTCTTAAAAACGGAAGTTAGGCTATTTTTATGTTGGGGGTGGTTTTTATGTAAATGGTACTAATTACTATTTACATAAACGTCTTAGTACGATATTCTAGATAATGTATCTAGGTTGTTGTATTTATTAAGGTAGGTCTGGATGTAAGCTGATTCCTGAGACAACTTTTAAGAGAGCGTATAATGAATAAATCGTCTCTCAAAAGGAAGGAATTTTTACATGCCAACTCGTTACGACAAAGAATTCAAACAAAACATCATCAACCTATATAAACAAGGCGAATCAGCCGCCCAACTGGCCAGAGAATATGGCATTGGCTATTCAACCGTTCATAAGTGGATCCAGGGCCAAGCCAAAACGCAATCCGGTAAATCGCCAGACGAAATTAAAGCGATGGAAAAGCGGCTGGCTTCCCTGTCCGAGGAGAACGAAATCCTAAAAAAAGCCCTGGGCTTCCTTGCGCAGAAGTAACCAATATTTTTGATTACATTCACCAAGAAAGCCATCACCACCAGGTAACTAAGATGTGCCGAATCCTCGGTGTTTCCAGAGCTCAGTATTATCGTTATCGATCCCCAAAGCCTTCAAAACGCCGGGCCGAAGATGAGGACTTAAAACAACGGATTCTGCGGATCTTTGCGGAATTCAAGCAGCGATACGGCGTTATGAAGATCCACCATGAATTGAATCTGGAACTTCAACCACTGCAGCGTCGGTGCAGCCCAAGACGGATTTCCCGGCTCATGAAGGAACTGGATATCCACTCCGTTACCGTCAATAAATGGAAAGCGGCTTCGGCTTCCAAAACCAAGGTTGAACAGCGTCCCAACTTGCTTAAGCAGGATTTCTCGACCACTGGTTTAAATCAAAAATGGACCGCTGATATGACCTATATTCAAACGAAGCGTAATGGCTGGTGTTACTTATCAACCATCATGGATCTGCACTCAAGACGAATTATCGGCTATTCATTCTCAAAAAAGATGGATACTGATTTAGTCTTAAAGACCCTGGAAAGCGCGGTTAAAAATCGAACCATTACTGGGGACCTGATTATCCACACAGACTTAGGATCACAGTACACCAGCGATGATTACAACCAACGGTTAACAGAACTACATATCCGCCACTCTTACAGCCGTAAGGGGTGTCCATACGATAATGCACCAATGGAATCTTTTCATGCTTCCCTCAAAAAGGAATGTGTTTATCCAGTGCCGGTCTTTGAGAATTATGAAACTGCCGCTGCTGTCCTTTTTGAATATGTGCATGCTTTCTACAATAGGAAGAGAATTCATAGTTCACTGGGCTACCAGACCCCCTTACAAGTTGAAATCGCAACACTTACGAGCCAAATGGCCGCCTGATTTAATGCTTTCCATGGTTCAAATAAGTTATTAATCACGATTAATGATTTATTTGAGCTGTGGAAGGTAAACGCGGTTCTGAATGTCTCTTAAAACCTGTCTCAAATATTGACTTCAATCCAGTGAATGTCAATGAATGTAATCGTATGTAACTAGAAACTATGTAGTTTAATGTTGGTATTAAGGATGAACTGACGTAATTGAGTACTTATCATGGAAGGATAGCACTGTTTTGAGAACATTAAGAAAAAACATTTTAGCATTAGGAGTTTTTCTGTCTATTGCTTTAATTAGTATAGCTTTAGCAGGTTGTAGTAGTTCAAAAAGTTCTAGCGATTATTCGAGCAGTAAAGACATTAAAATTGTAGCCACTACTGATTTTTATGGCGAGGCAGCAAAGAAAGTTGTTGGTAATAAAGGTACTGTTAATTCGGTTATTAATAATCCTTCTGTAGATCCACATGACTATGAGCCTACATCTAAAATAGCCAATGAGGTCAGTAAAGCAGATGTTGTAGTTGCTAGTGGTATTGATTATGATCCATGGATGAGTAAACTCGTAAAGAATAGTAAATCTTCAACTAAGTATATTAAAATTGGCGAGGATGTATTAGGCAAAAAATCAGGAGATAATCCGCATATTTGGTATGATCCAACTACGATGCCTAAGTATGTAAATTTTTTAGCTAATAAGTTAAGCAAAATCCAGCCAAAAAACAAGAAGTATTTCCACGATAATGCCAAAAAATATATCAAATCCCTTCAAGCTGTTAATGCTGAGATTAGCAGATTAAAAAAATTGGCTGATAAAAAGACTAATAGTGAAGTTTACGTTAGTGAACCGGTTTTTGATTATGCATTGACGGCTCTTGGATATAAAGTTGCCAATACAAACTTTGAGAATGCTATGGAGAAAGGAACAGATCCTTCTGCTAAGGAAATCCAAACAATGGAGAAGGGAATCAAGAACCATAAGATTGCCTTTTTCGTATACAACAAGCAGGTTTCTGATAAAACGGTCACGAATTTTGTTAAGTTAGCAAAGCAATATAATGTGCCTGTGTTGAAGGTTACAGAAACATTGCCAGCACATATGAATTACAAACAATGGATGCTTTCACAATATAAAGAGTTAGACAATATTTTGACCAAGGTTAATCGTGAATCTAAATAGATATGGTTTGTATTAAAAGGCTCATGAATCTCTTTTGAGATGACTGAGTCTTTTACAATAAAGAGAGGTCATAATGAATAATATTTGGGTCTCTGTCAAATCGTATTGGTGGAGATTTTGAACGGCACATTTACTTCGGTGAATGTGCTTTTTGTTTACTCATGAATTAAACTAATCCGGATAAAGAAGTTGTCAATATTTCGAAAACCAAAACAGTTACGCTTTAATGCCTTGATTTTACGATTAAGTCCTTCAATTGGACCGTTGGAAAATGGATAACGACAACTGTTTAGAAGGGCTGAACCATTTTTGATAAACGTGTTGATCGTTATGTCCATTTGATTACTAGTGGGTTGGTAGTTAGTAAGTAAGGATTGGAACGCATTAGCATCCTTTTGGTGTATGGCACTTAAGATACCTTGATAGGTTTGATACACAGATCTAAATCTGGGAAAAGCGTCTAGAGCTAAATCAATGGCGTTTTGTTGCGTCATATACTCGTTAATTCCGCGTAAATAAACAGCCTTAGAATCATTAACTTTTATTTCATCAAGATGAAATAAACGCCATTGAGATTTTAAAATATGATAAATTCGTGAATGCTTATCTTGGATAGTACGAATGGTCTGCGTGCGTTCATTATCTAAGGCACGCCCAGCCAGTTGAATAATATGGAAACGATCGATAATCGTGGCCGCATTGGGAAATAAGCGATGAATGAAGCTGCCATATTCAGCATTCATGTCAATCGTCACTGATTGAACTTGGGCACGTTCTTGAACCGAAAAACGAGCTTCAAAGTAGTCAATGATATCTTTACTTAGCCGATCTTTTAAAGTAACAATTCGGCGATGACTAACGGCATCGCAACAATTAAAGGACATCCAGTGATTACAGGAACGAAATTCATCAAAGCAAAGATTCTCTGGGAGATGTTTAACACGATAGGCTAAGTGAATATTGGCATTTAGGATTCGTTGAACACTGCTTGGCGAAATTCCACAAAGTTTAGCAATTTCTTTACTCGTCAACATATCGCGTGCCAAAACGATCACTTGATGTTTGATATTATGTGTGAAAGTTTCGTTACGATTAACCAACTTAGTTTTAGCACCACAGGTTTTTGAACAATCTTTACATTGGTATCTTTGACGTTTTAAATGCATTTCGTAACGACCACCGGATAAGGTTCCTAAACGCAGGTGACTCATGTGAGTTCCGTTTTTAATTAAGCTTTTATGGCCACAATGTGGGCACTTTAAAAGTTGATAAGACAAAGTTGCATGGACGACATGAATACGTTGGTTTGTGGAACACCGTTCTTTAGAAATACCAGTGACAATTAAGTTTGGGTCTGTTATTTCGAATAAGCATAAGATAGAATTAGTTAGGGACATCTGAATTTCCTCTTTTCGATTTGTTTTGGCGATTAAATCGTAGCACAAAGAGGACAGATGTCCTTTTTTATTTTTCTGATTTTCAAAACAGACAAAAAACCGGTATTAGTTATTCACCAATACCAGAAAGTGTAGACCCTAATATTTTAACCGTTGAGGATCTTTCATTGGCATATGGAAGCAAAGTAGTAATTAATCATTTGAATCTTGCTTTAAAAAGAGGAGAGTTTAAAGCAATTATTGGTGAAAATGGTGTAGGTAAGACCACATTTATTCGTGCTTTACTGGGCCAATTAACGCCACAAGGTGGCTGCATAACATTTGAAGATGCGTCTTTAAAAATTGGGTACGTTCCTCAATTCCGAAATTTAGATGAAGAATACCCACTATCTATCACTAATTTTGTGGGATTAAATTTAATGACTAAGAAAGCTCCCTGGCCATCTAAGCATGAGAGATTAAAACTGCAACGAGTCATGGATGATACTAATCTCACTGATGTATGTAAACGGCCGATTGGTGTTGCTTCGGGTGGTGAAAAGCAGCGGGCTTATTTGGCACAAGCGCTTGTTAATGATCCAGACCTGTTGATTTTAGATGAATCAACAGCCAGTTTAGACAATGTAGTAAAGGTTGATCTCTTAGACTTAGTTAGTGATTTTCAAAAGGCTCGAAACCTAAGCGTGTTGTTTATCACGCACGATTGGCCACTTGCTAGAAAATATGCGGATAGCTTTTTATTGATGAAACCTATGCATTATATTTCAGGAGTTATGAATGATTTTCCTATTGATAAGATTGGAGAAATTGATGTTTAATTTAGAATTTATGCAACACGCTTTTACGGCGGGGACTTTTATTGCAATTATTAGTGGGATTATGGGGGTATTTGTAATTGCTAGAAAAATGTCTTTTTTGACTCATACTTTGTCAGAAATAGGATTTTCTGGTGCCGCCTTTGGTGTCTTTATTGGTTGGGCACCGTTGAACGGTATGCTACTCTTTACATTAATTAGTTCGGTAATGGTTGGCCAATTAGGGGTTAAGTCATCGCGTAGGGAATCGGTTATTAGCGCTGTTTCCTCATTATTTATGGGACTAGGAATTTTATTTTTATCCATATCTAACCAGACTTCAAATTCAGCCACTAGTATTTTATTCGGTAGTGTAATAGGGATTAGTGAGCAGGAAGTAAATCAGATAATGCTGCTTTCAGCAATTATCTTAATAGGAGTCTTAGTTCTATATAGGCAGTTAAAGTTTGATTCCTTTGATTCTGTCGGAGCTCAAGCGAACGGTATTAATAATATGCGAATTTCAATTGTGTTTTTGTTGCTAGTATCCATTACAGTAAGCGTAGCTGCACAAATAATCGGATCATTGTTGATCTTTGTTCTGCTAACCTTACCAGCGGCTAGTGCAAGGTATTTTGTTCATGGGGTTGGAAAAATGATGTTACTGGCAATTATATTTGCGCTTTTTGGTACTTGGACAGGGTTATACTTAGGATACGTCACTAATTGGCCTGTTAGTTTCTTTATTGCCACTGCAGAGGTTATTATCTTTATGGGGTCCTTAATTTGGTACCAAATTAGATATTAGTTACTGTGAAGCGAGTGATTATTGCCACTGTTAGGATCTTTTAGATAAAGTCTGGACTTTTATGAAGTTTACAGTATCGAAGACCTGTCTCTTAGAACAATCTTCGTTTTTTAAATATCGGAGTGCTCTGGCAATCTGTTTACGGTATAATGCATTTGTTATGATGAAAAACATTATTTGTAATTAGAAAGGGGTTTTAAATGATGAAGGTACGCAAAGCGGTTATACCGGCAGCTGGTTTAGGGACGCGCTTTCTTCCAGCTACAAAGGCACTGGCTAAAGAAATGCTGCCAATAGTGGATAAGCCGACGATTCAATTTATTGTTGAGGAAGCGAAGGCAAGCGGAATTACCGATATTTTGATTGTTGAGGGTAAGCAAAAGAGATCGATTGAAGATCACTTTGATTCAGCACCTGAATTGGAACAAAACTTAAAAATGAAGAATAAGACGGGGTTACTTAAACTAGTTAATGACACAACCGCTATTGGTGTGAATTTATTTTTTGTTCGTCAACCTTATCCTAACGGATTATGTGATGCTGTGCGTATGGCTAAGTCGTTCATTGCTAATGAACCATTCGTGGTTATGCTGGGTGATGATTTAATGAATGATAAGATTCCGCTGACTAAGCAATTAATTAATAGATATCAAAAGACTCACGCATCTATTCTGGCGGTTAAGAAGGTACCACATGAAGATGTATCCGATTATGGTGTTATTGATCCTGAGAACCAGGTCTCTGACGGGCTTTACAATGTTCGTCAGTTTGTTGAAAAGCCAACTATAGATAAAGCACCTAGTGATTTGGCTATTATTGGAAGATATTTATTAACCCCAGAAATATTTGATATTTTGGATAACCAAAAGCCAGGTAAGGGTGGTGAGATTCAATTAACCGATGCTATTGATACGTTAAATCAAACCCAGCGAGTATTTGCTCACGAATTTAAGGGTCAACGATATGATGTGGGCAATAAGCTTGGGTATGTTCAAACCAATATTGAATATGGGTTAACGCATCCTGAAATTCAGGATAAGTTAAAAAACTACATTTTAGTTTTAGCAGAAAAATTAAAGGCAGAGGATAAACAGAGTAAAAAAGTGGTTTCTTCACGGTTGGACAAAAAATAATTGTGTGAAAAACAATATTACGTTTGGAAATTATAGGAAGCGATCAGTATGGGAACACAAAATATTAAACATCGTGAACATCACAGTTACCATCACCGGCGAAAACGCTATCTTAAGTATATAACATTAGCAGGAGTTGCCATTTTATTGATTGGTATGGGAAGCTATGTTGGTTACGCTTGGTATAAACTGTCACAAACATCGCAAGTGATTTATAAAACATCTGGGGCTCCAAAGTTAAGAAGTGCTAGCGATGTCATTAATAAGACTAAGCCGGTTTCGATTTTGCTGTTGGGAACAGATACTGGTGCTTTAGGCCGAAGCTATAAGGGACGTACGGATACTATTATGATGATGACTATCAATCCTAAGACACAGAAAACAACGCTGATGAGTTTACCCCGAGATATGAAGGTTGATTTGCCAGGCTATTCTGCTTATTCACCTGCCAAAATAAATGCTGCCTATACCTATGGTGGCACGAAAGAAACCATCGCTACTTTGCAGAAATATATGAATGTACCAATTGATTATTATTTATTGATTAATATGGGTGGGCTAGAGAAGGCTATCAATAAGATTGGTGGCCTAGATATTGTATCGCCGTTAACATTCACTTATGAAGGCACTAAATTTACGAAAAACAAAGCAATGCATATGGACGGTAAGACAGCTTTAAAATTTTCACGTATGCGCTATGATGACCCACGGGGAGATTATGGACGGCAACAGCGTCAAAGATTGGTAATTGAAGCACTGATGCGTAAATCAATTTCATACAAGACAGTTCTTAATAACGATTTTTTAGTGGATATTGCAGACGAAATGAAGACAGATTTAACACGTTCACAATTAATTAAACTAGCACTGAACTATCGTCATTCGGGCAAAAATGTGAAATCAGAATATGTTCAAGGAACATCTAAGAAAATCGGTGGCCAAGATTTTGAAGTGGTTTCATCGGTTGAACGCCTAAGAGCAACTAATATATTGCGAAAGAGTCTTGGGCTATCATTGGAAAAATAATGGCAATTAGTATTAGTCATTATCTCCTCTCTAATTTCAGTTCCAATCACGAAGTGTTAAAAAGGAAAATTCTAAAGCCGAATAGTGGAAACAGCCTACCAATTTTATCATGTTAAATATAAGTAATAATTCATCGTTGGAGGATTGATATGGAAAATAGTTTAGATTTACGGCAAATAATCGGTATATTAAGAAAACATTTATTGTTTATCATAATCAGTGCGTTTGGACTAATGATAATTGCATTCAGCGTGTCAGAGTTTGTATTAACACCGAAATATACTTCTACAACACAATTACTAGTTAATCGAAAGTCGGATAATGATGCTGCTGGTACCGAATATCAAGACCAACAAGCAGATGTTCAAATGATTAGTACATATAAGGACATCATCACTAACGAAGTTATTTTAAAGCAGGTCAAGCATAATCTTGCTAGTCCAGAACGAGTGATCCGAAAAGCACAAAAGGCCGTGTATAGAAGAAGTTCTGCAACTGGCAAAAAAAAATTAGTGCGGGCGGCCAGACCTGCATTAATTGAATCAACTGGGAATTCATATAATGTTTCAGTGACTGACCTAGAGAATTCGATATCTATTTCGAACCAGCAGAATTCGCAAGTGTTTGCATTGAGCGTTGAAAGCACGGATCCACAAGAGGCAGCAGCAATTGCTAATGAGACAGCTGATATTTTTAGGTCTAAAATAAAAAATATTATGAGTGTAAATAACGTCACTATTGTATCTAAAGCTACAGCTAATGATAATAAGACTTTTCCTAAGACTAGTTATATTACATTGTTTGGATTATTATTAGGAGTGTTGGTAGGTATAAGTTATTCGTTTGTTAAGGAATTAACAGATACAACGATTAAGGATGATGAATTTTTAACTAATGAGTTAAAATTGACTAATCTAGGTCACATAGCAGAAATTCGTAAAATACATGGTTCACATTTAGCTAATAAACGGCATGAGGAACATCTCAAACCGAATCATCGAAGAGTTTAAATTTTAATTTATGTAGGAGAAAATTATGAATATTTTTCATCATCAAAGAAAAAAGCTTTCCACCGATACTTTAAGGAACGGTGTGAAATTAATTACTGATGTTGATCCTAAAGACGTTGTTTCTGAACAATTTCGTACAGTTAGAACAAACATTAATTTTTCGGCAGTTAATCAGAAGTTAAAAACAATTATTTTTACTTCTTCGGCAGTTAGTGAAGGAAAATCAACTGTTTCAGCTAACTTGGCGGTTATTTGGGCTCAGCAGGGGCAGAAAGTTCTATTTATTGATTCAGACTTGCGGCGTCCAACTTTGCATACTACATTTGGTTTATTAAATACTAATGGTTTGTCCACGACTTTATCCACTGATATAGATTTCAATTCAGTAGTGCAAAAGACGGAGATTGATAATTTATCTGTGATCACTAGTGGACCCATTCCACCTAATCCATCAGACCTGTTGGCTTCTAATCGGATGAAAGAATTAATTTCTTATTTTAAGAAAATCTATGATGTGATTATTTTAGATGTTCCGTCATTATTGTCAGTTACTGATACGCAAATTATTGCAGCTCAGGTTGATGGGGTGGTGTTGGTAGTGCGCCAAGGATTAGCACAAAAATTAGCTATAAAGCGCTCAACTGAACTCTTAAAAATGGTTAAAGCCAATTTATTAGGTTATGTATTAAATGACGTTGCACCTAAGAATGGGTACGGTTATGGCTATGGATATGGATATGGGTACGGTTATGATAATGAGGGTAAATAGTTGCCAAGGGATATGATATAAAATGATTGATTTGCATTGTCATTTGCTTCCAGGGGTGGATGACGGGTCTAAAAGTATGGATATTTCTTTGAAATTAGCTAATGATGCAGTAAGGGATGGCATCGACTATGCATTATTAACGCCTCATCATATGAATGGTGTTTATCTTAATCACAAAAAAGCAGTTATTCAGCAAACACAAGAGTTTCAAGTGGAGCTTGATAGACACAAAATTTCACTCAAGGTTTTTCCTGGGCAGGAAGTTAGAATAAATGGCGATTTATTAACCGCTCTTGATCAAGATGATATTTTATTTGCTGATAAGGGTGGGCGATATCTAATGTTGGAATTCCCGGATAATGATATTCCAAGCTATACTAATAATATGATTTATGAACTTATGCAACGGGGAATTATACCGGTTATTGTTCATCCAGAACGTAATACTATGATTATGAAAAAACCAGACATTTTGTATGATTTATTAAGTAGGGGCTGCCTTTCTCAAATAACAGCTAGCAGTTATGTTGGAATCTTTGGTCACAAAGTACAGAAATTTAGTAAACAATTAATTCAGGCTGGACAGGCATATATTTTTGCTTCAGATGTCCATAATTTACCTAATCGTAAATACGAAATGACTAATGCTTTTGTAAAAATGAATCATGAATTTGGTAATGATTATGTATCTCGATTTAACGAGAATGCTAAAAGAATAATTAATGGTGACAATATTTTGCCCAATAATTTTTCTGAAATAAAAACACATCTATTTCGTTTATTTTAGTCTGAGGGGGGGGCTGACTTATGCAAACTGAGGGACATGGTAGAGGAGATTTTCAACACTATCATTCATTGAAAAGCAATAATACAATAAGTAAAGATCAGATTGAAAAACGTGTTTTCTACCATTTCTTTAAACGTTTTTTTGATGAATTATTAAGTATAATTGCTATTATTTTATTAATTCCGATATTTGTTATTACTGCTATTTTAATAAAAATTGATGATCCTAATGGGCCAATAATTTATTCTCAAATTAGGATTGGAAAAGATGGTCATCCTTTTAAGATGTATAAATTTAGATCAATGGTTATTAATGCCGATAGAAAACTAAAGGTTTTATTGGACAGGAACGATGTTGATGGCGCAATGTTTAAAATGGAATCTGATCCGCGAGTCACCAGAGTTGGTCGAGTTATTCGCAAATATAGTATTGATGAATTACCCCAACTTATAAATGTAATTAAGGGAGATATGTCTTTGGTAGGCCCAAGGCCGCCTTTAAGATGGGAAGTAAAAAAGTATACCGAATATGATAAGCAAAGATTATTAGTTATTCCTGGATGCACAGGCCTCTGGCAAGTAGGAGAAAGAAATAATGTTGGCTTTCATGAGATGGTAGAATTGGATCTTAAGTACATACGGAAGGCCGGAATATTATTTGATTTTTACATTTTAATAAAAACGATTACAATTATGATTTTTCCTAACAATGCCTACTAATAAAAGGGGGGAGATGAATAACGTTGGAAACTAAGATATTGGTAGCGGCTCACAAAAAATTTCAGATGCCGCGAAATCAAAAATTATATTTTCCCATATTAGTCGGAGCAATTTATAATTACAAGCAGGGAATTAATTATCAACGTGATGATGAAGGCAATAATATATACTGCCACGAATTCCATTACAAATAAAAATAAATTATTATTGGCAATAGATCCTATGTATTCAATTATTGGATGTAAGCTGATTCCTGAGACAACTTTTAAGAGAGGGTATAATGAATAAATCGTCTCTCAAAAGGAAGGAATTTTTACATGCCAACTCGTTACGACAAAGAATTCAAATAAAACATTATCAACCTATATAAGCAAGGCGAATCAGCTGCCCAACTGGCCAGAGAATATGGCATTGGCTATTCAACCGTTCATAAGTGGATCCAGGGCCAGGCCAAAACTCAATCCGGTAAATCGCCAGACGAAATCAAAGCGATGGAAAAGCGACTGGCTTCGCTGTCTGAGGAGAACGAAATCCTAAAAAAAGCCCTGGGCTTCCTTGCGCAGAAGTAACCAATATCTTTGATTACATTCACCAAGAAAGCCATCACCACCAGGTAACCAAGATGTGCCGAATCCTCGGTGTTTCCAGAGCTCAGTATTATCGTTATCGATCCCCCAAACCTTCAAAACGCCGGGCCGAAGATGCAGACTTGAAACAACGGATTCTGCGGATCTTTGCGGAATTTAAGCAGCGATACGGTGTTATGAAGATCCACCATGAATTGAATCTGGAACTTCAACCACTGCAGCTTCGGTGCAGTCCACGACGGATTTCCCGGCTCATGAAGGAACTGGATATCCACTCCGTTACCGTCAATAAGTGGAAAGCGGCTTCGGCTTCCAAAACCAAGGTTGAACAGCGTCCCAACTTGCTTAAGCAGGATTTCTCGACCACTGGTTTAAATCAAAAATGGACCGCTGATATGACCTATATTCAAACGAAGCGTAATGGCTGGTGTTACTTATCAACCATCATGGATCTGCACTCAAGACGAATTATCGGCTATTCATTCTCAAAAAAGATGGATACTGATTTAGTCTTAAAGACCCTGGAAAGCGCGGTTAAAAATCGAACCATTACTGGGGACCTGATTATCCATACGGATTTAGGATCACAGTATACCAGCGATGATTACAATCAACGTTTAACTGAACTACATATCCGCCACTCATACAGCCGTAAGGGTTGTCCGTATGATAATGCGCCAATGGAATCCTTTCACGCTTCCCTCAAAAGGAATGTGTTTATCCAGTGCGGTCTTTGAAGATTATGAAACTGCCGCTGCCGTCCTTTTTGAATATGTGCATGCTTTCTACAATAGGAAGAGAATTCATAGTTCACTGGGCTACCAGACCCCCTTACAAGTTGAAACTGCAACACTTACGAGCCAAATGGCCGCCTGATTTAATGCTTTCCAGGGTTCAAATAAGTTATTAATCGCGACTAATGATTTATTTGAGCTGTGGAAGGTAAACGCGGTTCTGAATGTCTCTTAAAATCTGTCTCAAATATTGACTTCAATCCACTACCCTCTGAAGTAGAACAATATACAGATTATGATAAGCAACGATTGTATGTTGTTCCGGGATATACAGGCCTTTGACAAGCCACTGAGCGGAATAATGTTGGATTTGATGAAATGGTTGAATTAGATCTTGAATACATCCAAGATGCCAGTGTAATGAATGATTTGAATATTATTTTGAAAACTGTTGCCATAATTTTTAAATCAAATGGATCATATTAAGTGACGAGGGAAAATATGAGGAAAAAAAAGGTATTATTCTTTGTAGAGGCCATGGGTGGCGGTGTTTTCACATATATTACCAATTTAGCTAATGGATTATCAGAAGATTTTGATGTTTATGTAGCATACGCTGTTCGAAAACAGACGCCCATTAATTATAAAGACTACTTTAATAAAAATGTGCATTTAATTAAGGTCAACAATTTTACTCGTCAAATATCAATTCACGATATAAAAGCTTTCTTTGAAATCAAAAAGATATGTAAAAATGTTAACCCGGATATAATTCATTTACACTCATCTAAAGCTGGTGTATTGGGAAGATGGGCTTTTAATGGGAAAAATATTCCTGTTTTTTATACTCCTCATGGATATAGCTTTTTGATGTCCAATATTAGTCCTTTTAAGAAAAAGTTATATAGATTTATGGAATTTATTTCTGCTAAAAGAAACTGTACAACAATCTCATGTAGTGTTGGTGAAAATCGTGAAACTCAGAAGTTAACTTCGCGTGCTTTTCATGTTGATAACGGTATAAATGTTAAAGATATTGATGCTGTTCTTAATAATCAGGATTCAAATAAGAATAAAAGTAAAGTAGTATTTACAATTGGAAGAATCTCGACACAAAAAGGGCCCAAGGTTTTTAATAAAATTGCTGAGAGCTTACCTAATACTAAATTTGTTTGGATAGGTAATGGGGAACTTCGATCTCAGTTAACATCACCTAACATTGAAGTAACCGGATGGAAAAATAGAAGTGAAGCATTAAAGTTGGCTTCAAAATATGGAATTTTTCTATTAACATCTAAGTGGGAAGGATTGCCAATGTCACTTTTAGAATCTATGTATATGAAAAAAGTATGCGTGGTTTCGAATGTAAGTGGGAATAATAATGTCATTGTTAATAAAGAAAATGGTTATCTTTGTAACTCAATTGACGATTACGCTGGCACCATTAAAAGATTGTTGGTAAATATACCGGATAAAGTTGTGGATAATGCTTATGAAGATGTAATAACACATTATAATTCCACTGTGATGGCAAAAAGCTATGCTGATATTTATAGGGAAGCATTGAAAGAAAAGTAATGTTAAATGAAAGAAAAACAATGAAAAGGAAAATCAAAATACTTCACGTCCAAATTACAGATAATTACGGTGGGATAGAGTCGTTATTGACTAATATTTATTCGGATATTGATCGGAAGAAATTCAAGTTTGACTTTATAACAACGGCTAAAAAGCCGTATCAGGATAAATTAAAGAGCTTAGGTGCAAATATTTATTTAATGCCTTCAATTAAGAACACTGTTTTATATATTAAAACATTTGATCATGTGCTAGATAATAATTACGATATTGTGCATTTTCATAAAAACTCTGCCGCTAATATCATTCCTATCTTATTAGCCAAACATCATTCAAGCCATCCTAAAATAATTATTCACTCTCATAATACATCTCCTAGTGTGAATAACGCGGCTTTGACATTTTTACATAAGAGTAATCGTTGGCTTGTCAATCTTATGGCAGACAAAAAAGTAGCATGTGCTAATGTTGCGGCTAAATGGATGTTTGGTACATTAAATAATGTTCAAATAATTAATAATGGAATTGATATAAATAAATTTACTTACTCAGGCCAAGATAGAGACTTGATTAGGGAAAAGTTGGGTATTTCACCTAGTGATCTTGTTTTAGGAAATGTCGGCCGGTTTAGTGAACAGAAGAATCAATCATTTCTAATAGACATTTTTGGTGAAGTTAAAAAAGCTGTGCCTAATTCTAGACTTATATTAGTTGGAGATGGCTTATTGCTAGATAAAGTGAAACAAAAAGCTAAGAAGCTTGGCCTAACATCTAAGATTAATTTTGTAGGGAAGCAGTCTGATATTCCTGCATACTTATCAGCAATGGACGCGTTTGTAATGCCGTCTTTATATGAGGGATTACCAATATCTGCTGTTGAAGCGCAGTCAGAAGGATTAGATGTCTTCTTAGCAAATACGATAAGCAAAGAAGTTGTCTTGACTAAAAACGTTAAAATGTTTTCTTTAGATGAAAGGCCAAAGGAAATAGCAGGTATGATATTAAAGAATATTAAATTTAATGATCGTAAGAATGATGCAATAACGGTTAAGAATTCCAACTATGGTTTGAATACTACAATAAAGAAGTTCATTGATTTATATCAGGGATTATAATATGACAAGAAGAATTAAAGTGATGCACTTTGTTTCTGGATTAGGAAACGATGGTGTAACACAAGTTATAAAAAATTATACTAGTAGACTAAATCGACACTATGATATCGACAATATTATTGTTTATCAGCATCATGTAGACCGCGCTAAATTAGCAGAACTTGAAAGAATTGGTAATCGTCTTTATGAAATACCCTATAAATTGGATCATCCTTTTGCTAATTTGCGTGATACGTATAAGTTGATAAAAAAAGAAAAGCCAGACATAGTTCATGCTCACATGAGTTTACTAAGTTTTTATCCGTTGTCTATTGCCTGGTTGTTGAGGGTTAAAGCGCGTATTGCACATGCACACATTGCACAAGATAATGTTAATCCACATTTAGCAAAAATTTTTAAAAGATTAAATTTAATTTTTGCTAATCATTATATTGCGTGTGGACAAGCGGCGGGAGAATACTTATTTAATGGGCATGACTTTGATATAATGTATAACGCCATTGACCAAGATAAGTATAAATTTGATCTAGAAAAAAGAAAGGGACTTCGGAAAAAATTAGGTATCTCAGACGAAACCATTGTATTTGGTACCTTAGGGCGATTAACAAAACAAAAAAACCAAGGATTTCTGATTGACGTTTTTAATCGTTATTGGAAGGTCAATGAGGATTCCAAGTTGATTATTGTTGGAGTTGGTGAATTAAAGGATAAGCTCACTCAAAAAATAAAAGCGAATAATCAAGAGGATAATGTTATTATAGTTTCTGGCACAAATGATCCAGAGAGTTATTATTGTGCGTTTGACTATTTTATGTTGCCTTCGCTATATGAGGGGTTACCCGTTTCAGCCGTGGAGTCTCAAGCGAGTGGTGTAAATATGATTTTATCGGATAATATTGATAAAGAAGTAAGATATAATAACAATGTCGTTTTCGTTCCGATTAATCATGGTGTAGATCCATGGATATCAGCAGTGAATAAATTAAAACCAAGTTATAGAGAAAAGCCATCTAAAGATAATAAATATAATATAGAAAAACAATACTCAAAAATCTATCGATTATATTTAGACTTTATTAAAGATTAAAAGAGAAAAAGATGAATAAAAAAATAGGATTATTTTTACCTTATTTCGGTAAATTCCCAAATTATTTTAGGTTATGGATTAAAAGTGTAGCAATTAATCCTGAGATACAGTTTATATTAATTACAGACCAAAATTTAACTGCCACGTTGCCTTCTAATCTGCGTGTTATAAAGAAAGAATTTAAAGATATTCAACGGTTAATAAAAAATAAGTTTAATAAGCTGGATATTTCATTGGATAGTCCTTATAAATTGTGTGATTTTAAGCCAGCATATGGTTACATTTTACTTTAATAAATATTGCAATTTTAAGAGGATTTACAGAATTTGTTTTATTAACTTCAAGATCGGTATATTGTTGGCGTTACCGGCAAGAATTTAGTGATTATGAAAATGGGGTTATTTAAATCAGATACTAATGCGATGAATTCTTGTTTAGGCTCACAAAATTTTTTTAGGGAGGAATAATATTTGATATCAAGAAAATTTATATTTACGTCTTATGGAATGTCTTTTTTTTCACTGTTCACTTTTTTTTATTGTTTATACAGTAATTCTAATAATCTTTATCAATATCTCTTTATAATTCCATTAATTTATTCAATTGCTAATATTACATTTACTGTTTTTTTAATCCACAAAGAAACATATGGGTTAAATATAATTTTTTATATAGCCTATGTACTAATATTTATTAGATATGTGTTAACCCCCTTTTTCATTATCTTCTCAGGTAAATTTATTTCCTGGGGCTGGGGACCTAATCCTTTAAAAGGATCAATGCTATTTGCTGAGATATTAATGAGCTTAGAGCTAATTATCATTTATTGCACACAATATTTTTCTATAAAATACTATAGTAAAAGATATAGAAATATTTTTAATAATCAAGCGAAGTCTTTTACTAAGAATAATTGTGATCACTTATTGGTATTATCTGTTTATGCTCTTTTTTCGGGCACTCTTGTATTGTGTTTTCAACCATCTCTGTTATCCATCGGTTCCTTAATAAAAAATGCTATCACAAATGATCCCACTATTTTTACTGGGAATAATAATTTATATGGTGCGTTCACTATTCTTTCAGATACTTTTAAAAAAGTAATAGTGATTATTTTATTTATACTATTACAGAAATCATACATAAAAAATAAAGGCCATTTATATTATTTTCATCTATTTTGGGGAATATCCATAATCCTTTTAAGTGTACTTTTGAATATGGGTTACAATCGCTTAAGAATTGTTTTTGCACTTGTTTTGGGCTTGTATTTTACTAGATATATTTTGGGGAAAATCCCGCTAACATTTTATGTAGTTTTAAGCATGGGCTTAATAATTCCGGTAATTTTAATTTCGATTAATAAATTTTCTTATGCTTTGTCTTTGAGTACTAGTCCTGTAAAATCAGTGATTGCAACTATGAGTGGGCAATTTCAAGATTATTTTTCAGGGCCAAGGTTAGTTGGCCAAATGATAGATATGAAGAAATATGGCAGCTTTAATATTAATATAAGCACATTTATCAATGACTTTACCGGGAGTTTACCTTTCATTTCAAATTATGTAAATCAGGAAAATCGGATTAACTATTACTTTAATATTTTTAATGGTATGAGTAATCAATCACTGATTGCTCCGATTTTGGGAATAGGATATGTTTACTTTCCTGCGTTTCCTTTTTTGTTTTCTATAATTTTTGAGCATTATGTTATTAAATTAGATTTTTTAATGACTAGATCAAATAAGATATCATATAAATATATATATGCATATATGGGTTATGTTTGTTCCATGTGTATGGGATATAGTACACAAAACATATATGCTCAATTTATGAATGCTTTTATTCCTTTAATCATTCTATTAAAATTAAATGATGTGATATTTAAAGCAAGGATGGGAGAAAATAAGGGCAAATTTCTTATTGGTATGAATAATACTAAAAACAATTAGAGATTTTAAAATAGGAGTAGTATATGAAATTTTCTGTAATTGTACCTGTATATAACATAGAGAATTATTTATCAATGTGCATTGATAGTGTTTTAAAGCAAAAGTTTTATGATTATGAATTGATTTTAATTGATGATGGCTCCACAGATCATAGTGGAGAAGTATGCGATCAATATTCCAAATTGCATAAACAAGTTAAAACGATACATAAAGAGAATGGAGGCCTCTCAGAAGCACGTAACCTTGGAATAGGTATGTCTAGCGGAGAATATATCATATTTCTTGACGGAGATGATATGCTCAAAAATGATGCATTATATAATATATATTCCTTAATTAATAATCATAATTATAATGTTATTATTGGAAATAGAACAAATTGGTGTCCTGACAATGAATACGTTAGTTATGATCTTACTGAATTTCAACAAAATGGTATTAATACTATGAGCTCTTTATGTGAACATATAGTAAAAAGGGGATTCCAACTTCCATGGCCAGCATACCAGACTATATATAATAGGATGTTTTTACTAAAATCCCACGTTAAATTTAATATTAAGAATTCTGGGGCAGAAGATGCCGAATTCTTTTTTGAAATTATTCCAAAAATACATTCATTTAAAGTCACATCGTTATCTTTTGTAAATTATCGTCTTAATCGGGAGGGATCTATAGATAATACAAAAACGTATAAAACAGTAATAAGTCAGTTACTAACTTTTAGAAAAGCGTACAATAATGCTAGTGGTTTTGAAAACCCAAAGTTAATGAAGATGTATTTTGCTAATTGTTATACTAGTATAGCACCTCAAGCAATCTTAATCCAAAATAGCCATGACAGGGCAACATGCATAAATTTTATTAAAAACAATAAAAATATTATTCAATCTTCTAACGGCTTTAAATATGTATTAGCTAAAATAATATGGCATATTTTTGGGTATAAAGCAGGTTCTCAAATAATTTGGAAGTTAAGATTTAAGAGAATTAGGGACCATTTTAATATAGTTAATATTCGAAAATTTTAACGTTACTTGTGCAATAGAGAGCGTAAAATATCTTGTGTAAATGCATAAAAGATTTCTGAATTGTATAGAAATAGGGAATGCCTTCCCTTATGATATTTAGTAACCACAGAAAACATCACAGGAGGCATTCCCCATGAATGAACTTACCACAGAAATTATCGCTGCACTAGCCCAAAAGCAAGATTTGGACGAAGTTTTTCGTCACCACCTCGAAATTGCGATTAACCAGCTGCTTCAAACCGAATTGGCAGAGTTTTTGGGTTACGAACGCTACTCATACGCTGAAATTAACACTGGTAATAACCGCAAAGGCAGTTATGAGCGCTCGTTTGATACGAAGTACGGCCAACTTAACTTAACCATTCCTCGAGATCGCAATGGCCGGTTTGAAAATCATACCTTGCCAGCCTACGGTCGGCACAGTGATAATTTAGAAACAACGGTCATTCAGTTGTATACCAAGGGAATTACCACTGCTGAAATTGCCGAACTCATTGAGAAAATGTACGGTGCTCACTACTCCAAAGCCACGATTTCCAACATGACTAAAGCCGTCAATGAACAGGTTCAAGCTTTCCAGCAACGTCGACTGGCTTCACAATATGCGGCCATCTTCTTAGATGCCACTTACTTGCCGTTAAAGCGGGATACCGTTCAAAAAGAAGCCGTTCATATTGCGATTGGCATTCGTCCAGATGGTACGAAAGAAGTGCTGAACTACCAAGTGGCGCCAACGGAATCGACTGGAATCTGGACTGAACTGCTGGGAACCTTGATCAAGCAGGGCGTTAAAGATGTGCTGTTGTTTGTGGCCGATGGGTTAGTTGGTTTGGATGAAGGCTTGAATCGGCATTTCCATAAGAAACTGTCCAAGATCTATGATTTTTGATATACTTCTATGTAAAAAGCGAGTTTAAGCTATGAAAAATTATCCCAGCAATATTACTCGGCAATAATTTGAATTAATTCGACCAGCTTTAGAAAATTTTCGTAAGCGAACTAAGCCTCGAAAATATGACCTCTACGAGGTCTTCTGTGCGGTCCTATATGTCTTGAAAACCGGTTGCCAATGGCGTCAAGTCCCCGGTGATTTCCCAGAATGGCGGTCAGTTTACAACTATTACAAAATTTGGTCAACTAAAGCTGAGCCTACAGCTGATTCTTTATTGGAACAAGTTTTAAAAAAATTGTCATTGCTCGGCGAACTTACCAAGGACGTTCAGCTTTAACTTCCTTTATTATCGTTGACGCTCAGAGCGTCAAAAACACCGCTACTGCTGAAAACAAAGGTTACGACGCTGGTAAGAAAATCTCGGGGATTAAGCGCCATCTGGCAGTTGATATCAATGGCTTTCCGCAGGCCATTCACATGACGCGAGCGAACGTCTCTGATCGAGACGGGGCCAGTGCAATGATCGCTTTACATGCCATGCATTTACGCCAGGTTCAAAATGTCTTAGTTGATGGTGGTTATTCAGGCGTTAATTTTCAGCTCGATGTAGCCAGTAATTTAAACGCAACCGTGCAGGTTGCGAAGCGCAATGAGTTGCATCGATTCGAAGTCATGCCCCAAAGTTGGGTAGTCGAACGATCTTTTAGTTGGCTAGAGAATTGTCGGCGACTTTGGAAAAATTGTGAGCGTCAATTAACCACCAGTCTGCAAATGGTCGTTTTAGCGTTTTTAGCACTATTACTTAAGAGATTTTAGACAGCTTCTAAAGCCAAACGACAACGTTGCCTGGTTCATGTTGGGCGGAATCTGATGAACAAAGTTCGCGTAAAAGACCGCAAGGCCGTGATCAGTGACTTTAAACAAGTTCATCGGGCCGCCAACCGTGAAGCAGCCGAACTGAAACTGAATGAGTTCGCCAACAACTGGCATCAGACCTATCCCAAATTAATCAAAGATCTGCTTAAAATGCCGAATTTACTCACTTTCATGGACTTTCCACCAGCTATCCGGCAATCACTATACTCCACTAACCTGATTGAGAACTTTAATAAGCATCTCAAGCGCACCACCCACCACAAAGAACAATTTCCAACGGAAGATTCACTGGATCGCTTCCTGGTTTCTCAGTTTAATGTTTATAACGAGAAGTCTCTGAAGCGGATCCACCGAGGGTTCAAAGGACTCCAGGACACCTTGGAAGCATCATTTATTTAAGTTAGATACATATTATATGTACGAAGGCATTTCATTTACACAAGATTCTTGACGCTACCCAAAATTATTAAATTCGACATAATTTTTGCCAAAAAATAATTTTTATAGTTGGGTATCTGAGATGAACATTATTACTACAAATTGTAATAGGATCATTGATAAAAAGAAATTTGAATGTTTTGACATTCATCATTGCTCCTTATTTTTAATTGCTCAATATGTACAACTTTTAAAAAAATATAAAAATTAATAAATTATAAAACAAATATTTTGGATAATAGATTTTAATAGTTTAGAGGTCGAGATGTATGGATAAAATAGATTTTGTTATTACCTGGGTTGATTCGGATGATTTTAAATGGAGAGCCAAAAGATCAAAATATAGAAGTAATGAAGATGATTTACTGACAAGTGACAATACAGGAATACAACGATATAGAGATTACGGAACGTTAAAATATTTATTTAGATCTATATATCTTTATGCTCCTTGGGTAAACAAAATATATTTAATAACAGATTCTCAGATTCCAAAATGGTTGAATAAAAGTAATGATAAAGTGACATTGATTGACCACAAAGATATTATAGATTCGAAATATCTTCCGTCATTTAATTCGAATGCCATTGAATGGTCAATTAGCAACATTAATGATTTAAGTGAAGAGTTTGTACTTTTTAATGATGATATGCTGTTGAATCATAGAATATCTCCTGATTTTTTCTTTAAGAACTCTTTACCAAGAGACTTCAGAGCTTACAGACCATTTATGCCAATTGAAGAATTTGATAAAAGCATTTTTAATGATATATATGTACTAAATTTATGGATTAAGAAATGGCCTAAAACATATAAAGGAATTTTTAGGGTTAGAAGTTTTAAGCCCTTAATAAATTCGCTTTTTATGTTGACTAAGCATAAAATATCGGCTTATTACGACCCCCATCTTCCTCAGCCATATCTAAAAAGTAATTTTGTGAGTGCTAAAAAAATATGGCATCGCGAAATCCATAAAACACTAACACATAAATTTAGAAGCGATGAGGATGTTACTCAATGGTTAGTTAGGTATTATCAGTTAGAACAGGGGCTATTCGAACCTTGTTCTAAAATAAATGGACATTTTTATACAATTAATGATATAGATTTGCTGAGTAAAGATTTATTGAATAGTAAAAGCATGACTTTATGCATAAATGATAAAAATAGTGTGAATTATTCTGCAAATGTCAACTCAATTAAAAATATCTTGGATACTAAATTTCCATATAAGTCTCCGTTCGAATATTAATTTAAAAATCAATAAACTATTTTTTCTTACTTTTCACTATTAATAGCCTTATTTAAACACGTAATGTTAAATTTTTAATAACAAATATTTTAAATGATTGGAGCTATATTTATGAATAAGGTAGATTGCAAATTTAATCCGAATTTTTGGACAAATTTGTCAGCATAACCTGATACGGTGTTTGCCAGTCGAGTATTTTAAGCGGTCGCTGGTTAATTTGGAGTAACGTCGTCGTTAAATCTTGAGCACTAATGTGCTCAAAACGAGTCCCTTTAGGATAAAAATAACGTAAATTCCGATTAAAGCGTTCATTACTACCACGTTCAGCTGGAGTATAAGCATGGCAGTAATAGGTCTTAATACCATATTGTGATTCAAGTGATACTAGCCCACTAAACTCAGTGCCACGGTCCACAGTAAAGCTGTGCACCGGACCATTAAAATTGGTTAGAATAATGATAATATACCAATCACTTTTGTTGATAATTAAAGGAGTAAATTGTGAAAGCTAGTAGATCGAGGAGTACAATACTTAATTCGTCCATTTTGACATTAGTTCAAATATTTACAATTCTAGTAAAATTTATTACACAGACAATCTTTATCAAGTATTTAGGCAAAGAATTTTTAGGGTTGAACGGGCTTTTTACAAATGTGCTGAGTGTGCTTTCATTTGCTGAACTTGGTGTTGGAAGTGCGATTGTTTTTTCTCTATATGGTCCACTTGCCAAAAATGATGAGGAATCTGTTAGTGCGTTAATGAATTTGTTTAAAAAAGCATATGACGCGATCGGCATTATAATAGCCGTTGCAGGAATGGTTATGATTCCAATTCTGCCTGTGCTCATCAAAGATTATAGCTCACTAAATAGCGTAACTTATTATTTTGTGTTGTATTTGACTAATTCAGTTGTTAGCTATTTTTTCACGTATAAAAGATCGCTTCTGATTGCTGATCAAAAAGAATACATAAGTGCGCTTAATCAGCTGAAATATACTGCAGTGCAAGTTGTATTACAAGTAACTGTTCTATTTCTTTTTCATTCATATGCATATTATTTATGGGTTGCAATTATTTGTACAGTATTATCAAATTTTACAATATCACGTAAAGTAGACAGGCTTTATCCATATCTTAATAAAAATAAGAATTTGAAGGTCAATCGTAACGAAATTCATCATTTACGAAATAACATTGCAGGTATGGTTGGTTCTAAAATTGGTAGTATTGTGGTGCGTTCAACTGATAATTTGTTACTTTCGGCCTTTATGGGCATCACAGTAGTTGGAATATATTCTAATTATTTGCTGATTGTAACGAGTATCAGTAATATTCTGTCAAAGCTGATTAGCTCGGTGACAGCTAGTGTGGGTAATTTAATTGTTGAGAATAATCAGAAAAAGGCTTTTCAAGTATATTCAGCCCATTTTATGATTAACTTTTTTATTGTTTCTATTTCAGCGGGGTGTCTCTATGTGTCACTCAATCCATTTATTAAATTTTGGGCTGGGAAGAGTTACGTTTTGTCGTTACCTGTTGTTGTTATCGTTGTTCTCAATTATTTTTTTGATCAATTGCGACAAAGTTCAATCACTTTTATTAGTGCTTATGGATTATTTGTTCCAAATGGTAAGAAGTCGGTGATTGAGGCTATTTTAAATTTCGTATTATCATTGTCATTATTATTAGTTTTTCATCTTGGGATTCGAGGAGTTCTATTAGGAACCATTTTGACAAACTTATTCCTGAATTCTTGGTGGGAACCTTTATTGCTCTTTCGACTCGGATTTGGATTCAAAAAAAAGTATTTGCGATTCTATGTTTTTAATTATGCGTTGAATAGCGTATTTGTGATACTTGTTGTTTTTGTGATTTCAAAGACTATTTTGTATTTAGATCAATTTATGTTTCAATCTAATTTATTTATTGCTTTTTTGAATTCATTGATAATGATTTTTTTTATGGTAGTATTTTTTAGTGTTTTTTATTCGAAAACTACTGGGTATAAATATATTGTTTTATTTTTAAAAAAAATATTTAGAAATAATTGAGCGCTTCTTTTTTTGTTTATACTGGACTAAACACTTATCTTAGTAAGATAAGTGTTTTTATTCAATAAAAAAGTTAATTCAAATATTTATAAATAATTGAATAGAATAAATGAGAGCGTAAAATCAAGCTATTAGCTTTATGATGATTGGTAAGGCACCAGTTGCTTACATTCCCTTTCAAGAATTAGATCAATTAGGATTCTGGCTAAACATCATTATGACTTGTCCCTTAGGAATATTTACCTATATTTTATTCTCTCCCAAATTCAAAATTTCTCATGTGATTACAACTGGAATCCTTATTGGATTCACTATCGAATTTATTCAATTTATAACAGACAATTTGGCAATAACACATCGTTGGGTAGATATAAATGACGTGCTTGCTAATACTTTAGGATTTGTAGTTGGTTATTATCTATCAAAGTTAATTGATAAATAACCCGTAGGTAAATTTATTTGGGTCTAGAATTTTTGGTGTTGGAAAGTATTTCCATTCCAAAAGTACTAGGCCCTAATTTAAAAAGCCATTGATAATGGGTCAAAAAAGGCCAATAGGGTATACCCTATTGGTCTTTTTTATTTCTGTGCTATACTAGGAATTACAAGTGTTCATTAGAACTGTCCAAAATGAGAACTGGAAATGGCTAAAATCGGTTATGCGCGTGTGAGTTCCAAGGAGCAACATTTAGATCGACAGTTAGCGGCTTTAAAAGACGTTACTCCAAAGCCACGGTTTCCAACATGACTAAAGCCGTCAATGAACAGGTTCAAGCTTTCCAACAACGTCGACTGGCTTCACAATATGCGGCCATCTTCTTAGATGCCACTTACTTGCCGTTAAAGCGGGATACCGTTCAAAAAGAAGCCGTTCATATTGCGATTGGCATTCGTCCAGATGGTACGAAAGAAGTGCTGAACTACCAAGTGGCGTCAACGGAATCGACTGGAATCTGGACTGAACTGCTGGGAACCTTGATCAAGCAGGGCGTTAAAGATGTGCTGTTGTTTGTGGCCGATGGGTTAGTTGGTTTGGATGAAGGCTTGAATCGGCATTTCCCTAAAGCCAAACGACAACGTTGCCTGGTTCATGTTGGGCGGAATCTGATGAACAAAGTTCGCGTAAAAGACCGCAAGGCCGTGATCAGTGACTTTAAACAAGTTCATCGGGCCGCCAACCGTGAAGCAGCCGAACTGAAACTGAATGAGTTCGCCAACAACTGGCATCAGACCTATCCCAAATTAATCAAAGATCTGCTTAAAATGCCGAATTTACTCACTTTCATGGACTTTCCACCAGCTATCCGGCAATCACTATACTCCACTAACCTGATTGAGAACTTTAATAAGCATCTCAAGCGCACCACCCACCACAAAGAACAATTTCCAACGGAAGATTCACTGGATCGCTTCCTGGTTTCTCAGTTTAATGTTTATAACGAGAAGTCTCTGAAGCGGATCCACTGAGGGTTCAAAGGACTCCAGGACACCTTGGAAGCATCATTTATTTAAGTTAGATACATATTATATGTACGAAGGCATTTCATTTACACAAGATTCTTGACGCTACCAAATAAAGTATTAAAGATATATTTATTATGATAGGTAGATGTAACTTTCCTACAGGTAGGAAATAAGTATGCTTTTGTAAGCGCTGACAAGCAAAATATAATAGGAATTGTTGATAGGCAATGATTCTTATTAATAAAGCAGATAGGAAAATATTATGAATAAGAATATTAATAAAATGCTAGATGTATTGCTACAACAAAAGGGTTTTATAACTAATAAGCAACTATCAGATTTGGTTGGAGTAACGGAAAGGAGCATAAGAAATTATGTAGCTAAAGTTAATGGAACTTTTAAAGATGATAAATTAATCGTTTCTACAGAAAAAGGCTACAAAATCAATAAAGGAAAATATGATTCAAGTAGCATAGGATCTAATGATCCAAATACTGATGATCAGATATTATTTCGGATTGCTTTGTTACTTACAAATAGTGATGAATATACTCAGATTGATGTAATTGCAGATAAACTTTCATATTCAGGTGAGAGTATTCGAAACAAAATCCAAAAACTATTTATGAGAATAAAAAAACTTGATATTGAACTTAACTTTGAATCCAAAATATTTACAGGTGTCAGATTGGTAGGTAATGAGGAGTCCAAAAGATTGCTGTTAGAAGAATTGATGCCTATTAAAATTTTTTCAAAAGAAAATTTATCTTATCAGATATATAGCTTTTTTGATGAAATGGTAAATATGGATGATATATCAAAGATTATAAGAAATGTTGAAAGTACTTTGACAAAGAATAATTGTACTATGGATTATTGGACTTACGTAAAATTGATAATTCATATGATTATTATGAATTATAGAATGGACAATAATAATTTTGTTAAACGACTTTCGGTATATGAGAAGACAGTCGATGGGTTTTCGGAATATAAATTAGCATACGACTTAATAAATAACTTAGGAAATGATTGTACTAAAGAAGAATTATTAAGTTTAACGTATTATCTTTTGGCATTGCCATTGGATATCACTAATCCAGAAATTATCTTGAATGATGAAAAAATGATTTCTCTCATTGAAGACACGCTGTTTAGAGCAGAAAAATATTTTAATATTCCTGTTTATTCTAATGAAAAATATAGGAATCAAATAGTGAATCATATAGCGAGATTATTGAACCCAATAAAAGAAAAAATTCCTATATTTAATCCTTACTTTACAGAATTAAAACATGAGTATATTTTTGCTTACTCTATATCCAGTTTTATTTATGATGATTTGGAAAAACATTTGGATTTAACAATACCAGAACCTGAGATAGCGTATTTATCCATACATATTCAGTTAGTTTTGAATGATGAAAAGAAAGATACGTTGAAAGCTTTATTAATCGTTAACAATAAACAAATTGAAACAAAGTTAATTAAAAATAAAGTAGAAATGTTTTTCCAAAATATCCAAGTTAAGCAAATAGATCATGAATTTAATAAGAGTGATTTTGATGAATTTGATTTGGTTTTAACGACAATTAATGAAAATACAAATGAGAACTGCGGTAAAAATGATAAATTAATACACATTTCAAGAAATTTTAGTAGTGCTGATATTCAAAATGTTCAGCAATTTATTTCAACGATAGGAACTTCAAACTTAATAAACGATGTTGATTATTATCAGATAAATGAAACTTCAAATTTGGCTGCAATAGAAAAGCTTTTAGATTTATCGGGGTATTCTAATTTATTTATAAATTTTAAAGAAAGAGAATCTATGTCTAGTACTGATGTGGGTAATTTTACTGCTTTACCTCATCCATTTTTAACTAAATTCTCTTATGATCCCAAGGTAATTGTTGGAATAAATAAAACAGATATTCTTTGGGAAAACCAAAAAGTTCGATTGATTATTGTATATATTCCATCGAAAGAATTAGAAGTAAACAAAGGATTTTTTAGAGATGTTTATGTGCATACCAATAATTTGGAAACGGTTCAAAAGTTATTAAAAACAAAAAATAAAGAAAAATTTATAAAAACATGGAATGAAGAAAGAGGTTATTAAATATGTTAATGAATATGGTTGATTTACTAGACGTTGCATATAAAAACAAGTTTGCAGTAGGTTCATATAACGTTTCAAATAGTGAATTTGTAGAAGCTATTATTAATGCTGCTGAGAAGAAAAATGCTCCTGCAATTATTCAAATTCATCCGGATGAATTAAGTTTTGTTGGCGATGATTTTGTAGCGTATGTCAGACAGGCTGTAAATCGTACTAGAATTCCTATGGCTATTCATGTAGATCATGGTGCTACATATCAAGATATTTTGAAGGGAATTCAAAATGGTTATAGTTCAGTAATGATTGATGCATCAGCTAAACCATGGGATGAAAATATAGCAATAACTAAAAAATGTGTTGAAGCAGCTCATGCCGTAGGAGTATCTGTAGAAGCAGAATTGGGTACGATTGGAAGTAATGAGTTGTCAGTAGATAGTAATGGTGTCAATAAGATCCTTTATACAGATCCAGAAGATGCAAAGAAATTTGTTGAAGCAACTGGAGTGGATACCTTAGCTGTAGCAATTGGAACACGCCATGGTCATTATGCACACGTTGAAAAGCCGGAGTTGAGAATTGATTTGTTGGAAAAAATTCACGAAGCAGTAGACATTCCTTTAGTTTTACATGGTGGATCAGATAATAAAGATGAAGAAATCAGAAAAACATATCAACATGGTGTTGCTAAAATTAACCTTTCCACTGATATGAAAACAGCATTCTTTAAACAATTACGTAAAACATTGAGCGATCAACCGGATGATTATGAACCTAATGTACTAATGCCTAGTGCACGTAAAGCAGCTCAAGAACTTGTTGAATACAAGATGGATTTATTTAATTCAACAGGAAAGGCCAGTTTATATTTCAAATAAATAGATATTTGAATTAAAAGGAGAAAATTATGAATGTTAAAGATGTGATTGATAAAAAGAATATCATTATTTCTAATGCATCTATGAATAAGCAAGAGGCCATTGATAAGATGACCACAATGCTTGGAAAAAATGGATATGTTTCTGATGTAGCATCTTTTCAAGCTGCCGTTAATAAAAGAGAAAAGGAAATATCGACTGCAGTTGGATATGGAGTTGCTATACCTCATGGCAAGTCAAACGGCGTAGAAAAAGCCACAGTTGTCATTTTAAAGAACCTCAATGGAATTAAATGGGGAAATGAGATTGTTAATTTAGTATTTATGATTGCAGCACCGAGCGATTCTAATGATGAACATTTACGAATGTTATCAACCATATCGACTTTTTTAATGGATGAAAAATTTCGGGCTAAATTATTAACAGCAATGACTGTTGATGAAATTTATAAAGATCTTATTGATCAGGATGAGATAAAGTCTAATGAAGAAGACTTAAAGACAGCTACTAAAAACAGTGGTAAATATTTAATTGGAATTTCAGCCTGTATGACGGGTATTGCTCATACGTATATGGCAGCCGAGTCATTGGAAAATGAAGCCAAAAAACGTGGTATGAAATATAAGATTCAAACTAATGGGTCAACTGGAATAGAAAATGAATTAACCGCGGAAGATATTGCAAAAGCTGATGCAATTGTTGTGGCACATGATGTTAAAGTTGATACAAGTGTGTTTAAGGATAAAGAATTTGTAGATGTTCCGGTTAAAAAAGCTATTGATAAACCAAAGGACGTAGTAGATGAAGCTTTGTCTTTAGGAACTGGATACAGTAATGATGTAAAAAAAGTTAAAGTAGAGAAGAAGAATGAAGAAATAGAAGAAAAAGGAAGTAGTTTTGCTAGGGCCTTTTATACGCACATTATGAGTGGTGTTTCTTATATGATTCCATTCGTTGTAGTTGGTGGTATATTTATTGCTATTTCATTTATGTTTGGTATTTATGCCAGTGATCCAAAGAGCGATCAATATAATATTTGGGCAGCCTTCTTTAATGAAATGGGAGGAAATGCTGCGTTTAAGTTATACGTTCCTGTTCTAGCTGCGTATATTTCATGGAGTATTGCTGATAAACCAGGACTTGCACCAGGTATGATTGGTGGGATGATGGCCATGAATGGTGGTTCCGGATTCCTAGGAGGTATGTTGGCTGGATTCTTAGGTGGATATATAACAAAATTGATTACTAAGAAGACTAAGAATATACCTCATACTTATCAGGGGTTGATTTCAGTACTATTAATTCCTTTGTTAGCAACATTTGTTGTTGGTTTTGTAATGTTCTTCATTTTAAATACGCCAATGTCCAATTTTAATGAATTCTTAACGACATGGCTAAAATCAATGAATGGTTCTAGCGCATTTGTAATGGGAGCAATTTTAGCAGGAATGATGTCTTCTGATATGGGCGGTCCTATTAATAAGACTGCATCAGCTTTCGGACTTGCAATGTTTGCTTCAAAGATATATGGGCCATCAGCAGCTTTGATGGTCGGTGGTATGGTTCCACCACTAGGAATTGCTTTAGCTACTTTATTGTTTAAGAATAAATTTACTAATCAAGAAAGAGAAGCAGGTAAGGCTAACTGGATATTGGGTGCATGCTTTATTACTGAAGGAGCAATTCCTTTTGCAGCTGCTGATCCATTGAGAACAATTCCAGCTAATATAATAGGTGGAGCAATTGGTGGGGCTCTAAGTATGATGTTGGGTATCACTTTACAAGCTCCTCATGGTGGAATCTTTGTTATTCCAGTTGCATGTAATAAACCATTGCTATATATCGGGTGTATTTTAATAGGTACAGTTATTACAGCCTTGATATTAGGATTTACAAAGAAGACTTTAAGTGACAGTGAAATGAATAAGCATATGGCTGCCGGTATTATTTAGTAAAAACCTAGCCAATTAATCAAAAAAGACCTTAACTTGAACAATATCGTTCAAATTAAGGTCTTTTTGATAAGAATCTATTTTTGCTGTCGATTAACTCTCCAAAAATAAACAAAGAACCAAATACAACTTATAAATACTAAAATTGCTGTTACTAAAGTAAACATTCCGTGCGAACTTATCGGCAAGTAAGTTTTTAAAATATTAGTAGTAGTTAATACCCAAATAATAGGACTAATGGCGATCATTAATGGTCGCTTATTTTTATCTGTTTTAATGAGGAGAGCGTAAAATATCTTGTGTAAATGCATAAAAGATTTCTGAATTGTATAGAAATAGGGAATGCCTTCCCTTATGATATTTAGTAATCACAGAAAACATCACAGGAGGCATTCCCCATGAATGAACCTACCACAGAAATTATCCCTGCACTAGCCCAAAAGCAAGATTTGGACGAAGTTTTTCGTCACCACCTCGAAATTGCGATTAACCAGCTGCTTCAAACCGAATTGGCAGAGTTTTTGGGTTACGAACGCTACTCATACGCTGGGATTAACACTGGTAATAACCGCAACGGCAGTTATGAGCGCTCGTTTGATACGAAGTACGGCCAACTTAACTTAACCATTCCTCGAGATCGCAATGGCCGGTTTGAAAATCATACCTTGCCAGCCTACGGTCGGCACAGTGATAATTTAGAAACAACGGTCATTCAGTTGTATACCAAGGGAATTACCACTGCTGAAATTGCCGAACTCATTGAGAAAATGTACGGTGCTCACTACTCCAAAGCCACGGTTTCCAACATGACTAAAGCCGTCAATGAACAGGTTCAAGCTTTCCAGCAACGTCGACTGGCTTCACAATATGCGGCCATCTTCTTAGATGCCACTTACTTGCCGTTAAAGCGGGATACCGTTCAAAAAGAAGCCGTTCATATTGCGATTGGCATTCGTCCAGATGGTACGAAAGAAGTGCTGAACTACCAAGTGGCGCCAACGGAATCGACTGGAATCTGGACTGAACTGCTGGGAACCTTGATCAAGCAGGGCGTTAAAGATGTGCTGTTGTTTGTGGCCGATGGGTTAGTTGGTTTGGATGAAGGCTTGAATCGGCATTTCCCTAAAGCCAAACGACAATGTTGCCTGGTTCATGTTGGGCGGAATCTGATGAACAAAGTTCGCGTAAAAGACCGCAAGGCCGTGATCAGTGACTTTAAACAAGTTCATCGGGCCGCCAACCGTGAAGCAGCCGAACTGAAACTGAATGAGTTCGCCAACAACTGGCATCAGACCTATCCCAAATTAATCAAAGATCTGCTTAAAATGCCGAATTTACTCACTTTCATGGACTTTCCACCAGCTATCCGGCAATCACTATACTCCACTAACCTGATTGAGAACTTTAATAAGCATCTCAAGCGCACCACCCACCACAAAGAACAATTTCCAACGGAAGATTCACTGGATCGCTTCCTGGTTTCTCAGTTTAATGTTTATAACGAGAAGTCTCTGAAGCGGATCCACCGAGGGTTCAAAGGACTCCAGGACACCTTGGAAGCATCATTTATTTAAGTTAGATACATATTATATGTACGAAGGCATTTCATTTACACAAGATTCTTGACGCTACCACGTGCTATGATTGTATCAATAACTTAGCATATACTTGAAAGGGTGGTAGATTTGACAACAATTGCAGAAATTTCAAAGGATTTACACATATCAAGAGCAAGAATTTATCAAATAATAGATTCACTAGACGACAAAGACAAGCCTTTAAAAGATAGCGATAATAGATATATTTTAAGTCAAGATGTTGTTAATGCTATACATCAATATTATGCCAACAATACAAATAAGGATAAACAAGACAAAAACACGTCAAGCAACGATCAATTAGTTAATATACTTAGACGCCAACTTGACGAAAAAGGATCAACAGATAAACAAATTTCAAAAATTATTAGACCAACAACAGCAATTGAACTTATCCAGTCAGAAATTACTTGAAAATCAAAAGTCAGAACAAAATATCAAAAGCAACACCACACAAAGCCGTGAGAACGATTCTAAGGACGATAGAAATGATTCAGATACAAATATAAGCAAGCAAAACGAAAAGCCCTCTAATGAGACGAGAGAGAACTTTTGGAAACGGTTGTTTAGATAGGTTGTGAATATTTTTTGAGTAGTATGGGTGGCTTTTTTGAGTAAGTTAAGTGACAGCATTGATTGTTATATGATTGTGTATGTCCTAAATGGACACAAGCAACGCTCCTAAGCAAAGCCTGTATGTACTGATTTCAGAAAAGCCCTCTATTCCGCATAATAGAGGACTTTTTTGTGTGCATTCTGCTTAATTTAAACGGACAAGTATACATCTAAAAGGTGAACGTGTCGTCTGAGAGCACGTGATTATTTACTTTTTACTTTGTTAGCATCGCCGGTTTCCAAAGTCTGTATTTGAGTCGTAAGCGTATTTTGTTCAGACTCAGTTAACGATTCAAAAAAAGTTTTTTGTAATTGGGCTAATCCGTTTTGTTGAGTTGAGCTATACCCTAAAATTACCATAGCTTTCATAAAGTTTTTTAGATGATTGTCAATTCTGAGCGTAGTATCAAAAGTAACACCATCTATTTGTTTAGACTTCGTTTTGTTTGATTCGTTTAGAGAAGATATGGAAATTTCTTTTTGGGGCTGGGGCACCGATTTTCTAGGAATTATTTTGCTTTTATTTGAGTTAGGATTGTGTAAAAGTTCCACCATGCTAGTCCGCCCTTTCAACAATTTCTTGTGCCACAGAATCGTATAATCTAATTATTTTTTTATCGAACTGATCTTTTAGAAATACACCTCTGATTGAATATCTTTTGATTCTTTCCATATTACGAATTAGGGTTTTTAACATGTTTTCTTTCCCAAATTCTTCTTCTGCTACTTCTAATGTGCTGTGATCAACAGGCGCCCCATTCTTTAATAGCACAGGAAGTATACCGAGTAAATTCAAACTAGGTGCTTCGTATTCATCGATTACCTGTTCCTGTATATATTTTAGAAACGATTCGGCACCCTGAAGACTGTGCTCTTGAGTTTGAAGGATAATCAGAACCCAATCTGAAGCGTATAAGGCGCTATCAGAAATTAAGGAAATAGTCGGTGGCAAATCAAATACCACAAAATCATATTTTTCTTTTAGTGAAGCAAGTAGCTTGCTAAAATATGTGACTCTATCTTTATAATTATTTTTAAACTTTTTTTCCATAATCCGTGGGTACAATGAAAAATCTGCGCTTGATGGAATAAAGTCAATGTTTTTATCCAAAGTAACCAACGATCTTGATAAGTCCTCTTCTTGGATTGATGCAAGCAAGGTTTGATTAAATTTAATATCATCGTGGCCTAAATTAGCCGCGGTTTTAAAGTAAATATCTGTAGCGTTTGCTTGAGGATCGAAATCAATTAATAGCGTTTTTTTACCAGCACGAGCTAGTGCCAGGCATGCAAGCGTGGCATTTGTTGTTTTACCGGTGCCACCTTTAAAATTTCCAAAAGTAATTACTTCACCCATTATACTGACCTCCAATTAAGTATCCTAATATACAAGGATACTTGGATACAAGGATGATAACATACAAAGATGCAAGGATACAAGGATACAAGGATACATTTCTTCTCAAAAGCCGTTAAATTAAGATTGACTGCAAGTATCCTAATATACTTAGATACAAGGATACAAGGATACTTAGATACAAGGATATTAATATACAAGGATACAAGGATACAAGGATACATAAAAAGAAATGTTGATTTATCACCAAACAACGAGTAATATTGGTTACATAAAATAGAACATAAAAAAACACCCACCGACGGGAATCGGTGAGCGCCACATAAAAGTCATCTAGTTTAATGACTATTATATCATGGCCGGTGCGATTTTTAAAGCCCTAGGGGACAAGCTGGGGTCTAAATCCAAGGGGACACGTTTGCCAGTGCGACTTCAATAAGTCTGGCTATACCACAACAAGGTCATCTGTACGGCTGGGTGGTGAATGGTGAGCGCGACCATTAACGGCGCGGGTGGTAAAACGAAGCTTCGGCTTGGTGCCATTGATTAGTTGGTGATCGAACAAAAATAAATACGTATCATCAACGCCTTCTAGGGCGTTTTTTAGTAGGCTAAACCGAAAACGTAGATTTATAATGAATGGTGGTAGCAATACCGCAATTGTACAGACAAGCGACGGGCGTTAACGACCGACGAACTAGGGGGAAACCTTAGCGTAGAATTGCACTCTGGTTCAGTTATTCCAAATAGCTGTTTCCAGGGAACAATTCTGCGCTCAAAACGTCACTCCCTCTAAACTGAATGGAAAACCATAACCCGTCAAGTCAAAACCAACATTAGAATCAAGAAAGTTGATGATTTAAAATGCTCGATTTAAGAGATTGTGAGATTGCTTTTACCGGACGTCTAACTACCATGAATCGGGATCAAGCTTTTAGTTTGGCGAAAGTCTTTGGGGCGAAACCACAAAATTGGGTTACGAAACAGACAGATTATTTAGTGGTTGGGTTAATTGAGACGGCTTTAGGTGAGGAGCCCATCACAAAAAAGTTATTGACGGGAACACCAACGATTTCAGAACGGGATTTTTTGGACTGGTGTCAGGCACGATTGGCGCAATGGTCTAGGAGTTTAGGCGGTTAAATTTGCAATCTACCATTTGATATTAAAAAAATTGGCTTTTTATATAATTTTTATAGTGTATCTCTTAATAAGGTGGTCATATAAAAAAGAAAATCAACCTTCAATGCATATTATTAACATTTCTAACGTTCACAATGGGTTTGAGTCAATTTATTATAATAGGAATTATAAATAATTTATCGACAGATTTTAGAGTTTCTATTAACCCAAGTCAATCAACGATGCCTGCTAAGCCGGTTCAGGATGGTCAAGCAACGGCTACTAATTTTGTGGATCAATGGTTGGCTCAAACTGATTAAACTGATCAATGACATATGACACTGAGTGGCTTATTACTATTAGTCATGAGTAGTTTGTTAGGACTCTTCGGAATGACTAAGCGGCAGCAAAAAGAATAGGATGATATTATATGCTAAATCATCAGCAAATTAAGAACCAGTTTGAGAGCTTAGCAACCCTGCAAGCTATTCAGAAACAGGCATACCAGATGTTAGCGCAAGGATTGGCCAAAACTGATTTTTCAATGCGTGAGTGGGGAATATTAGTCTATCTTGAACAACATGGGCAAGCTACTGCTAGTGAATTAACTGATGCATTCATGGTTACGCGCACACTAATTTCCAGGAATACTTGGCGATTGATTCAAGATAATTTAATTCAATCACAAGTGAATCCAAATGATCGACGAATTGTTCGGCTAACTTTGACTGTTAATGGCCAAGACAGGGTCCAAAAGGTTTTTCGGCAAATGCAAGCGAACTTAAAAACTTTCGACCAGAGTCACAATCTGGAGAAGTTGACTAAACAAGTGGAAGATTTGTTACAACAACTTGCTAGGATAAATTAAAGCTTTTTCAAAATAAGTCAAGATGCATTAATGTAAATAAAGATCAGTCTGTTAAAATCTTTGGGTTTTGGCAGATCGGTCTTTTGTTGAAGTGAAGCAAATTTAAACATTAAGATTATTTTTGGCTCGTGACAATAATCATTTTGTATACCCAAGTAATTAATCGAGCGTTGCAAGTGGCAAAGTTTCTCACCATTAAAAAAGCTTAGATATATTTAGATACAAATTTTTTGACGTTTTGAATATGTGATAATTAAAGTGTTTAAATTAGTATTTTCAATTATAATACTCATACGCGTGGTGCTAGTTAAATTTAGACAGCAAAAAAGCCTGACGGTTTACACTTAAAGCAATCTATAGTAAAGAAGTGTTAAGCATATCAGACTAGTTTAAGCCTTATCAGCCGGGAATGAGTGCTGTTGATATTGCCGAAGTACATGATTAAAGCGGCCAAAATCGTTACGTTAATTATTTAATAAATTGTTTATTTGTTTGCTTGATAATGATATAATTAAGCTAGATGAAGACTTGTGGTCAGAAGTCAAGTAGGTGATACGTAAAATATTGATAGTTCTAATTGTGAGGAGAGTATACTTCCCCCAGCCCAGTGAAGTACAAAAATTCACTGGTTAGAAACTTGCAATGTTAGCGATGTTCGTCGCGCTAGACCAATTTAGGAGGCGTGTACAGTTTATGTTCAGTTAGTAGATTAATAATTAACCGAACCAGCTTCCTAGCGGTCAACACACAAGCTCGACGATGTTGATACTTTGGTACCTCCCGGAACTTCTTCTGGTAGTACCTGGCATAAGTGGGATCATAGCGCCTTACTGAGTTGGCAGCTTCAACTAAGTAATAACGTAGGTATTGGTTACCACTTTTGGTTCGCGGCGTTAATTGTCGCTCATGATTTCCTGATTGACTGCGTTGCCATGATAAGCCAGCGTAGCCGGCGAGACTAGCATCATTGGGGAAACGGTCAATTTGGCCGATTTCAGCCAGTAATCCGGCCGCATACACTGGTCCAATTCCCGGAATACTTTGGAGTGAGTCTGCACCTGAAATGACCGAGCACAGATCAGAAATGCTTTTATTTAACAGCTTTAGCTGTTGATTAAGCATCCGCAACTGATTAGCGTACATGGCCAATACTTGATCAACGGAATCGGCAACCGTCTTGCTAAGCCGATAAGAACTTCTAATGGCTTTCTTCAGTGCTTTGGCAACACTTTTGGCATCGCCAAACCGGCCATGAGATAAATGATTTAGCTCATCAGTTAAGGCTGACAAGGGTATCTGAACCAGGTCATCTAGGGAATACTTCTCATCACTCAGAATGCTAAGCATGGTTGACCCAAAGACTGAGGTAGGCAAGACCGTATCGATGGTGTTCACCTTGTAGTACAGGTTATTTAAAAAGTGATTTTTACAATCATTGATCTGATGGACTAAGTGGTATCGTTCCCGGGTCAAGCGTTGTAAAGCGATGTGCTTTTCATCGCGGGTAACCGGAACTTGATACCGGCCGATCCGTAAGAAATCGGCAATGTGAAAGGCATCAACGGTATCGGTCTTATCATCATCAAATAACTTACTGTAACGGTGCGTCACTTTAGGATTCAAGGTGACCACAGTCACGTTTAACTGATTAAGGCGATCATCTTGTTCAAAGAACAAGGTTGGGTGGAAATTATAAACTGAGGTTGCTTCCATGCCGATAATAATTTGGTCAGCTTGCTGAGACCGCTTTAAAATCTCATCACGAATATGACCGGCCCCCTTCGGGGTGTTTGTTACTTCACCTTGGAAACACACTTGCTTATTTGAATCCATTCCACAATAATCAAGCTTCAATTTTGAAACATCAATACCAACATTCAAGTTCATTGATTCAGACCTCCTTTCCGTTCTTATTTTGGATAGGCTTGGGTGCTGTGTGATACTCCCTAATTATGAATCTTCAGAACATCCTCGCAATTTATGAGTAGACAAGTCATCCAATGACTAGCTGCTTGATAGAACGCGAGCTATCAAAATCATCAGCTAACACTACAGCTTGTGGTTTGAACTTAAACAATTCATCTGGGCGGCATTCTTAAAATGTAGATAAACTACAGGAGGCGAAAGCCTATACCAGTTGGATCCGAATCCAATGAACAATTAGAGAATATCACACAGCATCCAAACAGCGAAGCTGGTCAATACTTGAATACATTTTTAATAATACGAGGAGGCATCAAGATGAAGATTATTACTTTTACTGCTATCAAGGGTGGTGTCGGTAAAACAACCTTGACTTTGAATTATGGTGATTGGTTAGCTAAAAATGGTAAGAAGGTTCTATTAATCGATTTAGACCATCAGTGCAATTTAACAACCGTTTTTGAAAAGACACGACGAAACAATACCATCGCTGAAGCATTCAAAGAAGACAATAATGCTCAAAAAGTAAAAATTGACAGTGTCGGACCAAATCTAGATTTAATCGCCGGTTTTATAGACCTAGATGTTTTAGGAAGTTATCTAGAAAATAACAGTAACAAAGAAATGATGTTGTTCATGTGGTTTAAAAACAACTCCGATTCATTAAGCTTAACCGACTATGACTATATCTTAATTGATACACACCCAGATTTTAGCACCATCACTAAAAATGCTATTGCTATCAGTAATTACCTTCTCAGTCCCATCACACCCAGTGAACATGGCTACAATGCTAAGTTTGATCTAGAAACACGACTCGAAAAATTCAGAAAATCACTTTTTGATTATCGAACTGGCGAAACTTACGTAGACGCAAAGCTTTTCTTTATCGGCAATATGATTAGACATAATACAAGCATGTCTCGCGATTTGCTCAAACACATAGAAGGCGATGAAACAGTCGCGACTATAATTCCTGAAAGAGAGCTCTTTAATAAAGCTACTGCAAAGCACGCTTCAATATTTGAATTAGCCAATCATGATGAATCCATTTTAAAGCAAAATCAAAAGTTCATAGAACACGCCGATCATCTTTTTCAAGAATTAGCAAATAAAACCAAGTAAGGAGAGTTAGATTATGAGTTTAGATTCATTCAACCACAAAAAAGACGAAGAAATGAGAGAAAGTTACGAGACTACGTTGAAAGACAACAAGAAAGATGCAGTCGCATTTTTGAAAAATATCAGTCGAAAGGAAGTAGAGCGTAAGCGATCAGTGACCTTCTCAATTACTGAAAGTCAACTTAAAAAAATGGATGTGGCTGCCCGAAAAAACGGATTTAAAAATCGTTCAGAATTCTTAGCTTCAATCATAGATGCAATTTAGCAGTTAAACAAATAATTAGCCAAACAAGTAAATACACAATTTATTTGTTTGGCTAATTTGTATTTAGGTAAAATCTAGTAAAGTGCACTGAACCAAATACGGTTGCCTGTAGGTAAGCGCTATGCTAGACTAAGATTAATTTAACAATCGAATAAAGAGATCAAGCTAAACAGAAAAATCCCCGATTCACGAGGAATCGGGGATTTTAGGTTTAGAAAGTAGCTAATAGAGAGCCACTTAGATTCAGACGATTTAGACCGCCAAGTTAAAATCGTCTGAACATTGTTCTTAATTTGTAGGTTAATTATACCGCAAACCAGTCCTATGGGACAAGTGAAGGATAGTTAAAAACAAATTAAACCCAATGGACTAAGTAGCTAACCAATGCTATTTATTCCATTTTTGTTGTTAGAAATTAAAAAAGTTGCCGTATGGGCAACCCAGAATAGACACATGCCGGTGAATTTACAAAGCCGATCACGTCCAATGTTCGCTTTGTAATTCAGTTAAAGCATACCAGACTTGTATTTTAAAACAAGTCAGATGTTTTAGCAACTCTCTTTTAAGACAGCGTGTGTCAGTTAAGAAAGGGAGCTTTTATTATGGATCAATCAAATTTCAACTTTACAAATGCTAAAAGGGCATATGAAGTAAAGTTCTACGCTTTGCCGCAGATCTTACTCCAAGGAGAAAAATATAAGGATCTTAGCGATAGTGCCATTTTACTTTATTCGGTGTTACGCGATCGTCTAAGTTACTCACTGAGCAATAATTGGGTTGACGAAAATAACAACGTATATTTCATATACACAAACAATGAACTAAAAGATTTACGAAACTGGTCAAATAATAAAATCAATAAGATTAAACACGAATTAATGGACGCAAAACTTTTGTATCAAAAACATATGGGTTTTAATCCAAGATCAGGCAAAAACGAACCAAATAGATTATATTTGGCAGATTTGGAAGTAACAGCAAAAGACGTTTATATTAAGCGAGAGCCATTAAAATCGCCTGAACCCCTTGGTACAAGCGGACTTCTCAAAAAGAGAAACCCGCATGACACCGTTGAACCCCTTGGTACAAACGGACTTCTCAAAAAGAGAAACCCGCATGATACCGTTTCTGATACATCTGAATCCCTTGGTACAAGCGGACTTCTCAAAAAGAGACAAGATCTAGACTATACTAATAATTTAGATACTAATAGATACAATATAGATACTCAAAAGTTGGACTTTTCCACAGCCAATTTCTCACCAGCAGAAATTCAAAAGCAAAACCAGGATTTGGTGAACCATGCTAATGATTTCTTAACTGATGAAGACAGTGGCTTACCGGTTTTCTTAGAACCAGAAGCTGTGCAACTACTTAGTTTTTGGTGCCGTACCCCGCAACAAATGCGGCGCTTCATTGGCATTATCTTAAATGCTAAGTACCGAGTTGAGAAAGATCACAAAGATATTGGTGTCATAATCCTACTTGGTGATGAGGAACTGAGACCTTTAATGACTAAAGCCTTGAGACGCTACTTTAACGCCCTGAGAAGCAATGAGAAGCACATCAAGAATGTTGAGAACTACTTATACGGCACCATGCAAAACCTATTTGGCGTTTGGTGGAATAAACAAGCGGCTAGAGGATATGTTGCTAAACACCCCGAGGAGCAGAACGCTGACAATGAATGATTTTAAAATCAAACGGCATATAAGCTCATTTAAGCCGTTTTAAGTGTTACATGCATAATTATATTAAAATTGCTTTAAAACCGCTTAGAAATAAAAATAGGCATCTTGAGTGGCCGAATTGGCGATAGCTGAACTAGAAAAATGGGATAGGAGCTTTTTAAATGACCAACCCCAGCAAAGAAATCGAAACAATTGATCAATTGTTGACTGACCCATGGGCCGTCGACATTCAAGAAATTTGGGAGCAAGCAGCCCATAATCCAGATCCTGATAAACGCAAGCTGTTTGACGCGTTACACACTTACCTCTTAGATAAACGCCAAGAGCAAATTATCAACGAAAAGCATTTTGTGATTTAACATGGACAGGTCAAATAATCAGTGACTGAAATAGAAAGGAGGCACAAAATATGGCTAAAACTCGAACATATATGGACAAGTATAAATTCACAGCTGCAGAAAACCAACGGTTTGCCCGAGCAAACTTTACCAAGTTAGTGCATACTAATGCTCGTTTTGAAGGCGTTAATACCACTTTGCCACAAACACAAACTATTATGGACGGTATGAGCGTAGCAGGAGTACCTGTTGAAGATGTTTTGACGATTGTTAATTTAAAGCGTGGGTGGCAATATATCACTGCTCAAAATTCCCCTTTAACGTTAACCATGGAAAAACAAATCAACAAGATTGTGGCAGCGGAAGACGCCTTAGTACCGGGAGAATTACGGCAAGGGAAAGGAGGAGTTGATTTAGGTAGTGAAGACTTTTTTGAACCACCTTTAATTAACGAAAAACAAGAACAATCCTTTTTACAAAAAATCTTGGCTGATCCACGAACGACGATTACTGATAAAGCATTGACTGTCATGTATCATAATATGCGCCAACAAATCTTTTGGGACGGGAACAAAAGGACGGCGACTTTAAGTGCTAATAAAATTATGATTGACGGTGGTGCAGGCTTAATCAATGTGCCGTTAGATAAGTGGGATCAATGGAACGAACTAATTGCCAATTATTATCGAACTAATGACATGGCTAAAATTAAACGGTGGACATATGACAATGGCATTCAAGGATTACAAATTAGAGCAAACTTAGCGCTTAAATCAGTTAAAGACAAAACTAGTAAAAGAATTCAAAAACAGTTAAAAGATTTTGCGGATCAGAACCCAGAAATCAATCCCAAAAATGATCCAGAAAATAAAGACGATCGGCCTAGTTATTAGGCTGATCGTCTTTAAATTTATTCGGTTTATGAGCATTAACATAATTAGCAAATATTTTTAAAAGCTCTTCGGTTTGTTCGACCGATAGGTTATCAGCTTGAAAGTATTTTTCGAGCAAAGCTCCTTTTTGAATTAATCGGCGAGAACGGGCTTTGCGGGCTTGCCGATTTTCGTAGTATTTAGATTGCCGTAATTTAAAATCTTCTCGCTCAATTTTTTGTTTTAAACGCGCTTGTTGCTCAACTAGTTTTTCATATTGATTAGGCATAGTCATTACCACCTAACTATTATCGGTTATTTTGAGCTTGATTTAAAAAGGCGGCAACTTTTTTAGCAATCATTTTAATCTGTGGAGTGGTAAGTGTCCCATAATCCAAATTGGCTGATCTAATGATTTGCTTACCGAGATTTTGTTCAATCTTATTTTTTTCGTCCTTAATTTTTTGATTAAGGGCTTTTAATTTAGCTTCTTGTTTTTCTAAGTTACTTTGAGACATAATGATCCCTCCAATCGTATTAAAAATAATCACCGACACTATATCATACAGAGAACGTTAAGTCAAAGGATAGAAGTTGAAATAGCGAAGCGGAAGGCATACACTAGAAGTAAATTTAGGGGAATCAGCAGGCCGAGTGAAACGAGGTTAATGCGCACTTACACATAGAATAAATTCTATGTTGTGCTAACCCCATTAAAACCTGTATTAGAAGTCGCCGTTGGCGACAACAAAATCAAAACCATAAACCCAAAGAGAGATGGTGGCCAACACGGCAATTTTTCACATGAGTTTTCAAAATATTAGTGCTGGTAAAGGACGTAGTGCCATTGCTGGAGCTGCTTATCGTAGCGGTGAAAAACTATTTGATAATAAAGAAGGTCGCTACTATTTCTATGACCGGTTGGTCATGCCGGATAGTTTTATTTTGATCCCCAAAAATGCACCGGAATGGGCGAACGATCGGGAGCGGTTATGGAATGAAGTTGAAAAGAAAGATCGTAAATCAAACTCACGGTATGCCAAAGAGTTTAACGTGGCGTTACCAGTTGATTTAAGTACAGATGAACAAAAAGCATTACTGACAAAATATGTACAAGAAAATTTTGTCGATCAAGGGATGGTAGCAGACGTATCAATTCATCGCGATCACCCAGATAATCCACATGCTCATGTAATGTTAACTAATCGGCCATTTAACCCAGATGGTACTTGGGGATTGAAGGCAAAAACTCAGTACATTAAAGATGAAAATGGCAAGCAGCTTTTAACCAAAAGCGGGTTTCCAAAACAAAGAAAAATTTGGCTGGTTGATTGGGATAAAAAGGAAAAAATAACTGAATGGCGTCACAATTGGGCAATTGGCGTTAATCAGTCTTTAGCACAAAAAAATATTCCGGATCGAATTAGTGAAAAATCATTTGTCGACCAAGGAATAGATGAAACACCAACTCAACATGAGGGGATCAATAGTCAGCGGCAAGAAAGAAGAGCATTTAATCAACAAGTTAGAGCACAAAGAAGCGCTCAAGCTAAATACCATAGTCTTGATGAAAAGATTAGAAATTATGAACACTTTGACGCATTAACTGACGAACTATCATTCTCTGAAAAACACACAATTAGTCATCTAAGTCAGCAATTGAAGACCTATGTCGATTTAGAGCATTTAGATGATAAACAGCGCATGCTGTTTAATTGGAAAAACAGCTTATTGATTAAACATGCAGTTGGTGAAGATGTAACCAAACAACTGCTGACCATTGACCAGCAAACGACATCACTAGCACAAGCTAATCAGTTGTTAAATAAAGTGGTGGAACGAGCAACTAAAAAACTGTATCCGGAACTTGATTTTGAACAGACAACCGCGGCTGAACGACGGGAACTGATTAAAGAGACTAATAGCGAACAAACCATTTTTAAAGATAGTGAATTGACTGAACGGCTAACGGATATTCGAAACGATTTACTGACCCAGCAATTATTGACGTTTACCAAGCGGCCATATACCAGCTGGCAGTTAGTTAATCAGCAAGCCCAGACAATTGAGAAGCAGTTAACCGCAGTGCTAGCCAAACATGGCCACCAGTTAGACGATTTGAAGCATACTGATCGGGGCATGTTAGCCCCTTATGAACCTAACGAACTCGAATTTATTTCGAAAGCGGTGAAAGAATTACGGGTCATTCGGGAAGTTAAAGCCGTAGTGCAAACCCAATACAACAGCATTCTAACGACTGCTTTTCCGGACAGTGATCTCGATAAGCTAGAGACGATTGACAAGGAGCAAATCTACACTGCCGTGGTTTACTATGATCCAGAATTAAAGCCATTAAGCGCCAATGATCTTAGTCAATTACAACAGCAGCCACCCGTAGTCTTTACTAGTCAGCAACACCAAGCTGGTTTGAATTACCTGTTAGGTAAAATTGAATTAAAAGATATTCAGGATCACCGGCTGCAACGGGTCTTAAAACATGATGGTACCCGGCAGCTATTTCTCGGTGAATGTGGGCAAGACAATAAGTTGGATCACAAACAAATTGAAACCGTGCAAGCCCGTTTGAAACAACAAACAACGCGGTTTGATCAATATAAGCAAGACCAAATTAAGGCCTATCAGGCCATCAATTATTATCCAACTAGTCCGAAAAACTACCTGATGAATGCTTTGGACGAAGCCTTAATAACCATTCTATATGCGAAGAACACAGACTATCTAAGAAAGCAGCAACTACGCGGTTTAAAAGAGACCGAGTGGGAAATGGCGAAAAAGCAACGGCAACATCAAACTCGTAATCGGCATGAAGATGGGGGCATGCACTTGTAATCGAAATAAAAATTGCACCGTTAAGCCTGGTTAAAAGTGGCAGAACAAGGTATAACAAAAGCTGAATCATAAGGAGTGAACGAACATGACCACTGTTATCTTAGCTGAAAAACCTAGTCAAGCCCGTTCATACGTCCAAGCCTTTCAAAAGCGCACAAAAAAACAGGGTTACTATACGGTTAGTGACCCTGTTTTGCCCGATAATACGCTTGTGACGTATGGTCTCGGACATTTAGTTGAACTGGCCACACCGGATAAATATGATCAGAAATATCAGCAATGGGCCTTATCTAATTTACCGATTTTTCCCGATAAATACAAGTTTGAAGTGTCAGCTAGTAAAAGAACGCAATTCAAGATCGTTAAAGACCTGTTAGCAAAAGCCGACATCATTATTGTCGCCACCGATAGCGGTCGGGAAGGCTCCAATATTGCGTGGTCAATCATGAACCAAGCCCAGATTGACGTTAAAAAGAAGACTATTAAGCGGCTATGGTTGAATAGTTTGGAAAAAGACGCCATTATTACCGGATTCAAAAATCTTGGTGATTGGCACAAAGACTATTTGGCTTATAAAGAAGCCCAAACCCGTCAAATTAGTGACTGGTTAATTGGTATGAATGGTAGTCCCTTATATACTTTGTTATTAAGACAAAACGGAGTACGCGGGGTGTACTCGATTGGTCGCGTGCAGACGCCAACCTTGTATATGGTCTATCAAAGAGACCAACTCATCAAAAAATTTAAGCCCAAACCCTATTTTGAACTAAATGCGGAAATTTTAGCTAATCAGCAAAAATTCGCCGCGAAATTAGCCCCCTATCAGCAGTTTAAAGATGAAAAAGGGCTAATGATATTCATGAAGGGCAAAAACGTTGAGAAGGGCTTACAGGGCGGTTTAATCAAGGGCGTCCAAAAGCAGGCTAAAAAGCGTGCTAGTCCACAGTTGTTTTCGCTATCCAGTCTCCAAAGTGCCATGAACAAACGGTATCATGCCAGTGCCAGCCAAACCTTAGCGGCCATTCAGAGTTTATACGAAGCTAAGTTCCTTAGCTATCCCCGAACCGATTGTGCTTATATCACTAATGAAGAATTTGAGTATTTAGTGGCTAATCTGACGAAGTATCTGGGGTTAGTCTCTAAGCCAGTCGCTTTAACCAATACCACGCCGAATAAGCGTTATGTTAATGGGAAAAAGGTTGAAGAACATTACGCCATTATTATGACTAAAGTCGTGCCGACGAAAGATCAATTAGCTGCCTTACCTAAATTACAACAACAAGTCTATGATTTGGTGTTACGAACGACGTTAGCCATGTTTGCTGATCCGTACGAGTATGAAGAAACCACCATTACTACCCAAGTTGGCGACGCTAATTTTAAAGCAACCGGTAAGGTCCCAACTAAGCAAGGTTGGCAAGTTCTATTTGATGAAACCAAAACCGAGCAGCAAGAGGCAGCCATCCTACCGATCGTTCACCAAGGCGACCAAGTTCAAGCGAATCTGCAAACACCGCAAAAAGAAACGACACCACCGGTGCCCTTTACCGAAGGTACCTTAATTACGGCAATGAAGACGGCCGGTAAAACACTTGATGATGAAGAAGCCCAAGCGATTCTTAAAGATGTGCAAGGCATTGGGACAAGTGCAACCCGGGCCAATGTGCTGGAAGTGTTAAAGAAACGCGGCTACTTAGTTACTGAAAAGAATAAGTTGCACGTCAGTGAAGCCGGGATCACATTATGTAAAGCGGTCGAACTCGAACCCTTGCTAACTAGCCCAGAAATGACGGCTAAATGGGAGCAAGCGTTACAGCAAATCAGTAACGAAGAACGCACCCAGGATAATTTTTTGAGCCAAATTAAGAAGTTTGTGGCGAAGTTGATTGCTGATGTTCCCACACAATTAACTGGCAGTGCAGCCATTAAGCAACAAATTGATCATCAACAGCAAGCCCAAAAAGCCGCCGAAGTATTCTTAGAAACACCGCAAGCCACCGTGTTAAATAAACCAAAGTTTTACATTGTGAAACCTAAGCAAGGCGAGGACTTTACCCTGCCCAAGAAATGGAGTAGCAAGACGCTTGGTAAGACCGCAATTAAAACGCTGGTCACCAAAGGGGAAACCAACAAGTTAAAGGGTTTCAAGAGCAAAAAGGGAAAGTCGTTTGCCGCCAAGTTAAAGCTTGCCGGTCATAAATTAAGTTTTGATTTCGATTAGACCTTACCTACCGCTCGACACTACGTTCCGGTTGGTGAACCCGTGGCTTAGGTTCACTTTGATAACCCCCAAAGTAAACCTAAACAACGGGTGAGATTAGCAGAGCAAAGGAGAGCATGAAATGGATAACGAATTAGCAGTCATAGGGAGTGAATTACCGGTTTTGCAGGCTAAAGAACCCTACAAGTATTTAAAAGAGATTACTGGAAATGGGGCTTATTATCAAGTGGCCTGGCAAAAATTAGTCGATGGCTACGTTGCCCTTTATGCCACGACCCCGATTCAAATAAGATTAGTGCCGACACTGAATGATATTTTTGAAGATGAGGAGGGGTAACTTATGCCGAATAAAGCAGATATTAAGGCTTGGAAAGCACAATTAGTCGCCCAGGCTGAACAACAAATCCTAAAATTAACCGATAGTGACCAATTTAAAAAGTACCTCAATACCCTGGCTAAATTTCATCATTATAGCGCCAGAAACATTGATTTAATTTATGCGCAAAATCCTCAAGCCACTCAAGTCGCTGGTTTTAAGTAATGGCAGACGGCTTTTAACCGCACCGTCAACCGGGGCGCAAAAGCGATTCGGATTGCGGCCCCGATTATTAAGAAGTTAACACCAGCCGAGCAAAAGCGTCTTGATACCACCGATGAGCGGGCCATTGTCGGTTATCGTTATCTCCCCGTCTTTGATGTGTCACAAACTAGCGGTGAACCAGTGTTAAGCGCTAGAGACTTTGCCACAGAAAATTTAGCCGATCATCAGAACGTGACGAGCTTGTATAACGCGTTCAAAGATTATTTAAACCAGCAACCCGACCTTAAAATCAGTGAAGTGCCTTTAGCGACGCTAAATGGGGCTAAGGGGTATTTTCAACCCAGCACTAATGAAATCGTCATTGGTGGCGATGAGCCCGACAATGCTTTGAAACTAAAGACGTTATATCACGAATATGCGCATAGTCAGTTACATGGGTTAAAATCAGCCTTTAAAGATCGGCCGCGAGCCTATCAAGAAACCCAAGCCGAAGCGGTTGCATATGTTGCCATGCAAAATATTGGGGTTGATACGGGTAATTACTCCCTCGGTTATGTGGCAACCTGGGCCAAAGATAAAGCCGTGATCCATAATGCTTTAAGTGAAATCCAACAAGTTAGCAACAAAGTGATTGAACTTAGCGATGGCTTAACCAAACAATTAGGTTTACAAGAAGCACAAAAAGAACCTGAACATGAATCAGCCCAAGCACTTAATAAGTCATATAAAAGCTTGCAACAACAAATTCAACAAGCAACTAGTCCACAACAGAAAGCGCAATTTAAAAACCAGTTAAACGATGTGCACCAAGAAATCAGTGAGCGAACACAGAAGCAACTGAAATCCTTTGCTGAACAGAATCTGGAAATCAAACAGCCTGATCCTGAATCTGATCAAAGTCTGAAACGTTAGCCAGTTTTTAAAGGGCATGCTATAATAAAGACAGAAAAAGGAAGCCCCGCTGGAACAGGACTTCCCGTGCAAGCCGCTTCAAAGGCGGTGGCCTTAGCTAAAGAACGATATCAAGTCGCCCCATAACCGGTCAAAGTTATGTGGGGCGGCTTTTTTATTTGTGGTGCTTGTCGATATAGCTGAGTAGCGCGATTAAAAACGTGCCAAACAGCAACATCAACGAGAGTGTCTGGAAGACGCTCATTGACTGTGAAACCTTCCTGAAGATTATTCCATGTTCCCATGGGCCTCACCTCGCAAGGGAAAAGACAGTCACCGCCCTTAAAACTTCTTACTTAATCTATTATACAGGGAAATGGGGATAGAACAATGTCTATGCATAATCAGCTTTCTTTAATTTTTGAGCCATAAATATCCAAGCTATTAACGAAAACAACAGGACTATAAACACCGTTATGTAACTCGTGTTTCCGTGATAGGTTAACGAACCGTTATTATAATTAACGATTTTCAAGAAAGCAGTAATTGGATAATAGTCTTGCAGGTTTTGTCCAGCTACAAATACGCCAACAAAGCCATAAACAAAGGCAATAACCACGTTGAGATAAGATGAGGCTTGTCGAATAAACAAAATCAAGATTGGTAAGACAGCGATAAGAACCCCCAAGCTAATACCAATTAACTGAATCATTGAGATCAGAGAATGATATATGGGTTCACTTTTATGCGGTAAGAACAGGAACATCAAGTATGTTAAAAACGCATTTAAAGCTGCAAATACTACGTTGATTAGGCATAAAGCAACCAATTTGCTAACATACAATTTATTGACAGAAACGGCGCAAGTAATGTTATTCTTTAGTGCTCCAGATATATGCTCAACATTAATTAAATAGTTACTAAAGATAACAATCATTGCCGGTAAGACTAAACTAAAACTATCCCAAATAACGATATTCATAAAATCAGTGTAATTATAGAGTGAATGTTCATTGCCACTGTATAGTTGAAATATTGAGAGTAGATCAGTAAAGACAAGGGAGATAAAAAATACGAGTAAGACGTCACATCTTTTCAATTTACGAAACTCATTGATAATTAGGGTTCCCATATCTATTCCTCCTCGTATTATATGTTTATAAGTTACACATCTTTTACTAAATATACTTGTTTTTTGAACACCACATGTTAGTCTCTAATTGTCATTGGCTTTGGTCAACTGGTATAGGTTTTTTCCTCCTGTAGTACAACTACTCGTTAAGACTGCCGCCCAGACGATCACTTAAAGTTCGAACCACACGCTGTATTGATCAACTGATTTTATTGATTCGAGCAGAGTCAATCGCAGCTTTTAATCTTTGACCTATAAATACTTATACCTTGCGAGGTTGAACTTAATGGTCGTAATTAGGGATTATCATGCGGTGTCCAAAAGAAAACCTGACAAATCTGAAGAAAGGAGGCCTTCCCAATGAATTTATTTATCGGTATTGATGTTAGTTCACGTCAACTAGAAGTCGTTATGTTGACTTCTGAAAAGACAATCTTATTTAAAGCAACAGTTTCTAATGATTTGATTGGTGTTTCAAAAATTAAAAAACAAATTTTAGACTTCCAATCTAAAAATCAATTTTCTAAAATTGTTCTAGGCATGGAGGCAACTTCAATTTATAGTTTCCATCCAGCGTTTTTCTTTAAAGAAGATCAAGAACTTAAAGCTCTCAAACTTCAAGTAGTAGTCATCAATCCGCGAAGCACTAAGCGCTATAAAGATGTTTTCGAAGATAATAAAACGGATCGAATAGATGCTTATTATATTGCGGATTATCTAAGCATTGGCCGCTATTCGGTTGGAATTGTCAAACAAGAAGAATACCAAGCACTACAGCGGTTAACACGATCACGCTTTGAGATTACCAAGAGTTTGACGCGAGCAAAACAACATTTTCTTGAAAATCTTTATTACAAAGTAAATAAACTAGCAACTGGAGCACTTGAAAACTCTTCGGTTTTCAGTGCAACAATGTTTGATCTGATTACTGGTGAACTAACGATGGATGAACTAGCTCAGATGCCTTTGAAAGATTTGGCAGAACTGTTGAATAAGAAAGGGCATGGCAAGTTTTCTCAGCCTGAGAAACTAGCACAAGCACTGCAAAAAGCAATCCGTGGATCTTATCGTTTAGACAAAGTTTTAGCTGATTCAGTCGATATTGTTTTATCAATTTACGCTAATGAGATCCGTAATTACCAAAGACTTATTAAACAACTGGATAAATCAATTGAGAAAGTTGTTACTATTTTGCCTGAAAGTCAAATACTAGAATCAATTCCCGGAATCGGACAAGTTTACACCGCAGGTATCATCGCTGAAATCGGCCAAATAGAGCGTTTCAGCGACGAAACTAAACTAGCAAAATACGCAGGTTTAGCCTGGCGCCAACATCAATCAGGAAATTTCAAAGGTGATCAAACACCCATGACTCACTCAGGAGATAATTATCTACGTTATTACTTAATCGAAGCTGCCGGTTCAGTAATTCGCTATGATGATACAATGCGAACGTATTATCAGAAAAAATATTCTGAAGCCATCCGATCACCACGCAAGCGCGCCCTCGCACTAACAGCACGAAAATTAATTAGGGTGATTTACACACTGCTCAGTAGACACCAAATTTATCAGAAAGAAGAATTGGTATAGCTAAACAAATCTCTTTTTAAAGATGTTTTAACTTCTTTGAAAAAAATTTATTTTTCAAAGGCTTAGTTAGTGTACGCTTTTCAGGTTTTCAACAAGCATATTCAGTTTTCAAAGAACTAAGATTCAACTTGACTTATAACCACATGTCTCACTTTCAAATAATTTGACTGCGACATAGCATGATAAAAATCCCACAATACACAAGATTCCAATACAAGAGGGCGTGGAAAAGAAGAGTCTGGTAATGCTAGCGGACATCGTACCAGATGAAATATGTGGTAATGACCACTTGAAGACAACAGAAAGCGGCAACGGGAAGCGATTATATTGTAATGAAGTGACAAAGCTCAATATTGTATATGACAAACTTACCACAAACGACATTAAGTAATTCTTTTTCATTTTCAAGACGACTATCAGTAATGGTAGATCAGCAACGGTTACCATTACACCAATGATCAGGCCGATCCCAAGGGTGGTAAAGAATTGCCCCAGATCAATATTTCCGCGTACCACACCTAATATAATGGGCAATATTAAAGAGACAACTGCGAAAATCACCCCGATAATTAATGTTGCAATAATTTTTGCTAATAATAGACTCCTTTTAGAAACCCGGAATGTCAACTCAAGTAATAACCTTATTTAAATCGGTTAGTGATATAATTTGGTGCAATACGGAAAAGGATGTTTAGCTATGAATCAGGACAATACTACGCTTTCTAAAGCAGAAATTATTGCTATTTTACAGGGCAGTGAATTTATCATTTATCTGCATAACGGTGAAAAAAGGCTGGGCCACATCATAGATGCAGGAAAATTCTATGAACGCACAGTTAAATATTTTCCCGATAGATTCAAGGATTGTACTAATATACCGCAGGTCATGGCTGAAGCCAGTCTGGGTTTTGAAGGAGCGCTTAATTTAACCGGTGAAGATGGTGGTGTTGAATTAGACTAACCAAAAAGGCCAGGAGTTCAGTCGATCTATCAAAAACGGTCTACACTAGTATGGCATTAGCCAGACTGGTGTAGACCATTAGCTTATTTTAAAAGGTTATCAAAAGCTTTATTTACGGCCTCTTGATCACGATTAGTGGTAAAGATTTTCACCGGTTGTAAATTACTCAGATCATTCGCGACTTCTTTGGTTGCATAGATCATGACTGGCACCCGTTTAGAAAATTTGGTTTTAACCAAGGCTACATTACCAATCACTGGGGTTCCCTTCGTCTTATCGGTAATTCGCCACTTATAGAGTTTTTTTGTATTCAAAACATGTTTCGTTCGGTCATTGGGATCAAGCACAATATGGTAGGCCATTAATATATTATCTGCCATTTTAATTCCTCCTATTTATTAATCTCAATAGGTTATCCATTAGTATAGGTGATGAGTTCCCAAATTGGTAATTATTTGGACAAAGCTAATAGGCAATAAAACCACATTTGATGACAAGCCTGTTTAATCCTGAGAATGTTGCAAATCAAGTCATTTATCCATATCAACAAGTATCACCAATGAAAAAGTTGCTTGGTGTAACGCTGACCATTACAAGACCCCCCACCACTAATGTAACTTAATTTTGTTTTATTAACGTTGACAATGCATTGAGGTACTCTTGGCCAACTGGTATTGGTGGTGGGGATTGAGGTAGATCACCTAAGAAAAACCGTTTTCGACAAGACTTCCTGTTTCTGCCTGCCATTGTAGCAGGTTTTAACAAATCAGGCGAATGTTTCATTCCTTGGTTCAGTTCTGAAACAGATCCGCAAAGGTTCACGCAAAAACCACTATTGTGAAGCGAGGCCGTTAGTTAGCAAGCTGGAGCAGCTTCAACAAGCATGGTATTGGAGGAGGGGTGTGCTGCTCTTAACTGAAGGGTACAGCACTGCCAACCTAACTGGCAGCATGACAATGGTTAAACGGAATTAGTTGTTTAATAGCTGATGATTGATGAGCTGTCGTTGAATATGATAGACCGTGTTGCGAGCTACTCCAGTTTGTCGCGCAATTTCAGTAATTGGCAGACGTTTTCCCTGAGCGCGAGCTTGCAATAACTTAACGATTTGTTCATAAATCAATCGTTTTTGAGGATCATCAGAGTCGGCGACATATTGTGGTTTTCTTCCTTTATAGACACCACGTTGTTTGGCAACTTGAATCCCTTGACGTTGGCGTTCATGAATTTTTTGGCGTTCATTTTCAGCCGTATATTTTTGAATTTCTAGGACCAGATTTGTGAGCAGAGCTTTTAAGTTACAATCACGGACCCCTTCAAATGAGGGAAGATCTAAAACGTTTAAAACGGCTCCTTTTTGGCGAATGGTTTCGATAATTCTAGTTAAATCTTCACTGTTACGTCCCAATCGGTCTAAGCTTAAAACAAAAACTTCATCGTCTTGGCGAATAAAATCTAAGAGTGCATTTAACTGCGTTCGTTGGGTGTTTTTACCAGAAACCTTTTCCTGAAACAATTTATCGACGTTAGCTTGATTTAATTGGTTTACTTGACGAGCCAAGTTTTGATCAGCGGAACTAACACGAGCATAGCCGACACGCATGAGTAGGCCTCCCTAAAAAAGTTTAACAATATAGTCAAAAGAAAATGAACACATTTCAAGTCTAATCACTTACGGTAGTATTTATTGATATTACTAGTTTTTTGATAGAGAAATAATTATACCACTCAATGTTCAAACAGGGTACACCCTATTTGAACAT
>NZ_JAHAVQ010000169.1 GCF_029916425.1 Liquorilactobacillus sicerae | reverse complement strand
ACCGGATTGTTACCAATAAAACGAGTCAGCCCATTAATCATCGAGCCACCAACATCAAAGAGATCCACTAGATATAAAACCAGTGCTTTCTTATCCGATATAGAAGTTAATATTTTTTGAAAATGATCCGAATCAAAAGGAACGGGTTCTATTTGATTATAATTTTTTAATTTAAAACAGCGTTCACAAAGCAAGTCGATCGGATCATCGACTGAATTTAACGAACTTAAATAGCCGCGGAGTTTGTGTTCGTTCAAATAACCAGGAACACCCTTTTTGGTGAATTGAAAGGTCGCACCACAGCCAATACAAACAATCCCTTCATTTAATAATTGTGTAACCTGATCTTCATTTAGGGTCAACTATGTCGTCCTCCCAATTTTCCTTTTTATTTTTTGTAACAAATTTAGCAAAATGTCGATTAATTCTGGTTGGAAAACCATCTGTCTCGATTAGTGGTTTAACCAGTACACTTCTGAC
>NZ_JAHAVQ010000168.1 GCF_029916425.1 Liquorilactobacillus sicerae | reverse complement strand
ATCAACATACTTTCAGCAATCTATTGGAAATTGTTCGTATTTTCCCAGAATATTTTGTTGGCAGCAATGCCGATTTGCCGATTGTTGGCGGGTCAATGCTCAGCCACGATCATTATCAAGGCGGAAGGCACCTCTTCCCGATGATGAAAGCAAAAATCGATCGACCAATTAATTTCGGAGTTAATGGTATCACTGCCGGGATTGTTAAATGGCCAATGTCGACAATTCGCTTAATCAGCGAAAATCAGGAGCAGTTAGCTGAAACTGTTAATTTAATCCATAAAAAATGGATGAATTATTCAGACGAAACAGTTGATGTCAGAGCATAGACCAATGGTGTTCGTCACCATACCGTAACGCCAATTGTCCATTTCGAAAACGGAAAATACATTTTCGACGTCGTTTTACGCGACAATCAGACCTCGGTTAAATATCCGGATGGAATTTTTCATCCCCACCAAGATGTTCAACACATCAAAAA
>NZ_JAHAVQ010000167.1 GCF_029916425.1 Liquorilactobacillus sicerae | reverse complement strand
ACTGGAGCTATACTTGGGATTTGTAAGCCAGCCAAGATAGAATCGGTCGTCTATTAGATTGTCAATACTCAAGCTCGGAAGTTTTTGCAGGGGCTCATAAGATGAGTAACTCGTTTGCCAGTCGCGGACAAGCGCAACGGCATTCGTTTGTTTGATTGTCGTATACTTCGCCCAACCGTCGTCAGTTTTGATTACTGTCTTGAGTGGACCACAAAGATATTGCAGGTGTTCAAAAATACGATCATTATAAGGATCGTTAAAAAGAGCGAACCGTTGTTTTTGAAGATCTTCAATAGTAATTTTTTGTTTTTTAACAAGTGGATTATCAGGGGAAACAAAAAGCATTAGGTGCCCAGTATGAACCGGTTGAAAATCCAGATCATGAATTTCTTCTTTATTTGAATCATTAATAGCTATAAAACCTAGAGTTATTCGATGACTACGAATTCCGCTAATAATCTGAGTTGCAGTTTCTTGAGAA
>NZ_JAHAVQ010000166.1 GCF_029916425.1 Liquorilactobacillus sicerae | reverse complement strand
ATCTAAGGAAACATCGTTTGAATCAAAGAGAACAATCAATTTACTTAGTCTTTTCTCACCAGCAATTGCCATTGATTCTTGGCTAATGCCTTCCATTAAGTCGCCATCACCAACGATTACATAAGTTTCGTGGTCGAATATATTAAAGCCCGGACGATTATAGATTGCCGAAAGATGTTTTTCGGCCATTGCCATCCCGACTGCCATCGCTAATCCTTGGCCCAAAGGACCGGTTGTTGCATCGATTCCCGGAGTATGTTTCCATTCCGGGTGCCCCGGAGTCAGCGAATCCAATTGGCGAAACTGCTTGAGATCTTCTATCCCGACTTTAAATCCATTAAGATGAAGCAAACTGTAAAGCAAAGCCGAACCATGGCCGGCGCTCAAAACAAAACGATCCCGGTTAATCCAATATGGATCGTGATTATTAAAATTAAGAAACTTTTGCCAAAGCGTGTAAGCCATCGGCGCAGCGTCCAAAGGC
>NZ_JAHAVQ010000165.1 GCF_029916425.1 Liquorilactobacillus sicerae | reverse complement strand
CCTTTAATCATCTCGACTGTATCCTGCCAGTTCAGATAATTAATCGTGACAATTCCTAAAAGCGGCTTTGTTAGTCTCTTTTCCATTGGTCCCTGGTATAAAGTTTCTCTGCCGAATCTTTGATTTCTTCAGTGACTCGGTTGGCAATGATCAAATCAGCCTTCTTTTTAAAATCAGCTAAATTATTATCGACCTCTTTCCCTTGAAAAAGGGCTGCTTTTAAAGTTGGTTCGTAGATAATAATTTCAACATGATTCTCAGCCAGATAATTCATCACATCGATAATCGAAGACTGGCGGAAATTATCGGAACCGGACTTCATAGCCAGCTTATAGATGCCAACTGTTTTCGGCTTTTTTGCCAAGACCTGTTCGACAATAAAACGTTTTCTTGTATCGTTGGATTTCACAATCGCCGTCATAAGTTCCTGTGGAACTCCTTCATAAGAAGCCAGTAACTGCTTAGAATCTTTCGGCAAGCAATAACC
>NZ_JAHAVQ010000164.1 GCF_029916425.1 Liquorilactobacillus sicerae | reverse complement strand
ATCCATTACACTACTCGCGCGAACATTATTATTATACTAGACTATTTGTTTGTTTGTAATTCTTATTTAGTGGTCTGGAATTAATTTGTTAAATTTTTGTCAAGTCGGAAAGAGTGCGTCAAACTATTCATTGGTCAAGCTTTGTCAGTAGCCCGTGGTATACTGATGTAGGACAATATCCAAATATTCATAAGAGGAGAAAATTTTCCATGACTGTAAAGATTGGTATTAATGGATTCGGACGAATTGGCCGTTTGGCTTTTCGCCGAATCATGGAATTGCAAGATAAAGCTTCAGATATTGAAGTCGTTGCTATCAATGATTTAACTACACCTTCGATGCTTGCTTACTTGCTCAAGTACGATACCACTCATGGCACTTTGAACGCCGATGTTTCAGCAAATGACGATACTTCTACTTTGACGGTTAACGGCAAAGACTATCACATCTATTCTGAAAAAGACGCTCGTAACCTTCCTTGGGTTAAGAA
>NZ_JAHAVQ010000163.1 GCF_029916425.1 Liquorilactobacillus sicerae | reverse complement strand
CTTAAAACCGCAGAATATTCTTGTCGGCAAGGATGGCTCGATTAAAATTGTTGATTTCGGGATTGCAATTGCCCGAAGCGAATTTGGAATGACTCAAACGAATGCTGTCATGGGGTCGGTTCATTATTTAAGTCCTGAACAAACTCGTGGCGGAATGGCGACTAACAAATCCGATATATATGCTTTGGGTGTGATTTTATTTGAAATGTTGACCGGTCAAGTCCCTTATAAAGGCGAGACTGTAGTGTCAATTGCTATGAAACATTCTTCAGAACAAATGCCTTCAGCTAAAGAGATTGATTCGAATATTCCCCAAGCTCTTGAGAATGTTATTTTACGTGCAACCGCTAAAAATCCTGATAATCGTTATCTAACGGCCGAGGATATGGCTAATGATTTGAGAACAAGTCTTTCGCCCCGTCGGGCTGATGAAGCAAAGCTTCCCCCGTTTACCGATGACCAGGCCGAGACAAGGACAATTCCGATCGAC
>NZ_JAHAVQ010000162.1 GCF_029916425.1 Liquorilactobacillus sicerae | reverse complement strand
ACACGAATTTTTCCGTGCAAAGCTTCAACGACTACTATTGAAATTGCCAATCCAAGACCAGTTCCACCTTGTTTTCTAGCTCGCGATTTATCAACACGATAAAAGCGGGTGAAAACATTTTCCAAATCTTTATTTGGAATTCCTAATCCGTGATCTTTAATGCTTAAAATTATCGAATCAGCAGTTTCGTCAATACCAATCTCGATATTACCTCCATCAGGAGAATAATTGATTGCATTGTTAATAACATTATCAACAACCTGCATAAATTTATCAGAATCAATTTCAACATAACAGGCTCTCTCTTGATCATAATTCCTAATAATTTTGTAGTGATTATTGGAATGCATTGAATATCCCTGTTTGAACATAACGTCAAAACGATCAATAACATAATTTATAAACTTGGTGAAATTGACAGCTTCGGTTTCCATTTTGGTTCTGCCTTGATCCATACTCGACAATTCAAGCAAATCGTTAATCATGTGAA
>NZ_JAHAVQ010000161.1 GCF_029916425.1 Liquorilactobacillus sicerae | reverse complement strand
GTTGCTTTTGAATATTTAGGTTAATTTCAGCAAATATACCAATTCAATTTTTCAAGAAAAGATAATTACCATAGTTTTTTGGATATTTTGTCACTGAAAAAAAAGAACCAAAGCTTTGAACTAAAGAGTTTATTTAGGATAAAAAACTTGATCGAAGTTTATCTTATTCCAAAATAATGAGTAGCTGTTTTTTGTCTTGTGAATAATGTAAGCCTTTTTCTAAAAAAAATAGTACAATAATATTGTGAATTAACGTACAAAGGATGTGTGAATTATGGAAAATAAAGTAGCAATCGTCACTGGTGGCGGACAGGGAATTGGCCGCGGAATCGCTCTGCGCCTGTCAAAAGACGGATATTCGGTAATTATTAATGGAAGAACACAATCCAAATTAGATAAAGTTGCTGAAGAAATTAAGAATAACGGCGGAACGGCAATTACTTTTGCCGGCGATGTTTCTAATAGGACAGTTAACGAACAATTAGTTAAAAA
>NZ_JAHAVQ010000160.1 GCF_029916425.1 Liquorilactobacillus sicerae | reverse complement strand
ATTCCAGCCATAAAGGTGCCAAACCAAAGCACACGCAAATTCTGTTTCCACTCCGGGCGCTTGGATCGACGCAAAGAAGTAGTGAATAGGGGCATCTCATATCACCTTCTCCTAAAAAATATTTTTTTAAAACAGAAATAAAGAAAAAAACTAACGAACACCATGATAGTAATGATTTGCTTATTTAGCAAGTCTTATTTTAAGTAAGCTTATCGTATGATGATTAAAAAATTTATATCCAAGTTTTAGATAGTGCTAAAAAAAGGATTAAAGGAATATTTATCCTTTCCTTGAATTAGTTTTTCAAATAAAGCCTTTCCAATTACTAATTATGTATGATTAATATATTCGTCAATTTTTTAATTATCAGCTTTAAAAAGCTAAACTCAAATTTTGTTTTAAAAATTATTATTATTTATTCACGGACATCAAAATTTTTTTCATTATTTAAAATTGGCATAAGTTCTTTAACCATCCGATCAATTTTGACCCA
>NZ_JAHAVQ010000015.1 GCF_029916425.1 Liquorilactobacillus sicerae | reverse complement strand
AGCGTCTGCCTTACAAGCAGAGGGTCACAGGTTCGAGCCCTGTATCCTCCATTGAGTCGTTAGCTCAGTTGGTAGAGCATCTGACTTTTAATCAGAGGGTCGACAGTTCGAGCCTGTCACGACTCATAAGTCAATTTTGCGGGTGTGGCGGAATTGGCAGACGCACTAGATTTAGGTTCTAGCGTTGAAAAACGTGGGGGTTCAAATCCCTTCACCCGCACCATATTTGCCGACTTAGCTCAGTTGGTAGAGCATCTGATTTGTAATCAGAGGGTCGGGCGTTCGAATCGTCTAGTCGGCACCATTATTTATGCGGAAGTAGTTCAGTGGTAGAACATCACCTTGCCATGGTGGGGGTCGCGGGTTCGAATCCCGTCTTCCGCTTGTGCCAGTTTATTATTATGCCGGGGTGGCGGAACTGGCAGACGCACAGGACTTAAAATCCTGCGGTAAGTGATTACCGTACCGGTTCGATTCCGGTCCTCGGCATTTTTTGCACCCATAGCGCAATTGGATAGAGTGTCTGACTACGAATCAGAAGGTTGTAGGTTCGACTCCTACTGGGTGCAGTATCGGAAAGTAGCTCAGTAATTCTAAAAGTTTTCGCTGTTTTTCGTCTATCATTTCATTGTGTAGTGAATTCGGGAAGTAGCTCAGCTTGGTAGAGCACTACGTTCGGGACGTAGGGGTCGCAGGTTCGAATCCTGTTTTCCCGATCTATAGCTTACTATGGTCCTTCGCTGACTGCGAAGGATTTTTTTGTGGATTGAAATTTTTGCAATTATCTTTTTTTACCGTATAATAATAGTCAATATCAATAGTCAATATTAGTCAAAATACAAAGGATGAAGGATGATTGGATGCAAAGTCAGAATATTTCCGATATTATTGAAAAGTATTTAAAAAGTATTTTGGCGGAATCAGATGAAATTGAAATCAAACGTTCCGAGATGGCCCAATTATTTAATTGCGTCCCTTCCCAGATAAATTACGTAATTAATACTAGGTTCAATGTTCAAAATGGTTATATTGTTCGTAGTAAGCGTGGTGGAGGTGGCTATATCCGGATTGAAAAAATAAATTTTGTTGATGACTATGACGTGTTTGATGAACTGATTTCAATTGTCGGAGAAAGTATAAGTTTTAAAGATGCTTTTCAAATGATCAAAAGTTTATTTCAAGCCGAGGTTTTAACCAGGTCAGAAGCAAATTTGATTTTAGCAATTATTGACAAGAAAACTTTAAATTTGGGTGATTGCAAACTTGAGAATATGTTGAGAGCGCGTATAATGAAAGGCATCTTAAATCGTTTAAAATATGACGATTAGAAAGTGGGGTTAGGTTTATGGAAAATTTATTTACTCCGAGTGCAAGACAAGTTCTATTCATTGCACAGAAACAAGCAAAAGATTTTCGTCACCAAGCAATTGGAACAGAACACTTGCTGTTGGCTTTGACAATCGAAACAAATGGGATTGCTAGTAAAATTTTAAAGCAGTTTGTGATTACTGAAACAGATGTTCGTGAAGAAATTGAACGTTTGACCGGCTATGGGGACTTAAAAAAGACAAAAGCTTATTTACCATATACTCCACGAGCTAAAGAAGTTTTGTCACTTGCTAGTGAAGAAGCACAGGGAATGAATGCGCCTAAAATTGGCACGGAACATTTGTTACTAGCTTTGATCAAGGATAATGAATTACTCTCAGTTAGAATTTTAGAAAGTTTAAATGTTGATATCAAACAGCTGCGGCAAACAATTTTTCGTAAATTGGGCTTTAGTGAAACCCAAATGAAGAAGAATCTAAAAAATAAAATTAAATCAGCTGGAACTCCAACTTTGAATTCCTTAGCTCGTGATTTGACTCGTTTAGCAGCAGAGGAAAAAATTGATCCAGTCATCGGACGGCAAAAAGAAGTTAGGCGTGTTATTCAAGTTTTAAGTCGACGAACAAAGAATAATCCGGTCTTACTAGGTGAACCAGGAGTTGGGAAAACAGCAATCGCTGAAGGCTTGGCTCAAGCAATTATTAATGGTGAAGTTCCTGAAAATCTAGCTGATAAACGCGTAATGATTTTAGATATGGGATCTTTAGTTGCTGGAACTAAATATCGTGGCGAGTTCGAAGATCGAGTTAAAAAGATTATTGATGAAATTTATGATGATGGACATGTAATTTTATTCATTGACGAATTGCATACTCTGATTGGTGCCGGTGGTGCGGAAGGTGCAATTGATGCTTCCAATATCCTAAAACCTGCTTTAGCTCGGGGAGAGGTACAGGTTATTGGTGCAACAACGCTTGATGAATTTCAAAAATATATTGAATCTGATTCGGCTTTGGAACGGCGTTTTGCAAAAATTATGATCGCCGAACCCTCTGCTAGTGATACATTAAAAATTCTTCAAGGCTTGCGACCGCGTTATGAAGCTCATCACCAATTAAAAATTAAGGATAGTGCTTTAAAAGCGGCAGTTGATTTGAGCGTTAGATATATCTCAGATCGTTTTTTGCCTGATAAAGCGATTGACTTGATGGATGAAGCGGCTGCACGAGTTCATATTAGTCATTCAGGACAAACCAAGAAGTTGACTACCAAAAAGGATGAACTCCACCAATTATCAGTCGACAAATTAGCGGCTTTAACCGAAGAACGGTTTGAGGATGCAGCTGCAATTCGAAAAAAAGAATTGAGTTTACGTAAAAGTATTGAGCAATTGTTGGAAAAACAAGCTGCTGGTGATTATCAAGATGCTGTCGATGCTGAAGATATTGCTCAAGTTGTTTCTGAATGGACTGGAGTTCCAGTTACCCAAATGAACAAAAGTGAAACAATGCGGTTGATTGAATTGGAGAAAATTCTGCATCAAAGGGTCATTGGCCAGCAAGCGGCTGTTTCGGCTGTTTCACGCGCTATTCGGCGGGCTCGCAGCGGTTTGAAGGATCCTAATAGACCAATTGGTTCTTTTATGTTCTTAGGACCAACAGGTGTCGGTAAAACAGAATTAGCTAAAGCTTTGGCGGAAGCTATGTTTGGTTCTGAAAGTGCGATCATTCGGATCGATATGAGCGAGTATATGGAAAAGTACAGTACCAGTCGGTTAGTTGGTTCACCACCAGGATATGTTGGTTATGATGAGGGGGGCCAATTGACTGAAAAAGTACGTCAACATCCGTATTCAGTCGTTTTATTTGATGAAATTGAAAAAGCGCATCCTGATGTTTTTAATATTTTGCTGCAAGTTTTAGATGATGGGTATTTAACGGATTCTAAGGGTCGAAAAGTTGATTTTCGAAACACGATCATTATTATGACGTCAAACTTAGGAGCAACAGCTTTACGCGATGAAAAGCAGGTTGGTTTTAGCAGTAAAAATGCTCAAGATGATTTCCAAGCTATGTCAGCAAAAATCAAAGAAGTCTTAAAACAAACTTTCCGTCCTGAATTTTTGAATCGTATCGATGAAACGATTATTTTCCATCAACTGAATAAAGACGAATTGCATCAAATTGTTAAATTGATGGCTAAAGAGGTCTTAGATCGGGTGCGGGAGCAAAATGTCAAGATTAAAATTACTCCAGCGGCAATCGATTTAGTAGCTGAAAAAGGATTTGATCCTGAATATGGTGCTCGGCCAATTCGGCGGGCTTTACAAACTGAAGTTGAGGACAAATTAAGTGAGATGTTGATCACTGGGCAGATCAAAGTTGGCAGTGCTGTTTCAGTCGGAGCCAGCAAAGGCAAGATTGTGATTAATGTTAAAGAAAGCAATCAAGATTTAAAAAAGTCAGCGGTTAGTCAAAAATAAAGTCATCGACAAGACTTGACAATTAAAGAAGAAAATAGTAACCTAAAGCAGTAAAATCTGTGAATTATCGGATAGTTATGATCTATTGTCCATAACTATCACCGAGAAAAGCAAAAATAGTGGATTGCTTAATTGCAAGAAGAACTGTTTTTGGTTTTTTTTTGTCCTAAATTTATTATTTTTTGAAAATGTAATCAAAATGTAACATTAGGGATTCACAGAAATATTTTGAGAGGTGAACAACTTGGCAGGACATATTGTTAAATACGGGAAACATCGGACCCGCAGAAGTTATGCACGAATCAAGGAAGTTCTTGAACTGCCGAATTTGATTGAAATTCAATCCAATTCTTATAATTGGTTTATGAATGAAGGTCTCAGAGAAGTCTTTGAAGATATCATGCCAATTGAAGACTTCGCCGGCAATTTATCATTAGAATTTGTCGACTATCAATTATTGAAACCTAAATATAGTGTTGAAGAAGCCCGGCAGCATGATGCCAATTACTCGGCACCATTGCATGTTACTTTGAATTTAGTTAACCACGAAACTGGTGAAATCAAGTCCCAAGATGTTTTCTTTGGAGACTTTCCTTTAATGACTGAACAGGGTACCTTTATTATCAACGGGGCTGAAAGGGTCATTGTTTCCCAATTAGTTCGTTCACCAGGTGTTTATTATAATGCTGAAATGGATAAAAGCGGTCGAATGAATTATGGAACGACAGTAATTCCTAACCGTGGTGCTTGGCTAGAATATGAAACAGATGCTAAAAACATTGCATATGTTCGCATTGACCGGACGCGAAAAATTCCACTAACAGAATTGATTAGAGCACTTGGCTTTAGTTCAGATGATGAAATTGTTAAATTAATGGGTCAAAATGACAGCTTAATGTTGACTTTGGAAAAAGATGTTCATAAAAATGAGGAGGATTCACGTGTTGAGGAATCCTTAAAAGATATTTATGAACGTTTACGTCCTGGTGAGCCTAAAACGGCTGATAGTGCTCGCAGTTTATTGACCGCTCGTTTTTTTGATCCAAAACGTTACGATTTAGCGCCAGTTGGTCGCTATAAGATCAATAAAAAGCTTAATCTCAAGACACGTTTACTGGATCTAACCATTGCCGAAACGTTAGCTGACCCAGATACGGGGGAAATTATCGCCAAAAAAGGGACAGTCTTAGACAAACAAGTCATGGATAACCTTGCTCCTTATTTGACGCGAAAAGATTTTAAGACTTATACTTTCCAACCTTCAGATGAAGGTGTGGTTACTAATCCAATGACTATTCAAGTGATCAAGGTTTATTCACCAAATGATCCAGAAAAAGTAGTCAATGTGATTGGTAATGGCAATATCGATTTGAAATACAAACATATTTTGCCAGCGGATATTATTGCTTCAATGAATTATTTCTTCGATTTACAAGAAGGAATCGGAACAACTGATGATATTGATCATTTAGGTAATCGACGGATTCGCTGTGTCGGTGAATTATTGCAAAATCAGTTCAGAATTGGTTTGTCAAGAATGGAACGGGTCGTTCGTGAAAGAATGTCGATCCAAGATACTGCAACAGTTACTCCGCAACAGTTAATCAATATTCGTCCAGTTGTAGCTTCAATTAAAGAATTCTTTGGTAGTTCACAGCTGTCACAGTTTATGGATCAAACTAACCCATTAGGTGAATTGACTCATAAACGTCGTCTTTCGGCTTTAGGACCTGGTGGCTTGACGCGTGATCGTGCTGGCTATGAAGTTCGTGATGTTCATTACACCCATTATGGCCGAATGTGTCCAATTGAAACACCTGAAGGCCCAAATATTGGATTGATCAACAGCTTGTCAACTTATGCTCGGGTTAATAAATATGGCTTTATTGAAACTCCATATCGCCGTGTTTCTTGGACATCACATAAAGTCACTGATAAAATTGACTATTTGACTGCCGATGAGGAAGATAATTACGTTATTGCTCAGGCAAACTCACCATTGAATGATGATGGTTCATTTGTTAATGATGTTGTTATGGCTCGGAGCAAGAGCAATAACATTGAAATATCGGTTGATAGAGTTGATTATATGGATGTTTCGCCTAAACAGGTTGTCGCGGTCGCAACAGCATGTATTCCATTTTTGGAAAATGACGATTCTAACCGAGCTTTGATGGGTGCCAATATGCAGCGCCAGGCGGTACCGTTGATCGATCCTCATGCACCATTAGTTGGAACTGGTATCGAGTATAAGGCAGCTCATGATTCGGGTGTTGCTTTGATCAGTAAACATGATGGTACAGTTGAATATGTAGATGCTCGTGAAATTCGCGTTCGTCGTGATGATGGTACGTTAGATAAATATAAATTAATGAAATTCCGTCGATCAAACGGTGGTAAAAACTATAATCAGCGTCCACTAGTTAATGTTGGTGATCATGTTGATAATGATGAAATTTTAGCTGATGGTCCTTCAATGGAAGGTGGAGAATTAGCGTTAGGTCAAAATCCATTGATTGCCTTTATGACGTGGGATGGTTATAATTTTGAAGATGCGATTGCTATTAGTGAGCGGTTAGTTAAAGATGACGTTTATACTTCGATCCATATTGAAGAACATGAATCTGAAGCCCGTGATACTAAGTTAGGGCCTGAAGAAATGACACGCGAGATTCCCAATGTTGGTGAAGATGCTCTGAAAGATCTTGATGAATTTGGAATTGTCCGGGTTGGAGCCGAAGTACATGATGGCGACATTTTAGTTGGTAAGGTCACTCCAAAAGGTGTCACTGAATTATCAGCTGAAGAACGTTTACTGCATGCGATTTTTGGTGAAAAAGCTCGTGAAGTTCGTGATACATCATTACGGGTTCCACATGGCGGTGGCGGTATAGTTCAAGATGTCAAAATATTTACGCGTGAGGCTGGCGATGAACTTGCCCCAGGAGTTAATATGATGGTTCGTGTGTATATTGCTCAAAAACGTAAGATTCAAGTTGGTGACAAAATGGCTGGACGGCATGGAAATAAAGGGACGGTTTCAATTGTGATCCCAGAGGAAGATATGCCATTTATGCCAGACGGTACACCAATTGATATCATGTTAAGTCCAATGGGTGTTCCTTCACGTATGAACATTGGTCAGGTTTTGGATCTGCATTTAGGGATGGCTGCTCGTAAATTGGGAATCCATGTAGCTTCTCCTGTTTTTGATGGTGCTCGTGATAGTGATATCTGGGCGGCTTTGAAGGAAGCTGGCGTAGATAATGATGGTAAAACCGTGCTTTATGATGGTCGAACAGGTGAAACGTTTGATAATCGTATTGCAGTTGGTGTTATGTACTATATGAAATTGGCTCATATGGTTGACGATAAGATCCATGCACGTTCAATTGGACCGTATTCATTAGTTACTCAGCAGCCCCTAGGTGGTAAAGCACAATTCGGTGGCCAGCGCTTTGGGGAAATGGAAGTTTGGGCTCTTGAAGCTTATGGTGCAGCCTATACTTTACAAGAAATTTTGACTTACAAGTCGGATGATGTTGTTGGACGGGTTAAAACCTATGAAGCAATTGTTAAAGGTGAGCCAATTCCAAAACCAGGTGTTCCAGAATCATTTCGCGTGTTGGTTAAAGAATTACAATCACTTGGTTTGGATATGAAGGTTCTCGATTCCGATAAGCATGAAATTGAGTTGCGTGATATGGATGATGATGAAGACGACGTAATGAATGTCGATGCGTTGAGCAAACTGGCTAAAGAGCAGGCTGCCAAGAAGGAACAAGCTCAAGTTGATGATTCCTCCAAAAGCAGTGAGAATGATCCAGAAACAAAGACAGAAAATTAGATTTGAGCATAACAAAAAAGGAGGTCGGTCTTTTTGATCGATGTCAATAAATTTGACAGTATGCAGATTGGTTTGGCTTCTTCCGATAAGATTCGAAGCTGGTCTTATGGAGAAGTAAAGAAACCTGAAACCATCAATTACCGTACTTTGAAACCAGAAAAAGACGGTTTGTTTGACGAAAGAATTTTTGGTCCTACTAAAGATTGGGAATGTGCTTGCGGTAAGTACAAACGAATTCGCTATAAAGGAATCGTTTGTGATCGTTGCGGCGTTGAAGTCACTAGTTCGAAAGTTCGTCGTGAACGGATGGGACATATTGAATTGGCTGCACCTGTAACTCATATTTGGTATTTCAAAGGAATTCCTAGTCGGATGGGCTTAGTTTTGGATATGAGTCCGCGAGCACTAGAAGAAATCATTTATTTTGCATCATATGTGGTAACCGAGCCGGGTAATACGCCACTTGAGAAAAAGCAACTTTTGACTGAACGTGAGTACCGTGAAAAACGTGAAAAGTATGGTCAGGAATTTAAAGCTGGGATGGGTGCCGAAGCTGTTCGGACATTATTGAGAGATGTTAATCTTGAAAAAGAATGTGTCGAATTGAAAGAGGAATTGAAAGAAGCGACCGGTCAAAAGCGGACCCGGGCAGTGCGCCGGTTGGATATTTTGGAAGCCTTCTTGGAATCTGGAAACAAACCTGAATGGATGGTAATGGATGCAGTTCCAGTTATTCCACCAGATTTGCGGCCAATGGTTCAACTAGAAGGTGGTCGTTTTGCCACTTCAGATTTGAACGATTTATATCGGCGGGTAATTAACCGAAATAACCGGTTAAAACGCTTGTTAGATCTGCATGCACCTGGAATTATTGTTCAAAATGAAAAACGAATGTTGCAGGAAGCTGTAGATGCTTTGATTGATAATGGTCGCCGAGGACGTCCAGTAACAGGGCCCGGGAATCGACCATTAAAATCATTATCACATATGTTAAAAGGCAAGCAAGGTCGTTTTCGTCAAAACTTGTTAGGTAAACGTGTTGATTATTCTGGACGGTCAGTTATTGATGTGGGACCAAAACTTAAAATGAACGAAATGGGTATTCCACATGAAATGGCTTTGGAGTTGTTCAAACCATTCATGATGAAAGAGCTTGTTAAGCGTGGAATGGCTTCAAACATTAAAAATGCCAAGCGAAAACTTGAACGACGTGATGAAGACATTTGGGATGTCCTTGAAGAAGTTATCAAAGAACATCCAGTCTTATTAAACCGAGCGCCTACTTTACATCGCCTGGGTATTCAAGCCTTTGAACCAAGGTTGGTTGATGGAAAATCAATGAGATTGCATCCTTTGGCTTGTGAGGCTTATAATGCCGATTTTGATGGTGATCAGATGGCGATTCATGTGCCACTTTCTGATGAAGCTCAAGCTGAAGCTCGTTTGCTGATGCTGGCTGCCCACCACATCTTAGCGCCAAAAGATGGTAAACCGATCGTTACTCCTTCACAGGATATGGTTATTGGTAACTACTATATGACTGTTGAAGAAGCTGATCGTGAAGGCGAAGGAATGATTTTCAAAGATGTTAATGAGATTCGGACAGCTTATCAAAATAATTATGTCCATTTGCATACAAGAATTGGTTTGCAAACTTCATCATTAGCCGCTAGTGGGAAACCATTTACAGATTGGCAAAAACAACGCGTAATGGTTACGACCGTTGGTAAAGCATTCTTTAATGAAATCTTACCGAAAGATTTTCCTTATTTAAATGAACCAACTGAAGAGAATTTAACTATTCAAACTCCTGATAAATACTTTTTAGAACTAGGAACTGATATTCGTCAGTTTTTGGCAGATCAACCATTAGTTGGACCATTTAAGGCAGGGTTCTTGAGTGATATTATTGCCCAAGTATACAAAAAATTTAAAGTGACTGAGACTTCAAAATTTTTGGATCGAATTAAAGATTTAGGTTACTACGAGTCAACTCGTTCTGGGTTGACAGTTGGAATGGCTGATGTAACCGATCTGAAAGAAAAGCCTGCCATCATTGAGCGAGCACATAAAGAAGTTGCAACGGTTGCTAAACAATTCCGGCGTGGCTTAATTACTGAAGATGAACGCTATAATCGTGTAATTGCTATATGGAATAATGCCAAGGATCAGATTCAGGATAAATTAGTTCAAAACATGGATCCAAAGAACCCAATTCAAATGATGTCTGATTCTGGGGCTCGTGGCAATATTTCAAACTTTACCCAGTTGGCTGGCATGCGTGGCCTGATGGCTGCTCCTAATGGTAAAACGATGGAACTGCCAATTGTTTCTAACTTTCGTGAAGGGCTATCAGTGATGGAAATGTTTATTTCTACCCACGGCGCGCGGAAAGGTATGACAGATACAGCTTTAAAGACTGCAGATTCAGGTTATTTAACTCGACGTTTAGTTGATGTTGCTCAGGATGTTATCATTCGTGAAAAAGATTGTGGAACCGATCGTGGCTTAGATGTAACTGCCATTAAAGAAGGCAATGAAATGATTGAGCCACTTTACGATCGAATTTTGGGTCGTTACGCAATGAAGACTGTTAAAAATCCGAAAACTGGTGAAGTGATTGTTCCAGCAAATGAAATGATCGATGGAGACAAAGCTCAAGCAGTTATTGATGCTGGAGTTGAAAAGGTTACGATTCGGTCAGCCTTTACCTGCAACACCCGTCATGGTGTTTGCGAGAAATGCTACGGTCGCAATATGGCAACCGGCGATCAAGTTGAAGTTGGTGAAGCGGTCGGAACAGTTGCTGCTCAATCAATTGGTGAACCTGGTACGCAGTTGACTATGCGGACCTTCCATACTGGTGGAGTTGCTGGTGATGATATTACACAAGGTTTGCCTCGTGTTCAGGAAATTTTTGAAGCTCGTAATCCAAAAGGTTTGGCCAAGATCTCTGAAGTTACTGGTGTGATTGATTCAGTTGAAGAAAACCCAGCTGAGCGGACTAAGACCGTAACGGTCAAAGGTGAAACTGATACTCGAAAATATAGCTTGCCATTTACAGCGGTCTTGAAAGTGGCTGAAGGCGATCAGGTTCATCGTGGTGATCCATTGACAGTTGGTTCAATCGATCCCAAAGAATTAATCAAAGTTCGTGATGTCTTGTCAACTGAAAATTATATCTTGCGTGAAGTCCAAAAAGTTTACCGAATGCAAGGTGTTGAAATTGCCGATAAGCATATTGAAGTTATGGCTCGGCAAATGTTACGTAAGATTCGGGTTATGGATCCAGGAGACACAGACCTTTTACCTGGCACTTTAATGGATATTAATGATTTTAAGGACCGTAATCGTGATACCTTAGTTAAAGGTGCAATTCCAGCAACAGCTCGTCCGGTCTTATTGGGAATCACTAAAGCATCATTGGAAACTAATAGTTTCTTATCAGCTGCTTCCTTCCAGGAAACTACTCGTGTTCTGACAGATGCAGCTATTCGTGGGAAGAATGATCCATTGATTGGTTTGAAAGAAAATGTTATTATTGGCAAACTGATTCCAGCTGGAACTGGAATGCCACTTTATCGTCAAATCAAGCCGAAAGAGATTGGCGGAGTTTCTCAAAATGTTTATTCAATTTCAGATATTGAACAGCAAATGAAGGATGAAGAATCAGCTAAAACTGATCCAACATCTAAGTAATTAATAAAATAGTTTTTTAGCTCGGCTAGTTTAACTAGCCGGGCCTTTTTATTAAAGAATCAAAACGATTAGCAGACTTGATGCCAGTAGCGGCAAGAAAGGAATTTTATTTTCTCGAAAATACCAACAATAAACTATTCCACCTAGTGAGGCAATCAAAAGTAGAAACAATAATTTATTGAAACCGACACAATAATAAATAGTAATTAAAAAAATTAGATCACCGCTGCCAAGCCAGTGGTTAAGCACGAAGAAACTAAGAATGACAAATAAAAGACAAATGAGATCAAAACTTTGAAAACAAAATTTATTGACAAACAGTGAGCCTAATAGAAAAAACAGATTTCCCGACCAAAGAATGATAGCTGAAACCACCATCGTGTGCCAATCTTCAAGCGCTAGCCAACTGCTCCAACAAACAAGTAGATAAATCAAAATAAGTTCTAGTGAATTATGATAGTTAAAACTAAGCAAAAGGAATTCTACTCCAAAAAAGAATTCACAAAATGTACTATTGAAAGCAATCGATCGTTGACAATACCGACATTTACCGCGCAAAACAATGATGCTGAACAGTGGGATCAATTCAAGCCAGCCCAATTGATGAAGACAGTGATCACAAAAAGAACGTTTAATTTTTAAGGAAAGCCGGTGTTGCATTCGCCAGTGTGAACACCAGAAAAAAGATCCCCAGCAACAACCTAAGCTGAAACATAAACAAGCTATAATCATAAATTTTCCTCCTCAGCAGATAAATACGCAAAATGAAGAAACAATTTAGGTTGACAAGCTTTTATATATCGTGGTAACCTAGTCAAGGTGCTTTATGTGAACAGTTCTTCCGTACTGTGCGGAACATGCTGACTGTGGAACGTTAGCATTCATAGTACGTTTGGGCTTTTATTTTTACAAAAAAATGAACCGCCTGGATGTGTGTACTTAAATTAGAGAAAATATTAGGAGGAGAAGCATTAGATGCCAACAATTAATCAGTTGATTCGTAAAGGGCGCAAATCAAAGACTTCTAAGTCAAATTCGCCTGCTTTAAACTTCGGTTACAACAGTTATAACAAAGCTCAGACTAACAATCCTGCACCACAAAAACGTGGAGTAGCTACTCGTGTCGGGACTATGACCCCCAAGAAGCCTAATTCAGCTTTGCGGAAGTATGCTCGTGTTCGTTTGTCAAACTTAATCGAAGTTACTGCTTATATTCCTGGAATTGGTCATAATTTACAGGAACATAGTGTTGTTTTGATTCGTGGTGGCCGTGTTAAAGACCTTCCTGGTGTTCGTTATCATATCGTTCGTGGTGCTTTGGATACAGCCGGTGTAACTGATCGTAAACAGGGCCGTTCGAAGTATGGTACTAAGAAACCAAAGAAGTAATCAAGTTAAAAAGGAATATTAGGAGGTTATTTAAATGCCAAGAAAAGGTGCAGTTTCAAAGCGTGAAGTGCTCCCAGATCCAATTTACAAATCTAAATTGGTTACGCGCTTGATCAACCATTTAATGATCGATGGCAAACGTGGGACAGCTTCAAAAATTTTGTATGAAGCTTTCGATTTAATTAAAGAACAGACTGGCAATGAACCATTGGACGTTTTTGAAGAAGCTATGAAAAATGTTATGCCAGTACTTGAAGTTCGTGCTCGGCGTGTCGGTGGATCTAACTATCAAGTGCCGATTGAAGTTCGTCCTGACAGAAGAACAACATTAGGCTTACGTTGGATCGTAAACTATTCTCGTCTTCGCGGCGAACATACGATGCCAGAAAGATTAGCAAAAGAAATTATCGATGCAGCAAATAATACTGGTGCTTCAGTTAAAAAACGTGAAGATACACATAAAATGGCAGATGCAAACCGAGCATTTGCACATTATCGTTGGTAATTTTTAGTAAATGGCTATTATATGGTTTGGGTAAACCCTTATAGTAGTCATTTTTTTAAGGAACTACAATTGATTTTTTGAGATTGGTCATAATTCTGAAAGGAGAGAAATTCTCAAAGATGGCTAATAAACGTGAATTTCCGCTTGAAAAAACGCGAAACATTGGGATTGTTGCTCATATTGATGCAGGGAAAACTACAACAACTGAACGTATTCTTTACTACACTGGTAAAATTCACAAAATTGGAGAAACTCATGATGGTGATTCTCAAATGGACTGGATGGCTCAGGAAAAGGAACGTGGAATTACAATTACATCAGCTGCTACGACGGCACAATGGAAAGATCATCGAATCAACATCATTGATACTCCAGGACACGTTGATTTTACTGTTGAAGTTGAACGTTCTTTACGTGTGCTTGATGGTGCAGTTGTTGTTTTAGATGCACAATCAGGTGTTGAACCCCAAACTGAAAATGTTTGGCGTCAAGCCACGACTTATTCAGTTCCAAGAATCGTTTTTGTCAACAAAATGGATAAAATCGGTGCAGATTTTGACTATTCAGTCAGCACTATTCATGATCGCTTGCAGGCTAATGCGGTAGCTGTTCAAATGCCGATTGGTGCTGAAGATAATTTTGAAGGTGTTATCGACTTAGTTGAAATGAAAGCCGATATTTATGATGAAGATAAATTAGGTTCGAAATGGGATACAGTCGATGTTCCTGATGATTATAAAGCAGAAGCACAAAAACGTCGTGAACAAATGATTGAAGAAATTGCTGATGTTGATGACGGTATTATGGAAAAATATCTTGGTGGCGAAGAAATCACTGTTGAAGAAATTAAAGCAGCGATCCGTAAAGCTACTTTGAATTTGGAAATTTATCCAGTATTTGCTGGTTCAGCTTTCAAAAACAAGGGTGTTCAGATGATGCTTGATGGTGTGAATGACTATTTGCCTTCCCCATTAGATGTTAAGCCTTATAAAGCCACTGATCCAGATACTGATGATGAAGTTGAATTGACAGCTGGCGACGATAAGCCATTTGCTGGTTTAGCCTTTAAGATTGCAACCGATCCATTTGTTGGACGTTTGACTTTCTTTAGAGTTTATTCTGGAACGCTTGAATCTGGCTCTTATGTTTTGAATGCAACTAAAGATAAACGTGAACGTGTTGGACGTTTACTGCAAATGCATTCAAATCATCGTAAAGAGATCCCTGAAGTATTTTCAGGTGACATTGCTGCTGCAATTGGTTTAAAAGCAACTACAACCGGTGATTCCTTGACAGATGTTGATCATCCATTGATCCTTGAATCAATGGATTTCCCAGATCCAGTTATCCAAGTATCAATTGAACCTAAAACTAAAGCTGATCAAGATAAAATGGATGTTGCTTTACAAAAACTGGCTGAAGAAGATCCAACCTTTAAAGCTGAAACTAATCCTGAAACTGGTGAAACTTTAATTGCCGGCATGGGTGAATTGCATTTGGATATCATCGTTGATCGGATGCGGCGTGAATTTAAAGTTGATGCTAGAGTTGGTGAGCCACAAGTTGCTTATCGTGAAACCTTCACCAAACAAGTTTCAGTTCAAGGCAAGTTTGTTCATCAGTCTGGTGGTAAAGGCCAATATGGTGATGTTTGGATTGAGTTTACTCCAAATGATGAAGGCAAGGGCTTTGAATTTGAAGATGCAATTGTCGGTGGCGTTGTTCCACGTGAGTATATTCCAGCTGTTGAGGCCGGTCTAAAAGAAGCTATGAAGAATGGTGTTTTAGCAGGCTATCCGTTGATTGATGTGAAAGCTAAGCTCTATGATGGTAGCTATCACGAAGTCGATTCAAGTGAAGCGGCATTCAAAATTGCAGCTTCACTAGCTTTGAGAAATGCTTCCAAAGTGGCAGGTGCAGTAATTCTTGAACCAATTATGCGGGTGGAAATTGTGGCCCCTGAGGATTACTTAGGAGATGTTATGGGACACGTAACTGCCCGTCGCGGCCGAGTTGAAGGAATGGAAAACCGTGGTAATGCCCAAATGGTTAAAGCCTTTGTTCCACTTGCGGAAATGTTTGGTTATGCTACAACTTTGCGTTCTGCAACCCAGGGTCGTGGTACATTTACTATGACTATGGATCATTACGAACCAGTACCAAAATCAATTCAAGAAGAAATTATTAAGAAAAATGGCGGGAATGCTGCCTAAAACCAAAAAAGGAAACTCAGTTTGAGTTTCCTTTTTTGATTTAAATGATGCTTGCAGCTAAACAATTTTTGAAATGCCGCAAAGCCCATTGATGTCCTTGTGGATCAAAACTAGCGACAGCTAATTGCGGTACCACGATCTTAAAATTCTTATTATAAGCATCAATAGCTGTGTGTAAAACACAAATATCAGTACAAACGCCAGTTAACCAAAGCTCATCGATTTTGCGACTGCGTAGATAGTTTTCTAAATTTGTATTAGCAAAAGCTGAATAGCGATTTTTGTCAAGAAAACAAACGTGGGAATTTTCCTGGTTTTGTTGATACCAGTCGTTAACTTTTCCAAATAATTTTCTTCCCCACGTATCTTTGAGGTTATGAGGTGGGAAAAGATTGGTTTCTGGATGATAAGGGTCTTTTCTTTGATGCAGATCAGTTGGAAAGATGATCCAGTGATTTTTTTTCAAAAACGAGTTAGCTAATGAAAGAATTGCTTTCTCAATTTTTTGACCAGGTTGACCACAAGTTAATGCTCCTGAATCAGCTACAAAGTCGTTTGTATAATCAATTATCAATAATGCTTTTGGCAAAATAGCACCTCCTTGGCTCTACCTTAATCCAAAAGATACACTTTTTTTGAAAAAAAACAAGAATTAATAATTTTATTCTTGATTTGAATGGAGAAAACAGTTATTATAGTAAGGTACTTGTCATGGGATGAGTGCGCACAATTACTGATTGTGTGAGCATTGATGCGAAAGGTTGCGACACACCCGGAAGCATTGCCATGGGGTGCGGCGGTAATTTTCGCGGAGCTAGTCTTATTTTTAAAATAGACGAAGGAGGGAATAAAATGGCAAAACAAAAAATTCGGATTCGTTTAAAGGCATACGAGCATCGGATTCTCGACCAGTCAGCAGACAAAATCGTTGAGACTGCTAAGAGAACAGGGGCTGCAATTTCAGGTCCAATTCCGTTGCCGACAGAGCGGACATTGTACACGGTGATTCGTGCACCACATAAATATAAGGATTCACGTGAACAATTCGAAATGCAAACACATAAACGTTTAATCGATATTATCAACCCAACACCAAAAACAGTTGATTCATTGATGAAACTGGATTTGCCAAGCGGCGTTGATATTGAGATCAAGCTGTAATTTAGAGAGAAAATCAAATTTAAATTTGGAGGTGTAGACATGACCAAAAAAGGAATCTTAGGAAAAAAAGTAGGTATGACGCAAGTCTTTGCTGAAAATGGCGAATTGATCCCAGTTACTGTTGTTGAAGTTGGATCTAACGTTGTTTTGCAAGTCAAAACTGCTGAAAATGACGGTTACGAGGCTGTTCAATTAGGTTTTGATGATTTACGCGAAGTCTTAGCTAACAAACCTGCTAAGGGTCATGCAGCAAAAGCAAAAACTGCTCCTAAGCGCTTCATTCGTGAAATCAGAGATGTTGAGCTGGGAGACTATAAAGTAGGAGACGAAGTAAAAGCTGATATCTTTGCAGCTGGGGATGTAGTTGACGTTACCGGCACATCGAAAGGCCATGGCTTCCAAGGCAACATTAAACGCTGGGGACAATCACGTGGACCAATGGCTCATGGTTCTCGGTACCATCGTCGTCCAGGATCAATGGGTGTTATTATTAACCGTGTTTTCAAAGGCAAGGTTTTACCGGGTAGAATGGGTAACAAACGGGTAACAATTAAAAACCTGCAAATTGTTAAAGCTGATACCGACAATAATGTTTTGTTGATCAGAGGAAATGTTCCTGGTGCAAACAAATCATTAGTAACGATTACTGGCACAGTAAAAGAAAAATAATTAGGAAAGGAGGAAGTTTAAATGCCGACAGTTGCATTATATAAGCAAGATGGTAGCAAAAATGGTGAGGTTTCATTAAGCGAAGAAGTTTTTGGAATCACACCAAATGAAAGTGTTGTGTTTGACGCTGTACTTATGCAGCGTGCATCTTTACGTCAAGGAACTCATGCGGTAAAGAATCGGAGTGCAGTTTCTGGTGGTGGTAAAAAGCCATGGCGTCAAAAAGGAACCGGTCGCGCTCGTCAAGGTTCAATTCGTTCACCGCAATGGGTTGGTGGTGGAACCGTCTTTGGACCAACACCACGTTCATACAGTTATAAACTTCCGAGAAAAGTTCGTCGCTTAGCAATCAAGTCTGTTTTGTCGCAAAAAGTGGTCGATCAAGGATTGATCGTTGTTGATAAATTAACTTTTGAAGCACCAAAAACCAAAGATTTTGCTAAAGTTTTGGCAAGCTTGGATGTTGCGACTAAAGTTTTAGTAGTTCTTGAAGATGGCAATGACTTGGCTGCTTTATCAGCTCGTAATTTGGCAAATGTTACGGTCATTAATGCTAAGAATGTCAATGTTTTAGATATTCTTAATAATGATAAGTTAGTCATGACTCAAGAAGCTCTTTCTCAAGTAGAGGAGGTTCTTGCATAATGGAATCACAAAAAATAATTTTAAAACCAGTTATTACTGAGGCATCTACAGCTGATATGGATAGCAAACGCTATGTTTTTGATGTAGCAACTCAAGCAACAAAGCCACAAATTAAAGCTGCAATTGAAGAAATGTTTGATGTTAAAGTAGTAAAACTGAATGTTATCAATGTCAAAGGTAAGAAAAAACGCGTTGGTCGTTTTGTTGGTTACACTAACAAACGTCGCAAAGCAATTGCAACCTTGAGTACCGATTCAAAAGCGATCAAGTTTTTTGAAGAATAATTAACATAGGAGGGAATTCACGTGGGGATCAAGAAATTCAAACCGACCTCAAACGGCCGTCGCAATATGACTGGTTCCGATTTTTCAGAAATCACCAAAACTGTGCCTGAAAAATCCTTACTAGTTTCACAGAGCAAGACAGCTGGCCGTAACAGTTATGGTCGTATTACGGTTCGTCATCGTGGTGGCGGTCATAAACGTCAATATCGTTTGATTGACTTCAAGCGACTTAAAGATGATGTTCCAGCAACAGTCAAGGCGATTGAGTATGATCCAAATCGCTCGGCCAACATTGCATTGTTGGTTTATGCTGATGGTACTAAGTCATATATCATTGCACCAAAGGACTTAGAAGTAGACCAAGTAGTGCAATCAGGTGATAATGCAGATATTAAAGTTGGAAATTCTAAAAAGCTTTCAGAAATTCCAGTTGGAATGATTGTTCACAATATTGAGTTAAAACCTGGCAAGGGTGGTCAATTAGTTCGTGCTGCGGGTACCTCTGCACAAGTTTTAGGTAAAGAAGATAAATATGTTTTAGTTCGGCTTAACTCTGGTGAAGTTCGTATGATTTTAGCTGATTGTCGAGCAACTATTGGAGCTGTTGGTAATGAACAGCATGAATTGATCAATAGTGGAAAAGCAGGCCGGACACGCTGGGCTGGTCGTCGTCCAAAGGTTCGTGGTTCTGTTATGAACCCTAACGATCATCCACATGGTGGTGGTGAAGGTAAAGCTCCTGTTGGTCGTCCAAGTCCAATGTCTCCGTGGGGCAAAAAGACCGCTGGTTACAAGACACGTTCGAAGAAGGCAAAATCTGATAAGTTTATTGTGCGTAAGCGTAATGCCTAAGCTTAAATTAGTTGTTTAAAATCTTTTAAGTCCGAAAGGAGGATTTACATTGAGTCGCAGTTTGAAAAAAGGACCTTTTGCAGATGCTCATTTAATGAAAAAAATTGAAGCACAAGCAGATAAAGAAAAGAAATCAGTTATCAAGACTTGGTCGCGTCGTTCAACAATTTTCCCAAGCTTCATTGGTTATACAATTGCCGTTTATGACGGACGTAAGCATGTTCCGGTATATATTCAAGAAGATATGGTTGGTCATAAATTAGGAGAATTTGTACCGACCCGGACATTCCATGGCCATGGAACAGATGACAAAAAAACAGCTGTTAAGTAAGGGAGGGTTATAAATGGCTGAACAAGTTACATCAGCAAAAGCAACTGCCAAAACAGTTCGAATCCCTGCTCGTAAAGCACGGCTGGTGATTGATCTGATTCGCGGTAAAAGTGTTGCCGAAGCTTTAGGTATTTTGAAATTTACTCCAAGAGCTGGAGCTACTATTATTGAAAAAGTTTTAAAATCTGCAATTGCCAATGCAGAAAATAATTTTGATCTTGATGCAGAGGATCTTGTAGTCAGTGAAGCATTTGTCAACGAAGGACCAACCTTGAAACGTTTTCGTCCAAGAGCTAAAGGTTCAGCTTCTCCGATCAACAAACGAACAAGTCATATTACAGTCGTTGTATCAAGCAAATAAGGAGGGATAATGCGTGGGTCAAAAAGTAAATCCAACTGGATTGCGTGTCGGAATTATTCGTGATTGGGATGCTAAATGGTATGCTGAAAAAGATTTTGCGGATAATTTGCATGAAGATTTGCATATTCGGAAATACATTCAGACAAAGTTAGCTGACGCTTCGGTTTCAACCATTGAAATTGAACGTGCTGCTAAGAGAGTAAATATTTCAGTTCATACAGCCAAGCCAGGAATGGTCATTGGTAAAGGTGGAGCTGAGGTAGAAAAGCTTCGTAATCAATTAAATAAATTAACTGGCAAACGTGTTCACATTAATATCGTTGAAATCAAAAAACCGGATCTTGATGCTAAATTGGTTGGAGAGGCAATTGCTGAGCAGTTGGAAAATCGTGTTGCATTTCGTCGGGCCATGAAGCAAGGAATTCAACGGACAATGCGAGCTGGAGCCAAGGGTATTAAAGTCCAGGTTGCTGGTCGTTTAAATGGAGCAGATATGTCTCGAGTTGAGCATTTTTCTGAAGGAACTGTTCCACTGAATACATTACGTGCGGATGTTGATTATGCCTGGACAGAAGCAGCCACAACTTATGGTAGATTGGGTGTTAAAGTTTGGATCTATCGTGGAGAGGTGCTGCCTGAGAAAAAGGCAAACCGCGAAGGAGGGAAATAGTCTATGTTAGTACCAAAGCGGACAAAGCATCGTCGTGAATTTCGCGGTAAGATGCGGGGTGAAGCTAAGGGCGGTAAGACCATAGCATTTGGAGAATATGGTCTACAAGCACTTGATTCACATTGGATTACAAACCGTCAGATCGAAGCTGCCAGAATTGCTATGACGCGTTATATGAAACGTGGTGGAAGAGTTTGGATTAAAATTTTCCCTCATAAATCATATACATCAAAAGCAATTGGTGTTCGGATGGGTTCTGGGAAAGGTGCTCCTGAAGGTTGGGTATCTCCAGTAAAACGTGGTAAAATTTTGTTTGAAATTGGTGATGTTTCTGAAGAAGTTGCACGTGAAGCATTTAGATTGGCTTCTTACAAACTGCCTATCAGAACTAAGTTTGTAAAACGTGAGGAAGTAGGTGGCGAATCGAATGAAAACTAAAGAAATTAAAGAATTAACCACTGCTGAAATGCTCAAAAAAGAAGAAGAATTTAAGAAAGAGTTTTTTAATCTGCGTTTTCAACTTGCAACTGGTCAGTTGCAGAATACTGCTAGATTAAAGGAAGTTCGTAAGTCGATTGCTCGTATTAAGACTGTTTTACGACAAGAAGAACTTAAGAAATAGAATACGAAAAGGGGGCAAATAAAGCATGGCTGAAACTCGCAATCAACGTAAAGTTTATCAAGGTCGGGTCGTTTCTGACAAAATGGATAAAACAATTACCGTTGTCGTTGAAACATATAAAAATCATAAAGAATACGGCAAACGTGTTAAATATTCAAAGAAATTCAAAGCTCATGATGAGAATAATGAAGCAAAAATTGGCGACGTTGTACGGATCATGGAAACACGTCCATTGTCAGCGACCAAGCGTTTTCGTTTAGTTGATGTCGTTGAGAAAGCAGTTATTATTTAATGCTTAGATTCTTAGATTAATTAGCGATCTACTTGATTCGTATTCTGATTTGTTTGCGAAAGGAGGACACATCCAGTGATCCAACAGGAAAGTCGTTTAAAAGTTGCTGACAACTCTGGAGCTCGTGAAATTTTAGTAATTAAAATTTTAGGGGGTTCAAGAGTTAAAACAGCAAATGTCGGTGATATTATTGTTGCTACGGTAAAACAAGCAACACCAGGTGGCGTTGTCAAAAAGGGCGATGTTGTCAAAGCAGTAGTTGTACGGACAAAATTTGGTACGCATCGTGTTGACGGTTCTTACATTAAGTTCGATGAGAATGCTGCAGTTATTATTAATGATGACAAATCACCAAAAGGGACTCGTATTTTCGGACCGGTGGCACGTGAATTACGTGATGGAAACTTTATGAAAATTGTTTCCTTAGCACCTGAAGTATTGTAATTTAAGCCAATTGCTCAAGGAGGTGCGAAGATGTTCGTAAAAAAGAATGATAAAGTAAAAGTAATTGCTGGTAAAGATAAAGGCAAGGAAGGCGTTGTTGAAAAAGTCTTATTGAAAGAGCAACGTGTAATTGTTAAAGGTGTTAACGTAATTAAAAAACATCAAAAACCAAGCAATACTAATCCAAACGGTGGAATTGTTGAGGTTGAAGCACCGATTCATGTATCAAATGTTGCTGTGCTTGATCCTTCAAACAACCATCCAACTCGTGTCGGCCACAAGATTGTCGACGGCAAAAAAGTCCGTTTTTCAAAAAAAAGCGGTGAAATTTTAGATAAGTAAATCGAGAAGGGAGGATAAAATCTTCATGACAAATCGTTTAAAAGAAAAGTATGATAAAGAGATCGTTCCTGCTTTAATGGAAAAGTTTAATTATACTTCAATTATGCAAGTGCCAAAGGTTGAAAAAATTGTGATCAACATGGGTGTTGGTGATGCTGTTTCGAATTCAAAGAATTTGGATGAAGCTGTTGAAGAATTGACATTGATTTCCGGTCAAAAGCCAATTATTACGAAAGCAAAGAAATCGATCGCTGGCTTCCGCTTACGTGAAGGAATGCCGATTGGCACAAAGGTAACTTTACGGGCTAGCCGGATGTATGATTTTCTTGATAAATTAGTTTCGGTTTCATTGCCGCGTGTTCGTGATTTTCATGGCGTTAGCAAACGGGCCTTTGATGGTCGCGGAAATTATACATTAGGAATTCGTGAACAATTGATTTTCCCAGAAATTGATTTTGATGATGTTAACAAAGTTCGTGGGATGGATATTGTTTTAGTAACCACTGCTCAGACTGATGAAGAGGCACATGAACTATTGACAAAACTAGGAATGCCATTTGCTAAATAAAAGGGGGTTTTACATTGGCTAAAAAATCACAAATTGCTAAGAACAAACGTCCAGCAAAGTTCTCGTCACAGGAATATACACGTTGTGCACGTTGTGGACGTCCTCATTCAGTTTATCGCAAATTTAAGTTATGCCGTGTTTGCCTGCGTGAACTGGCACATAAGGGCCAGATTCCTGGTATGAAAAAGGCTAGCTGGTAAATTATATTTTTTGAAAAAGGAGGGCAAAATCAATGGCCATGACAGATCCGATTGCAGACTTTTTGACACGGATTCGGAATGCTAGTTTAGCTAAGCATGAATCAGTAGAAATTCCGGCATCAAAAATCAAGCATGATATTGCAGAGATCTTAAAAAATGAAGGATTCGTTCGGGATGTTGAATACATCGATGATAATAAGCAGGGTATGATCCGTATTTTCTTAAAGTACAGCAAAGACAATGAGCGTGTAATTTCTGGAATTAAACGTATCTCTAAACCCGGTTTGAGATCATATGTTAAATCTGACGCTGTTCCTAAAGTTCTAAATGGTTTGGGAATTGCAATTCTTTCGACTTCTGAAGGAGTTATCACGGACAAACAAGCGAGAGCAAAGAAAATTGGTGGAGAAGTTCTTGCCTACGTTTGGTAAAATTAAAAAGCAGGGAGGTGTAACTTGTGAGTCGAATTGGTTATAAAGAAGTTGTATTGCCGGCGGGTGTTGAAGTAAAAAAAGATGGCGGCAAAATTACTGTCAAAGGGCCTAAGGGTGAATTGACACGTGAATTTTCTGACAAAATCTCTTTTGAAATTAAAGATAATGTTGTCAAGTTTGATCGTTCAGCTGATGATAGCAAAACAAGGGCGTTACATGGAACAAGTCGAGCTAACTTTCATAATATGGTACTTGGTGTCACAGAAGGTTTCAAGAAGGAACTTGAGCTTAGAGGTGTCGGTTACCGTGCTCAAATGAAAGGCAAGACCTTGATTTTGAACGTTGGTTATTCTCATCCAGTAGAATTCGAATCAACAGATGAAATCAAACTTGAAGCACCTTCAGCAACTTCAATTGTTGTGTCAGGTATTTCAAAAGAAAAGGTTGGCGACCTTGCTGCAAGGATTCGCTTGACTCGTGCCCCAGAGCCTTACAAGGGTAAAGGTATTCGCTACGTTGGTGAATATGTACGTCGCAAGGAAGGCAAGACTGGTAAATAATTATTAACTATTTAAGAGGTGAAAATTTTGATTACAAAACCAGACAAAAATAAAACACGGCAAAAACGTCATTTCCGTGTTCGTGGAAAAGTCTCTGGTACAGCTAAGTGCCCACGCTTAAATGTTTATCGTTCAAACAAAAACATCTACGCTCAAGTAATTGATGACGTAGCGGGTGTGACGCTTGTTAGTGCCTCTACATTAGACGAAGAAGTTAATGGCAAAACCAAAACAGAACAGGCTGCTTCAGTTGGTGCGTTAGTCGCTAAGCGTGCTGTTGAAAAAAGTATTAAAGAAGTTGTCTTTGATCGTGGCGGTTATTTATATCATGGTCGGGTTGAAGCATTGGCTGATGCTGCTCGCGAAAATGGATTAGACTTTTAATCAAGGGAGGGAAATAGTTTATGGCTTTTATTGATCCAGCAAAATTGGATTTAGAAGATCGTGTGGTTGCTATCAATCGGATCACAAAAGTGGTTAAAGGTGGACGTCGTTTGCGTTTTGCTGCCTTGGTAATTGTTGGTGATCACAACGGTCATGTAGGATTTGGAACTGGGAAAGCACAAGAAGTTCCGGATGCTATTCGCAAAGCAGTTGATGCAGCTCGTAAGAATTTGATCGAGGTGCCAATGGTTGGAGAAACATTACCACACGAAGTTTTAGGTGAGCACAGTGGTAGTCGAATTTTATTAAAACCTGCTATTGCTGGTTCTGGTGTTGCAGCTGGTGGAGCTGTTAGGGCCGTTATGGAATTGGCTGGTGTTGCTGATGTAACTAGTAAATCACTTGGTTCAAACACTCCAGTCAACGTTGTTAGAGCAACGATGAACGGATTGGCAAAGCTGAAGAGTAATGCTGAAGTGGCTGCTTTACGCGGCGTTTCAACGCAACATTTAGTTGAATAAGGAGGGCGTTAGAAAATGGCAAATTTAAAAGTTACATTAACTCGTAGCGTCATTGGCCGTCCGCAAAAACAACGTGAGGTAGTTAAAGCTCTAGGCCTTGGACGTATTAATAGTTCAGTTGTTTTACCTGATAATGCAGCAACTCGTGGTGCAATTGCAAAAATCAATCACTTGGTTGCAGTTGAATTAGCTGATTAAGAAAATTCTGAATTAAAGGAGGTGCCTTTTTGGTGAAATTGCATGAATTAAAAGCAAATGAAGGTTCTCGTCAAGTTCGTAATCGTGTTGGTCGTGGAACTTCATCTGGTAATGGCAAGACTGCTGGCCGTGGTCAAAAGGGTCAAAAAGCACGTGGCAAAGTTCGCTTGGGCTTTGAAGGTGGTCAGATGCCATTGTTCCGGCGGATGCCAAAACGTGGTTTTAAAAATATTAATCGTAAAGAATATGCAGTTGTAAATTTAAAGATGCTTGATACTTTTGAAGATGGTACAGAAGTTACGCCAACTTTGTTAGTTGAAAAGAAAATTGTTAAAAATGAAAAAGCTGGTGTGAAAGTTCTTGGCAATGGTCAATTAACTAAAAAGTTAACTGTTAAAGCAAATAAATTTTCTGCAGCTGCAAAAGAAGCAATTGAAGCTGCTGGCGGTCAAGCTGAGGTGATTTAATGCTTAAAACGATGAAGAACGCTCTAGCTGTCAAAGATATTCGTAATAAGATTCTGTTTACTCTAGGCGTCTTGATTGTATTTCGTTTAGGCACATATATCACGGTCCCTGGGATCAACGCTAAAGCTTTGAATAGCGTTGCATCTTCAGGGTTAGTTAGTATCTTAAACACTTTCAGCGGTGGCGGTTTGACTAACTATTCGATTTTGGCAATGGGAGTTTCACCATATATTACCGCACAAATTGTTGTTCAATTATTGCAAATGGATATTGTTCCACGATTTGTAGAATGGAGCAAACAAGGTGAAGTGGGTCGCCGAAAATTAAATCAGACGGCAAGATATTTGACGATCGTGTTGGCCTTTGTACAATCAATTGGTATTACTGCAGGTTTTAATGCTTTAAGCAGTTTAAACTTAGTGACGGACCCAAGCGTTAAAACTTATGTCAGTATTGGTATTATTTTAACAGGTGGTTCGATGTTTACTACCTGGCTAGGTGATATGATAACTGATCGAGGATTTGGTAATGGTATTTCTGTGATCATTATGGCCGGCATTCTTGCCAGAATGCCAAGTGCGATCCATCAAGTTTATGTTGAGCAGTTTGTTGATTCGACGCCAAGTGATTATTGGCAAGGAGCACTCTATGTTTTAGTATTAGTCATTGCAGTTTTGGTAATTGTTTCATTTGTGACCTTTGTGGAACAGGCAAATTATAAAATTCCGATTCAATATACTCGACGTTTAGCAGGAGCAACTGATAATTCCTATTTACCACTGAAAATTAATGTTGCCGGTGTTATTCCCGTTATTTTTGCCAGTTCGTTTATTGCTACTCCTCAAACGATTTTAATGGTCTTTACCCAAAATCATTCTGAAGATACTTGGTACCAAGTGTTGACGAATTTGTTTAATATGCAAAAACCTGCTGGAATGGTCCTATATACGATTTTGATCGTTTTGTTTACTTTCTTTTATGCTTTTGTTCAGGTTAATCCTGAAAAGTTGGCGAAAAACCTTCAAAAGCAAGGAAGCTACATCCCAAGCGTTTGGCCTGGGAAAGAAACTGAAAGTTACGTTTCAAAATTATTAGTACGTTTGAGTTCGGTAGGTTCGTTGTTTCTTGGCTTAGTTTCGTTGATTCCATTAATTGCTTCAAGCATTTGGGGGTTAGACGAATCAATTGGTTTAGGTGGTACCAGCTTATTGATTGTAGTTGGTGTTGCGCTTGAATCAATTCGGCAATTAAAAGGTATGATGATGAAGCGGGAGTACGTCGGATTTATTCGTAAATAATAATTAATGAGTTGGATATCATTTAATTCAAAATGAATTCAGCTTTTTACATTTATTAGAAATTATTTTTGGAGGTCAAAGTTATGACTGCATTGAATTTAATGCTGATGGGCTTACCGGGTGCTGGTAAGGGCACGCAGGCTGAACGAATCGTCGATCAGTATCAAATACCGCATATTTCTACTGGAGATATTTTTCGGGCAGCAATTCAGAACCAAACAGAGATGGGAATGCAAGCCAAATCATTTATTGATCGTGGTGAGCTGGTTCCTGATGAAGTGACCAACGGAATTGTTTGTGATCGTTTAGCTGAGGCCGATACTAAGGCTGGTTATTTACTAGATGGTTTTCCAAGAAATCTTGCACAGGCAAAAGCTTTGGAAAAGATGGGAACAAATCTTGATCGTTCATTGGCAGCAGTGATCAACATTCATGTTGATCCAGCTTCTTTGATGAAACGTTTGACTGGCCGGTATATTTGTCGTCAATGTGGTGCGACGTATCATAAAATTTTTAATCCAACCAAAAAAGCTGGCATCTGTGATCGTTGCGGTGGTACTGATTTCTATCAGCGTGAAGATGATCGTCCAGCAACGGTTAAAAATCGTTTAGATGTTAATCTAAAAATGAATACGCCACTGCTTGATTTTTATGAAAAAAAAGGCTTACTGTATCAAGTTGATGGTAACCAGGAAATCAATCAAGTTTTCAAGGATATTCAAAAAGTTTTGGTAGGATTAGAAAATTAGGATTAGTTAGTTGCATCAATCCCATGAGAATGGTATACTATTTCAGGTTTATCTTTTCAATGGGGCAGTCTGTCCATTTTTTAGATTAATCAATGCGGTTTGGTCAGATAACAGGATCGAACGTATTTGATCGATCAGGTGAGAAGCTAAAAGACCATTTAAGGAGGTACTTTTACGTGGCGAAAGATGATGTGATTGAAATTGAAGGCAAAGTTAAAGAAACTTTGCCCAATGCGATGTTCAAGGTTGAACTCGAAAATGGACATGAAATTTTGGCTCATGTTTCTGGGAAAATCAGGATGCATTACATTCGAATTTTACCAGGTGACAGAGTAACAGTTGAAATGTCCCCTTACGATTTAACTAAGGGACGCATTACCTATCGCTTTAAATAGATTGTACTTCAAATTTTATCGGGAGGTATAATTCATGAAGGTAAGACCATCAGTAAAGCCAATGTGTGAACACTGTAAAGTTATTAAGCGCAAAGGACGTGTTATGGTAATTTGTTCAAATCCCAAGCATAAGCAACGTCAGGGATAATTAATTTAAAAATTTAGGAGGTGTAATTGTTATGGCTCGTATTGCAGGTATTGATCTGCCACGTGATAAAAGAATCGTGATCGGATTAACTTACATTTATGGAATCGGTAATTCAACTGCTCAGAAAATTTTGGCTGATGCAGGAGTATCAGAAGATGTGCGCGTTCGTGATTTAACTGCTGACCAAGAGGATAAGATCCGTGCAGAAGTTGATCACTACAAAGTTGAAGGTGACTTACGTCGTGAAGTTAGCTTGAACGTTAAACGTTTGTCTGAAATTGGTTCATACCGAGGTCTTCGTCATCGTCGTCATTTACCTAGTCGCGGACAAAACACGAAAAATAATGCTCGGACATGCAAAGGCCCAGCTACATCAATTGCTGGAAGAAAGAAATAATAGGATAAGGAGGGTTATCAGTTAATGGCTGTTAGAAAGAGTTCTCGTAAACGCCGAATCAAAAAAAATATTGAAAGCGGAGTAGCACATATCCATTCAACCTTCAATAATACATTAGTTATGATCACTGATGTCCATGGGAATGCTATTGCTTGGTCTTCAGCTGGCGCATTGGGCTTTAAGGGAAGTCGTAAGTCGACACCTTTTGCTGCTCAAATGGCTGCGGAAGCCGCAGCTAAGGATTCAATGGAACACGGTATGAAATCTGTTGAAGTAGCTGTTAAAGGTCCAGGTTCTGGACGTGAAGCTGCCATTCGTGCTTTACAAAGTACTGGACTGGAAGTTACTTCAATTCGTGATGTGACACCTGTTCCTCATAATGGATGTCGTCCTCCAAAGCGTCGCCGTGTTTAATATGGTCAGCATTCATTTTGAGGTAGATCTTCATAATGTTTCCGCCAAATTGCACGTAGCGCTTTGAAAGGGGTAAAGATAAGAATGATTGAATTTGAAAAACCGAAAATTCACAAAATCGAAGAAAGTTCTAATTTTGGTAAATTTATTGTTGAGCCGTTAGAACGTGGCTATGGCACAACTTTGGGTAATTCGCTTCGTCGGATTTTACTTTCTTCACTTCCTGGGGCTGCGATTACCAGCATTCAAATTGACGGTGTCTTACATGAATTTTCCACAATCAAAGGTGTTCGGGAAGATGTTACGCAGATTATCTTAAATCTGAAAAAAGTAGCACTAAAAATTAGTTCTGAGGAAGTTCAAAATCTCGAAATTAACGTCACCGGTCCAGCAAAGGTTTCTGCTGGAGACATTCAGGGCAGTGGTGAGGTCGAGGTTTTAAACCCAGATCTATATCTTTTCACGTTAGCTGAAGGAACTACTCTTCATGTTAGAATGACTGCTAATACTGGACGTGGCTACGTTTCTGCTGATGAAAATAAAGCAAAAGCCGATGAAATGCCGATTGGTGTTTTGCCAATCGATTCAATTTATACCCCGATCGAACGTGTCAATTATCAAGTTGAAAAAACACGAGTTGGTCAAAAAGACGATTATGATAAATTGACGTTGGAAGTTTGGACAAATGGTTCAATTACTCCTAGCGAAGCAATTAGTTTATCGGCTAAGATTTTAACGGAGCATTTGACCTTATTTGTTGATTTGACTGATGAAGCTAAGAATGCTGAAATCATGGTTGAAAAAGAAGAAACACATAAAGAAAAAATGCTTGAAATGACGATTGAAGAGTTAGATTTATCTGTTCGTTCCTATAATTGCCTTAAACGTGCTGGTATTAACACCGTTCAAGAGTTAACTGACAAATCAGAAGCTGATATGATGAAAGTTCGTAATTTAGGACGTAAATCGCTTGAAGAAGTTAAGAACAAATTGTCTGACCTTGGCTTATCATTGCGTCATGAAGATTAAGATTAGTTTGCAAAGGAGGGAAATTTAAAATGGGTTACCGTAAATTAGGTCGCACCAGCGGACATCGTCGTGCTATGCTCCGCAATTTGACAACTGATTTGATTGTTAACGGTCGAATCATTACGACTGAAGCTCGTGCTAAGGAAGTTCGCAAAACGGCTGATAAGATGATTTCTCTTGGCAAAAAGGGCGACTTAGCTTCACGTCGTCGAGCTGCTGCTTTCATGATGGACGTAGTTGCAGATGTTAAAGAAGAAGCAGATAAAGTTGTTGTACAAACAGCTTTGCAAAAACTATTTGCCGAAGTTGCTCCTCGTTTTAAGGACCGTAATGGTGGTTATACGCGGATCTTGAAGATGAATGAGCGTCGTGGCGATGCTGCCAAGATGGTTGTTTTGGAATTGGTTGATTAATTGTTTTTAGATTGTCACTTTTATAGCGATAACTGGGCGTTACGATGTTGGGTCACACCGAGTCTAGTCCTAAGTACTCATCTGCTTGGTGAGGAAACCTTCACTATAAAAAGTGATTTTTTTATTTTAATATAGATCGTTAAATAAAAGCCCGGGCAATGATTAAAATTTCATGGTCGAGGCTTTTTTAGATTTTTAATATAAAATCCTCCGTTGAGACGTTGAGAGGTGGCTTTTTCCTAAAATCACTAACAATTGCTAATAATCAACTAATTATATGTTATTATTATTGTCAAAGAAATTTTTTTGGAGGGTTACATGGAAAAGATAGCTGAAATTAAGAATCTCAATTTTAAATACTCTCAGCAAGGTAACTGGCTGTTTCATGATTTTAATTTAGCTATTAACCGTTACGAATGGTTAGCAATTATTGGACATAATGGTAGTGGTAAAAGCACTTTAGCCCGATTATTAGATGGACTTTTGGTGCCGCAAACAGGTGGGATCTGGATTGATCAGCAAAAAATGAATTCAGGAAATGTTTGGCAGCTTCGTAAAAAAATCGGCATGGTTTTTCAGAATCCTGAGAATCAGTTTGTTGGTGCCAATGTGGCTGATGACGTGGCATTTGGCTTAGAGAATCAAGCTGTACCATACGACAAAATGCATCAACGTGTTGCTGCTGCCCTAAAACGAGTCAATATGTGGGAGTATGCTGAGCAAGAACCGGCTAATTTATCAGGTGGTCAAAAACAGCGGGTCGCGATTGCGGGGGTGATTGCGTTAAAGCCGAAGATCGTCATTTTGGATGAAGCAACCAGCATGCTTGATCCTGAGGGACGCCATGAGGTGATTTCTTTAATTAAGGAATTAAAGGAGCAGGAGGGTTTAACAGTTATTTCGATCACGCATGATATTGATGAAGCTTCACTAGCCGACCGGGTAGTGGTTTTAGATGATGGAGAAATTCTTAATGCTGCGCCAGCAGCTGAAGTTTTTAGCCAGGGACAAGCCTTGATTGACTTAGGCTTGGACATACCATTTTCCGAAAAAGTCAAACTTGCACTAAAACGTCAGGGTGTTTTGATTCCGCAAGGATATTATACTGAGCAAAGGATGGTCGATTGGATTTGTCAATCAATTTCGAAAAAGTAGACTATATTTATCAGCCAAATACACCATTTGCTCACCAAGCTTTAGATCAGGTCAGCTTTTCTTTGCCGGATGAAAGTTATACAGCCATCATTGGTCATACTGGTAGTGGAAAATCAACCTTAGTTCAACACTTAAATGGGCTGTTAAAACCCAGTCATGGCCGTTTGACGGTTCAAGATCAGTTGATCACTCCACAGACGACTAATAAACAATTAGTTGATCTGCGGCGACAAGTCGGGGTGGTTTTTCAATTTCCTGAAGCACAATTATTTGAGGAGACAGTTTTGCGTGATATTGCTTTTGCTCCTAAAAACTTTGGGATAAACGAAGAAAGAGCTGATCTTTTGGCTAAAGAAGCGGCTGAAGCAGTTAGACTGCCTGATTCAGTTTTAAACAAGTCACCATTCGAATTGTCAGGTGGCCAAATGCGGCGAGTTGCGATTGCTGGGATCTTAGTCATGAAACCAAAAGTTTTAGTTTTGGATGAGCCAACGGCGGGGCTAGATCCTAAGGGTCATCAGGAAATTATGGAACTTTTCGCCCAATTAAAGACACAACAGCATTTGACAATTGTCTTAGTTTCACATCAAATGGATGATGTAGCACAATATGCAGATCAGGTTTTAGTGATGGAACAAGGCAGGTTGCTGGCTCAACAAACTCCGCAGCAACTTTTTAGCCAAGCACAGTGGCTAACTAAACACCATTTAGGCTTACCACGCGCAACAAAATTGGCTTTTGAAATTGAAAAGAAGTCAACGTTCAAGTTTTCTTCACTACCGCTAACTGCTAGTCAGTTGGCCAACCAGCTAGCTAACTTTTTACCAAAAGGAGTAAGTCAAGATGAATAAAATTCTTTTGGGAAGATATCTGCCAGGGTCTTCGTTGATCCATCATTTAGATCCACGAGCCAAACTGCTTCTTAGCTTTTATTTTATTATTATTATCTTTTTGGCCAATAATTGGGCATCTTATCTCTTACTGTTTGTCTTTATGGCTTTAACGATTCTACTAGCAAAAATCAAAATCGGCTTTTTTTGGAAGGGTGTCCGACCACTGATTTGGTTGATTTTATTTACAGTTGTTTTACAGATTTTTTTTAGTACTGGTGGAACAGTTTATTGGCATTGGGGTATCTTATCAGTTACCAATACTGGCTTAGTCAGCGGTATTTACGTTTTCTGTCGCTTTGTTTTAATTATTTTTATGTCAACGTTACTGACTCTAACGACTCCTCCTTTGGAAATCGCTGGAGCCATGGAATCGCTCCTTAAACCGTTAAAAAAAGTTCATTTTCCGGTTTACGAAGTTTCGCTGATGCTTTCGATTGCTTTAAGATTTGTGCCGACTTTAATGGATGAAGCTCTTAAGATTATGAATGCACAACGCTCGCGCGGAGTGAATTTTGATCAAGGCAGTTTGATGCAGCGTTTAAAAGCTGTAGTACCTTTGTTGATTCCATTATTTGTCAGTGCGTTTAATCGGGCGGAGGATTTGGCAACTGCAATGGAAGCACGTGGTTATCATGGTGGCGAAGGCCGAACCAAGTATCGTGTGCATCAGTGGTTGTGCCATGATACCTTAAGCTGTTTAGCATTTTTGGTCTTAACAATTGGAATGTTGTTTTTGCGAAATTGGTAGAAATTTATAGTTAGAGAGAGTGGAAAATTGTGACCGTCAGATATAAAGTAACTTTGGCTTATGATGGGACGAACTTTGCTGGCTTCCAAGTTCAACCCCACCAACGTACAGTTCAAGGAGTACTTGAAAAAGCTGTTAATCGAATGAATAAAGCAGATAATTATGTTCATGTTTTTGGGTCTGGCCGGACAGATGCCGGTGTCCATGCTTTGGGCCAGGTCGTGCATTTTGATTTGGTCAATGATGTCCCTGATAGTGGGATCGTTAATGGATTAAACAGTATGTTGCCGCTTGATATGCAGATCTTGCAGGCTGAGCATGTTTCAGCTGACTTCCATGCGCGGTATACAACACATGGCAAGCGCTACGCATACCGTGTTAGTCACCGCTGGTATGTGGATCCCTTTAAACGTTTCTATACTGGACACTGGAAGTATCCACTAGATGTTGCTTTGATTCGTGAGGCCTTAAAAGATGTTGTGGGAACGCATGATTTTTCGAGTTTTGTGGCTGCTGGCAGTCAGGCCAAGACCCATGTTCGGACAGTTTATTCGGCGACTGTTCAAGTGCAACCAGCTGAACATGAATTAATTTTTGAATTTTATGGGAATGGATTTCTGTATAATCAAGTTCGGATTATGGTCGCAGCTTTGCTAGAAATTGGCAGCAAACGACGTCCGGTTCATGACTTTTTACGTTTATATCAGGTGAAAGATCGGACTCAATGTCGCGGCACAGCCCCAGCTAGCGGTTTATATTTAAAAGAGGTTGTTTATTAACAACTAAATTTAGGATAAATATTGACTTTAGGGGCAAAAAAAAGTAATATGAAAGTTGGTATTGTTTGCCCCACTAGTAGGCCCCGGAAACTTATTATGCGTCAAACAAGCATATAAAAATGGAGGAAAAAATCGTGCGTACAACTTATATTGCAAAACCAGGCGAAGTGGAACGTAAATGGTATGTCGTTGATGCAACAGATGTTCCTTTGGGACGTTTATCGACTGTCGTTGCTTCCGTTTTGCGTGGTAAGAACAAACCAACTTTTACACCAAATGTTGATACTGGTGATTTTGTAATTGTTATTAATGCTGAAAAAGTTGCCTTAACTGGGCGTAAAGCAGATCGTAAAATTTACTATCATCATACGGATCATCCAGGTGGTTTAAAAGCAAGAACTGCTGGAGATTACCGTGAAAAAGATCCAGAAAAATTAATTACTTTATCGATCAAAGGTATGATGCCTAAGGGAAGTTTAGGTCGTGCTCAAATGAAGAAACTTCGTGTTTATCGTGGTGCTGATCATCAACATACAGCACAGCAGCCTGAAGTACTCGATATTACAAACTTAATTTAGGAGGAGACTGAATTTGGCTCAAGTACAATACAAAGGAACTGGCCGTCGTAAAAACTCTGTTGCTCGTGTTCGTTTGGTACCGGGTACAGGCAAAATTACGATCAATGGTCGTTCAGCTGAAAAATATATTCCATTTGCAAACTTGCGTGAAGTAATGGTGCAGCCGTTTGGCGTTACCGAAACCAAGGATGCTTATGATGTTTTAGTTAATGTTAATGGTGGCGGTTTTTCTGGTCAAGCTGGTGCAATTCGTCATGGGATTGCTCGGGCTTTATTAGAAGTTGACCCTGATTTCCGTGGAGTTTTGAAACGTGCTGGTCTCTTGACACGAGATGCTCGGATGAAAGAACGTAAGAAACCAGGTTTGAAGAAAGCTCGTAAAGCACCACAATTTTCAAAACGTTAAATCAAATTTTGGTTTTTCAAGTCAGTTGCCAACTTGGCAGCTGACTTTTTTTAAATTAAAAAAGCTTCAATTAGCTGAACTGACTAACTGAAGCTAGGTTGGAGATGGATAAAGTTTTAATTAAGTTTTTCTTTGATTGTTTTGGCTGACTGGTCAAGTTTAGCCTGTTCAGCAGTTGTTAATTTCAACTGGTTAAGCTCAATGATCCCTTGGCGGCCGATAACAGCCGGATAACCAATGTAATGTTGGTACTGATCAAGGTAGACTGAAGTTGGACAGGCTAAATGTGCATCGGATAAAACAGCCAGAGCTAATTTGATTGCACAGGTTGCAATTGCATAGCAGGTATAATGCTTGCCAGAGAATACCAGCCAACCACCCCGCCGAGCCTGCTGGTCTAATTCATCTAAGTTCAGAGCCACTTCTTGAGCCATTTTAGTGATTGGATGACCTTTAACTTCAACTGTCGACCAAGCAGTATATTGTGACTCACCATGCTCGCCTAAAACATAGCCGCTAACATTTTTGGGATCTTCATGGAGTGCTTGACCAACTGCACGCTGCATTCTGGCAGTATCCAGAAAAGTTCCGGTTCCAAAGACCTGTTGCTTGCTGAGTCCAGTTTGTCGTTGCAGCATGGTTGTGATTACATCACACGGGTTGGTGATATTGATCAAGACTCCATTAAATCCCGAAGACTTAATCTCAGCGGCGACTTCTTTAACAGCTTGCGCATTGAATTTCAATTCGCCAAACCGATCACCATCCATTCTAATCGAATCAATATTCCCAAAAGCGGTAATGATAATATCCGCATCATGTAAAGCCTGGTAATCTTGCGGAATGATCCTGGTAAAAGTATCGAGGCGTGCCAAGGTGTCTCTTAAGTCATATTCTTCAGCAGTTGCTTTGTCATGATTTTTATCAATGATCACTAATTCATCTGTGATTCCTTTGGTAACAAGGGTATAAGCAATGGTTGCACCAACGTGGCCGAGGCCAATCACACCAATTTTTCGCAAAATAAATACCTCCCTGAATGTTTTTAAAGCACTTACAATTAATTTAAGTTTAATTTTATGTAAAGTCAAGCAGAAAAACTGCTAAGAAAAATTATTAGCCGTCATAAAATAGAATTTTAAAAAACCAAGGTAATTTGCGGTATAATACAAATTAAGAAATTACTCAGCTGAAATTGATTTTTAATTTCAAGATTTACAAAGAAAGAAGCGTTCGAATATTGTTTTTTGAAAAATCAGAATTAATGGAAACTTTACCAGCACAGTTTTTTGCTACTTTAGTTAGCAAGGTCAACCAAAAAATTGCTGCCGGTAACGATGTGATCAATCTCGGACAAGGTAATCCTGATCAACCAACTTATGATTACATTGTCAAGGCCATGCAAGCTGCAACGGCTAAGCCGCAAAATCACAAGTATTCACCTTTTACTGGCTTGTTGACTTTAAAGAGAGCTGCTGCCGAGTTTTATCAAAAACACTATGGTGTCGAACTTGATCCAGAAACTGAAATTGCCATTTTAGGTGGTTCAAAAATTGGCTTAGTCGAACTCCCCTGGGCTTTAATGAATCCCGGTGACTTAATGCTCCTTCCAGATCCAGGTTATCCTGATTATCTATCTGGGGTTGCTTTGGGCCAGGTTAAGTATCAAACATTCCCACTCTTAGAAAAAAACAACTTTTTACCTGATTATCAAAATTTTGATCAGCAAGCCGCTGACCAAGCGAAGTTTATGTATCTTAACTATCCTAATAATCCAACTGGTGCCGCTGCGACACCTGAGTTTTATCAACAAACAGTTGAATTTGCTAAGCAGCATCATCTTGGAATTGTTAGTGATTTTGCTTATGGTGCTTTAGGTTTTGATGGCTATCAAAATCCTAGTTTCTTGCAGGCCACCGGTGCTAAAGATGTTGGAATTGAAATTTATACATTTTCAAAAACTTTCAATATGGCTGGCTGGCGGATCGCGTTTGCAGCTGGTAATGCTTCAATTATCTCAGCTTTAAATCTGATTCAAGATCATCTATTTGTCAGCATTTTTCCAGCGATCCAAGAAGCTGGGATCACAGCTTTGCTTTCAGACCAAGCTCAGGAGCAAATTGCTCACTTGGTTAGTTTATATCAAGAACGGCGGGATGCTTTTTTGACCGCCGCTAGAAAAATTGGTTGGCAGCCGTATGTGCCTAAAGGAACTTTCTATGCTTGGATGCCGGTTCCCAAAGGCTATACCAGTGAAACTTTTGCTGATTTATTGTTGGATCAGGCTAACGTTGCTGTAGCACCTGGAAAAGGTTTCGGCAAGCTGGGCGATCAGTATGTGCGGATTGGTCTGCTAGTTTCGCCAGCGCGGTTGATCGAAGCAGTTCAACGAATTGGTGCTTTGCATTTGTTTGATTAGCAAGGTTGATTTCAGAAAGAAGATGGATGAAAAATGACAGCGAAAACAGTTGAAATCAGTGATGCAGAATGGCAGATCATGCGGGTTGTTTGGACTTTGCAACAGGCGACCAGCCGACAGATTATTGACAACTTAGCTGCAAGAAATCACTGGAAAGAAGCTACAATCAAGACCCTCTTGCGCCGTTTAGTCCAAAAAGAAGTCCTGGCAACGACTACGCAAAAACGTAGCTTCGTTTATCATCCATTGATCAATGAACAAGAGGCCATTGATTTAATGACGACTAATGTTTTTGAAAAAATTTGCCAAATGCATGTTGGAAGTGCATTACGATCATTAGTTAAGCAGTTTCCGTTAACTAGGACTGATATATCAGCGCTTGAAGCTGAGTTAAAGCAGAAGTATCCGACAGCACCAGAGCAATTACCATGTGATTGTCTACCAGCGATGCATTTAGATTACCATGGCTGTTCAATGACAAAAGATAAAAAAAGCTGTTAATTTTGTGTTTACATTAGTAAACGCAAAAGGTATAATGACCAGTGAAAAGAGGTGACCAGATGAAGCAGGAACAATATGAAATAGATGGGATGGTTTGTGCCAGCTGTGCGCAAACAGTTGAAAAGGCTGTTGCACAACTGAAAGGGGTCAAAACTGCTAACGTTAATTTAGCAACCGAAAAAATGCAAGTGGATTATGATGAGAGAAAATTGCAACCAGCTCAGATTGTCGCGGCTGTTGAGTATGTAGGCTATGGGGCAAAATTACAACAACAGCTGATTGATCAGCAACGGGTGCAAAAAAAACAGCACCAAAAACAGCAAATGAAAACTGATTTAATGGGAGCAATCTTATTAACAATCCCAATTTTGTATTTGGCAATGGGTTCGATGTTTGGCTGGGCTTTGCCAAACTTTCTCACTGGCAGCGCAGCTTTGGGCAAACGAGCGATCATTGAATTATTATTGACTGGTGGTGTCTTTTATTTTGGCCGCCGGCATTGGCTGGGCGGATTCAGCTCGCTGCTACGACTCCATCCTAATATGGATTCTTTAGTAGCACTAGGAACCTGGACGGCAATGCTAACTAGTTTGGCTAACACTTGGCTGATTTTATTTCAAGGACGCTCCGGATATTTGTATTACGAAACAGCGGCAATGATTTTAACACTGATCATGTGCGGTAAGTACCTGGAATTCTCTGCTAAACAAAAAGCAGTTGATTCTTTGAATTCTTTGTTGAATCTGGTCCCGCCCCAAGCTGACCGGCTTTTAGCAGACGGCACGGTTGAAAAAATTGCCGCTGATCAAATTCAAACCGGCGACAAACTGCTGGTGAGAGCAGGCTTGCAGGTACCAACTGATGGTCAAATCTTGTCAGGGCAAACGAGCATTGATGAATCAATGATTACCGGAGAAAGCTTACCAGTGGTCAAAAGTGTTGGTGATCAAGTGATTGGTGGCACCCAGAATCAATTAGGAAAAATTACGATTCAAGCTACGCAGGTCGGCGAAAAAACGGTGTTAGCACAGATTATCAAGTTAGTTGCTGATGCTCAGGCAACCAAAGCACCAATTGCGCGGTTGGCCGATCAAGTTGCGGCTTATTTCGTCCCAGCGATTTTACTGATTGCTCTTTTAGGCGGGTTAGGTTGGTTGGTTGCGGGAGCATCCTTTAACTTTGCTTTACAAGTTTTTGTAGCTGTATTAGTAATTGCTTGTCCGTGTGCACTTGGTTTAGCGACGCCAACAGCCTTAATGGTCGGTGGCGGCAAAGCGGCTGAAAATGGAATCTTGTTTAAGAATAGTCCAGCTTTGGAAATGATGTCGCGGATTGCGACGATCGTTTTTGATAAAACTGGGACTTTAACTCAAGGTAATCCTCATGTGGCTCAAGTGTTTACGAATAGTGATCTTTCCAGTCAAGAATTATTAACAGTTGCGGCCAGCTTAGAAAGTGGCAGCAGTCATCCATTAGCAACGGCAATTGTTAAAGCAGCACCAACTGCTAGCCAACCAGTTAGTGAGTTTAAAACTTATCCTGGGCTAGGTATCAGTGGGGAAATTTCTGGCCAACAGTATTATTTGGGTAATCAAAAATTGTTGCAAAAGCAAAAAATTGCTGCTGATTTGAAACCTAATCAAGTAATTGGTCAAACTGTGGTTTACTTAGCTAGTGAGCAGCAGCTGCTTGGAGAAATAAATATTGTTGATCCACTTCGTCCTGAAGTTCAGCAGGTGATCAGTCAGTTGAAGGCTGCTAAGATCGAAGTTGTTTTATTAACTGGTGATAAACAAGCAGTTGCTAATCATGTCGCTCAGCAGGTTGGCATTAATCGAGTTTTTGCAGAGGTTTTACCAACTCAAAAAGCGGCGGTGATCCAGCAACTGCAACAAGAAGGTCAAAAAGTTGCTATGGTTGGTGATGGAATCAACGATGCGCCGGCTTTGGCTTTGGCAGATGTTGGAATTGCGATTGGCAACGGAACTAATGTTGCCATTGAAGCAGCTGATGTAGTGCTAATGCATTCAAATTTAAATGAATTGTTAAACGCAGTGATCCTTAGTCATAAAACGCTCCTTAATATTAAAGAAAACTTATTCTGGGCTTTTGCTTACAATCTCTTAGGTATTCCGGTGGCTCTAGGGGTTTTGTCGCTCTTTGGTGGACCGTTGCTCAATCCAGCAATTGCCGGAGCAGCTATGAGTTTTAGTTCAGTTTCAGTCGTTTTAAATGCCCTGCGCTTAAAGCGGGTAAAATTAAATCAATTAAATGGAGGTCTTCAAGATGTCAAAAGAAGTCTTAGTATCAGGAATGAAATGTAGCGGTTGTGCAGACAAGGTGGAAAAAGCCTTTACCGGTTTAGATGGTGTTGATCAAGTCAAAGTCAGTTTAGCAGCTGGCAAGGCAAGTTTTAATGGTCAAGCAACTCTTGAAGAATTGAACAACGCTTTAGTTGGTACACATTATCATGTCGATAAATTTGTTGATTAAAGGTAATGATTATTGATAATCAAATACTGTAAGTCAGTTCTTAATTAAAATCAGGTTAAAAAGCTGAAGAAAATTAAATTTTCTTCAGCTTTTTTTAAACAAAGATATTTACTTAATATTTAGTAATTAAAATAAGCATCTGTTTATCCTTTGACATAGTAAAATTAATAAGTATAGCTATTAAAAAAAGAGAATTTTAAAATAATTTTTACGTTTGCAAAAAATTCTAATAAAATTTTCTTAAAAATTAGCTTCAATAAAATGTGCATGCTTTAAATTTTGAATAATATAAGAAACTTAAAATTCTACAGGACCTTTTTTTAGCTATTTTTATGACTTTAATGTAAAATATGGTTATAATATACAAAAATAAAGTTGCTTTATAATTTTAAACTTGACAACTTAGATGTATTTTAGTATATTATGGTAGTCTGTTTTAATTGTAAAATATTTTAAATTTATGGAGGCATCTAAATTGATTACACTTCAAAAATCTCTAACAAACTTAACTCAAGTTTTGCGCCTGCATGAACATCGTCAAAATGATCCTGACTTTGCTCGACTAGGTGCGATTGATGTTTATTATCTGGAGGCAATCTACCAACTCAAGGAACCAACAATTGGAATGATTTCACGTTTACTTGACCAATCAACGCCAAACACTAATTACCACATCAAAAAGTTGATGAAATTAGGTTTGATTGAAAAACGGCTTGATGATGTTGATCGGCGGGTTACTCATTTGCTGGTTACAGAAAAGTATTTAAAAATGCTTGAAACAGATGAAGAATTTTGGCAACGTTTAGAAAATCGTTTGGAAGATGAAGTTGCTCCTAAGGACTTAGCAATCTTTAAGCGAGTTTTGCGTCAGACGACCGACATTGTTTCTGAAGAAGGTTTGGACGAGCTTTAAAATATAAAAAATATATGCGGGAAGACTGAGTTTTTTAGCTCAGCCTTTTTTGTCGGCTAGGTTTTAAAATTCAATTAAGAGGCTATTGCTTAGGTTTCAGCATTTTTGCCAGTTCTGGTATGTCAACTGCAAAGAAAATGATATGCTATAATTATGCCAAATAACAGATCGGAGTGAATTTCTTGCAAAATAAAAAGATTAAACAATTAGTTATTTTGGCATTTTTTTGTTCTATTATTATTTTACAAAATGTGATTCCTTTTTTAGGCTACATTCCACTGGGGCCTTTAAATTTAACTTTGATTCATATTACCGTCATTGTAGCAGCGTTTGTCTTGGGACCCTTAGCGGGAGCAATAATTGGTGGAGTTTGGGGACTGATCACCTTTATTCGAGCCTTTGTTTGGCCAACTAGTCCTTTGGCTACAATCGTTTTTGTTAATCCTTTGGTAGCAATTTTACCGCGGATCATGATTGGTGTTATCAGTGGATGGATGTTTCGCTGGCTGAAAAGCTGGCAAATAAAGCCACTAGCAGCGATGATGATCAGTGCGATTTTGGGATCACTGACCAATACGCTCTTGGTTTTAGGTCAAATTTATTTATTTTATCGTGATCGATCACAGATTCTTTATCAAATTAACACCAAAGCCTTGTTGCCATTTTTGTTGACTGTTATTGGTACAAATGGGATTCCAGAAGCAATTGCAGCAGCAGTAATTGCTCCAGCTGTTAGTTTAGCTTTGCTCAAGAGCCGCCGAAACCAGATTAATAAATAAGAGATGGAAAAATGACGACAAAAAGAAAAATTGTTAGAAAAAGCAGACGCAGGCGAAAAAATAATTTCTGGTATGATCGTGGTCATTTGAGGGCCAGCAGTTTATTGCTAATCTTCTTATTGGTTTTTTTGGTATTTTTAATAACATTAGGATGGCTGGGAAAATTCTCGCGCAATAATCAAAACGCGGTCACTATTGATAATACGCAGAAAAAAGCTTTCATTGAACAAATCTTACCAGCAGCACAGCAGCAACAGCAGTCTCATCATTTATTGACCAGCATTACTTTAGCACAAGCAGCCTTGGAATCCGATTGGGGACAAAGCCAATTAGCCAATAAATATCATAACTTATTTGGAATCAAAAGTAATCAAACAAACTCAAAGCTATTAACGACTAAGGAATATGTAAACGGAAGCTGGATCACTGTTGAAGCACGCTTTGCTGTTTACAATAATTGGACAGCCTCAATTGCTGCACATACACAATTACTCTTAAACGGTACTAAGTGGGATAAAAATCACTATCAAACTGTGCTGCAAGCTGATAATTATCGTCAGGCAGCCCAAGCTCTGCAAACTCAAGGCTATGCAACTGATCCGGCCTATGCTCAGAAATTGATTGAAGTGATCGAAAAGTATCATTTAAATCGCTACGATCAGCAATAAAAAACGAATAATGAATGTTGTTTTTAGCGTAATTGTATGTTATTGTCAAGAGTGTTTACTTAAGCATTATCATCATTGCTGGAAAGTTGAAATAAAAATCTAAATTGCTGCTTTTACGTTTCAGTAGAAGGAGCCTTTTGTTTTTGAAGGGAAGGAAATAAGTTGAAAATACTTGAAGAACGGATCAAGCAAGATGGAATCGTCTTACCAGGAAATGTTTTGAAAGTCAATCAGTTTCTTAATCATCAAATCGATCCAGATCTAATGCTGGATATCGGTAAAGAATTTGTTAATCTGTTTGGTAAAGAGAAAATAACCAAAATTTTAACAATTGAATCGTCGGGAATTGCGCCGGCTATTATGACTGGGCTGTTGCTTCACGTTCCGGTGTTATTCGGTCGTAAGAAAAAAAGCAGCACAATGCCTGGCGATGTTTATTGTGCGCATGTTTATTCGTATACCAAAAAGGTTGAAAATACGGTTACGGTTGAAAGTAAATTCTTAAATGAAAAGGATCGGGTTTTGATCATCGATGACTTTTTAGCTAATGGTGAAGCTGTCTCGGGAATGTTGGAAATTTGTCGACAGGCTCATGCCCGAGTGATTGGCGTCGGAATCGCAATTGAGAAATCCTTTCAAGGCGGCGCAAAGCGGATCAAGGATCAAGGAGTTCGTTTAGAATCGTTGGCGAAAATTGCTTCATTTGACAACGGTCAGGTTCAATTTGTGGAGGAAAGTAAATAATGGTTGAAGAGACACCAAAAAATGTTTCACAAGGTAAAGCCGCTGTTTTGGGTTTGCAGCATTTATTAGCAATGTATTCAGGAGCAGTTGCGGTTCCATTATTGATCGGAACGGCTTTAAAATTCAACAGTGAACAAATGACTTATTTAGTTTCAATTGATATTTTTATGTGCGGTTTAGCAACTTTATTGCAATTATTACGTAATCGTTATTTTGGAATCGGTCTGCCAGTTGTTTTAGGTTGTGCGATTCAAGCAGTTGAACCACTCAAAATGATTGGCAAAGAATTCACAATTGGTACAATGTATGGAGCAATCATCGTTGCAGGAATTTTTGTTTTTCTGGTAGCTGGTCAATTCTCGCGGATCAAGAAGTTTTTTCCACCAGTGGTGACAGGTTCGCTAATTACGGTGATTGGCTTAACATTGATTCCGATTGCAGTTCAAAATATGGGTGGTGGGGATGCGACCGCCAAAAATTTTGGCAATTTGAAAAATTTGTTGTTAGCCTTTTTAACTGTTGTGATCATTTTAGCTGTTCAACGCTGGGGTAAAGGATTTTTAAGCTCAATTGCCGTTTTGGTTGGGTTGGTGTTAGGAACGCTTTTAGCACTTGCAATGGGAGTAGTTTCTTTAGCTCCAATTGCTCAAGCCAGCTGGTTCCATTTCCCTCAGCCATTTTATTTTGGCTTGCCGCAATTTGAATGGTCTTCATCATTGACAATGATTATCATTGCCTTAGTTTCAATGGTCGAATCAACGGGCGTTTTCTTCGCTTTAGGTGGGATCTTACATCAGGATATTCAGGCGGCTGATTTAAAACGCGGTTATCGGGCCGAAGGTTTGGCTCAGATCTTAGGCGGAATTTTCAATACATTTCCTTACACGACCTTTTCACAAAATGTTGGGTTGCTGCAGCTATCTGGTATCAAAACCAAACGACCAATTTATTGGTCAGCAATTTTGTTAATGCTGATGGGTCTAATTCCCAAAATTGGCGCTTTTGCGACCATTATTCCAACTCCGGTCTTAGGTGGCGCCATGCTGGTTATGTTTTCAATGATCAGTGTCCAGGGGATCCGGATGCTGTTTGAAGTCGACTTTAATGATCAGCGCAATTTATTAATCGTTGCTGTTTCAATCGGTTTAGGCCTAGGTGTTTCAGTATATCCGACTATCTTTGAATTTTTGCCGAAGACGGCTCAGCTTTTCTTGGGAAATGGAATTGTGGTAGCCAGTTTAGCTTCTGTTCTTTTAAATGTTATTTTGAAAGGCAAGGCTGGGCTAGTTGAGCGTAAACAAGCTGAAAATTAAAAATAATAATTGATTGTTTTTGATCGAAGTCCGCTTATTAAGGATTTCGATTTTTTGTTTGCTCAAACGGGAAATAATTTTGCCAAATATTAAATAATTAAGTTGATTTTCTATGTTAAAATAAAAATAGATTAAGCCTTCGGGTAAAATAAAGTTCGTTTACAGAGAAAGTAGTGAGATTATGGCTAACGAAGTATTATTTCCAGGAGATACACTTGGGATAATTGGTGAAAGTCCAAATGGAATCATGTTGGCAGAAACTGCCAAAAAGATGGGCTTTAAAGTCATTGCTTATAATTCAAATGAAGCAGCTCCCACAGTTCAGGAAGCTGATTTGGGAATCATCGGCAATTTTAAAGACAAAGCAAAGTTGCAGGACTTTGCTGAAAGGTGTTCAGCAGTAACTTATGTTTCCGATCAAGTACCGGCAGAAGTCATTGGCTTTTTGGAACGTTTCACACGCATTCCGCAAGGCAAAGATGCACTTGAGATTTCACAGGATCGGTTATTAGAGCGGGCTTTTTTGGAACAGATTAACATGAACATTGCACCGTATGCCACGATCGTCAGTTTGGATGATGTTTATCAATCAGTCAGCTCGATTGGTTATCCATGTATCATTAAGCCGATTCAAAAAGAATTCGGTCATCGTTACCAACAGTTGATCACTAAACAAAGTGACATTGCGCGCTGTGCAGATTTTATTGATTATGGAACTTTTGTTTTAGAAGCTTGGATTCCTTTTAAAATGGAGCTTTCTGTGATTGTTGTCAAGGATGAAGAGGGGGGGTTAAAGCTTTTCCCAATTGTCGAAAACTACTATCGTGATCGACGCTTATTTGAATCAGCAGTTGGTGGTCAAATTGAGGCCAACGTGGCAGCTGAAATCCACAAATTAGCAACGACGATCGCTGGAAATCTGACTTATACTGGTGCTTTGGAAATTGCCTTTTTCTTAACGGCAAGCGGAGCAATCTATGTCAAAAAAATTGTTCCAACGATTCATCCTGTAGGCTATGTCTTTGATAAGGCAACCAATGTTTCGATGTTTGAACAGCATATCAGGGCCTTAGCTAAAATGCCGCTGGGTGACGTGGAACTGTTAAAGCCAACGGTGATGGTCAAATTGAATACCAGTGACCTAGAAGCGTTGCGGACACAATGGGTCTTGAAAACCAACTGGCATTATCGCTTTTATCGCTATCCGAAAATGGCTCGTCAGCAAGAACCTGGTTATTTGTTAGCTCAAGGGGATAATATTGGCGAGATCAGAGAGCAACTAGCTGCAACAAGTGTTTGGCAGGAACCAACTGAGAATGATGGGGAATAAAAAAACAAGGCAAGCTTCGGGCTTTTTTTCGAGAAGCTTGTTTTTATTTTTGTTATAATAAAAATTGATTGGATTCAAGAGAGGATTGAAAATTTTGGAAGCCACAGAAATCTTAGCTGGATTAAATGATAAACAAAAAGAAGCGGTGGAACAAATCAATGGCCCATTGTTAGTAATTGCCGGTGCTGGTAGCGGGAAAACGCGGGTTTTGACTCATCGCATCGCTTATTTGATTGAAAATGTTGGCATTGATCCTTGGAATATTTTGGCGATCACTTTTACGAATAAAGCTGCCCGCGAAATGCGGGAACGTGTTAGCCGTTTGTTGGGAGCGGCGGCTGCTGACGTTTGGGTTTCGACTTTTCATGCTTTATGTGTGCGGATCTTGCGCCGTGATATCGACAAATTGGGCTATGAACGGACGTTTACGATCGTTGGAACTAGTGAACAGCGGACATTGATGAAAAATGTTTCAGCAGAATTAAATCTGGATAGCAAAAAGTTTGATCCGCGGGCTTTGTTAGCCAGTGTTTCCAATGCTAAAAATCAACTGTTGACGCCTGCTGAATTAGCCGCTCAAGCTAATGGTCCGTTTGAAAAGCAAGCGGCTCAAGCTTACCTTTTATATCAACAAGGTCTGGAAAAAAATCAGGCAGTGGATTTTGATGACTTGATCATGTTGACTTTAAAACTTTTTAAGCAAGAACCGGAGATTTTAAAACATTATCAGGATAAATTCCTTTATCTGCATGTTGATGAATATCAGGATACTAACGAGGCACAATATCAGCTTGTCAGTCAGCTAGCCGCCGGGTCACATAACCTGTGTGTTGTTGGTGATGCTGACCAGAGTATTTATGGTTGGCGCGGAGCTAACATGCAAAATATTCTGGATTTTGAAAAAGATTATCCAAGTGCTAAAGTCGTTAAATTGGAACAGAATTATCGCTCGACTAAAACGATTTTGCAGGCGGCTAACTCAGTTATCAAAAACAACGTTAACCGTAAAGTGAAAAAATTATGGACAGAAAATCATCAAGGCGATAAGATCCATTATTATCGGGCGCAAAGCGCTAATGATGAAGCTTATTTTGTTATTCGCCAAATTCAGCAATTGATGCAGGAAAAAAGTTATTGCTATCAAGATTTTGCCATCTTATATCGGACTAATGCCCAATCGCGAACAGTCGAAGAAGCTTTTGTTAAATCAAATATTCCTTATCGGATTGTAGGTGCGCATAAATTTTATGATCGCAAAGAAATCTTGGATACTTTGGCTTATTTGCAATTAGTTACTAATCCTCAAGATTCATTAAGTTTCAATCGGGTTGTTAATGAGCCAAAACGTGGAATCGGAGCGGCTAGTTTAGAAAAGCTGACGGATTTTGCTGCGCGCCAGCAAATTTCTTTGCTAAAAGCAGCTGAAGATCCGGCAATGGCCAATATTTCTGGTAAGGCGGCACGTGAGCTTGAAAATTTTGCCGTAATGATTAATCAACTGCATCAGTTACAGCAATCAGTTGATATTACTGAATTAACGGAAAAAGTTCTCGCCAAAAGCGGTTATCAAGCAGCGTTGCAAGCAACTAAAAATTTGGAAAATCAAAGTCGGTTAGAAAATTTGGATGAATTCTTGACGGTAACTCGCCAATTTGATGCTGCTTGGCAGCCGGAAAATGAAGACAGTGATCGGTTCGTTGATTTTCTAGCTGATTTGGCTTTGATGTCGGACCAGGATTCTTTAAGCGAGGAAACTGATGAAGTAGCTTTGATGACCTTGCATGCGGCTAAGGGGTTGGAATTTCCGGTTGTCTTTTTAGTTGGAATGGAAGAAGGACTTTTTCCATTGGGGCGTGCAGCTTTCAATGAAACCGAATTGGAAGAAGAACGACGATTGGCATATGTCGGTATTACCCGAGCAAAACAGGAATTATATTTAACGAATGCTTTATCACGAATGCTTTATGGCCGCCAGCAAGCTAATCCGGTTTCCCGCTTTATCGATGAAATCAATCCGAGTTTGCTGGAAAGCAAAAATTCGCAAGCAGCTGCCACCAATGTTGGTGCTTGGCATCGTCATCAACTGAGCAGCCGGCGGGTTGTTAATCCGCAGTTACGTACTAGGCAACATGTGGCCTCCAGCGTTCAAGCGGTCAACCCAGGAACTGGAGCACAAAAAGCGGCCTGGAGGATCGGGGATAAAGTTTGGCATAAGAATTGGGGCCAGGGGACGATTGTTAAATTATCTGGCAGGGGTGAGGATCTAGAATTAGATATTGCTTTTCCAGGCCAAGGAATTAAACGTTTATTAGCAGCTTTTGCCCCAATTAGTCACCAAAAGCAGTAGACTTAAAGGAGGACTTATATCATGAATGAGGAACAAGCAGCTCAGCAAGTGGCCCAGCTGCGCGATCAGCTGAATACTTGGAGTCGCCAGTATTATGTTGAAGATGCTCCGACGGTTGAAGATCAGGTCTATGATCAAGCTTATCGCCAGCTGCAGCAGCTCGAAAAGCAGTTTCCTCAGTTGATTACGCCTGATTCACCGACCCAAAGAGTGGGCGGCCAAGTTCTGAGTAATTTTGAAAAAAAGCGGCATGCCATTCCAATGCTATCTTTGGGGGATGTCTTTTCGAAAAGCGAATTATTTGAATTCGATCAACGCTTGCAGCAGCAAGTTCAACAACCAGTTGATTATAATTGTGAATTAAAGATCGATGGATTGGCGATTTCTTTAGTTTATCGCGATGGGCTGTTAGTTGAAGGATCAACACGTGGCAATGGAATTATTGGTGAAAACATCACTAATAATTTAAAAACGATCAAAGCAATCCCGTTGCAGCTAAGCGAGCCGGTCTCCCTAGAAGTTCGGGGTGAGTGTTATATGCCCAAAGCTGCGTTTGTGCGTTTAAATCAGCGGCGTGAAGAACAGGGCCTGCCTGTTTTTGCCAATCCGCGTAATGCTGCGGCTGGAAGTTTGCGACAATTAGATCCACGGATTACAGCTGAACGACAGTTGAGTACCTTTATTTATTATTTGTTGGAACCAAGAAGGTTTGGTTTAAAGACGCAAAGTGCTGTTATCAAACAGCTGGCGGTTTGGGGATTTAAAGTCAACCAAGAATCTCGGGTTGCTCATGATCACCAAGAAATTGAGGCTTATCTCGATGAATATCAAGCCAAACGGCCACAATTAGCTTATGATATTGATGGGATCGTTTTAAAAGCTAATCAGTTGCAGGTCCATCAGCAAGTCGGCAATACGATCAAAGTTCCACGCTGGGCGATTGCTTTTAAGTTTCCACCAGATGAACAAGCAACAATCGTGCGACAAATTGAATGGACGGTCGGCCGAACCGGAATCGTTACCCCAACAGCCGTTATGGACCCTGTTACGTTGGCTGGGACGACAGTCAGTCGGGCTTCACTGCATAATCCGGACTATTTGTTGCAAAAAGATATTCGGGTGGGTGATACTGTCAAGCTGCATAAGGCTGGTGACATAATTCCCGAAATCTCGGAGGTCGTTTTAAAGCAAAGGCCGACAACCGCTCAGCCAACTAAAATCTTGACTAACTGTCCGGTGTGTCAGGCTAAGTTGGTCCATTTGGACGAAGAAGTGGCTTTGCGTTGCATTAATCCTAAGTGCCCAGCTTTGATCAAAGAAAGCATCGTTCATTTTGCTTCTCGGGATGCAATGGAGATCACGGGCCTCGGACCGCGCATCGTCGAGCAACTTTATCGGCAGAATTTAGTAGCGGATGTGGCTGATTTATATCGGCTGGAAGCCAATGATTTGTTAAAATTAGATAAATTTAAAGAAAAATCGACCCAAAACCTCTTGACGGCAATTGACCATAGCCGGCATAATTCAGCTGAACGCTTATTATACGGTTTGGGGATCCGGCATGTCGGAATCAAAGCTGCCCGCTTGCTCTTGCAAAATTTTGGCAACTTGGAACAGCTGATGCAAGCCAGTGAAGCTAAAATTGCGGCAATTGCTTCGATTGGGCCGACGATTGCCCAAAGTATTGTGACTTATTTTGAAAATCAAGAGGTAAAACAACTGATTGCTGAATTGACGGCCGTTGGAGTCAATCTAAAGTATTTGGGCCAAGCTCCAGCCACGATCCCCAGCGATAGTTTCTTTAGTCAAAAACGCGTCGTCCTGACCGGCAGATTAGAAACTGTAACGCGCTTGCAAGCTAAGAAATGGCTGGAAGCACATGGCGCTCAAGTGACTGGCAGTGTTTCTTCTAAAACAGATTTGTTGATCGTTGGCCAAGATGCCGGCAGTAAATTGGTCAAGGCTCAATCCTTGGAAGTCAAAATCATGACGGAAAATAGATTTATTGAATTAATGGAGGCAGAAAAGTGAAAAAAACTGGCATTCTTGTTAGTGCATTAATTGCTTTGATCTTAGGTGGATGCAGCCAAAGCAGCAAAACTTCAACGAACTCTTCACAAAGCAAAAGCAGTTCATCTTATCAGATCACTGCTAAGTCAAATGACAGCCAGTATCAAACGGTAATCAACAATGGCAGTTATTTGACTAGTAAGTCGCGCGGCGTCGGAATCTCGCAAAATTCAGATAATTTGCTGAATTTGAAGAGCTTTGAGAGTGGCTTGTTGCAATTGTCTAAAAGCAAGTTTTCGACCAGTGATTACATCTTTCGCGAAGGACAGGTGCTTTCAAAAGCAACAGTTGAAAATTGGTTAGGACGTCAATCTAAGTCTAATTCGACGGGGCTGAATCCAGAAAATAATGGTCAAACTGATCCAGATAAGCGTAATCCAATTTATGTTCAGCAATTAGAAGAACAGGATTATATGAAGCAAAAAAATGGCAAGTTGGTTTTATCTGGGATAACGATCGGAATTGGTATGAATCGCAAAGATTATTATCAAAAAGAACAATACGGAGCAACTTATTCAACAACGATTTCAAAAGCTAAGATGATTGAAGAAGGTCGCTTAGCTGCAGCTAAAGTAATACAACGGGTGCGCAATAAAGTTGGCAATAATGTACCGATTATGATTGCAATGTTTGAACAAGCACCGAATGACAGTTTGGTTGGCGGATCATTTTACTCTTATACCTATGTCAAAAGTGGCAGTACGATCAGTACTTGGAATGATATCAATTTGAAGAGTTATATCATGCCAGAAACTTCAACTAATTCAGTGCCGAATGATAATGATGAAACTTCCTTTGAAAGTTTTAAAAAGCAAGTTCAGAACTTTTTCCCGAATTTGGCAGGGGTGACGGCCCAAGCGGAATATGAAAATAAACAGCTGCAAGGTTTGCACGTTAATATTACAACGCAATTTTATAGTGAAACAGAAATTATCAGTTTTACTCAATATTTAGCGCAAGCCGCCCGAAATTATTTGCCAAGTGGAATTCCCATCGACATTACCGTCAAAGGAAGTGATGGGACAGTTCAGAGTTTCTTGGCCAGAACTGCCAAGCAAACCAATTATTATACCCATGTTTTCAGTAGTTATTAATAAAAAAAGCCTGAATTTGTGATTGAGATCCCAGCAGGTAAAAATCTTATGCTAAAATACAGTTATTAAAGGGAAAGAAGGAGTACTAATGGCAATCACTGCAGATGAAGTAAAACATGTTGCTGGGTTAGCTAAATTAGCTTTCACAGATCAACAGCTCCAGAAGTTTACTGGACAAATGGATGAGATCATCAAAATGGTTCAACAGTTAAGTGATGTTGATACAACTAACGTACCAGTAACGACGCACGTTACCGATGCCAAGAATGTTATGCGAACTGATGTCGCTGAAGAAGGAACTGATCGTGATTTATTGATGAAAAATGTTCCGGACAGTCAAGACGGCTATATCAAAGTTCCGGCAATCATTGATGAAAGTGGGGAAGCATAATCGATGGATTACTTTAAGCAAGATTTGACCAGTCTACATGAGTTATTAGTTAAAAAAGAAATTAGTGTTACTGAATTGGTCAAGGAAACCTTTGCCACGATCAAGCAGCGTGATCAAAAATTAGCAGCTTTTCTGACACTTAACGAACAAACTGCTTTGGCTCAGGCCGCTTCGCTTGATCAAAAGGGCGTTGACCCAGAAAATATTTTGGCGGGGATTCCTTTAGCAATCAAAGACAACATTGTCACTAAAGGTTTGCGGACCACCGCTGCCAGCAAGATCTTGGAGAATTTTCAGCCGATTTACAATGCAACAGTTATAGATAAATTGGCTGCTAAACAAATGATCACTGTCGGCAAAACGAATCTTGATGAGTTTGCAATGGGTGGGTCAACTGAAAACTCGGCTTTTAAAATTACGAAAAATGCTTGGGATCAGACCAAAGTTCCCGGTGGCTCATCCGGTGGCTCAGCTGCTGCCGTTGCCAGTGGTGAAGTAATCGGGGCTTTGGGTTCAGATACTGGTGGCTCGATTCGGCAACCAGCTGCCTTTAACGGTATTGTTGGCGTTAAACCGACATATGGCCGGGTATCGCGGTTTGGCTTGATTGCTTTTGCTTCCAGTATGGATCAGATTGGACCCATGACACGAACAGTTAAAGATAATGCGTTAATTTTAAATGCTATCAGTGGGGTTGACCCACATGATGCCACCAGTTCAACGCAGCCAGTTCCTGATTTTGCCGCTGGTTTAGATGGCAATATTAAGGGAATGCGGATTGCAGTACCGAAAGAATATCTGGGTAAGGGGATCGCCACTGATGTTCGAGAAGCAATTCAAAATGCGATCAGCACCTTTGAAAAATTGGGTGCAACGGTCGATGAAGTTAGCTTACCACACAGCAAATACGGTGTGCCAGTTTATTACATTATCGCGTCATCAGAAGCTAGCTCTAATCTGCAGCGTTTTGATGGCATTCGTTACGGCTATCGGGCACAAGATGTTAAAAGCCTCGAAGATGTTTATGTTAAGTCGCGCTCAGAAGCATTTGGCGATGAAGTTAAACGGCGGATCATGTTAGGAACTTTCTCATTATCAGCTGGAACTTATGATGCCTTCTTCAAAAAAGCTGCACAGGTCCGGACTTTGATTTGCCGTGATTTTGCTAAAATTTACCAAGATTATGATCTGATCTTGGGACCAACTACTCCGACCACTGCTTTTGGGATTGGTGAAGATATTGATGATCCGGTCACTATGTACATGAATGATATTTTGACGATTCCAGTTAACTTGGCTGGCTTGCCAGGGATGTCTTTGCCAGCAGGTTTTTCAAATGGCTTGCCAGTCGGTTTGCAATTGATTGCCAACCAGTTTAAAGAGCAGACTTTGTATCGCGCCGGTTATGCTTTTGAACAAGCAACCGATTTTCATAAACAAGTTCCAGTGATTGGAGGCCAAGATTAATGAATTTTGAAGCAACGATCGGACTTGAAGTCCATGTTGAATTAAAAACTAATTCGAAAGCATTTTCACCCGCACCAGTTGAATACGGGGCAGAACCGAATACGAATACTAATGTTGTTGACTGGGGTTATCCAGGTGCTTTGCCAACGATTAACCGCGGAATTATTGAATTCGGGATGCGGGCAGCATTAGCTTTGAATTGTGAGATCACCCGCGATATGCTTTTTGATCGGAAAAACTACTTCTATCCTGATAATCCGAAAGCTTATCAGATCACCCAATCAGAAACGCCGATTGGCCGCAATGGCTGGGTCGAAATCGAAGTCGATGGTAAAAAGAAGAAAATCGGGATCGAAGAAATGCACGTTGAAGAAGATGCCGGTAAAAATACGCATAGTCCAGACGGCTATTCATACGTTGATCTAAATCGTCAGGGGACGCCGTTAATCGAAATCGTTTCAAAACCAGATATTTCAACAGCAGATGAAGCTTATGCCTATTTGGTAAAATTACGACAAATTGTGCAGTTTACCGGTGTCTCTGACGTTAAGATGGAAGAGGGCTCAATGCGGGCTGATGTCAATGTTTCTGTGCGGCCAATCGGTTCAACCAAACTGGGAACTAAAACCGAAATGAAGAATTTAAATTCTTTTGAACATGTTCGCAAGGGGACTCATTATGAATCTAAGCGGCAGCAGCGGGTTTTGATGTCTGGCGGCAAAGTCCAGCAGGAGACACGGCGCTTTGATGAAGCAACCGGTGAAACAATCTTGATGCGGGTCAAAGAAGGTGCCAGCGACTATCGCTACTTCCCAGAACCGGATCTGCCACCAGTTCACATTTCTGACGAATGGATCGAAGAAGTTCGCCAGTCGATTCCCGAAATGCCGGATAAACGGCGCGCACGCTACGTTTCAGAGTGGAAATTGCCGGAATATGATGCGGGAGTTTTGACGCAGACCAAGGAAATGTCCGATTTCTTTGAAGCAACAGTTGCTGCTGGGGCTGATCCTAAATTAGCTGCCAACTGGTTAATGGGTGAAGTTAATGCTTATCTGAATGCCAAACAGATCGATTTGCCGGCTACTAAATTGACGCCAGCTCATTTGGCAACAATGATCAAGATGATTGAAAATGAAACAATTTCTTCGAAGATCGCGAAAAAAGTCTTTAAGGAGATCATTACCAAGGATACCGAACCAAAAGCTTGGGTCGAGCAAAAAGGTTTGGTCCAGTTATCTGATCCAGCTGTTTTGCAGCCAATCATTGATCAAATTTTGAACAATAATCAAAAATCAATTGATGACTTTAAGAACGGCAAAGATCGGGCAATCGGTTTCTTGGTTGGCCAGATCATGAAACAAACGCATGGGAAAGCCAATCCAAAGGTTGTTAATCAATTATTGCTGTCAAGTTTGCAGGCCAGGTAGTCTAGAACAAGTTCGTGTGATTAAAGGGGCAATTGAGAATGCAAAAACGCTGTCGAATTATTTATAATCCGACTTCTGGCCGGGAAGCCATGAAGTATGATTTAGTGAACATCCTGAATATTCTGGAAAGAGCTGGTTATGAAACAAGTGCTTTCCAAACTACTCCCGAGCCTAATTCAGCTAGAAATGAAGCGGAAAGAGTTGCACGAGCTGGTTTTAGCTTAGTGATCGCAGCCGGCGGGGATGGGACGATCAATGAAGTTGTTAATGGGATCGCTCCGTTGAAACACCGACCAAAAATGGGAATTATTCCGGCCGGAACAACGAATGATTACGCACGGGCTTTAAAGATTCCACGGGAAAACCCAATTGAAGCTGCTAAGGTGATTGCAAACGGCAAAACCGTGAAAATGGATATCGGCCAAGCTGGCAAAAAGTACTTTGTCAATATCGCAGCTGGTGGTTTGCTGACGGAATTGACCTATGGCGTACCATCTGAATATAAATCGTTGTTCGGCTATTTAGCCTACCTGGTCAAGGGAGCTGAACTGCTGCCACGGATCAAACCGATCAAAATGCATTTGCAATATGACGGCGGTGAATTTGCGGGAACAGCATCGATGTTTTTTTTGGCACTGACAAATTCAGTTGGTGGTTTTGAACAAATCGTGCCGGATGCTTCCTTGGATGATGGCAAGTTTACGCTGATTGTCGTTAAAACCAGCAATTTGGTAGAAATCTTGCAACTGATTACAATGGTTTTAAATGGTGGTAAACATATCAATGATCCCCGAATCTTGTATGTTAAAACGTCTAAGTTAGTTGCTCATCCAGTTGATGATAAATTGATGATCAATATTGATGGTGAATATGGCGGAGATGCTCCGATGGCCTTTCGCGATTTAAAACAGCATATTGAAATGTTCGCTAATACTGCCGAAATCCCGGCTACTGCAATTACTTCGCCAATTGAATCTGCGCAAGAAAATGCGCGTGAGCATTTTGTTGAGGAAATGGAAGGAATTGCGAAGGAAGAGAAAACTTCTGAGTCAAAGATCACTGACCAGACGGCAAATAAAGAATAAGCTGAGAACACCGTTGCTTCGAAATATCAAAAGCACGGTGTTTTTTGGCTAATTAAGAAAGTGAGATAGAAGTATGAAAAATGTTCCAGTTCAAAAAAATCAGGAACTAGAATTAACAATCGAGGACCTAAGTTATCAAGGTAGAGGAGTAGCCAAGGTTGGACATTATCCTTTGTTTATTGAAAATGCCCTGCCAGGTGAAAAAGTTCTGGCACATGTCTTAAAAGTCAGCAAGAATTACGGCTTCGCTAAAGTTATGGAACGGTATAATGATAGTCCAGAACGCCAACCCGTTTCTAAACTGGCCTATTTACAAACGGGGATTGCGCCGCTACAGCATTTGACCTACCAAGCCCAGTTGCAGTTCAAGCAAAACCAGCTTCAAGAGTTATTGCATAAAGTTCATTTAGATCAAATTGAGGTTGCGCCAACGATCGGAATGGCTGAGCCGTTGCATTACCGCAATAAAGCTCAAATCCCGGTTCGGATGGTCAACGGTCAACTGGAAACTGGTTTTTTCAAACAACGGAGTCACCAGTTCATTGTCTTACATGACTTCTTAATTCAAAATCCAAGAATCGATCAAGTTTTGATGGTTGTCCGCGACATCTTACGTGAATTTGAGATCCCCGCTTATAATGAATCGGCACACAGCGGGATCTTGCGCCATATCGTGATTCGTCGCGGCCATTATTCTGGTGAGGTCATGGTGATCTTAGTTACCCGCTCACGCAAATTGCCGGCCGCAAATCAAATTGCCCAGGAAATAATTGAGCATTGCCCAGATGTCGTTAGCGTTTATCAAAATATTAATTCTGAGCGGACCAATGTTATTTTAGGAGAAACTGAAAAATTGCTTGCCGGCAAAGAACAAATCACTGACCAGCTGAACGGAATTAACTTTGCAATTTCACCACGCTCATTTTTCCAAGTCAATTCTTTGCAGACCGAAAAAATCTATCAGTATGCTGTCAAAGCTGCCCATTTAAGCGGTAACGAAACGGTAATTGATGCGTATTGCGGAATCGGGACGATTTCATTGACGTTGGCGCAAAAGGTAGCAAAAGTTTTTGGGGTCGAGATCGTCCCGGATGCGATTGCGGATGCCAAGAAAAACGCCAAACTCAATGGAATCACCAATACTGAATTTAAAGTCGGTTCAGCTGTCGAATGGATGAAAAAATGGGCAGATCAAGATCTTAAACCGGATGTGGTGGTCTTTGATCCGCCACGCAAAGGTTTGGATTCAGAAGTTTTGGAGAGTACCATGCAGTTGGCACCAAAGCGGATCGTTTATGTCAGCTGCAATCCGGCGACTTTGGTGCGTGATCTGCGCTACTTGTTAGATCATGGCTACTCAGTTGCTCAACCGATTCAGCCGTTCGATCAATTTCCGCAGACGAATCATGTTGAGAGCGTGACAGTCCTGGAACGCGACTAGAAGGAGCGTGGAAGCTTAGTAACGCTCCATGCGATAGTCACCCAAGAATGAGAAGCAAAGTGACAAATGATTGGCAAGTACGAACCGTCGAGAGTGTAACTTTGCAATTTGACAAGGTGACTTTTTCAATCATATGTGCACTTCTACTAATTTATATGCAAGTTGAAAGTTCGTAATGTTAATTAGGCTCAAGTGCTTTGTCAAAGTGCACTTAAGTTAGTTGTTGAGCTGTTTTCACTTGCTTAATTACTTCTACTGATAAGCCAACAGAAGTTGAAAAGTAAATTATAACAAAGTAAAAAGCTGACAGTTAAAACCACCAGCAGAAAAGTTTAAAGATTAAGATAGATTAGATATTATAGTAAACGAAAAGAAGGCAACGAGTGGCACCTCGTTACCCTCAAGCGTGATCAGAATGATCGAAGATGAAGCTAACCGTTATGGTTGGTTTTTTTTATTATCGCGTAGGCTTCTTTAGCACAGTCGATGATAAACTGACTTAACGCCATGATAACTATGGCGGCAATAGTACCGCGTCCTCGATTCTTTCCAATTTAATAGTCTTCCATCATTTTCGTTTGTAGACATCATTTCGTTTTCCGGCTTTGACGACAACGACAGTGAAAATCTCATCTTGAATATTAGCAATAATTCGGTAACTACCAACTCGATACCGCCATAAGCTACCAAGGTCACCCTCTAAAACTTTTCCCCAAATGCGCGGATCATTAGTTCCCTCAATATGTTTGTCCAACCAGTTGTGGATCTGAGTCAAGTTTTTGGACACATTTTGGTAGAATTTTCGAAACACTTAATTGAGACAATGAGTTCAAGAAACGTAATTGTTTTGGCTAAAAATTAGGCACTGAGTTGTTGTTCAAACATGTTTGGTGTCAAATAGTTTAAACTGCTGTGAATACGATGATTGTTGTAAAAGCCCTCGATATACTGAAATAGTGTTATTTTTGCACTTTCAAAATTTTTATAAGTGTGCAAATAGACTTCCTCTTTTTTCAAGGACGCATGAAAAGATTCGATAGTTGCGTTGTCATATGGACAGCCTTTACGACTGTAAGAATGTTTGATTCCTAGCTGTTCAAGGGCTTTATTAAACACATTGCTAGTATATTGAGAACCCATATCTGAATGAAGAATCAATTCTCCCGTAGTTATTTTCTGGGTTTCACAAGCTGTCTTTAAGGTTTGTAGGCATAAATCAACAGTCATTGTTTTTGAAAGACTATGGGCTATGATTTTCTTCGAATGAAGATCTTGGATAAATGAAAGATAACACCAACCATCTAGAGTTGTGTAAATATAGGTAATATCTGTGACCCACTTTTGGTTAAGTGATGTTGTTGAAAAATCCTGATTTATTAGGTTGGGTAATTGCTCCAATTTTTGTCTTGCAGTTGGTCCGGGACGCCATTTCCTAACTGTTTTTGACCGAAGGCCAAGCTCTCTCATGATTTTTTGAACTAATTTCAGACTTGCATGATCGCCTTGATGATTCAAGATGTAATGGATTTTTGGTGCACCATAAATATCATGAGACTCATGATATATTTCAGTGATTTGTTCTTTTAAGTACTCATGATACAATTTTTTTCTTGGTATTTTGTGATTTTTAACGGCGTAATACGTTGATCTTGGAAAAGATAAAACAGCACAAGACTCTTTGATAGTATGTTTAGGTTTGTTGATTTCAATAGCTGCTAGCCATTCATTGGGAGCTACTTTTTTGCGAATATGGTCAATGCTTTTTTTAGAGTATCGTTCTCACTTTCAAGTTGGGCTAACCGTTTTTGTAAAGCTAAAACGTCAGCTTTAGTTTTCCCGGTGTCTTTGCCCTTTGTGTAAAGTTTTACCCAGTTATAAATTGTCGCAGTTGACAGACCATATTCGCTTTTTAGTTCGGTGACTGAAGCTCCATTGTTGTATAAATCGACGATTGTCTTTTTAAAATCAATTGCATATTTCTTTTTTTCCATAAACGGCACGATTCTTTCATGTTTAAAATTCTACCAGATCGTGTCCATAAATGCATACTAGCATCAGTTATGCCTATAGCAAGAATATGACAGAGATTTTTATGTGCTTGACAAAAATCCAATGAATAATGTAGAACATTTATAAGATATATAATGATTCAACAATTATAATGTAAATAAAAATCGAGGAGATTAGAATGACGGAACGTAATTTCTGGTTTGTAACACGACCGTTGCGTGATCCACAATATCACGCTGATGGATTACGAGCACTTCAAAAAGCAACTAATAATTTTACTTTAAAATGGACGAGAAATCGTCCCTTACATCAAAAATATGAACAATGTTTGGTCGACGCTGGAATGAAGCAAAATAATATAAGTCATGACGGCTCCGGTGGCCGAACTTGGGTTGCAATGTTGAAAACCTATTGCTATGTTTATGAGGATTCTAATGGCTACCTAAAGCCAACTAAGGTAGCCAAGGCAATTCTAGTCGGTAAAAAGGTTCCTGAAAATATTTGTAAGCAGGTCTTAACGCTTCAAATTCCAAACAGCTACTTTATTGGTCCTACATTCCGTCCTAAATTCAGCAAGTATTACCGGATTCAGCCAATTATTTTCTTAATCTTGTTAGCCAACAGTAAGTTACTGGATAAATACATTACCAAAAATGAAATTATACTGTTTGCAATGACGGCTAAACGGAATGAGGAGCTGAAAGCCAAGATTAAACAAATCTTGAAATACCGTAAAAATAATGATGAAGAAAAGGCAAAAATTGAAATTCAAATATTCAATGATAATGGCGATATTAGCCGAGCCGATAGTCGGGGGGACTTCAGCAAATACGTTGATGTGGCGAATACTTTTACTATCCTCTGTCGTTTTACAGGCTTTGCACTCGCTGATTCTGATCATGGTGGGTTAAAAGGGATTAATGATCCTAAGCTCTGGGAAAAGTTTGAACATTTCTGCAACCGTTACCCATTTAATAGCCGAATCGATACCGATCCACAGTTCTATACCTTAAGTGCTGGATTGGATGTTGATACATATAAGACGCAGTACGGCATTAATGCCACTCCAGCTTCAAGAGCTCGTAAGCGTAATATTAAAGCTCAGCAGTTATTGAAAGATTATCCACAACCTGAAGACTTGGGTATGGAGGAACTGACTACAATTCTCAGTAAAGAGTTTATTGGATTCAAGGCGCAAAAGATAGCCGAAGATATCAAATCGCGGAATTTCAAAGTTACCTCCGATTCATTTGTCGATTCTTACTTGCATGAAGAGGATAATCTTGAGTTTGAGCGTAAGACTGCTCGAATTCTACGAGGAATGGGACTAATGACAGAAATGCATCCTGACCCAACTACTGCATTTAATAATGTCAATGAAAATATTGACTTGCTTGCTGAAACAAACGACGAAGACATGATCTTGGTTGATGCCAAGAACTACTCTAGAAATTTCAATCTATCTGCAGCCCTTAGAAATGTTATGGCTAATAGTTACATTGAAGGCTATAAAGGGTACGATGGTTTGAACCCTAAGTACTACTGCTATGTAACGGCCAATACTAATAGTAATGAAAAGAACCTTCAGAAAATCAATGAGCTAGCATTGAAAAACAGTGGTCTAGAAGTTCATGGAATGATGATCTCTGCTTCTGCCTTATACTGGTTGCTCAACTATTGTTCTGAGAATGATATCCCAGAGGAAAATCGGCCAGGGCTGTTTGTCAAGTTGTTCCAAGACAAATCCTATGAAAGTTTCGTCCAAGTTGCTAAAGCATTAAATATTCATTTATAGAAAACAAGCTAACATCGATCATATCAGTATGTGCAGTTTTTTTATTGTTAATTTGCATATATGGTGTATGATTAAATTATTAGCATACGAGTATGCCAGAACAAACGTTTGGAGATGGAGAAGCATGAAGTTCCGTATGGGAGAGTTATTTAGTGGCCCTGGTGGCTTAGCTTTAGGGGCAAAGTTAGCAGGCTTTATAGATAATACAGGTGAAAAATGGGGCTTTGAGCACGCTTGGGCTAATGATTTTGACAAAGATACTGTAGAAACTTATAAGCTGAATATTCTTCATGATTCAGATGCCGATACCGTATTTTGTGAAGATGTTTCTGACCTTCCGATCGGTGACAAATCTATTTTACCAGATATTGATGCTTTGGCATTCGGCTTTCCTTGCAATGATTATTCTAACGTTGGAAAGCAAAAAGGTTTGAATGGCATATATGGTCCATTGTATTCTTACGGTGTTAAGGTAATGAAGTATTATCAACCTAAAGTATTTGTTGCCGAAAATGTTGGTGGACTTTCAAGTGCTAATGAAGGGTACGCTTTAGTAAAAATTCTTGAAGAGTTTCAGGCCAGAGGCTACCATATTACTCCTAATCTTTACAAGTTTGAAGAGTATGGTGTTCCACAAGCAAGGCATCGTATCATCATTGTAGGAATTCGCAATGATTTGTATGAACAAGGCATTCATTATCACGTTCCAGCACAAACAACACCTGATCCAAAAGATATGAGGACCAGTCAACAAGCTATCGAGGTACCACCGATTCCTATTAATGTACCAAACAATGAAATGCCAAACACCACTAAAAGGGTAGTTGAGCGATTATCATACATTCCAGAAGGAGAGAATGCTTGGTACCTCGGTATCCCTGAAAACCTACGTCTCCACGTTCGTGGCGCTAAGTTGTCCAGTATTTACAAACGATTAGATCATACTAAGCCTGCGTATACTGTTACTGGTTCCGGTGGAGGTGGAACTCACATGTACCATTGGAAGGAAAATCGAGCACTAACTAACCGTGAACGTGCACGCTTACAAACCTTTCCAGATAATTTTGAATTCATCGGGAGTAAAGAGTCTGTTAGGAAACAAATTGGTATGGCTGTTCCGCCTGAAGGCGCCAAAGTTGTTATGGAAGCAGTCCTTAAGACCTTTGCTGGTATTAAATACGATTCAGTTAAGCCGACTGAGAAGCTTCAACTAAAAAATCTTGAGAAAGGAAATACGCCTATATTAAAGGGGCTAGGAAAGTAATCTGTATGGTCTATAAATTTCATACTGACAAGAGGACTAGGGCACGAATGTCTAGAGTACACTCTACTAATGGCAAAGATGAGGTTGCTTTAGAGAAGATGTTATGGCACAAAGGCATTCGATATCGAAAAAACTATAAAAAGCTTCCTGGAAAGCCAGATATTGCCATAACTAAGTACAAAATTGCTATTTTTATTGATGGTGAATTCTGGCATGGATATGATTGGAATAATTACAAAACTCATATAAAAAGCAACCGTGATTATTGGATAAAAAAAATCGAATATAATATGCAACATGACCAAAAGGTAAATGAGCAACTACGCAATCAGGATTGGACAGTCTTACGTTTCTGGTCCAAGAGGGTGCTCAAAAATCTTGAGTATTACTGTTCAATCGTCCAATGGTACGTAGATAGTAAACGCTAAATTACTATATATATAATGTGTAAAAATCATCCACTATAAGTAATCCTTGAGGTATTCACAAAGATACACAAAATACCCATCAAACACATCAATTTGTTTAGCAAGGAAATATTTGCAAGCTGAATTTTAGCTGTGCTTAATGCGGTATTAAGTTGACAGTGACTGATTAAGCAAATTTAGCAGTCATTGGAAGTAAAACCATGATTTTGAACAAGAAAGGAAGTTTTTACATGACAAAAGTAGCAGTTGTGTTTGCTGATGGTTGTGAAGAAGTTGAAGGCCTTAGCGTTGTTGATGTCTTGCGGCGCCTAGGCATTCAAACTGACATGGTTGGTTTGATTAGCAAGGATGTCATGGGTGATCACAAAATTAAGATAACTTGCGATAAAGTGGTCGATGATAGTTTGCTAGCTTATGACTTAGTGGCTTTCCCAGGTGGGATGACTGGTTCGGCTAATTTGCGGGATAACCAAAAGCTGCAGGATTTGATGGTTAAACGTCATGAAAACGGCCAATGGGATGCCGCAATGTGTGCTGCTCCACGTGCGCTAGCTCGCTATGGCATTCTGGCTGATGCAGATTACACGGCTTTTCCGGGGATCGATCAAGAAACTAAACAGGATGCGCCAACTGGCAATTTCAAAGAGGACATTACTGTGACTGATCAGGAACATAAAATTTTAACCAGCCGCGGACCGGCAACAGCTTGGGCATTTGCCTATGCAATTGCCGAAACATTAGGTTATGATACTAAAGATTTGAAACATGGGATGCTCTATGATTATTTAGCTGACAATATTCAGGATAGTCTTTGAATTTATTTAATGGTTGCTAAATTGATCTTCAATAAGACGGTTCTTTTTCAAGTAGTACTGATAAATAAAATTGCCTAAATTGCAATTTAAATTGGTATAGCTGGATTATTAAGCTATCTGTTCTGCGGAATGGATGGCTTTTTTGATGTAATAATGATAATTTAA
>NZ_JAHAVQ010000159.1 GCF_029916425.1 Liquorilactobacillus sicerae | reverse complement strand
GAACTGTCTTTCGTTCCGATAATTGAGCGCCAAGATAGTAAGTCATATTCGAAAGCAAGCGAGAAGAAGTTAAAGAACTGGTTAGAACTGGAATCTGAGCATCTTTAGCCGCTTCAACCAACTCTTCTGGAATTTTTAAATTGGTTGAAATAACAAAAGCCGGCGTTGTTTCGCTTGCCATTTTTTTAAAAACAATCATTTTCCGTTCGTGAGTCATTGTTTTAGCATATTCGGTCTCATTAACACCATATAATTGAACCCGTCGTGGTTCGAAATAATCTAAAAATCCTGTCAACTGTAAACCGGGACGAGCTATGTCAGGAACGGTAATCGGACGCTCTAAATGATTTTCACCCCAAACAACTCGAAGGGCTGTATTTTGAACCAAATCTCTTACTGTTACATTTTGTTGTTCATCCATTATCTAATCCTTTCAGTACTTGTAATCCAACTTTGGGCGAAGCTGAAAACCAAACTCAAAATAAATACCCAGC
>NZ_JAHAVQ010000158.1 GCF_029916425.1 Liquorilactobacillus sicerae | reverse complement strand
GGTATACTTGTTTTCCGACAATAAAATAATTGAGTATCAGACTGGAAATATCGATAAAATTGAACAGGGAATTTTAGATAGTTATGAATCGAACTCTTGATTTTTACTAAGCGGATTTTTACAGAACTAATACAGAAACAATACAAAGCCTGTTCCTTTCCTAAATATCAGTATGGACAAACTATAATTAACTTAAAAACGTAATCATAGCTTTTTAGTTGGGACAATAATTTTTCATGACAAGTAAATTCGATGTTTTTAAAAAAACAGCCTTAATTTTATTCTTAAATTTTTTAACGATGTTTATGGTTAGCCAAATGACAAGCGACTCAAGCCAGGCATATGCAGCAACAACTACAACAAGCTATGCTTCGATAGTTTCAAAAACATCCGTCAATAAAACAGCAACTATTATTGATTCAAAAAGAAATGATGGTGTTTATTACTATGGCCCAGCCCTGACTTCTACTTCAACAAAGACAGCCAATGCTTCT
>NZ_JAHAVQ010000157.1 GCF_029916425.1 Liquorilactobacillus sicerae | reverse complement strand
GTTTATTCCTACAGTGTCGATACAGTTGTACATTATGATTAATAAAATAATGCTAAAAAATATGGTATCTGTTCAAGCGGCTGGTTTTATGGATTATTCTGATAGCTTTATTAATGCTTCTATGATACTGGTAACGTCGTTAAGCATGGTTTTGTTACCACGAATTACGAATCTTTTTGCTAACAACAAAATTGAAGCTATTCATCAAAGCTTGTATAAATCTTTTCAATTTATTACAGCGCTTGCTGTCCCATTGATGTTTGGTTTGGCTGTAGTGGCACCACATTTTACTGTTTGGTTTTTAACGCCAAAATTTGCTGTAACAGGTACTTTGTTAATTATTCAAACGCCGATCATTTTGCTCATAGCTTGGAACAATACAATTGGCAAACAATATTTATTGCCAGTCAATCGTATGCGTGACTACACACTTTCAATCGTTAATGGTGTTTTTGTCAACCTTGTTGCTAACTATTTTTGCATACATTATTTAGGCGT
>NZ_JAHAVQ010000156.1 GCF_029916425.1 Liquorilactobacillus sicerae | reverse complement strand
AAATTGAAGGTCGTTCATATATACTGCACCAGTATGCTTATTTACTGGACCGTTATACCAATCACCACGCACATAAGTTGTATATGGATTATATGATCCAAATACTCCATTATTGATTCTAGTAATCCAAACATCACCCTTATACTTCTTCCAACCATTAATTGTCTCTGCACCAGTAATAGTTGCTTTTAATGGTTCAACACTTCGATAAATGATGCGTGCTTCTTAAGTTCCAGCATTAACTGGATTAACATTTTCATGATATACGCCAGGAAATACAAGAACTTCATCACCAGGAACTGCAATTTTCGCTGCTTCGTTTATTAATTTATATGGATGCTCCTTCGTACCATTTCCATCACGTTTTGTGTTTATATCAACATAAATTTTCATAGTAAATACTCCTTGTAAAAATAAATAGAGAAAATGAATCAATAATTAAACTACTTGATTTTGTTTCAATTTAATGATTTTTTGGTTTACATCATTGACATCTTGATC
>NZ_JAHAVQ010000155.1 GCF_029916425.1 Liquorilactobacillus sicerae | reverse complement strand
TTTCTAGCCAATCTTATTGCCTATGCTTTAATTATCGCTATCGTAGCCTTGTTGGCCTGGACAATCGTTGAAATATTAAAGGGTAATAAACGTTATCAACTGAAAAATCACTCAATCGTTAGTGTCGAAGATTAAGATCTTTTCGACAACTCGAGAAATGATTCTATTTCTGTAAGTGGATGCGGCAGATACAAAACTGAATAAATTGTCTAAGAAAGGATACTAGAATGACTGAAAAACCAGTAGATAAAGTTTTTAATAGGATTCTTGTTGGTGTCGATGATTCGGCCGATGCGCAGTTAGCCTTTCAATATGCAGTCAGAAGAACCGTTAAAGACTATTCGACGTTAATCATTAGATCGATTTTATAGAACGATTAAATGAATGTATACCAAGCATTGACCAAAGATTATGTTCACGGCGAACGCGACGAATTAGACGAACATTTAAAGAAATATCTAGATATTGCTAAAAAATCCGGTGTAAAAGACAATAAAACAATC
>NZ_JAHAVQ010000154.1 GCF_029916425.1 Liquorilactobacillus sicerae | reverse complement strand
ATTTCCCTTGGAACAGCTTGTAAGCGGCCACCCAAAACCAGTGTCGGAACCCAATCCATTACCGATAAATCAAAAGAAAACGGTGGTTGAGAAAGCATAACCGGATGATCTGGTAAATTAAACTGTTCGCCAACTATCCAATTAACGAAACTCAAAAGATTATCACTGCTTATTTGAACACCCTTTGGTTCTCCGGTTGTTCCAGACGTAAAAATAATATAAAAGGTTTTTTCTCCGGAAACTGCATGCTCGATTTGATAATACAAATTTGCAGAAAAAATAGTCTGCAACTGATCCGCTTCTACGACTGAACGATTAGAAATCTCGATCGGCAATTTGTTGATTGCAATAACCAACGCTGGATCAGCAATTTCTATGATTGAATTGATTCGCTCGTCAGATGAATTTATATCAACTGGAATATACGGATGACCAGATTTTGCGGCTGCCAGAAAACTGGCAATCATTTCAAATTCCTGGCCACCAAAAATCATAATTGATGCAC
>NZ_JAHAVQ010000153.1 GCF_029916425.1 Liquorilactobacillus sicerae | reverse complement strand
ACCCATGAACCTACATCGTGACCAACATATATACATTTCCCTATGTTTAGTTTTGAGAGAAGATTTTGTATACGCTCACTAGTAGTTTTAGTATCAAATCCACTTGCTGGGACACTTGAGTAACCCTGCCCAGGTAAATCAATTGCAAATACATGATATCTTTTAGCTAATATTGGTATTACACGGCGCCAAGCATAAGCGCTTTCTGGAAAACCAGCTACCAGTAGCACCGTAAGTTCATTGCTTACACCAGCTTCAACTAAGTGCCATCGAATACCATCTGCTGTTTTAACCATTAAGTGGTGACCTCCAATCTTTTGCATGGCAAACCTCCTGATTCGTTATATTTTTTAGAAGTATAAACTTTAAATACGTTAACTTAATTTATACACTTTGTTTATTGCAAACATTGATATTTTTTAATTAAAAATTTGAACGTTTACAGAAACAAAAATCTGGTTTAATTTTCTGTTCTCCTTCTTCTTGTAATGAACTTCTTATGTAT
>NZ_JAHAVQ010000152.1 GCF_029916425.1 Liquorilactobacillus sicerae | reverse complement strand
GTGCCTGGACACGCCGATCGAAAAACAACTCTTGTTAATATGATCAAGGCTCATTTAATCAAAGAAAAAGCTGATAGCCTTGTTCCACATGTTGTTACTCGTTTGGATCGCGATACGAGTGGGTTGGTTCTCTTAGCAAAACATAAGTTTGCTCATGCTTTGCTAAATGATGCCCTGATGGAACATCACGATATTGAAAAGTTTTATATTGCTTTGGTATCCGGCAACTTTCAAGAAGACCACGGATTGATTGATGAACCAATCGGTCGGGTTGAAGGTGATTTCATTAGGCGACAAGTTCGTCAGGATGGTAAAAAATCAGTCACTGAATATTGGGTTGAGAAACGTTTTCAGAATTTTACTCAATTGCGAATTCAGTTGCATACTGGTCGAACTCATCAAATTCGCGTTCATATGACTTGGGCTGGGCATCCATTGATCGGTGATGCATTATATGGGGGACCGCATTCAAAATTAATTTCCCGACAGGCACTTCACGCTTCTGAGA
>NZ_JAHAVQ010000151.1 GCF_029916425.1 Liquorilactobacillus sicerae | reverse complement strand
AGCCGACTCCCATTCGATCAGAATCGGGATCCACTGCTAATTCAACATCTGCTCCATAACTCTCAGAAATTTTGAAGACTTCATGGAATTCCGGATTTGGATATTTTACCGTTGGAAAAGTTCCATCCGGTTGAAATTGTTCTTTAACAATCAATATTTTGTTAAAGCCGGCCTCTTTGAGTGCTTTTGCCCCCAGGTCACCACCAGCGCCATGCAGTGGCGTAAAACTAATCGTTAGTTTATCTCCCCATTTTTTAATCAAATCACGATTGATTGGAATCGTTTTAACCTGATTTAGATATTCTTTATCAATCTCCGAGCCAATCTTTTTAATGCCACTGGCTACTTTTTTGATATGAAAGATATCTGCAACTCCCTGACGTTCTCTAACAATTTCATCAGCAGGTTTTGGAGGCAGCTGGCCGCCATCTTCTCCATATAACTTATAACCGTTATATTCCTTACTGTTATGGCTGGCTGTAATCATGATTCCAGCATAAGTATGTAGA
>NZ_JAHAVQ010000150.1 GCF_029916425.1 Liquorilactobacillus sicerae | reverse complement strand
ATGTTGCAGCTCGTGGTCTTGATATTTCCGGAGTTACACATGTTTATAACTACGATGTTCCGCAAGATCCCGAATCTTATGTTCATCGGATCGGCCGTACCGGCCGTGCCGGACACCATGGCGTTTCTGTGACTTTTGTTGTTCGTGGTGAAATCGATTATCTTCGTGCAATTGAAAAATTGATTAATAAGCGGATGGCTGCCTTGAAACCACCTTCGGCTGAAGAAGCACATGTTGCTCGTTTGAAGAATGCTAAAGCAGAGACTTATGCCGTCTTGGGCAAAACGACTGTTGATAACGTTGAAGATGAAGCAACTGAAATTGCCAGTCAATACGATGCTAAATTATTAGCAGCTGCACTATTGCATGCTTTGTCTAAAGACGATGAAAGAACTCGACCTGTTGATATCGCACAGGAAAAGCCTCTTCCACGCCGCCATAGTTCATCAGATCACAGTCACAATTTCCGTAGTGGACGCTCTAATGGTAATCGTGGCCGCAGCAATGGTA
>NZ_JAHAVQ010000014.1 GCF_029916425.1 Liquorilactobacillus sicerae | reverse complement strand
AGTTTTTCTCAAAGAGAAGTGCGGTGGCGATAGCAAGAAGGATACACCTGTACCCATGCCGAACACAGAAGTTAAGCTTCTTAACGCCAAGAGTAGTTGGGGGATCGCCCCCTGCGAGGGTAGGAAGTTGCCGTGCTTAATAAACAATAAAGAGAGTTTCTTGGTCATTGGATTGATTAAGGAAGCTCTCTTTATTAATATCCTTAGACCTAGTTGAGCTCGCTTGCGTGCAAAACAAAAAGCCACTTGCTTTATGGGTGAAAAAGCAAATAATTAAAGCAAAACGTTTTCATAAGATTTAAATGTGTGTCAAAGCCAAACGTTTAAAAATCAAAAAGAGATGCTAAAAGTTGGCGAATAGTTTAATTATTCTTGCACGTATAAAATGACCATGCAAATATCGTATCGTCTTCACACCAAAGCATAGAAAAAATCATATATAATCAACATTTGCCGGTGTAAAAAGTTAACAATGTATAAAGTCATTGCATCCTCATTAAGGGAAGCAGTTGAAAGATTTTATCTGAAGATGATTGTTGTTTTTGATAATTGTTAGGATGCAATTGAGTTTTCCGGTTTTTTTATTTGCTGTTTGAATTTGTTAAGCTTTTTTCAGATGTGAAGCTTGGCAACGCGTTGCAGCCTTTCAAAATCATGATATAAAATCCATTCAACTAGGAGGATCTTGGTTGTGGTGGCGGTTAGTGATTTTAAAGACAGCTCTAAGTGCTTAGATGGTCATGTTCTTCAACATATAAAATAAAAAGACAGATATTAGATTTATGTTCCACCAAGATTAGCAAGTATAGATCCAAAAGAGAGAGCCATTGAATTTAAGCAATGGCTCTCTCTTATGTTTAATCATCCGTTGATAATTCATCACGAATCTTTTTGCGGCAACTAGAAATTAAACGTGAAACTTGTTGTGCTGATTTATTAAGTGTCCGACTAATTTCAACTACATTCGCTCTATCAATATAGAGTAGAACAAAAACCTGATATTCACTTTTTGATAAAACATTTGGTAAATTCCTTAAGACTTCCTTGAATAAAACAATTGCAAAAAGCGGATTATTGTTGTAATTAGCCACAGTTTTAAAACACAACTGCCCATCGCTATTCAACTCTTCAAAAGAAGCGGCATTAATTTCTGCTCTGCGTTTTAAAGCGCTTTCCCTGCGAAGTAAACTACAATAACGATTTAATAAGCTCTTTTGAAAATATGCTCCAAAAGATGCTTTAGAACCAATTTGGTATAAAAGCGTTGTCTGGTAGCAAACAATTCTGGCTTCCTGTATCAAATCAGCGCGTTCAACAAAATGGAGATGATAGCGTCCGAGAGCTTTGTTTACAACTGGTAGATATTTTGAAAATAGAAGTTCAAGAGCATCACTATCGTTTTCCTCTCTAATTTTCAAAACCAAAGAACTATCTGAAATGTTACTTTTTTCAAATCTATCCTTCAAAAAAGACCCCTCACTTTTCTTGAATTTAAAATTAATAAGATAAATCTTACAATTTTGAATATAACAGATAGATCTTTGTAGAAAAGGGCAATACTTCCGCTTTTTGCAAATAAATTAGTAAAAAAATAAACTGCAAACCATTTGGAGAAAACAAATCGTTCTGCAGTTTATTTGTAGTAAATTAGAATTTAAATAACAGCAAGCCACTTACCGGACTTGAACCGGTGACCCCCACCTTACCATGGTGGTGCTCTACCTGCTGAGCTAAAGTGGCAGCAAAAACATTACTTAAATAGTATATTACAAGCTAAAATTAAAATCAACCATGACTTTTAGTTTAGTCTTACCAAGTTAGTTATGGTGGTCAACTAACACTGGTGTTGACCACCGAAGTCAGATATTTTCGTGCTTCGATTTGTGAAATGATTTTGCTTGGTTTGCCAATTGAAAATAAAGCTAATTCATGCATAGCTCGCGAACAAGCAGTGTAAAGAAGACTCCATTTTTCAATTGGATAAGCTACTTGCGAAGTATCAAAGACGATTACGCCATCGAACTCTAATCCTTTAGCCAGATAAATCGGTAAAATAATTATTCCATGTTCCAATTTATTACTATTAGCGGTTAATCTGGTAACTTTAAGCTGTGATTGCAAAAGCTTTTCCAACTTAATCGCAGTAGCTTGAGTTTGAGTAATGACAGCCAAGTTTTGGCTTGACTGTTGTAGCCTTTTAATTAACGTTAGCAGTTTAATCTGCCAGCAATCAGACCGAACAGAAATAACTTGCGGCAAGTTACCATGACGGTTAAATGGTTGGATTTGTTGGCCATCCGGCAACATTTGTCGAATGAAATCTGCAATTTCAAAAGTTGAACGGTAACTTTTGTTGAGCTCGATCAATTTAGCTTTTTTAAATTGTAATTGGTCTTTTAAAGTCGTCAATGCCGCTCGCGGGGTTTGAGCAGTCGTGTATAAAGCTTGTTGACTATCGCCAAGCAAAGTGAATTTAGCTTTGGGAAAGGCATGCTTTAAGTAAAGCAGTTGGTCAACTGAATAATCCTGCATTTCGTCGATAAAAAGATATTTGATTTGATGATTGATTCCACTGCCAGTTAATGTATCCCGCAACATTAATAAAGGGGCACAGTTATCCCATGATATTTGATGATATTCAAGCTGGTTGGCAAAATTTTTGGCAGCAGTCGAATCAACCTGAAGCAAAAAGTCACCATATTGTTGGTAAATATCTATAAAGTAATCATTATAAATTGCTTCATAAATTGGACGGTAATGATCTTCAACGATTTTTCGACGTAGCTGTTTTTCAACGACTTGTGGTTCTTGAGAGACTTGCCGACTCCAAAAACGGATTTGCTCATCACTGAGATCCTGCAGTTTCTCGGTCACCCAATCTTTGGTTAATTGTCGTTCGCCAATTCCTTTGATTAAACGTAAGAGTTTCTTCTTAGTAGCTGCAAATTTTAAAGACGGCAACCAACCAGCTGGTAGCGACTGATACAATTTTTTAATGGTCCGAGCTGGAATAATTGGTTCACCTGAGAAGTTTAAAGCTACGAAACAGATTTGTTTAACTGGCAATGCTTGAGCATAAGCGGCAGCTTTTTGAACGAGACTGCTGACTGTTTGAGTGTTTTGAACATGGCGCGGTGCAGTTTGCTTAGCTTCAAAAGCAGTAAACAAATTTTCAACTTGTAACCCCTCAAACCGCCGTGAAAAGAACTCATGCAAAGTTACTTGCCGCATATTCTTTTCACCTAAACTTGGCAAAACTTCAGAAACGTAATTGCTAAAGAGGTAGTTAGGTGAAAATAAGACCATCTGATCAGCAACTAAGTCTTGGCGACTATGATACAGGAGAAAAGCTACTCGTTGTAACACAGCCGAGGTCTTACCGCTACCGGCAACGCCCTGAACTAAAAGTAGATCATGGGTCGTATCGCGAATAATGCTGTTTTGTTCTTGTTGAATAGTGGCTACGATGTTATGCATGTACTTATCACTATGTTCACTCAAAAGATCCTGCAGTAGTGAATCACCAACTGTTTCGTTAGTGTCAAACATATTGTGGATCTTCCCTTGCTGGATTTTAAACTGGCGCTTTTTCAATAATTCTGCTTGTTGTTGGCCGGCTGGCGTTTGATAACTAACAGATCCTAAAGTGCCGTTATAGTAAACACTAGAAATTGGTGCTCGCCAATCATAAACTAAAAAGTTATTTTGACTGTCAACGAATGAAGAAGTCCCAATGTACAATCTTTCTGCTTGCTTTTCTGCTGGTTCGCGAATGTCGATCCGGCCAAAATAGGGAGAATTCCTTAAACTGTTCAATTGCTTAACTTGTTGTTGTAAGATGCCTTCGGTTTGGACGTTTTTAGCAACTAGCTGTTTTTGTTGCTGGACTTCAGCATTGGTTTCCATTTGATCATCAATTTCCAACGTGTTAATTTTGGCATTTTGACCATAATTTTGTTCAACTGCTGCACGTTCAAAATGGGCTTTGCTTAATTCAGCAGTTGTGGTTGCTAATTTTTGCTTGATTTTTAAAACGACTTGGTTGACACGTGCTTGTTCGGTTTGTTTTTCGCTGTCCATAGTTCCTCCTTTTTAGGCAATTATCGTAACACAAGAATCACCAAAGAAACAACAAATTTTGACTTTTTAGGAAGTTAGGGTTTAAAATACATTCATAATCTAGTAGTTGAGCTAATTACAGAGATGTATCAAAAGCTGAAAGATACAACAGCAAGATGAATTGGAGTTTAAAATTAAGGTTAATCAAAGCGGCAGTTTTTTAACTGCAAAATAGGTGGCACCGCGGTCATTCGTCCTATTGCAAGTTTGCAATAGGATTTTTTTTAATTAATTTTAGGAGGCAGATAAAATGAAAACAATTTTAACAGGTGATCGTCCAACCGGAAAATTACATATTGGACATTACGTTGGGTCCTTAAAAAATCGGGTAAAGATGCAAAATAGTGGTAAGTATCGGACCTTTATCATGATTGCAGACCAACAAGCATTAACAGACAACGCACGTGATCCGGAAAAAATTCGGCGTTCTTTGATCCAAGTAGCGCTAGATTATTTAGCAGTCGGGCTCGATCCAGCTAAATCAACGATTTTTGTCCAGTCACAGATTCCAGCTTTATCGGAATTAACTAATTACTATTTAAATCTAGTAACTGTTTCTCGATTAGAACGCAATCCCACCGTTAAAGCTGAAATTCAGCAAAAACATTTTGAAAAATCAATTCCAGCCGGCTTTTTCATTTATCCGGTCAGCCAAACATCAGACATTACGGCTTTTAAGGCTGAATTAGTCCCAGTCGGCGATGATCAAGAACCAATGATCGAACAAGCTCGCGAGATCGTGCGCAGTTTCAACTCAATCTATGGTAAACACATCTTAGTTGAACCGCAGGGTGTCTTCCCACCTAAAGGATTTGGCCGGCTGCCAGGCCTTGATGGGAATGCTAAGATGAGCAAGTCACTTGGCAACTGCATTTATTTGTCAGATGATGCTGATACATTGCAAAAAAAAGTTATGTCAATGTATACTGACCCAAATCATCTTCATATCGAAGATCCTGGCGAGGTGGAAGGAAATATGGTCTTCAAGTATTTAGATGTCTTTGATCCAGACAAAGAGCAAGTTGCTAAGTTGAAAGAACAGTATCAAGCTGGTGGCTTAGGCGATGTTAAAATCAAACGATATTTAAATGATGTTCTTGAAGCAGAATTAAGACCAATTCGCGAACGGCGAGCAGAATTTGCCAAAGATGTTCCAGCAGTGTATGATATGTTGCAAAAAGGCAGTCAAAAAGCTAATGAAGTTGCCAATCAAACTTTAAAAGAAGTCAGAGCTGCAATTGGTGTCAATTATTTTAACTAAAGCTGATAAATTTCAGCAGCTATCTTGTTAGAGACGTGAGTTACAAGCTCGTTGCCTTGGTAGCGGGTAGTTTGAGGGGGAATCTAAGATGCGCAATTTGGTAGTTTTGGATTTTGGTTCAAATTCGGTTCGCTTTTCGATCAACCAGATCATTGGAAAAGATTCTTTTCAGGAAATCTTACGGCAAAAAGCGACGACCCGTTTAGCTGAGGGGATGGGAAAAGCTTCTCGACCAAAGAAATTAACTGCTGAGGCAATTAAACGGACCCTAGGAGCGGTGGCAGATTTTCAGCAAGTCTATCAGTCTTATCCAGAATGCAAAGTTGTTGGAATCGCAACTGCTGCCGTTCGCCAGGCAGAAAATCAAACTGACTTTGTTGCTCAAGTCAAAGCTTTGACTGGTTGCCAAATCCAAGTTCTTACAGCTCAGCAGGAAACTTATTTTGACTATTTAGCGGTGATTAATTCGTTGCCGCTGACTGAATGCTTGATTTTTGATGTTGGCGGCGGCAGTTGTGAATTAGTTTTGGTCAAAAAGGGACAATTTGTGGCAGGAATTAGTTTACCAGTCGGAGCGGTCAGCTTGAGCGAAAAGTTTTCACCAACCAATGATTTTACTGCTCAGCAGTTATTTGTACTGCAAGACTTTTTAGTAGACAGATTCCAACAGATTTCTTGGTTAAAACAGGGTGCTAACTTGCCGCTGGTCTTACTGGGTGGCTGTAACCGCTCAGTAGCTCGCTTGCAGCGAACAAGACTTGGTTATGCCAACACGGACTTGTTTCATGGCTTTTCAATGACAACTCAGGCCTTCAAAGAAATTTATGATACTTTGCTAGCTAAAAGGTTGCCAGAACGTCAGCAACTGCCGGGAATGGAAGCCAATCGTGCTGATATTATCTTGGCTGGCATGACGCCGGTTATCTTATTATTGCAGTGGTTAGCCAGTAGTAAAGTAGTTTTTTCCGAAAGCGGAGCGCGCGAGGGTTTTATCTACCATTCCTTGAAAAATGAAACAGCAGCAAAATAACTATCCAAAAGACTAAAGCAACGCCTTGCCTTGCTTTGGTCTTTTGCTTTGCAATGAAATAGTCTTAATTTAAGTCGTTTCAAAGTTTTGAACGTGCTAAAATTAACTTAGCAAGTGCTAATCAGTAGAAAAAAGGTGAGATAATGAAAACAACCAAAAAGTTTTATCAGCAATCGTGGACAAACCGACTGATGACTTTGGTTAACCAAAGCATCATCACACCTGCTCAAGCAACCATCTTAAAACAGCAGGCAAACAACCAGTTACTCGGCGATCAGCAGATTGAAAACTATTTGACGGATTATCATCTACCGCAAGGAGTGGCTTGTCATTATTTAATTGATGGTCAGCAATATCTAGCGCCCATGGTCACCGAAGAACCTTCAGTTATTGCCGCAAGCAGCCATGGGGCAGGGCTTGTTGCCCAGGCTGGCGGTTTTAAAACTAAAATTGGGTTGCACATTTTATGGGGACAGATCATTTTAGAGCAAGTCACCAATCCGCAGCAATTAAAGCAGCAATTGTTGATGCGAAAAGCTCAACTGCTGGCTTTAGCTGACCAAGCTCATCCATCATTAAAAAAACGCGGTGGCGGGGCTCGTTTACTCCGAGTCCGCAGCTTGGGCGATCAGTTGTTGTCTATCGATCTAGGAATCGATACGCAAGCTGCCATGGGCGCTAATATGGTCAACTCGATGCTAGAAGCAGTTGCCAAGTATCTGCGTCAACAACTTGGCCGTCAAGTTTTAATGAGTATTTTAAGCAATCTGGCTGATGAATGTTTAGCAACTGCTACTTGCCGTCTGCCGATTGAATTACTGACTAAAGGAAGCTTTTCTGGCAGTCAGACGGCTAAAAAGATTGCTTTAGCTGCCCATGTTGCTCAAATCGATTCTTACCGAGCAGCCACTCACAATAAAGGAATCATGAATGGAGTTGATGCAGTAACGATTGCTATGGGAAATGATTGGCGAGCAATCGAAAGTGCAGCTCATGCTTACGCTGCTCGAGACGGTCAATATCGAGGATTAAGCCGCTGGAATTTATCAACGGATCAGCAATTTTTACAAGGTGAATTGACCTTACCTTTGCCAGTGGGCTTTGTTGGCGGCTCAATTAAAATCGTGCCATTAGCACAGCTGAATCAGCAATTGGCACAAATCAGAAGTGTCGGTGATTTAGAAAAGTTGCTGGTTTGTGTTGGCTTAGCCCAGAATCTGGCGGCGTTGCTAGCGCTTGTTACTGAGGGAATCCAGCGTGGCCATATGCAGCTGCAACTTCATTCAACAGCTTTGGCAGCGGGTGCAGAAATCACTGAGATCGCCGAGGTTGTCCAACAGCTGCAGGCGCAAGGCAAAACTGATCTAACTAGTGCACAGCTGATTTTACAAAAAATACGAAAAACTGGTGATCATCAATGACAGAATTTAATTTGCAACCAGAAGTTAGTAAACTCTTAACAGCGACTGAGCAACAACTCGGTCAAAAAATCAAAATTCAGCCAGCGGCCCGATTAAACAGCAGCTGGTTGCGCCATGATCAGGGTGAACATTTTTTGCGTAATGGGCAAATGGTGATTTCAGTAGGAAATTTAGCGGCTGCGGATTTTATTATTTCCCACGAACTGCTGCATTTGCAATTGTTAAAATCCTCGGTACCACAGTTGCAGTTTAATTTAACAACCGGTGATTTGAAACTTGATGAACGACTAATGGCGGCTGGGCTTGAATTATATGACACGCTGCTGCATTTTACCGTTTATCAACAACAGCGGCAGCTAGGCTTGATTACGGAGAAAATTGAGGAGGATTTTTATCGGGGAATCTTGGCAACTTTAAAGCCGGAAAAGCCAATTAACGATCAATGGATGGTTTTGCGCTTATTATCTTTATTGGATGGATTGGTATTTTTCCAAGGCCAAAATCAAGTGGTTCAAAAACTAACTGAGCTATATCCGCGATCAATGACTGGTGCAAGACAGCTATTTGACCTGATCACTAAAAAATGTCTGACTGGATCCTTGGCACTTCGCCGCGGAATTGTTAAAGCCCTAAGCGGTTTTGAACAGCAACTAAAAGCTTGGCAGTTGCCAGCCATGCAGTTGCAACAGTTTTTGACTATCACCCCGGTCTTCAGTCAGCGGCAGACGAGATTGCAGGTCAGACAATTATTTGCGATTTATCATGCTGACTGGCAGGAAAACTTGCAATTTACCCGGGCATATATCGGTTATTATCAAGCCGATCAGCAGAATTCTTTTGTACTGCCGACTCCCCAAAATGATCAGCCAGAAGCATATTTTAAAAAAATTTATCAGCAGTCAGTCGCCGAGTTTATGCAGGAAAATGGTTTTATTTATCAATTGCGTTAAATGAACTAATTGGGTTGAACAATGGAGGTATTGTGATGCAATTGGCTGCAGAATTGTTTCAAGCAGAAAGGATTGTCTTTTTAACTGGTGCCGGTGTTTCGACTCCCTCGGGCATTCCAGATTATCGCTCTAAGGGAGGCTTGTACGATAACGGTCAACAGCGGCCAGAATATTTATTAAGCCATACTTGTTTAGTGCGCCAGCCAGAAAAATTTTATCAGTTCGTGATTCCAAAGATGTATTATCCAGCAGCCCAGCCAAATGTCATTCATCAAAAAATGGCCTGGTTTACCCAAAATAAAGCAGCGATTATCATCACCCAAAATGTTGATGGCTTGCATACGAAAGCTGGAGCTCAAAATGTGATCGAATTTCATGGCAACTTATATCGAGTTTATTGCCAAAAATGTGGTCAAAAAGTTGCTTATCAACAATATCTAAAATCTATGATCCATCAAAATTGTGGCGGAATTTTGCGGCCGGCTATTGTTTTATATGAAGAACAGATCGATCCAAAAATTATCAATGCGTCATTAATGGCTATCTCACAAGCTGACTTGATTGTTGTTTGTGGGACCTCGCTGCAAGTTTATCCATTTGCTGGTTTATTGACAGCAGCTGATCCAGCGGCTAAAATTATTGCCATCAATCGTGAAAAATTAGTTTTACCGGCCAACGCACAGCAAATTGTTGCTGATGCTGCACCAACTTTTGCGACAGTAAAAGTCTGAAGGAACAACTTTTAGTTCATAAACTATGCTATACTAGCTGTGTAACTATCAATTTAGACATAAATAAAAAATCATGAGAATTTGTAGAGTGAAAGGACTTGACGTTGATGGCTTCAAAGGGAACATTTTATATTACAACTCCAATTTATTATCCTTCTGGAAAATTACATATTGGGAATTCATATACGACGATTGCCTGTGATGTAATGGCTCGTTACAAGCGCTTGCAGGGATATGATGTTTTTTTCCTGACTGGGACCGATGAACATGGTTTAAAAATTGAGAAAAAAGCGGATGAACTGGGGATGTCTCCCAAAGCATATGTTGATCAAATGGCTGCTGGAATTAAAAAGTTGTGGCAGCTCCTTGAAATTTCGAATGATAAATTTATTCGCACCACCGATGATTACCATGAAAAAGCGATTCAGAAGATTTTTGAACGATTATTGGAAAAAGGCGATATTTATCTAGGGGAATATACAGGCTGGTATTCGGTTTCCGATGAAGAGTATTTTACGGAGTCCCAATTAGCTGAAGTTTATCGCGATGAACAGGGCAAAGTGATCGGTGGTAAGGCGCCATCAGGTCATGAAGTTGAATTGGTTCGCGAAGAATGTTATTTCTTTAAAATGAGTAAGTATGCGGATCGCTTAGTTAAATATTATAACGATCATCCTGATTTCATTATTCCAACTTCACGGAAAAATGAAATGTTGAACAATTTCATCAAACCAGGTTTGGAAGATTTGGCAATTAGTCGGACAACTTTTAACTGGGGCGTTAAAGTCCCAAGTAATCCTAAACATGTCGTTTATGTTTGGATTGATGCCTTGTGTAATTATATTACTGCTTTAGGTTATGGCAGTGATGACGACAGCCTTTTCAAAAAGTACTGGCCAGCAGATATTCACATGGTTGGCAAAGAGATCGTGCGGTTCCATACGATTTATTGGCCAATTATTTTGATGGCTTTGGATCTGCCACTGCCAAAACATGTTATCGGACATGGTTGGCTCTTGATGAAAGATGGAAAAATGTCGAAATCAAAGGGCAATGTTGTTTATCCAGAAATGCTGGTTGAACACTATGGCTTGGATGCATTGCGTTATTATTTAATGCGGGCGGTGCCTTTTGGCAATGATGGGGTTTTTACACCGGAAGATTTTGTTGGTAGGGTCAACTTTGATTTAGCTAATGATTTAGGCAATCTTTTGAATCGGACGGTTGTAATGATCAATAAGTATAATGCTGGGAAAATCCCAGCTTTGGCTCATGCTACGGCTTTTGATCAAATTTTGGAGGATGTTGCTCAAACGACAATTGCCAATTATGAAAAAGAAATGGATAGCGTACATTTTTCAAATGCTTTAGAGGCAGTTTGGCAATTAGTAAGTCGGACAAATAAATATATCGATGAAACTGAGCCTTGGAAATTGGCTAAGGATCCAGCTCAAGTTGGGGCATTACAGAGTGTTTTGGCTCATTTAGCTGCCAGCTTGCGGGTAATTGCGATTTTACTGCAGCCGGTGATGACTCATGCACCGCAGAAAATCTTTGTCCAGTTAGGGTTGCCAACTGATAAAACTGAGATCGATCAATTGGCTTATGCTGATTTGCCAGCTGGAGCGCAAGTTGTTGTTAAACCAACGCCAATTTTTCCACGCTTGGATGTTGAACAAGAAGTTGCTTATATTAAATCTAAAATGAGCAAAAATGAAAAGGTCAAAGGCCGCAAAGCAATGGCTGCAGTTAAAGAAAAGGCCGTTGCAAAGACTTTGAAGCTGAATAAAAAAGAAATCCGTTTTGACAAATTCGATAAAGTTGAATTGCGAGTCGCTGAAATTTTGACAGCCGGCCACGTTACTGGGGCGGATAAGTTACTGAAATTTAAATTAGACGCCGGCGATCCAATGCCACGTCAAATCTTGTCAGGAATTGCGGAGTGGTATCCAGAACCGGAAAAACTAGTTGGCAAAAAAGTTGTGATTGTTGCTAATTTACAGCCACGTAAAATGCGGGGTGAGGTTAGTCAGGGAATGCTGTTGTCCGCTGAGTATGGCGAGCAGGTTCAGTTGATCACGGTTGCTGATAAGATTCCAAATGGTTCGTTGATCAGCTGATCTTAGATAAAGATCTTTTCTTGGCTTTAAGAGAAGATCTTTATTTATGTAGTTTTAAAATTAGGGGAGGACAAATGGATATTTTTGATTCGCATACTCATATCAATGATTTGGCCTTTGCTAACGATCTACCGGATGTGATCGAACGTGCACAAGCTTTTTCGGTTACGTCAATGCTGGTTTTAGCTGGGGATCAGGCTAATTTGAAACGCTTGCGAGCCTTGTTTGCGTTAACTCCGCGGATTTATGGAGCGGCTGGCTGCCATCCTGAAGATGCTGAACGCTATGATGCCACTGAAGAACAAGAGTTAAAATGTGCCTTGCAAGCAACGCGGATGAAAGCCTTAGGTGAAATCGGCTTGGATTATCACTGCCAGGTTTCGCATGCTGTCCAGCAGCGAGTTTTTCGCCAACAGTTAGTGTTAGCACGACAAATGCATTTGCCGGTCAGTATTCACAACCGCGATGCCTTTGCGGATACTTACCAGCTTTTAAAAGCAGCTCAAGTAGCAGAATTTGGTGGGGTAATGCACAGCTTTAACGGGGATGCAGAGTGGGCGCAAAAGTTCTTAGATTTGGGGATGTATTTGTCTTTTAGCGGAGTTGTAACTTTTAAAAATGCTATAGTAGTTCGAAAAGCTTTTTTGGCTACGCCGCTTGAGCGAATTCTAGTTGAAACTGATGCACCATATTTGGCACCGGAACCTTATCGAGGCCGGCAAAACGAACCTGGTTTTACCCGCTTGACGTTGGAATATTTGGCAAATTTGCGACAAATGTCAGCTGAAGAATTAGCCGCAATCACCTATCAGAATACAATTAAATTTTTAAGGATCAAATCATGAAAAAAATTAAAGAAGTTATTGTTGTCGAAGGGAAAGATGACACAAAAAAAATCAAATTGGCAGTCAAGGCTGACACATTAGAAACTAATGGCTCAGCAATCAGTCAAACCTGTTTGCAGCAAATTGCATTATTGCAAAAAAAACGCGGTGTCATTGTTTTTACTGATCCAGACTTTTCAGGTGAAAAGATCAGACAGACGATCACAGAGCAAGTTCCCGGGGTCAGACATGCTTTTTTAACGAAAAAGCAAGCTGTTCCAGGCAAAAAAGGTAGTTTAGGAGTTGAGCATGCTTCGGTCGCAGCAATTCAACAGGCCCTCGCCAATGTCTATACAGAGGTACCGGCTGCGCAGCCATTGATCACCCGTTCAATGCTTCAACAGGCTAATTTAATGGCTGGCTATGCAGCCAAATCTCGTCGAGCACGTTTAGGCGAGATCTTGCAAATTGGTTATACGAATGGCAAACGTTTATATGAGCGTTTAAACTTATTTCAAATTACCCCGGAAAAGTTTCAAGCAGCTGTTGCTCAGCTTGATCAGGAGGAAAAAAAGCATGGCTAATCAGAAACCTGCAATTGCAACCCCGCTTCGAACTAAAGCAATCGTTGAAGCGTATGATTTAAATTTCAAAAAAAGCTTAGGTCAGAACTTCTTGACGAATCTGACTTTGTTACAGAAAATGGTCGCAGTGGCCGAGATCGGGCCAGACGATGATGTGATTGAAATTGGACCGGGAATCGGAGCTTTAACAGAGCAGTTGGCCCAAAAAGCGCGACGAGTTTTAGCTTTAGAAGTCGATCAACGTCTGTTGCCGGTTTTAGCGGAAACATTAGCTGACTACCAAAACATCACCGTTTTGCATCAAGATATTTTAGCGGCCAATTTAGCAGAACTAGTTGAGCAATATTTGCCGGATCATCGACAAATTAAAGTCGTAGCTAATTTGCCATATTATATTACCAGCCCAATCATCAAGTCTTTGCTGCAACAACCAGTTGTTTTATCCGTTATTGTGGTAATGATGCAAAAAGAGGTTGCCGAGCGGTTGGCAGCTGAACCGCGGACTAAAGCTTACGGAGCTTTATCAGTTTTAGTTCAGTATCAAAGAAAGGTCGAACTAGCGCTCAATGTTCCCAAAACTTCATTTGTTCCCCAACCAAAAGTTGATTCTGCCGTTATCAAATTGTCTCAACCAATACAGGAGTATCCGCAGCTGATTTTCCCCGCAGCTTTTAGCCGTGTAGTTCAAGGCTGCTTTTTGCACCGACGCAAGAATTTGAAAAACAACTTGCAAAGTTTATGCGGTAAAGATGAAACTACTAAGACAAAAATATTGGCTAGTTTAGAATATTTGCAAATTTTACCAACTAGTCGTCCTGAAGAATTGACGATTAGCCAATTTATTGAATTAACGAATCTGTTAGGAAAAAATAATCTTCTCTAAAAAATTTCATTTGAATTTTGACTATTGAGTGTGGTATAATTGCAAATTCTGTGAAACTATGCTATGATTGTTTCACAGGAGGGTGACTAATTATGCCGGTAACGATTGCAGCAATTAAAAACAAACTAGATGAATACCTTGGGAAGCCATTAACTGTGGAAGTCCAAGCAGGTCGTAAGAAGACCATTTGCCGCCGTGGAATTTTGCGGGAAACTTATCCCGCGGTTTTCGTAATTGAGTTAAATCAAAAAGAAAATTCATTTGAACGCGTATCTTACAGTTATACTGATATTTTGACCAAAAATGTTCAGCTTGATTTTGGCGATTAGAACTGCTGGTTGCTAGTGAAATTAGTTTTTAGGCTTACGCTGGGGGAGCGGAGCTTTTTTTTTGCATAAATTTTTGTTTTGTTCAAAGTTTTTTTAGTATAATGAAATAAAAGCTTTAAGTAGGTGACTGGATGGAGATAATAGAAAAAGCTCCGGCGAAACTCAATTTGTTTTTAGATACTCCTTTTCGCCACCCAGATGGAGCGCCTGAATGGAAAATGATCATGACAACAATTGATTTAGCAGACTATGTTAAAGTCATGACAGTTTCCAACACTAAAAAGATTCGAGTCGAAACTGACACTGGCTTTTTGCCGCAGGATCAAAAGAATTTAGCTTTTCAGGCTGCAGTCCGATTACAAAAGAAATTTCGAATTGACCAAGGAGTTCAAATCAGAATCAGAAAAAATATCCCCGTAGCAGCTGGAATGGGTGGCGGATCAACCGATGCAGCAGCTGTTTTGCGGATCTTGAATCAAATTTGGCAATTGAAACTAGATTTAAATCAATTAGCTAAAATTGGGTTGACAATTGATTCTGACGTGCCATTTTGTATTTATAGTCAAACAGCAGCGGTAACCGGGAAAGGTGAAATCCTTGAACCACTTCGGCAAATACCGCCGGTGTGGATCGTTTTGGCCAAACCAAAGGCCAGTGTTTCAACAGTCAATATTTTAAAAAAGATTCCTTATTGTAAACTTCAGCATGGGAATTTTGTTCAAGCTAAAGCAGCCCTTTTGAATCGAAACTTGCCGTGCTTAATTGGCTCAATGACCAATGTGCTAGAACAAGTGACAATCAATGAATTGCCACAAATTGCCAAATTGAAGCAAAAAATGCTGGATTTTGGTGCTGATGCAGCTCAAATGACGGGTAGCGGACCAACTGTTTTTGGGATTTGTTCCAAACTGTCACGAGCTCAGCACGTGGTCAATAGCCTAAAGGATTTTTGCGAACAAGTTTATTTGGTTCGGCCATGTCATTTGAATACGAACTATTTACTGACACCAAAATTTGAAAAATATTCACAGATTTAGAGTGTGAATTAATTTGCTTTTAATTTTCGTCTACCATGACAGGCGGATAACTTAAAGCTCAAATAAAAGCATCAAGCAAGACTAAATATCTTGCTTGATGCTTTTATTTGAGCTTAGAAATGTTAAGGCTTGATTTGTTTCAATTCAGTTTGCGCAATTTCTAGCTGATGCTTGATTTGCTCAAAGCCAGTTCCTCCAGCTGAATTTCGCCGTTTGACGGCAATTTCTGGTTTCAGCGCAGTGTAAACGTCTTCCTTGATCAGTGGACTGTGACTTTGGAGTTCAGCTAATGAGAAATCTTGCAAACTTTTTTGTTTTTGAATCCCTTCAAAGACTAATTCACCAACTAAACGATGCGCTTGCCGAAAAGGCAGACCTTTAGCGGCTAAATAATCAGCTAATTCAGTGGCATTTGAAAAATCATGCTCAGTTGCCTGTTGCATTTTTTTTGTGTTGAGCGTTAAGGTTGACAGCATTCCAGTAAAAACTTTCAGACTAGGAATAATTGTTTTAATAGTATCAAAAACACCTTCCTTGTCTTCTTGCAAGTCTTTATTATAAGCTAATGGCAAGCCTTTAAGCGTTGTTAGCAATCCTAATAAGTGACCAAAAACCCGTCCGCTTTTGCCGCGAATCAATTCAGCCATATCTGGATTCTTCTTTTGTGGCATGATTGAACTGCCAGTCGAATAAGCATCACTTAAGCTGAGGTAGTTAAACTCATAAGAACACCAAAGAATAATTTCTTCACAAAAGCGTGAAAGATGCATCATCAAAATAGAAGCATTACTTAAAAACTCAACGACAAAATCACGATCAGATACTGCATCAAGTGAGTTTTGATAAATTTGACTAAAACCCAATAAATCGGCTGAATATTTTCGATCAATTGGAAAGGTAGTACCAGCTAAAGCAGCTGCGCCCAAAGGTGAAAGGTCGAGATGCTTTTCACTAAAGGCAAAACGTTCTGCGTCTCGCTTGAACATTTGATAATAAGCTAGTAAGTAGTGAGCGTAGGAAATTGGCTGAGCATGCTGCAAGTGGGTATAGCCTGGCATAATAGTCGTAATATTAACACTGGCTTTTTTAACAATGGCCGCTTGTAATTCCCAGATGGCTTGTTGAATCATTGGCAGGCGATTTTTTAAATAAAGATGCAAATCAGTTGCAACTTGGTCATTTCGACTTCTGGCCGTGTGCAATTTACCAGCGACTGGCCCAATCTTTTGGGCCAACAACATTTCAATATTCATATGGATATCTTCAAGTTCAACATCAAAAGTTATTTTACCGGCTTGTAATTCACTCATCAAATCTTTTAGACCAGCCGCGATCTTTTGAGCATCAGTGGCTGAAATGATTTTAGTATGCGCCAGCATTTGCACATGTGCCAACGATCCTTGTAAGTCTTCATAAGCCATCTGCTGGTCAAAGCTGATTGAAGCACCAAATTTTTCTGCCAGTGCATCATTTTCAGCGGTAAATCTTCCGCCCCATGGTTTATCGGTAACACTCATAATTTAACCTCATTTTCTTTGTGATCAGTTTGCTTAATAACAACTTTTTCTTTCTCCTTAGTTACGGATTTTAAAAAAGCTTGGCTGTCAGCTTTTTGCTGGGCCTTATTTTTGGTTTGAACTTGAGTATAAACTTGACTGGGTAAGCCCCAAAGCTTAATGAAACCAGCAGCAGCAGCCTGATCGAACTCATCAGCAGATGTATAAGTTGCCAAATTTTTATCATAAAGTGAATAAGGAGACTTCCGGCCTTCGCAAATTGCGTTGCCTTTAAAGAGTTTTACCCGAACGGTGCCAGTGACATTTTTTTGTGATTCCGCCAAGAAAGCCTTTAAAGCATCCATTAACGGTGAGAACCATAAGCCGTTGTAAATCAGTTCTGTCATTTTTTGCGCGATGGCCGGTTTAAAATGAGCCATATCACGCTCACTGGTTAGATCTTCAAGATCTTTATGGGCCTTGATCAAAACAGTTGCGGCTGGGCATTCATAAATTTCCCGCGATTTGATACCAACCAGCCGGTTTTCAACGTGATCGATCCGACCAATACCATGTTTACCGGCAATTTTGTCGAGCTTCATGATCAAATTAGCCAATGAATAATGCTGACCATTAATTGCGACCGGAACGCCTTGTGTAAATTCAATTTCAAGGATTTCAGGAGTATCAGGAGTTTTTTCGAGCGGATTGGTCCGATCATACGCGTCTTCTGGAGCACTAACCCATGGATCTTCTAAAATACCACATTCATTGGCTCTGCCCCACAAGTTTTCGTCAATTGAATAAGGGCTGTCAATGTCAATTGGAACGGGAATATTATGTTCTTTAGCATACTGAATTTCTTCTTCCCGCGACCAATGCCATTCCCGAATCGGATCTTCAATCTTCATTTCTGGGGCTAAAGCATGAATGCCAACCTCAAAACGAACTTGATCGTTGCCTTTGCCGGTGCAACCATGGGCAATCGCAGTGGCACCATATTTTTTGGCTGTCTCAACTAATTTGGTGACAATCAATGGCCGGGATAAGGCAGAGACCAATGGATATTTATTTTCATAGTAGGTGTGTCCTTGCAACGCCACGAGGGCATATTCTTTAGCAAATTCCTCTTTAGCATCAATAGTGATTGAATCAATTGCCCCGACTTTGAATCCCTTAGCTTTGATTTTCTTGAGGTCTTTACCCTCGCCAACATCAATGCAACAAGCAATTACGTCATAACCTTTATCTTTTAACCAAGCAATTGACACTGATGTATCTAAGCCGCCTGAGTAAGCCAACACGATTTTTTCTTTTTTCATAGGCGAAACCCCCAACAAATTTAATGTTGATTAGACTATAACACCTTTATGCAAATAAAACAATAAATATTACAAAAATAAGCAATAAAAACTATTTTTTGGAATATTTATACAATAAATAATGGATATTCAATGTTGAATGATTAAACTAACAGCGACTTTTTACTCGACTTGACAAATTGATGTTTATCGGTTAAATTAAATTTATTCAATTCTAAGGAGCTTTTAATTATGTCAATTAAGGTCATGCCGGTCAAATTGAATAAATTTTATTACTTTTGGTTTTTTCAGGGGTGTTTGTAGTCTAAGTTTAGGGTGCAAACACGGTAGGAGTGTTGCACCTGTGAGGAAGTCAGAAGCTGTTTGTTTTGAAAACAACAAGGCCGCACAGATGTTAAAAAAATCTGCAGGCTTTGCTTGATACCTAATTGGAATTTGAACTAAGCCTGAAGATCATGCTTCAGGCTTTTTATTTTGACCCAAAAAGGAGAGGATATAAATGGGCAACCTACTAGTTAGTCATATGAAAAGAGAGCTGTCTTTGTTGCAACCGTCAGATATTCGCGAATTTGATGCATATGCTTCAAAAATTCCGGGGATTATTAAATTTACAATGGGTGAACCGGATTTTAATACTCCAAAACATATCAAACAAGCGGCTATCCAAAGCATTGAGCAAAATCAAACTCATTACGCTCCATCTAATGGTACTTTGGGGCTGCGCCAAGCAGCAGCTAAGTTTTTAGCGACCAAGTACCAGCAAAATTACGACCCGGCTAATGAAGTGATCATTACAAATGGAGCAACGGAGGCAATTTATACCGCACTGACGTCGATTCTAAATCCAGGCGATAAAGTTATTATTCCAACGCCAATTTTTCCGCTCTATATCGCAATAACAATTTTAAACCAAGCAGAACCGATCCTAGTCGATACCAGTCAAACTGGTTTTAAACTGACACCCGAAAGACTTCAAGCCGAGTTAGCCAAAAATGGAGCGGCGGTCAAGGCTGTCGTCTTGAATTATCCGTGCAATCCGACCGGGGTAACTTATAGTCAGACGGAGTTGGATCAACTAGCAGCAGTCTTAAAAGATAAATCAATTTTTGTCATTTGTGATGAAATCTACAGTGAACTGAATTATGATCAGCCCCATGCTTCAATGGTCAAACCACTTCGTGAACAAACAATTTTGTTAAATGGCGTTTCAAAATCACATGCCATGACGGGCTGGCGGATTGGTGTACTTTGTGCACCAAAAGAAATTACTGCTGAACTAGCGAAAGTTCATCAATTTACAATTACTACAACAGCTACAATGGTACAAGCAGCTGCTGAAGAGGCTTTTAAAAATGGCTTGAATGATAGTCTGCCGATGAAAGCTGAGTATCAAAAACGACGTAACTATTTGTATGATAAAATGACAGCCCTTGGTTTTGAATGTGTAAAACCTCAGGGAGCATTTTACTTATTTGCTAAAATTCCAACTGGCTTGATTCAAGATGATAAGAAGTTTATTTATGATCTGGCAGCAAAAGCACATGTTGCAGTTATCAGTGGAAGCAGTTTTGGACCAGGTGGTGCTGGTTATCTTCGGATCAGTTATGCAGCTAGTTTGGAAAATATCCAGGAAGCAATGAGAAGATTGGACAAATATGTTACAGAACAAAGAAATTAGGAGTGAAACAAGCATGAAAATTTTAATGTACAGTGTCAGAGATGATGAACAAGCAGCAATTAATGAGTGGCAGAAACGTCATCCAAAGGTGCAAGTGGATACCAATTCAGTTCCGTTGCATTTAAAAACAGCTAAGCTAGTTAATGGCTATGATGGCTTGGTTGTCCAACAGCGTGGTAAGATTGAAAAAGAAGTTTATCCACTATTGAAGGCCGCTGGTTTAAAACAAATTACTTCGCGAACAGCCGGGTTTGATGTAATTGACCTTCAAACAGCTAAAAAAAATGGTTTAGTTGTTACTAATGTTCCGGCTTATTCGCCACGGTCAGTTGCTGAATTAGCTTTGGCTCATACTATGCGATTGATTCGCAAGCTGGAATTGTTTGATCGGCGAGCTGCTCGGCAAGATTTTCGGTGGGCTGGTTTGCAAGCTAAGGAAATCCATTCTTTAACAATTGGCATCATTGGTGCTGGTCGAATCGGTGGAACAACTGCTCAGCTATTTCATGCATTAGGAGCTAAAGTAATTGCCTATGATCTAAAGCCACGTCCAGAATTGAAGAACATTTTGACCTATACTTCAAAAGAAGAATTGCTAAAACAAGCAGATGTTGTTTGTTTACATGTTGATTTAAATCCAACTAGTGTTAATTTGATGGATGAGACAGCCTTTTCCTTGATGAAATCAACCGCTTATTTGGTCAATGAATGTCGTGGGCCAGTGGTTGATACATCAGCTTTGATTACCGCCTTAAAAGAACAACGTTTAGCTGGAGCAGCTTTAGATACATTGACGGGTGAAGAAAATTTCTTTAATTTTAATTTGGAAAACCAGCCGCTTCCCAGTGAAGATTTGATTGAACTAAGAAAAATGGAGAATGTAATTTTGACGCCGCATGTTGGGTTCTTTACCAATATTGCAGTTCAAAACATGGTTGACATCAGTCTTGACGATGTTTTAACAATTTTAGCCGGTAAACAAAGTTCGCATCAAGTAAATTAAGAATATTGAAATTACTTGATTAAATGTTTAAAGGCTAAAATTAGACGTGTGTGAATGTCAAGTTAGACTTTTGAGAGAGTGGTTGAGGCCACTCTTTTTTTAATGCCAGGATTCCGAATGTTTAGTTATTAGCGGTAATATTAGTAGAAAATTAAATTTCAATAAAATTAAAAGAATAAAAAGCGAACGTTAGCCATCTTTGAACATGCAAAAAAGCAAAAAGGAGCGTATAATAACTTTTGAATTAGTTTTTTATCAGATTTAAGTTAAAAGTGGAGGAGTTAATTTGAAGACAAGAAGAAGCGATCGGCTGATTGATATGACCAGATATTTGTTGGAGCGTCCGCATACTTTGATATCGTTGACTTTTTTTGCAGAGCGTTATGAATCTGCTAAGTCGTCGATCAGCGAAGATTTGGCAATCATCAAACGAACATTTAAATATCGGGGAATCGGTATTTTAGAAACCATCCCAGGAGCTGCAGGAGGAGCGAGATTTACCCCTTCGATTGATGAACAGGAAGCACGTGATTTTATTTATCAAATGACTGAACGGCTTTCTGAACGTGATCGCTTATTACCCGGCGGATATGTTTACTTGTCTGATCTTTTAGGGCGGCCGGATGTTTTACGTCAGGTTGGCCGGGTGATTGCTCGTCAATATCTTGATAAACAAATTGATGCGGTGATGACTGTTGCCACTAAAGGTGTGCCAATTGCTCAAAGTGTCTCAACTTATTTAAATGTGCCGTTTGTTATTTTGCGCCGTGATTCAAAAATTACTGAGGGTTCAACTGTTTCAGTAAATTATGTTTCCGGCTCCAGTGAACGAATCGAAAAAATGGAACTATCCAAGCGAAGTTTGAAACGTGGCTCACACGTCTTAGTAGTTGATGATTTTATGAAGGGTGGCGGAACTGTTAACGGCATGAAAAGTATGATCGAAGAGTTTGAATCCGAATTGGTCGGCATCACGGTTTTTGCTGAAGCAGCTTTTGAGGGGCACCGGATGGTCGATGACTATACTTCTTTGTTGAAAGTCGATCAGGTGAATACGCTCGACAAAACGATTCATGTTAGTCCAGGTAACTATTTGGAAAAGGTTTTTGGAAAATAAGAATAGCACTGACCGTGTTTTTAACGGTGTGCTGTTTTTTTGTGCTTAGTTGACTTGCCATCCTTGCAGTCAATGACGGTCTAATGTATCATGATTGAGTAAGTTTAGTAATTAATTTTAGAGGAGATTTTAAAGATGACTGCATATGCAATTATTTTGGCAGCAGGTCAAGGAACGAGGATGAAATCAAAATTATATAAAGTCCTCCATCAAGTTTGCGGAAAATCAATGGTTGAACATGTTTTAAGCCAGGTCAAAGAGCTTGAACCTGATCAAATCGTGACGATCGTTGGTCACGGATCAGAAAAAGTCAAAGAAACTTTGGCCGGGCAGACTGAATTTGCTTTGCAAAAGGAACAATTAGGAACGGGTCATGCAGTTTTGCAGGCGGAAAAGATTTTGGGGCAAAAGCAGGGATTGACCATCGTCGTTTGTGGCGACACACCCTTATTTAAAGCAGCAACTTTCAAGCAATTAATGGCTTATCATCAAAAGAAGCGGGCAGTAGCAACAATTTTAACGGCAGCAGCTCCTGATCCGACGGGGTATGGCCGGATTATTCGCGATCAAACCGGTGACGTTGCTAAGATTGTTGAACAAAAGGATGCAACGACTCAGGAAGCAGCTGTTCATGAAATCAATACCGGGGTTTATTGTTTTGATAACCGGGCCTTATTTCAAGCGTTGCACCAGATCACCAATCAAAATGCTCAGCATGAATATTATCTGACTGATGTGATTGAAATTTTCAACCGGAGTAAGCAGACAGTTGCTGCTTATAAAATGGCAGATTTTAATGAATCAATGGGGGTTAATGATCGGGTTGCTTTAGCTCAAGCAACTGCCTTGATGCGTCAGCGAATCAATCGACGTTTGATGGAAAATGGTGTGACATTGATTGATCCGCAAACCACTTATATTGATGCTGATGTTCAAGTTGGAGCAGACACGGTGATCGAACCCGGTGTTGTTTTGCGTGGACAGACAGTCATTGGTCGTGACTGTTTAATTGGTGCACATTCCCAAATCAGCGACAGTCTTTTAGCGGATCATGTGACGGTAACAGCTTCATATTTAGAAAAAGCGCAAATGGATTACGGCAGTGATATCGGACCGTACAGTCATTTGCGGCCGCAGGCTAAAATTGGGCCAGCGGTTCACATTGGCAATTTCGTTGAAGTCAAAAAGGCTCAAATCGGTAAAGGAACCAAGGTTGGCCATTTAACTTATGTCGGTGATGCTACTTTAGGTCAGCACATTAATGTTGGCTGTGGCTGTGTTTTTGTCAACTATGATGGAGTCGGCAAACATCATACCAATGTTGGCGATTATTCTTTCATCGGCAGTGCCTCAAATATGATCGCACCGCTGGAGATTGCAGATCATGCCTATGTTGCAGCCGGGTCGACGGTGACTGATGACGTGGCAGCGCATGATATGGCGATTGCTCGCGGCCGGCAGGTTAATAAGAAGGGCTATTACGATCGTTATCCGGTTGCTCAGGCAGCCAAGAAAGCTGCTGAAAGTGAAAAGAGTAAAAAATAAGTAGCTCTAATTAATGATTGCGCTTGATTTTTAAAATTTTTTTGCATAAGATTATTAAAGAATAAAGATTTATGGAGGATAACATGTCTGGACAAATTGCTGATCCTAAGCTAAAAATATTTGCTTTAAATTCTAACAAGCCGTTGGCAGAAAGAATTGCTGCTGCAGTAGGGGTACCTTTAGGAAAAACATCAGTTGATCGTTTTAGCGATGGTGAAATTCGTATCAATATCGAAGAAAGCATCCGTGGCGATGATGTTTTTCTCATTCAATCAACTTCAGCTCCGGTCAATGATAATCTAATGGAATTATTAATCATGATTGATGCTTTACGACGTGCAAGTGCTGAGAAGATCAATGTGGTGATTCCATACTATGGTTATGCACGTCAGGATCGTAAAGTTCGGCCACGTGAGCCAATCACGGCTAAACTAGTTGCTGATATGATCGTTAAGGCTGGAGCTGATCGCGTAGTGGCACTAGATTTGCATGCAGCACAGATTCAAGGATTTTTTGATATTCCGGTCGATCATTTAATGGGTGCGCCATTATTAGCAGATTATTTCTTAAATCAAGGATTGGAAAAAGATGCAGTTGTTGTTTCTCCTGATCACGGCGGTGTTACGCGAGCTAGAAAACTAGCAGAATTTTTAAAGGCACCAATTGCAATCATTGATAAGCGTCGCCCTAAAGCCAATGTGGCTGAAATTATGAATATTATTGGTTCAGTTGATCATAAGCGTTGTATTTTGATTGATGATATGATCGATACGGCTGGTACAATTACTTTAGCCGCACAAGCCTTGAAAGATGCTGGTGCGACCGAGGTTTATGCCTGTGCAACTCATCCAGTCTTATCAGGGCCAGCTATTGAACGCATCGAAAATTCACCGATCAAAAAATTGATTGTAACTGATTCGATTCAGTTGCCTGAAGATAAGAAGATCGATAAGTTATTGCAGGTTTCTGTTGGTGATTTGATTGGCGATGCGATTAAGCGGATCTACGAAAATAAAGCAGTCAGCCCGCTCTTTAAAAATCGCTTCCATAAGGATTGATTTTGAACAATAACGACAATAAGCAATAAAATGACCCTCAGAAGCTTAGTTGTAAAACTGACTTTTGAGGGTCCTTAATTTAAAAATTTTTAGAATTCTTGATAAATCGCTGGATCTTGATTTTTGGTGCGACCATTGGCTTGATCTAAATTGGTAATTTGTGTAACTTCTTCAGGTGATAAATCAAAATCAAAAACAGCTAAATTTTCTTTTTGACGGCCAGTTGAACTGGATTTAGGGATTATTCCGATTCCTAGTTGAAGTTCCCAACGTAAAATAATTTGGGGGACCGTTTTGTGATGCTTTTGGGCAATTTTTTTAATCACGGGTTCTTGCAAAACAGCGTTGGCCCTGCCTAACGGACTCCAGGCCTGTGTAACAATCTGATGTTCTTGATCAAATTTTCTTTGTTCAGGCTGTGACCAGTAGGGATGGAGCTCTACTTGATTGACCACGGGCAAAACGCCAGTGGCTTTTTTTAATCTTAATAAATGTTCTGGCAAAAAATTAGAAACTCCAATTGATCTTACCAAACCAAAGCGCTGCGCGTCGATCAGCGCCTGCCATGCTTCCAAATACAAATCTTCTTTCGGATTCGGCCAGTGGATTAAATATAAATCAAAGTAATCTAACTGCATCCGAAAAAGCGACTCTTGAATCGTTGTAATAGCCTCTTGATAACGGTGATGCCGCCCCGGAAGCTTAGAAGTTACAAAAATTTCTTCACGGGGAACAAAACTGCGAGCAATTGCTTGACCAACGGTACCCTCATTTTCATAATTAACGGCGGCATCTAAAAGTCGATAACCATTTTGCAAGGCTTGTACAATGACATTTGCCCCGGAAGTTCCATTTAATTTATAGGTTCCAAAACCGACAGTTGGCATTTCATTACCATCAGCTAGTTTAAAAGCTTTATTTATTAACAAATTATCCTCCTACTTTCAGTGAAATTAAATTCGTTTGATCAGTTGAAATTTTTGACCAAATTGACTATGATTTTCGAGAGAAGCAGTATCAAAAACATAATACATTTTATTGTTGCTTTTATCTTTAACTAACAAAAGTTCATGATCGTTTTTTTGATGATAGATTTGCGCTACAACATAGGCATTGTGATAGTCATAGCTGCTAGCAATTGCTTGACCGGGATTGAATAAAATATCTTCACTCATTTTGATCTCCTCCTCATAAAATTTGAATCATATTCCAAGCTAATTGTATCATGATTCAGTTTCAGTCAAAATTATTTAGAATCAAAGGCAACAAATTTTTAGATAACAAAGATTGGAGATTTAGATGCAGAATTCACCTACTGGTTACATAATTCATAACAAATCAGGGTTGACCATTTTCTATTTTTTTATTTCGATTATTTTGAATAGCCTTGGTAATGCCTTAACTGTTACATTAAATTTAGGCAGTGCTTTGTGGACGGCCGCCGCCGTCAACTTGGCCCATGCAACACCGCTTTCTTTAACATGGTTGTTGCTGTTAGAAGGTTTTTTTGCGATTGGTTTAAATATCTTATTTTTGCAACAGTTTGACGGGCGGCGAATTTTAGGAAATTTGATTTTCATGTTCTGCTTTGCCTATTTAGTTGGCGTGCTTTCCAAACTGTTTTCACAGATCCCACTGGTGAATTTGAATTTAGGAGTACGGATCATACTGGATTGTTTCGGAATAGTCCTAATTGCGATTGCGATTTCTATTTATCAGCGGGTTAATGTCATCTTGCATCCTTGTGATGATTTGATGCAAGTTATCAGATTTAAATTCTGTCATGGTAATTCAACACAAGCACAATTGCTATCATTTTCGTTTCCGGCAGTAGCAATTTTGCTGGCTTTTGCAATAACAAAACAGTTATATGCAATCAATATCGGTACGGTTTTTTCATTGCTTTTTCAAGGATATTTAGTTGGCCAGGCTGATAAGCATATTTTTTCCAGTTTGAAACATCAAAATCTTAAACTATAGATTAAAAACAATTAAAAACACTTATAAATACTTTTAATTGTTTACAAACGCTTACTTCTAATTTATAATTAAATTGTTCAACCAACGAGCATCCTAAATTGCTTTTTGGTATAGTCCATCGTATAATGGGTATATACCAATATAGGAGGCTAGGTGCCTTGAAAATTATTACCGTTAAAGATAGTCAGCAAGGTGGCAAAGCAGCATTTAAAATTTTTGCAACAGCACTGAAAAATGGTGCTCAGGTTTTTGGACTGGCAACTGGAAGTACACCATTAACAACTTATCAAGAACTAGTTAGCAGCAATTTAGACTTTACTCGAGCGATTTCAATCAATTTGGATGAATATATTGGCTTAAAAGCTGATGATCCGCGTAGTTATCATGCGTACATGCAAAAAAATTTGTTTAACTTGAAAAAGTTTAAGCAATCATTTTTGCCGCAAGGTGATGCTACTGATGAGCAGGTTGAAGTTGAACGTTACAATCAAGTTTTGGCAGCTCATCCGATTGATTTACAATTACTAGGAATTGGTCAAAACGGGCATATCGGCTTTAATGAACCTGGTTCGAGTTTTGGAGAAAAAACTCGTAAGGTTGCGTTAACGGCTTCAACTATTGAGGCCAATTCAAGATTCTTTGAAAATGAGGCTGAAGTACCACGTTTTGCTTATTCAATGGGCATTGGTTCAATTTTGCAAGCTAAGCAAATCTTGCTAGAAGCATATGGCTCAAATAAAGCAGCAGCAGTTGCTAAAATGATTCAAGGGCCAGTCACTGTTGCTTGTCCGGCCAGTGCTCTGCAAAAGCATCCGAATGTCACCGTGATTATTGATCAAGCGGCAGCAGCTGAATTAAAAAACTGATTGGAAAATAAAAAATATGGGCTAAAAGCCAGTAACTTGTGTTCGAACATTCAATAGGAACAATACATTCTCCCTTCCTAAGTTCGTGGCATAAGTATACTGCCTCTTGGTCCATATTTTATTTTAAGCGGATTTTAGTAACTTCACCGGAAGAGATGTGTTGACCGTTGCTCAAGACTAAGCATCCCTGTTGATCAATATCGCTGACTAAACCGACCATTTTTTGCTGTCCTTGCTGGATTGTAACTTCTTTACCTAATAAATAACAGCGTTGCCGGTAAGCTGGCAAAAAATCCCCAGTTTGGTAAGTTTGATATATTTGGAAAAATTGATTCAAAACGGCAGCAATAAAATGATTACGAGTCACTTGAGCTGCTAAGGCAAACTTTCTGAGCGAACCAGCTCGAGATTTAATTTCTGGTGGCAACTGGTCAAGGCGTGTTAAGTAATTGATGCCGATCCCAATAATGACTTGGTCGATTGAACGGGTTTCAATATTAGTAATCGCCTCGGTCAAGATGCCAACAATTTTTTTTTGGTCAAGCAGCACATCGTTGACCCATTTAATTTGCGGTTGAGCTAGTAGTTTTTTTTCAATTGCTAAACTGACTGCTAAAGCTGTGGCTGTTGTCAATAAGCCGGGATTTAGTCGTTGACTTGGATTTGGCAGCAGTAAGGACAAGTAAATGTTGCCACTAGGGGAACTGTAATTGCGCCCATAACGGCCATAGCCAGCTGTTTGCTGATCACTTAAGATCACTAACGGATGCAAATGCTTTTGAAGACTTAGTTGCTTAGCTCGCGTATTAGTCGAGTCAATCGTTTGATGAATTTCAAAATCAAGTTGCTGACTGAGTTCAACAGTTAAGTCTTTTTTAATGACATATTGGTTTAATTTGCCATTGTCATGATAAATATAGCCTAAACGGTGCTGACTTTCGATTTGGTAGCCATTAGCTTGTAGCTTTTGGATGATTTTCCAGACAGCCGCTCGGCTAATTTTTAAACTTTGGGCAATCTTTTCGCCAGACAGCGGCTGATCAGTATTTGAAAGCATTTTGAGAATCTCATTACTGTATTCCATAATATCTTCCCCAATCGCTGATTGATCATCAGCTAACAAAATTAATTATCTTAAATTATACCAAAGATTTGTTTTTATTTGCTTAAGAAATGAAAAGTAAACTTTATTAATGCGGTTGAAGAGTGGTATTTTAAAAATAATTAGACAGAAAGACAGGTAGAAAGTTTTGGATAAGATAAAAAAGTTTTTATTTCCCATCTGCTTGTTTATTGGTGGTGGCTTATTAATTTTTTTCTTGGCTCGAAACGATGCTTTCTTATATCAGCAACCGATTGTTCGAATCATTAAAGTTGAAAATAGTCAGCCACAAAAAACAACTGATGAATATGGCAACCACGATCAGCAAGTTAATCAAAAATTAACGGGAAAAACTTTGAACGGAAAATATCGTGGTCAAATTTTTCATTTCAAAAACACTTTTACCAAATCTCACGGAGAGGATCAACAATTTACTGCAGGTCAAGACGTGTTCGTTAATTACTATCGTCAGCACAAGAAAAGTAAGCCAACAGTTACAATCATTAACTACAAACGTGATGTTTATTTGTTTCTACTAGTCTGGTTACTATTGGCAGCTTTATTTTTAGTAATGAAATTAACCGGAATCAAAGCAATTATCAGTGTGGCGATCAATTTTGTTTTATTCTTAATCTTAGTTCAACTTGATATTACTTGGAACATTACCAACTTTTTTTGGATTTTTGCCGCCGGGGCAGTTTTGTTTACGGCAATTTCACTTTTGATCGTGATTGGCTTTAATCAGCAAAGCTTAGTAACCTTTATTGCAGTTTCAAGTGCGACCGCTTTGGCTTTAGGCTTATCGTATTTAGTAACGCAGCTAACGCACGATTCAGGGATGCACTATGAAGCATTAGATTTTGCAACGCAACAGCCAAAACAACTTTTTTTAGCATCGACTTTGATTGGCCTTTTAGGAACAGTCATGGATGCATCAACTGATATTGTTTCGACTTTGTTTGAGTTGAAGCAAAGTCAGCCCAAAATTGCTTTTAAGCAGTTATTCTTATCTGGCAGACAAGTTGGTCGCTCGATCATGGGACCGTTGATCAATGTTTTGCTACTGATTTTCTTTACGGAAACATTTGCTTTGGCAACCTTATATTTTCGAACTGGCAATTCAATTGGCTATACCTTTGAATGGACGATGTCATTAGGGTTTGTCCAAGCAATTATTAGTGGGATCGGAATTACTTTAACGATTCCAATGGCTAGCTTGTTAGCAGCCTGGCGATTGGAGTGGATGAATAAATGACGACTTTAAAAGCACTGTTATTGATTTTAGCAATTTTAGTGATTTTAGTTGGTGGTAAAAATGGCTTTAAAGCAATTATCAGTTTTGGATTAAATTTTTGTTTGCTGTTTTTAAGTGTTATTTTGATTGCCGGGGGGTTTTCGCCCATTGTGGTTTCAGTTTTAAGCGGCTGTTGTATTTTAGCAATTACAATTTACCTGAGTGACTGCCAGGAAACGGTGGCGAATATAGCCTTTTTTGCGACTGTCATTGTTTTAGCACTGATGGTAGTGATGATTATTCCTTTTGATCATTTGGTCCAAATAGAAGGCTTCAGTAGCGAAGATTCTGAGGAAGTGGAGGCTTTTAACTTGGCGATCGGCATTAATTTTGAAAGCTTGTTGATTGCTACAACAATTTTAAGTACGTTAGGCGCTATTGCTGAAGCAGCGATTGCCATTACTAGTGGTATGCAAGAAATTATTGAGCAAACGCCAGCCATTTCTAGCCAGAATTTACGTAAAAGCGGTCGGACAATTGGCTTTCAGATCATGGGAATGACGTTTAATACCTTATTTTTTGGAATGTTCGGTGGTAATTTGGCTTTATTTATTTTATTAGATAAATTACATTCAACTTTTGGTTATTATTTGAATTCTAAAATCTTTGTTGGTGAGACTTTTATGGTCTTATATTCAGCCATTGCTGTCATTGGGGTAATCGGAGTTGCCATTGAACTAATGGTCAAGAAAGTTGACAATCGGCAAGTAAAACAAGATTAGTGCAAGCCAGCGACGTGTTATAATCAAGATAAGATAAATCAAAGAATGGGGGCGGCAGGATTGAAATTCGAACAAGGCAAATTATTGGTAATCGTGTTCTGTTCGTTTTCGCTATGGAGCTTAACTGCCTGTTCTGCAACCAGCCAGCAGAATTCAAGTCGAGAAACCGTCACAGCAACGAATCAAAATCAAAAGCAAAAACAATATCAGCTGGCACTAAAAGAGCTAGATCATGGGGCGGATCATCAGGCTTTTGAACGCTTAAAAAAAGTGGTTACGCAAAATACAGCCACAGCTAAAGAAAAGAAACTATATAATCAACTTGGACGTGTCTTAGAGGCTAAGAAAAACTTGGCAGCTGGTAATTTAACAACGGCGCAAACTAATTTAGCAGGATTAGAAAAAGTTGATCAGCCAGTCAGTTTGGTTAAACAGATCACTGCTTTAAAAAAAGAACTGCGCGCTTCAAAATTAGCTAAAATCTATTATCAAGAAATCATTGCTTATTATCAGGCTGGAAAATATACGGCAGCTGGTGGCAGTTACCAAGCTTTGTTAGACTTATCAAGCAAATATCAATTAGTTGCGGCCTATCAGGCTAAGGCAGCCAAATATGGAAAACTAGTTTCTCAGCGTCAGAGTCAATCGGCGGCTTCCAGTACTTCTGCTGAGAGTTCTTCAGCCGTCGCGAGTGCTAAAACGGCGACGAGCGGTTATACTAATGCTCGCAACTCAAAACTGCTTAGTTCTGAATATGCTCAAAAAACTGGCAGTTCAATTTCAAGTGCCACAAATAGCCAAGTTTCTTCGGTGGCCGAGTCTTTGTCGAACAATCAAGTGTTGGAAAAGTTTTTTAAAACATCTCAGATTCCGCAAGAAGCCGGCGATCAATATTACGTAAAAAAAGTCGACACTCAGACTTACCAAATCGAAATTCGACATACCAGTCCTTCTGATAGCAATGTTTCAAACCTCAAGGGAATGTATCAATTTGAGATAACAACTGGTAAAGTTGCTAAGTTAAATGAAGTTACCGGTAATTATGTCAATATCAATTGAGATGGAGAATTATGGAAAATTTAAATAAAAGGTATTTTTTTAAACTAACAAGTTTAGCACAACTTATGGGGCTTTTGATTGCGGTAATAAGTTATCCACTGAAGTGGAACCTATATCTTTCCAATTTATTATTTTTGTTAGGTTTAGCTTTGATTTGCACAGCAGTTGTTGATATTTTGTTAGGAGCACATTTAATGGCGGGATGGTTTCAGCGACGAAAAAAAGGCGAAACTGATCAGGAGTATCAGCAGCGTAAAATTGATATTAAAAAAGTCGGAGAATTAAAAAACAGGCCAGTTACGATTCACCGTTTCGGTACCAGTTGCTTGATCGTAGGGCTGACCTATATGTTTTTAGCAATTATTATCACACTTAATTGAAGCTTATTTAGTTGGATTACTGATCCAACCATTTTTTAAATAGCTGTGAAACTCTTGAAAAGTTGGTCCTTGACCGAGGATCATTTCTTTGGGAAAGAAGAAACGTTCATCGCCTAGAAATTTCCCGGTGATTGCTTTGACCAGTTTGCTGACGGTTGATAGTTCAACCAGAGATCCATCGTCACGCATTAATTTGATTTGAGCAGCCTGTTGCTTTTTGCCGGGTTCATAAGCATCGTATGGCAAATCATAACTATTATTAGTAGCTGTATAGTAAGTTGCATCAAAGCCGGCCTGATGAACTAAGTCTTTCAATTGAGGCAAAAATTTTCTAGTTTGCTTAGAGTAGCAAACGGATTTGAACGGTTTGCGATTTAAAAAGCGACGTGCCAAGTCACTTAAAATTGGATCTGAATCATCACACCAAATGTTGAAATAGGTATTTAAGATGTTATCATCTAATTTTAAGTAATCTTGCAAGGAGAACTTCCCAACAAAAAAGGGCAACAACATTTGTGGCAACTGATCTTTATTCCAGTGAGAATTTTGATAGAGCGATTTGGCCCGTAAAAGAAGGTGGTTCAAAATGACCTCCATCGAACGTGATACTGGATGAAAGTAGACTTGTTGATACATTTGAAATCGGCTAATGATATAATCTTCGACTGCATGCATCCCACTGACATGAAAAGTTATTCCATTCCGATAAGGTCGCATCATGCGCAGAATTCGTCGTAAATCGAAAGTCCCATAATTGGTGCCAGTATAATATGAATCACGCAACAAATAGTCCATGCGATCAGCGTCAATCTGACTGGAAATCATTTGAACAACTTGTGGATTAGGATAAGTCTTTTGAATGACGCTAGCGACTTTTTGTGGGAATACTGGTGATACTTTACGTAAAACTTGATTGACTTCAGTCTTGGGTGACAACAGGATTTGAGCCGTCAGAGCTTCATGATTGGTTTGAAAAATATGTTCGAAGGTATGCGAATAAGGTCCATGACCAATATCATGCAATAAAGCAGCACAGAGGGCAACTAAACGTTCGTGATCATCCCACAAACCATCTTTTGGTTGCTTGGAGGGATAGTTTCTGGCAAAGGTGTCGCAAATTTGGCGTGCAATTTCATAAACGCCAACAGAATGTGTAAAGCGAGAGTGTTCGGCACCATGAAAAGTACTGTTGGCAGTCCCTAATTGTCGAATTCGCCGTAAACGCTGAAATTCTTTAGTGTTGATCAAATCTAAAATAATTTGTGATTGGATATAGATATAACTGTGGATTGGGTCGCGTAAAACTTTTTCTCGCGGTAATAATTTATCACGTTCTTCGATCAAAATCACTTCCTGACTAGGATAATATTTAAAACTATTATAGCATTATAGTAACGATAATAAACAGTTTAGCTATCAGGTATTGAGATAAATGGTATAATTAGTTAATGGTACTTCAGGAGGTGAAGACTTTGGAAAATGGAACACCAATTTTGATCCATTTGCTGACACAACGCGAACAAGCTGGCGAAGTCAGTGAATATGAAAAAAATTTTTCTGGGCGAATTTTTCAAATGGGCAACTCATTGTATTTGAGGTATATTGAAGCAAGTGAGCCAGAAAAAACTACAGTAACGTTTAAAATCACCGAAGATAGCAGTATTCATTTGAGCAGAAAACGGGATGATTTAAAGTTGCAGCTTTTTTTCAAAGACAATCATCGGATAGCCGCAACTTATCAAACACCTTACGGATTATTGCCAATTGAAACAGTTACTCCTAACTTACAGGTGATTTTAAATGAGTTTCCATTGGCAGGCAAAATCAAAGTCGACTATTTGTTATATAATGGGTTAGAACTGCTTGGCAAATATAAAATTAGATTGCAATTTACTACTTGAAAAGGTATCATAAAGGTTAGACTGTTGAAAGGACGTGTACCAGGTTGGAGCTAGAAAAGTTTAAAGATGCCGATCGGAGCGAGTTGTCAATGATCGAAGTTGCACACGAGATTTTAAAACAGCATGGAGATGTGATGCCCTTTGCTGATTTAACCAATGAAGTGCAGGAATTCCTTGGTAAAAGTGATGAAGAAATCCGGGAACGTTTATCCCAATTTTATACTGATTTGAATATTGATGGCAGCTTTATCTCACTCGGAGATAATCTTTGGGGCTTGCGTTCTTGGTATCCGTATGATTCAATTGATGAAGCAGTTGTGCACATCGAGGATGATGATGACGAGGAACATGATAAACGTCGGAAAGTTAATGCCTTCATGGATGATAGTGACGATGACGATGATGATGTGATTGATTTTGATGATGATGATGATCAAGATCAAGATTTTACTGATTCTGATCATGATGAATCAGAATTAAAGGAATACAACAAAGATTTAAGCGACATTGACGAGACAGATGATGATGTTGATGATAATGAATTGCCTGATGGAATTGAAGGTCAACTTTCAGAATTATCTGATGATGATTTAGATGATCAGGCTTAAAAATAATTACTTGACGTTCAGTCTTTGATTTTGTAGAATGCTTATTGGGCACCTCATGATTTTTATTTTGTGGGGCTGGTTAGATCGGAACTACAAGCTCCCTATTCAAGGAATAGGGAGCTTGTTATTTTGTTATTGCCAAAGTTTGTCTCTAAAAAACTAGCCAAAGGAGTTTAGTGATGACCAAATATATATTTGTAACTGGTGGAGTAGTTTCATCTTTAGGAAAAGGAATCGTAGCAGCTTCACTCGGTCGTTTGTTAAAAAATCGGGGATTGAAGGTTATGATCCAAAAATTTGATCCCTATATCAATGTTGACCCAGGAACAATGAGTCCTTATCAGCATGGTGAGGTTTTTGTAACAGACGACGGGACGGAAACCGACTTGGACTTGGGACATTATGAGCGCTTTATCGACATCAATTTAAACAAATATTCAAACGTAACTACTGGGAAAATATATTCGGAGGTTATCAAAAAAGAACGACGTGGCGATTATTTGGGAGCGACAGTTCAAGTCATCCCGCATATTACTAATATGATCAAGGAAAAAATCACGCGGGCTGGCACAACTACGAATGCCGATGTAGTAATCACCGAAGTTGGTGGCACGGTCGGAGATATTGAATCTTTGCCGTTTTTAGAAGCTTTGCGCCAGATGAAGGCGGATGTTGGCAGTGAAAATGTCCTTTATATCCACACCACATTGATTCCATTTCTCCATGCAGCTGGTGAGATGAAAACCAAACCAACTCAGCATAGCGTCAAAGAATTGCGTGGCGTAGGCATTCAACCTAATATTTTAGTTGTGCGGACAGAAAAACATATTTCTGCCAGTGTGCGGAATAAGATTTCGAACTTCTGTGATGTTGAGCCAGATGCCGTGATTGAATCAGTCGACGTTGATTCGTTATACAAAATCCCGCTTAATTTGCAAAAGCAGGGGATGGATGAAATTGTTTGCCGCAAGTTGCACCTAAATACTCCACAGGCTGATATGACAAAATGGATCAAATTAGTTGATCGAGTCGAAAACTTAACTAAGCAGGTCAAAATTGCTCTGGTCGGTAAATATGTCAAATTGCCGGATGCCTATATTTCAGTCAATGAAGCTTTAAAACACGCGGGTTATGCAATTAATGCTGACGTTGAAGTCGAGCTGTTCGATTCTGAAAAGATCACTGCTGAAAATGTTACTGAAATGCTAGCTGGGTATGATGGCATTTTAGTTCCCGGCGGCTTTGGCAATCGTGGATTAGAAGGGATGATTCAGGCAATTCGATATGCACGTGAAAATGATGTGCCATATTTGGGAATCTGTTTGGGAATGCAGATGGCCTGCATTGAATTTGCGCGGGATGTTGTTGGCTTAGCGGATGCTTATACAACTGAAGTTAAACCGGATTGCCAAAACAAGATCATTGATTTAATGGCTGACCAAGAAGATGTTGAAGAGATGGGCGGTACTTTACGTTTGGGGCTTTATCCGTGCAAGCTAAAACCAGGAACAGTAACGGCGGCTGCTTATGATAATCAAGATGTAATTCAAGAGCGTCATCGTCATCGTTATGAATTTAATAATGAATACCGCAAGACCTTTATTGAGCATGGATTGACTTTTTCAGGAATCTCACCTGATAATCATCTGATCGAAGTGATTGAGTTGACTGATCGTAAGTTTTTCGTAGCTTCGCAATATCATCCCGAATTTTTATCTCGGCCGCAGCGTCCAGAAGGTTTGTTTAAAGCCTTTATCGCTGCCAGTGCTGATCAAAAATAATTTTTTGACAACATTTTTTATTTTGACTAAAGCCTCGAACACCAAGTAAAAAAATTATGGTATGCTTAATATTGTAAAACATATAAGCTGTGAGGTGATTTTTGATGAGTCAAGGGCGAGCAGAATCTTTAGCTGATAAGATTGTAATTTTCCAAGAAAAATTTCATTTGACAGATACCGAATTGTCTTTAAAGAGTCATTTGCCAGTAGAAAAGATTCATGGAATTAAGCAGCGGACTTACCAGCCACAAACTGATGAAGAACAGGTTTTGTCGAATTTTATTGCTAATTATCGTGCAGTTAAGTAATTGTATTTAGTTAGCAAAATGCTGATTTTAAAATATTGTTGGCCAATGCTAACAATATTTTTTTAATTTTTGATTAGTATTTTCAATATTTTGATTAGATTAATTGAAACCTGACATGCTATCTTGTATTATGGATAAAGGCCTTCTGTAAGTTAAATAATTTTTAACTTAGCATGAACGCCGCTACATTGAACTTGATTTAAATGTGAGTGGAGAATTATTAAAAATGAAAAAAATGGTAATTAAGGGCGGACAGAAATTGTCGGGTGAGGTGACCATTGGTGGAGCAAAAAACAGCACCGTGGCTTTGATCCCAGCGGCTATTCTGGCAGATACGCCGGTCAAATTTGATTCGGTACCTGATATTTTAGATGTACACAATTTAATGCTAATTTTGAAAAAAATGAATGTTATTTCTAATTATTCTCATGGAGAATTGGAAATCGATCCAACCCAAATTAAAAACGTCCCTTTACCAGGCGGGGCCATTCGGAGTTTACGAGCATCGTACTATTTTATGGGAGCTTTACTTGGAAAATTTGGTAAGGCTTTGGTTGGCTTTCCAGGCGGCGATAATATTGGACCGCGGCCAATAGATCAACATATTAAAGGCTTTCGAGCTTTGGGTGCAATCGTTGAGGAGCGAGATGATGCGGTTTCAATTTATACTTCCCCAGCTGGATTGCATGGTGCGCGAATTTTTTTTGATATCGTTTCGGTTGGCGCAACGATTAATGTTTTATTAGCGGCAGTTAAGGCTAAGGGAACGACGATTATTGAAAATGCGGCTAAAGAACCAGAAATAATTGATTTGGCAACTTTCTTGAATAATATGGGCGCACAAATTCGTGGAACTGGAACTGATGTAATTCGAATTAAAGGTGTCTCAAATTTAAAAGCTCAAAATACGCATACGATCATCCCAGATCGAATCGAAGCTGGTACATATTTGTCCTTTGCAGCAGCTAATGGTGAAGGTGTCTTAGTTAAGAATGTAATTACTGAACATCTTGAACCATTTATTGCTAAATTAATTGAGATGGGTGTGTATTTAGAAGTTAATGAAGACAGTATTTATGTTGAAGGTGGACATAATCTAGCACCGGTCACGATCAAAACAGCACCATTTCCTGGCTTTGCAACGGATCTACAACAACCAATCACCCCTTTATTGATGAAGGCTAACGGTTGCAGTAAAGTTATTGACACTTTATATCCAGAACGGATCAAACATATTCCCGAATTACAAAAAATGGGTGTTAAGATCAATAGTCAAAATGGGGTGATTTCCATCAATCATTCCACTAATTTAATTGGAGCGACGGTGGAAGCTAGTGAAATCCGGGCTGGGGTCTCTTTGCTGGGGGTGGCTTTAATGGCTAAGGGAACAACGGTTATCAATCATGCTGATAATATTTTGCGTGGTTATGAACGCATCGTTGACAAATTAGCTGGCTTATCAGCTAAAATTAAATTAGTTGATGAAGCAACTGTTTCGACTGACCAATAATTTTAGGAGAGAAATTTGACAGATAATTTAACTTTACTGGATTTACGCGAGAAAACCCTTAAAGAAATTTATAATTATGCTCGTGAATATAAAATTCCTTATTATAGTCAAATGAATAAAAAAGAATTAACACTGGCTGTAATTCGGGCTCAGGCTCAAGAACAGGGTTATTATTATATGGCCGGTGTTTTAGAGCTTTCTAATAATGAAGATGGCTTTGGATTTTTGCGGCCAATCAACTATGGGCCTTCACAGGAGGACATCTACATATCCTCTTCTCAAATTCGTCGGTTTGGTTTAAGGAATGGAGACTTGGTTGCTGGGAAGGTTCGTCCGCCCAAAGCTAAGGAACGTTATTATGGGTTAATGCATGTCGACAGTGTTAATGGCAAACACCCAGAAGAAGCTAAGCAACGGCCACACTTTCCAGCTTTAACGGCGATCTATCCTCAAAAGCAGGTCAGTTTAACAACGAATCAGCAACAAATTTCGACACGAATCATTGATTTATTTGCCCCAATTGGTTTTGGCCAACGCGGTTTGATCGTTGCACCGCCTAAAGCTGGCAAAACGAGTTTATTGAAAGCAATCGCCAATGGAATTGCCCAAAATTATCCTGCTGCCAAATTAATGGTTTTACTGATTGACGAACGTCCGGAAGAAGTGACTGATTTAGAGCGGACGGTTAAAGGTGAAGTAATTTATTCGACTTTTGATCAACGCCCAGAAAATCATGTTCGGGTGGCCGAACTGGTTTTAGAGCGGGCAATGCGCTTGACGGAAGATAAACAGGATGTCGTTATTTTGTTAGATTCGTTGACTCGTTTGGCAAGGGCTTATAACTTGGTCGTGCCTCCCAGTGGTCGGACTTTATCAGGTGGAATTGATCCGGCTGCTTTATTTAAGCCAAAAAGGTTTTTTGGAGCTGCTCGCAATATTGAAGAAGGCGGCAGTTTAACGATTTTGGCGACGGCTTTAGTTGAGACTGGCAGTCGGATGGACGATATGATTTATGAAGAATTTAAAGGAACTGGTAATCAGGAATTGCAGCTCTCAAGGGATCTGGCTGAAAGGCGGATCTTTCCAGCAGTTGATTTAAAAAAATCTGGAACTCGCAAGGAAGAACTACTGCTTGATAAAGCAACCTTGGACTTTTTATGGAAATTTCGACGAAGTATGAATGGAGATACCTTACGTAACAGTGAGCAGCTGATCAGATTGATGAAACAAACCACCGATAATCAAAGGCTAATGGCTAAGCTGACAACGATTTGGGGTCGTTCAAGTCATTTTACGAAAAAAAAAGAATAAGCTAAGTTGCGTTGTGTTTTGTTTTATGATATTATACAATTTGTTGTATTGGAAAGAATTAACTCTGGCTCAGCAAATGGACCAGGGCAAAGGAGAGTAACAAAATGAAAAAAGGAATTCATCCAGATTATCATCAAGTAGTTTTTCAGGATTCAGCTACTGGCTATAAGTTCGTATCTGGTTCGACCAAGACTTCCAAGGAAACGATTGAATGGGAAGATGGCAATACTTATCCGTTGATTCGTGTTGAAATTTCTTGTGATTCACATCCTTTCTATACTGGCCGTCAGAAGTTTACTCAAGCTGATGGACGGGTTGATCGTTTCAATAAAAAATATGGTTTTACCAGCAAATAAAAAAGCCTTCAGATGGGGGCTTTTTGAAAATGAGCAAGGAAGAACGTTCTTTCAAGGACGTGTTCCCTTGCTCATTTTTTTAGCTATCTGATTTTAAAAACTATAAAAAGGCAAACCTGATGGCAGCTAGATACTCCGAAAAGATTGCTAATCAAAAAAGCAATTATTTTCAAATATTATAAGAGTTTAGTAAAACAATCTGTTGTGATTAAAATTGAGAATTTGAAAGCCAAGAATCTGATGAAGAATCAGCATCTTGTGCAAATTAAAGTTGGAAAGAAATTTGTGACAGTTAGGATATAAGTGTGCTTGGTAAGGTAAATAGTTAGCCACTGTTTATCCCAAGATTAACCAAGTCTGCAGTAATTATAGATATGATAGTAAGTACACTTTAGATATTCGACAGGTACCTTGTTCTAGTTGTGGCATGAATCATGATGGAGATATTAGTGCTGCTAAGAATATCTTAAGTGCTTAATAGAAGACTAAATTGGACTCGGACAGCCCAGCCTTTAGTAAATTATCGCCTCTGCACTGGCCTTTAAGTGAATAAAGTTGTAAGTCAGTGGTGTTCTCAAAAAGCAGCGCATAGTTCACTACTCTTTTTTAGGCTTAACTGAGAAGTGAACCCAAAAGAATCCTAAAAAAGTAATTAATGCGGTTGACAAAAAGACACTGCTATAATCTCCAAAACCTGAAACCAATGAACCAACTAATGGACCGGAAACATTGCCTAATGCCTGAAATGACTGGTTATAACTAAAAATCCTGCCAGTTGCTGCTGTTGGAGAATTTTTAGCCAGCAAAGCTTGAACTGCCGGTAGCAAGGCAGCATTAGTGATTCCAATTAAAAAACGCAAGATTCCTAATTCCCAAACATTAGTTACCAAGGCCATTGGCAAATAGATTAAAGCGGCAGTTGCCATTCCAAACATTAGGATGCGTTCTGTGCCAACCCTATCACCAAGAGCACCTAGCCGAGGAGCAGCAATTAAAGTTGAAAAGCCAGGCAAAGAAGCAATAATTCCACTAATGATTGTAATTGGTCCGTGGTAATTCATTAGTTCGCGAATATATAAGCTGAGGATTGGGCTGATCGAAAAGTTTCCTAATTGGATCAGCATAGTTGTGAACAGCATTCCGACAACGATCCGCCGGTTGGGCAGAGTTGAGAAGATTTCGCGGGCACCTTTCATTTGGCTTTTCTTGACGGGAACAAAACTTTCATGAACGAAAAAAACACTTAATAAAAAGACGATCAATAAAATTACTCCAGTGATCACAAAAGTTATTCGATAGCCAAAATTTGCGGCAACAAAACCACCAAAAAGCGGTCCAAACAAGGTACCAGTCACATTCCCGGTAATCAGGATTCCTAAAGCTTTGCCACTGTGTTCTTTCGGGGTTTCAGTTGCAATCAAGGCATTCGAGTTGCTGACGTAACCAGAAAAGACTCCCTGTAAAAGCCGTAAAATAATCAGTTGGTAAATATTAGTAACTGCTCCCATCAAGCCAATGACGATCGCCATTCCCAAAGAAGCACGCAAGATCATTAATTTGCGACCTTTACGATCAGCTAATTTCCCCCAAAATGGTGAAATGATTGCCATTACCAAAAATGTTGCTGAATAAGTAATACCGCTATAAAAGTTAAGCTCATTTTTTGAGAAATCTCCCAAAGTATCAATGTATAAGGATAAAAAAGGCATGACTAAGCTGAAGGCGATCCCAGCCATAAAAGTTCCGCACCATAAAACAATTAAATTCTTTTCCCAAAGCGCACGCGGCCTAAACAGCAGGCCTTTGAATTTAGTGAGCATAAAAAAAACTCCTTTAGAAACCAGCAAAAAAGTAAATTCCGACTAAGAACAAATTAGAGTATGAATATATTATAGCGAAGGTCGCAATCACTTCCAAACGAGTTGCGCTTTAAAAAGAAAAAAGGACTAAGAAAATGCAGTTTACAATTTATAAGGATTATAGTATAGTAAAAGGCGTTCGTTAATATGATAAGCTATCAATAATGTTCGGAAAAGGAGATAAATTGTGAAAGAGAAAATTGAAGATTACTTTGGGCTGGAAAAACTGCATACAACATTTCGTCGCGAAGTTTTGGCTGGCTTTACAACTTTTATTTCAATGGCATATATTTTATTTGTCAATCCCAGTGTTTTAGGCGCCTCGGGGATGAATAAAGGTGCTATTTTTACGGCAACCGCATTAGCAAGTGCTTTGGGCTGTTTAATGATGGGAATTTTGGCCAAATATCCAATCGCCACTGCACCCGGTCTAGGGGTTAATGCTTTTTTTGCTTATTCGGTCTGCATTGGAATGAAGATTCCTTGGCAAACGGCTTTAGCGGGAGTTTTTATCGCTTCAATCATTTTTGTAATTATTACGATTTTTAAACTTCGTGAATTGATTATTGATGCGATTCCAGCTGACTTGAAATCAGCAATTTCTGCTGGAATCGGATTATTTATTGCATTTATCGGCATGGAAGATGGCGGCTTGATCGTTAAAAATAGTTCAACGATTGTCGGCTTAGGGAATTTTTCGGGAACTACCTGGCTAACGATTTTTGGGTTGATCGTGACGGCAATTTTGATGGTTAGGAAAACTCCCGGTGGAATTTTCATTGGCATGGTTGCTACCTCAATTTTAGGAATTGCTTTAGGAATGATCAAATTGCCAACGCAAGTCTTTTCAATGGCTCCAAGCCTTAAGCCAACTTTCTTAGTAGCAGTTAAACATATTGGGGATATTAATTCTTTGCAGTTAATTGTTGTTGTGCTGACTTTCTTATTAGTTACTTTCTTTGATACGGCTGGTACTTTAGTTGGTTTAGCCCAACAAGCTGGTTTTATGAAAGATAATAAAATGCCACGGATCGGTCAGGCTTTGATGTCGGATTCGACGGCGATGTTAGCTGGTTCTTTGCTGGGAACTTCACCAGTTAGTGCCTACATTGAATCCTCAGCGGGAATCGCCGTTGGTGGCCGTTCAGGCTTGACGGCTGTTGTTACCGGAATCTTATTTATTTTTGGATTATTCTTTTCACCATTACTTGCAGTGGTTACTAGCCAAGTAACTGCACCGGCTTTGATCATCGTTGGTGTTTTGATGGCTGAAAGTATGAAGAACGTTAATTGGGAAAAGATGGAGATTGCGATTCCTTCTTTCTTGATCGTCTTAGGGATGCCATTGACTTACAGTATTTCAGATGGTTTAGCTTTAGGTTTTATTGCTTATCCAATTACGATGGTTGCTGCTAAACGTGGTAAAGAAGTGCATCCAATCATGTATGGCTTATTCTTTGTCTTTATTATTTTCTTCTGGATTTTGAGTCGTTAATGAGAATCATAAACGCCAAAAGTAGCTTTCAATTTTGAAGGCTACTTTTTTTGACGTGTGCCCGTCAAGAGTGAATACTAAGTGATAAAATTCCACTGTGGACCGTAGTAGTCGGGATCACGAGCTAAAGAGCAGAGTGTCCACTGTGAGATGGAATTTGCAGGAAATCCAAAGCAAAGTGCTGAGCCAATGAATAAGAAGTGGTTATCAGGCTGCTTGCAGTGGCTAAGGTTGCATCACAAACTGAAGTTTAACAGTACTCGAAACTGTATGCAGTAAAGCCAATGGTTGGATGGCACGAAAGATATCGTTCTTACCCGGGGGAGGTCTGTATTATATGTTTCCGACAAGAGGAAGGAAAGCTTTGCAGGAACAAACTAGGCAGTGATGTTTAGCTGAATGATACAGAAGTCAGCCGAGGTCATAGTAGTGGCATAAATTTTCAAGCCCGTATTGAACCATCGTATACGGAACCGTACGTACGGTGGTGTGAGAGGTCAGTAAATGGACTAATCAGTTATTTCCTACTCGATTTAAGATTAAAAATAGATTAAAATAAAATTTGTGTTATGATGAGAGATGAGAAAGAATAAGGCAGGCAAACAAAGTGGTTAAACTGACTAAAGAAGAATATCGTCAAATTGCCCACCATACGATGAATTTATACCAAGTTGAAATGAATGGTCTTCAGCAAAAATCGCAATTGGTTGAAAGTAGTCTTTTAGAACAGCAACAGCCATTTCAAAGTAAAAAGCTAAAAATTATTGTTAACCGGGAGAATGTTTTGCAGCGAATTAGGTTGGCAACGGATGTGTCAACTAAGGTCGGAGTTTTAAATTTTGCTGATCCAGTCGAGCCCGGTGGTAACTTTCGTCAGGGGAGAGACGGATGGGAACAAGCAATTTGTCGCAATACATTTTTATATCCTGAATTAATGCAATTTCGACGTAAATATTATTATTATAATCAATGTCATTTCAATCAAGGCTTATATAGTCAGAAAATGATCGTTTCACAGCAAGTTAAAGTTTTACACGATGAAAGTGAAAAAAGCTACCTAAAGCCAGCAAGGTTTGTTGATTTTATCAGTATCTCTGCACCTAATTTGAAATTAGCGGCCAAAGAGAACCATCAGATCAGGGCAAAAAAATTACAGTTAGATTTGCAGCAAAGAGTTATTCAAATATTGCGGCAGTTTAAAATTTTGCAGGATGAGTATTTAATTTTAGGAGCTTTTGGTTGTGGACGGGCAGGCAATGATCCCCAGACAGTGGCCGAGGTGTTCAAAAGGGAACTTACTAAACCAGAATTTGTAGGTGCTTTTAAAGAGGTCTATTTTTCCATTATAGATGAACGTCAAAAAGAAATTTTTGCATTGATTTTCAACAAGCACCGAAAAATAGTTTTAGAATGAAGTGTAAAACAAATCATAGAAAAAGAGGTTGTCTTAGACAGCCTCTTTATTCCTCAAAATAGTTGATAAAAAATTAGTTTTCTAATTTTTTGGCATCAGCATCGATCCGTGCAAAACCAGAACCGTTACTCTTCTTTTGAGGATGCTTTGCGCGGTCTTCTAAGGCTTTGCGAGCTAATGCTTTACGTTCTTCTTTACTCAACTTGTTTGACATTGCGATCGCCTCTTCCCTTTGAAATCCACACGGTGCGGAATTAACTCCACACTTCTATTTTAAACCAAACCTTGATTATTTCAAATGTTCTTATTAATTGATTTTCTAAAAAAGGAAGGAGTTAACAAATGAAATTTACAATAAAAAATGGGACAGGGACTTCAGCAACTTGTTATCAAGCTGCTTTAATGATTCGTCAGCAAGTTTTTGTTAAAGAACAGCATGTTTCACCAGAACTAGAAATTGAAAATGAGGATCAAGCAAGATACTATGTCGGCTATCTTGATTCAACGCCAGTAACAACTGTCAGGGTGATCGAACAAGCTGACGGTGCTTGGCATTTACAACGGGTTGCAACCTTAAAAAAATTTCGCCAGCAAGGCTTAGCACGCCGAATGTTGAACTTTGTTGAAGAATCGGCCAAAAAGTCAGAGGTACCATATCTAACTTTGGGAGCACAGGATCAAGCACAAGGTTTTTACTTGAAACTAGGATACAACGTGGTTGGTGATGGCTTTTTAGATGCAGGAATCAAGCATCATCGAATGGAAAAAAAGTTATATTGAAATTACTTGTAATTTTTAATTATCGGATTATAATGAAATGTATGCGATGAGTCGAGAAGAACCAGGTAATGGATTAACATTATTTTGTTGCGGCAATTAATGGTTCAATTTCGAAGCGGGACACGTTTGCCAACGGAATTTTTGGTGTGCTTATGTCAGTCATTGTGGAGTGAATGGCATATATTGATAATAAAGATCGATACCGCAGGGCCGGAGTGAAACGTTTGTTTTGTTCCGGTTTTTATTTTGGCTTTTTAAATTCTTAGTTTATTGTTAATTTTATTGTTTAAAGACAGGAATACTTTCAACGAGTAAATCAGTTTGGTATGATAGAGCAAAGATAGTTGTATTTTGTGGTGTAATTAAGTAATGGAGGAACGCAAATGACTTGGATCATTCTTTTAATTATTATAATTGTTTTGGTGTTTGGCTATATTGCACTTTACAATGGTTTGCAGCGAGCTAAAGTTTATACTGATGAATCATGGAGTCAAATTGATGTTCAACTGAAACGGCGAAATGATTTAATTCCTAACTTAGTTGAAACGACTAAGGGCTACGCCAAACACGAACGAGAGACTTTTGCGCAAGTCGTTAAGTTGAGAAACCAGATGATTAGTCTTCCTGCTGATCAGCAGGAAAAGAAGATGGAACTTTCAAATCAATTAAGTGATTCATTAAAATCAATTTTTGCGCTAGCTGAAAATTATCCGGATTTAAAAGCTAATCAGGAATTCACCAAGTTAATGGAAGAACTTTCAAACACTGAGAATAAAATTGCTTATTCGCGGCAGTTATTTAATTCCAGCGCAGCAGCTTACAATCAAAAGTTGTTAACTTTCCCATCAAATTTAGTTGCTAAAATTCATGGCATGAAAAAAATTGCTTACCTTGAAGTTCCAACTGAGGAAAAAAATGCACCCAAGGTTTCTTTTTAAGGTTAATTACAAAGGAGAAAGTAGAGTATGCTGTTTCAGCAAATTGCGAGTAATAAACGAAAAACTTTATTAGTAATGATTGTTTTTTTGCTGTTAGTGGCTTTGATTGGTGCTTCTTTAGGTTATGTTTTTTGGGACAGTACAGGCGCAGGTTTAATTTTAGCTATGATTTTAGGGGCTTTTTATTCGATTTCGATGTTTGCTCAATCAACGGAAGTCGTTATGCGAATGAACAATGCAGTTGAAATTAAAGATGAACAGCAATATCCTGAATTGTGGCATATTATTGAAGATATGACCTTAGTTGCCAAGGTTCCTATGCCGCGGGTCTTTATTATTGAAGATCCAAGTCCCAATGCCTTTGCAACTGGCAGAGATCCGCAGCACGCTGCAGTGGCAGTTACGCGAGGCTTGCTAAATCGTTTGAACCGCGAAGAGCTTGAGGGTGTGATTGCTCATGAAGTATCCCACATTAGGAATTATGATATTCGGCTACAAACCATTGCCTTGGCTTTGGTTTCGGTTGTTTCAGCGTTAGTTAATATTGGGATGAATTCCTTTTGGTGGGGTGGCGGTCGGCGCCGTGATAATGATAATAATGGTGCTAATGTACTTGCTTTGATTTTATCAGTAGTTGTTTTGATTTTAGGCCCTTTAGCTGCGACTTTAGCACAGATGGCCTTGTCACGTAATCGTGAGTATCTAGCTGACGCTTCTGGAGTTGAGTTGACGCGTAATCCTCAAGGGTTGATTGATGCGTTAAAAAAGATTTCGGTTAGTGAGCCAATGAAAAAAGTTGATCCAAGCAGTGCATCGTTGTATATTGCCACACCTTTCAAGTCGAATTCATGGGCACATTTATTCGATACTCATCCACCAATTGAAGATCGAATTGCTCGCTTAGAAAAAATGTAAGATTTTAAGTGAAATCGAGGAAAACAGATGCGCAATAATATTGTCTATGTGCATATTGAAAGAGTTTCCCATTTAACTTTAACTTATGGGATCTCGATAATTGATTTTTTAGCTGGGATCAAAAAAAAACCAGAAAATGTTTTGTCACTTGGGATAGTCGATCCATCTCAAGAAATTGATATCTATTCAGGTTTTAATATGTATATTGGTCAAAATCAAGTGCAAAGTTTTTTGTTGAGTCAAGCACAAAAGGATTTACAGTGGATTGATTTTGATCATTCTTTTGATTTGGAGTCTTTGACACCGCAAGAAGTGGCCGAAATGTTATATTTGGGTCATGCTTTCACCCATCTGAAGTCACCATTTTATTATAAATTGCAGAATGATTTTGTTTATTTGACGTTGCCAAATGGCGCAAATAAGATCTATTATCGTTATTTACCGAGCTTTTACCATGTTTTATCGAAAAGCTTGACTCGGCATTTGACGGCAACTTATCGAGAAAGGCGGACATTTTTCTTAAGAAAAAGAATTGCTGATTTTCCAGAAAGTCTCGTGCGCCAGTTGTTGACGTTATTAATCGGTGGAGCAGTTTTTGACTTCGGTAATACCCGAATTCGTGGGCAGGAGTTAACAGTCCCACTTTTAACAGCACCAGAGTCCGTCTATCAACTAAAGTGGCATGAACCAACGATGCTGATTGAAAAATCTTCATTAGTTGGGAATTTAAAATATAATTTGACTTCACGAAAATGGCAGTTGATCGTTTTATCGCCGGAAGCTTTTGAAGATAATCTTAACTTTTAATCGGTTGGTCCTCCTCAGCAGCTAGTTTTGACTGAGGGGGATTCGTGCGTTTTCCGTCAAGATTATGATTGTGATACAATAGCATAGGTACTACTTAATAATCATTTTGAGATGAAAGATTTAAATCAGCTTGGAAGTTGAAAGGAAGTTTTACTGATGAAGATGCAATTAGCAGAAATTGCGAAAGCACTTAAGATTACTACCAAAGAAGACTGGAAAAATGTTACGGTGACGAGTGTGTCTTTTGATACCCGGACATTGCGGCCTGGAGCATTATTTGTTCCCTTGATAGGAGAAAATGATGGTCATCAATTCGTTGAAAAAGCAATTGCAAATGGCGCTGTAGCAACTCTTTGGCAATCTAATCATCAAAAAGCGGCTTTTTCATTTCCAATTTTAGAAGTTAATGATACGCTAGCTGCCTTGCAGAAGTTGGCTAAATATTATTTGAATAAAATTAATCCGCGAGTAATTGCAGTAACTGGCAGTAATGGTAAAACAACGACTAAAGATATGATTGCTGCCATTTTGGCTACCAGCTTCAATGTTAAAAAAACTCAGGAAAATTTCAACAACCAGATTGGTGTACCAATGACCGTTTTGAACATTGAACCTAACACAGAGGTATTGGTTGTTGAAATGGGCATGGATCATTTTGGTGAACTTGATCATTTAAGCCGTTTAGTTTCACCAGATTTGGCGGTCATCACGATGATTGGGGAAGCTCATATCGAATTTTTTGGCACACGTGATAAAATTGCTGATGCTAAGATGGAAATTACCCACGGTTTGAAAGAAGACGGCATCCTAGTTTATAACGGTGATGAACCGTTGTTGCGACAGCGGACCAGCAAACTGTTGCAGGAGACACGAACGTTTGGTGGTGCACAAGACAATGACTATCGCGCAACTAATGTCGTTAGTAACGAAAAACAAACCGGTTTCCGGGTTACTAAGTGGCCAGAACTTAATTTTACAGTTCCAATGATTGGCTCTTACAATGTTAAGAATGCTTTGGCAGCTTTAGCAGTTGGTGATTATTTTCAAATTCCGATTGAAAAGATGGCAACAGCTTTAAATAACATTTCAGTAACAGCAAATCGAACTCAGTGGATCGTTGGCAGTCAAGGAGAAATGATCTTAAGTGATGTTTACAACTCCAATCCAACAGCAGCTAAATTAGTTTTAAAAGCTTTCTCTCAAGCCCCTACGACGGGGAAGCGGGTAGTTGTTTTAGGTGACATGCTAGAATTGGGATCAGCTTCACCGCAGATGCACGCAAGCTTAGCTCAGGCGATCGATCCACAAAAAATTGCTGAAGTCTTCTTATGTGGGACACAAGTTAAGACTTTAGCAGCTGAATTAGTTGATAAATTTTCTGCTGCTCAGCTTCATCTTTACGATTTGAATCATCAGTCACAACTGATTGCTGACTTAAAGAATTCACTTAAAGCAAAAGATTTGGTCATGCTTAAAGGAAGTCACGGAATTCACCTTGAAAATGTTTTAGCAGCACTAAGATAGATTAAGATTTAATTATAGGAGGATATTTTTTTGAAATTTACAGAACTCGGCCTTTCAGAAGATTTATTAAAGGCAATTAAGCGCAGCGGCTTTGAAGAGGCAACGCCAATTCAAGCAGAAACTATTCCTTTAGTTTTGAAAGGTGACGATGTTATTGGTCAAGCTCAGACTGGAACCGGGAAGACAGCAGCCTTTGGTTTACCAGTCTTAGAACATATTGACGTTAAATTGAATGAAATTCAAGCGTTGATCATTTCGCCAACTCGTGAATTAGCGATTCAAACGCAAGAAGAACTTTATCGTTTGGGTAAAGATAAAAGAGCCAAGGTCCAGGTGGTTTATGGTGGAGCGGATATCAGTCGCCAAATCAGGGCATTAAAACGAGCACCGCAGATTCTGGTTGGGACTCCGGGGAGATTATTGGATCACATTCGCCGACGGACGGTCAAGCTTGAGCATGTTCAAACAGTCATTTTGGATGAAGCAGACGAGATGTTGGATATGGGCTTTGTTGAAGATATTGAAAGTATCATCAAAGAAGTGCCTTCACAGCGTCAAACATTGCTCTTTTCAGCAACGATGCCACCAGCTATCTTGAAGATCGGTGAGAAATTTATGACTGATCCTCAGATTGTAAAAATTAAAGCAAAAGAATTAACAACCGATCTGGTCGATCAATTTTTCGTTCGTGCACGCGAACTGGAAAAATTTGATACAATGACGCGAATTTTAGATGTCCAATCTCCTGATTTAACAATTGTCTTTGGACGAACTAAGCGTCGAGTTGATGAGCTTTCTAAAGGTTTGGAGGCTCGCGGATATAATGCTAAGGGAATTCATGGTGATTTGTCCCAGCAACGGCGCTTAAGTATTCTAAAGCAATTCAAGGCCGGTAAGTTGGATATTTTAGTTGCGACGGATGTGGCAGCTCGGGGATTGGATATTTCCGGAGTTACGCATGTTTATAATTATGATATTCCTCAAGATCCCGAAAGTTATGTTCACCGAATTGGTCGGACAGGGAGAGCCGGGCACCATGGTGTTTCAGTAACTTTTGTCACTCCAAATGAAATGGATTACTTAAGAGTAATTGAAAAATTGACAAAAAAACGGATGATGCCGCTTAAACCACCAACCGAACAGGAAGCCTTCATTGGCCAAATGTCATCAGCTATGAAGGAAGTAGCAGAATTAGCTGACAAGGTCGATACTGACAAATTTGCTGATCAAGCGGAAAAACTCCTAGGCAAGTATGACGCGATTGATTTAGTAGCTATCTTGTTGGATGAGTTGACGCATGATTCAGCAACTGAGGTGCCAGTTAAGATTACGCCAGAGCGTCCATTACCAAGAAGAAAGAAAAATGATTTTCATAAAAAGCATTTCAGTTCTAAAAAAAGATCATATAATGGTAATCATCGTAATTATGAATCGAAAAAAGACAAACGTCGAGAGAAGTTTTCAAGACGGTCGACTTCTAACCAGCATGGATACAAAATAAGAAACAAAGGTTAAAGTAACTGAATAAATAATGAAGGCTGCGATTTGCGTAATTGCAGTTAGGATGACTATTCGTACTGAAAAGCTGGATAGTCATTTTTTTATTTTTTACTAAGTTGAATTTGTGGTAAAATTGCAATGAGATTCAACTATAATTAAATTAGGTGAAAAAAATGATTTTTGGTATTGGAATTGATTTGACTGAGATTGACCGAATCGAAGGTGCCTGGAAAAAGCATCCAAGATTTATTGAACGGGTTTTAACACCTAACGAGAGAGCAGTTTTAGCTAACTATTCTGGTCGACGACAGCTGGAATTTTTAGCAGGCCGGTTTTCAGCTAAAGAATCTTTTTCTAAGGCTTATGGTACTGGGATTGGCAAGTTTGTTTCTTTTTTAAACATTGAGATTTTAACTGATCCGCGTAGTGGACGGCCAATTATTGCTAAGTATCCGCAAGCAGATCAAATTCAGGCATTTCTATCAATCTCACATACGGATTCTTTGGTAATGACTGAAGTAATTTTAGAAAAGCAAGTTTGAGAGAAGGAATTTTATGGTTGTAGCATGGCATCGCCCAACAAAAGCGGTGATCGATTTGACAGCAATTAAGAAGAATATTAAAATTGAAAGAAATTTACTGGGGGCTAAGCAACAATTGTTTGCTGTTGTTAAGGCGAATGCATATGGCCACGGCGCTATTCAAATTGCTTATGCAGCTCGTCAAGCAGGGGTCGCGGGTTTCTGTGTGGCTGTCATTGATGAAGGCTTACAATTGCGACAAGCAGGTATTACTGAACCAGTTCTGATTTTAGGGGTTAATTCACCTTTAGCTGTACCAGTCATGGCGGCCAATCGATTAGCAGTGGCGGTTGATAGTTTAGAATTTTTAGAGCAGGCAGCAAAATATTTACCAGTTGGTCAGCGATTGAGTGTCCATTTAGCTTTAGATACCGGAATGAGTCGGATTGGTTTTAAGAATCAAACTGATTTACAGGCGGCGGTTGCTTTTTTAAGGAATAATTCTGATAAGTTTGATTTTGCTGGTATTTTTTCTCATTTTGCAACTGCTGATGCTAGAAGTAATGATTATTATCAAGTTCAATTAGCCAATTTTAAGCGTTTGATATCAGTTGTTGATCCGTTGCCACGGTATGTTCATGTCGCTAACTCAGCGGCTTCATTGTGGCATCGAGAATGCGGTGGAAATTTAGTTCGTTTGGGAATATCAATGTATGGCTTGAATCCTTCCGGTAGAGAGTTACAACTTCCGCAAAAACTATTTCCGGCACTCAGCTTAGTTAGTGAATTAGTTTCGATTCATCAACTAATGGCTGGGGAGTCCGTCGGCTATGGCAAAACATACACGGCAACTAAGGATGAATGGGTTGGGACAGTTCCGCTGGGGTATGCTGATGGTTGGCCCAGAAGTTTACAAGGTGCGCAGGTTTTAATTGCTGGACAAAGGTGTGAGATTATTGGTCGAATCTGTATGGATCAATTTATGGTTCGATTGCCGCGACAATTGCCAGTAGGGACAAAGGTGACAATGATTGGCAAGGATCAGCAAAATGAGATTACTATTCAAGAAGTTGCTGAATATGCTAACACGATCCATTATGAGATTCTTTGTGGTTTGTCAGATAGAGTGGCACGGGTATATTTAAATTAATTTTGACTTTTCAAATTATCAGGGGTGGAATGACTAGTGGCTTATCAAAATGAATTTGGTAAAGATATCTTCAAGAATGAAAAGGATCGTCTAAATGCCTATTGTGCTTATTATGCGATCGATCAATATCAATTAGAAAAAGATCCATCGTTATTTGAATATGTTATTAAACATCAAAAAATCCTTGATGATTTGATTAAGGGCTACGAGGAAATGGGACCACTAAATAAAAAAATTTGCAGTGAATTTGTGAGTTGCGAATGTGAAGTCAAATTAACCAAAAAATAAATAAAGGGAGGATCGTATGGCAGGGAAGGAAGTAAAACGTGGTGATATTTTTTTCGCGGATTTATCACCAGTCGTTGGATCGGAACAAGGTGGAAAAAGGCCGGTTCTAATTATTCAAAATAATATTGGCAATCGTTATAGTCCAACTGTGATTATTGCTGCGATTACTGCTCAAATTCAGAAGCCTAAGATGCCGACACACGTTGGCTTAAGAGCAGCTAAAGTGGGGATTGAAAAGGACTCAGTGGTTTTATTGGAACAAATTCGCACAATTGATAAACAGCGATTGCAGGACAAGATTGCTCATTTAACAGATGAAGAGATGCTTCAAATCAATCAAGCTATTGATGTTAGTCTAGGCTTGACTGAAATACATAAGAATTAATTTTTAATATTATCATAAAAAAACAAGTTGATTATTTTAATCAGCTTGTTTTTAGGCTTGTAAATTTTCAATCTCAGTTACTTTAAACTCTTTGCGTTCCAGATTGGCAACGATTTTTTTTAACTTCTCAGAAGTGATTCCGGCTGGCAGAGTAAATAATGTTCGGTGGACCAGATTTCTTACTTGAACATCTAAGGTAATACAGCTAGCAATTGAAGTATATTTGGTAATGATCTTAGCCATGTTAACTAAGTCGCCGCGTTCACCAGTTGAAACAACCGTTAGAACATAACTGCCAACGTCAACATTCCAAGATTGCGAAAGCATACTTAACAGACTGGAATGGGTCAAAATTCCATAAAAGAAGTTATGCTCATCCAAGATGGTAATATAAGGTAAATCTTTAATAGTGAAAAAAACATTAAAAAAAGCTGAATCCAAGGTAACAAACTTAGTTGCATTTTTAAGTAAGTAAGTAACTGGTAACTGCATATCGCCACCACGTGATTTATGACGGTAAATATGCATTTTATAAATGTTTCCCCGAAAGATCTGACCGGTCCGATCTAAGATAGGGACGCAACGAAACCCTGAACTTTCAAGGACTTGTAAGGCTTCCGCTAAAGTAATGTCCTCTCTAACAGTTGTTAGAACTTTTTTAGGCTTGATCAATGATTTAAATAGCATGAACATCCTCCAAATTAAAATTTCCTAATATATCTTAGCATAGATTTAAGATAAAAAAAGAGTAAATTTAAGAATTATTAGAAAAACTTTCAATTTGAAAAAGCAATTAGAAATATCGGGAGAGAAGCTGAAGAATAAAAAACCTGGAGAATAAAAGCTATTCTCCAGGTTTTTTAGACTGTCAATCAAGTAGATTAATTTTTCTTTAAGTTATTCAGACCATCAGTTAAAACTTGCTTCAAGGTTTTAGCGGAAGCAGTCATTTTTTGACTTTCTTCTGCATTCAATGGAACTTCCAGAACTTTAGCAATTCCGGTACCATTAACGATTGCTGGTGTACCAATATAAACATCATTCAAACCATATTGTCCATCCATGAATGCGGAAACTGGCAAAACAGCATTTTCATCACGCAAAATTGCTTTTGATAGACGAGCAAGTGCGGTAGCAACACCGTAGAAAGTAGCACCTTTTTTATTAATAATTTCATAAGCCTTATTACGAACATCATCTTCAAGTTTAGCTAAGTCATCTTTAGCAAGCCCTTTTTCTTTTGCTAAATCAGTAACCGGTACGTTACCAACAGTTGCAGTTGAAAAAGCTGCAAATTCGGAATCACCGTGTTCACCCATGATATAAGCATGGATTGAACGTGGATCATTAACATCCAAAGCTTTGCTTAAAGCAACCTTCAGCCGAGATGTGTCAAGGGAAGTACCTGAACCTACGACACGATTCTTTGGAAAACCAGAGAACTTCCAAGTAGCGTAAGTTAAAATATCAACTGGGTTGGCAGCTACTAAGAAGATACCATCAAAGCCTGAGTCGACAACTGGTTTAACAATACTTGATAAGATCTTCAAGTTTTTATTAACTAAATCAAGCCGAGTTTCACCTGGCTTTTGCGGTGCACCAGCAGTGATAACTACTAAGTCGGCATCTTTGCAATCAGAGTATTCACCTGAATAGATTTTTTTAGGAAATGAAAGTGGCGTAGCATCTTCTAAGTCAAGTGCGTCTCCTTGAGTACGATCTTTGACGATATCAACGATCACGAATTCTTCGGCAACGCCTTGGAGAGCCATTGCATAAGCATAAGTAGAACCAACGGCACCGTCACCGACTAAAACAACTTTTTGATGATTTTGTGTTTTTGACACAGAACTTCATCCTTCCATAGTGAATTTTTTAACACTCCAATTATATCACTTTTAAAAAAGATAAGAAATCTATTTTACAAAATGTTTTCATGGAAACTGCTGGCTGCTTTTGCAAAAAAAAGCTGTTGAAATAACTTTCAACAACTTTTTAAAATTAAATTTTCAATAATTGTTCCAGTTAACTAGGCTTTTCACTTAGCAGCTGTTTAAAATTTCACTAATTTATCAGAATTTCCAGTTTCGATCAGTGATTTGTTAGCATCCATCGCAAACCAAACCATATTATGAACAGCTTTTTTAGTATAGAAAGCGATGTGTGGAGTAACGAGAACATTATCACGTTTCAACAAATTTTTTAATCGTTCATCTGGGATCTTATCAAAACTACCAAAATCAGTATTGAAAACGCCAACCTCATCTTCATAGACATCAAGAGCAGCACCTTTGACTTTGCCCGAATCAAGTGCCCGGATCAAAGCGTCAGTGTCAACTAAAGTTCCTCGAGCAGGATTCAAGACATAAACGCCATCTTTCATTTTGCTGAAAGCTTCATCGTTTAACATATGTTCATTTTCCTTGGTTGCCGGAGCATGAATCGAAAGTACATCTGATTTGGCGTATAGTTCTTCTGGTGTATCAACATAAATGCCTTCTTTTTCCAATTCTGGATTATGGAAGACATCGTAAGCAATAATTTTAGCACCAAAACCACGATAGATTTGAATAGCCGCACGACCGATCCGACCGGTAGCAAAGACACCGACAGTCATTTGGTTTAATTCTTCTGCTACATCTGGAGCCCAACGCAAATCTCCGTTGGCAATTTTACGATCAAATGTCTTCGTATTGCGTAGTAACCGCATTAACTCAGTTACCGTAAATTCAGCGATTGCTTGTGGAGAGTAAGCTGGCACATTAGTGATTTTCAAACCATTTTGTTTAACTGCAGCAGTATCGACGTTATCAACGCCCACATTCCGCAAAGAAATATTTTTAACTCCATAGCTAGCTAATTTGTTTAAAACATTGGCAGTGTAAGGCTTTTGTTGATAAACAACTACCCCATCGGCCCCTTTAGCTAATTCAACGGTGGTTTCATCAAGTAATTTACCAGTTGAAGCCACTGTAACCTCAGGATTAGCTTTACCCCACTCATCTAGGTAAGGCTTTTCGTCAGCACGAATACCATAAGCAACAATTTTCAAAATAACTACCTCCTAATTTTCTAAAAATAAAATGCCGTCTATATTGTAACATAATTTGAAAATTCGGTTACAAAAATTTTGTTACAAATGTAGCTATTTTATTATATTTTTTTAAAAACTAAAGCTGTTAAGAGATTAGCAATTGAATTATGATTCACAAAAAAATGAAATTTTATGAAAAAGGACTCTTTTAAAATTTGAAAAGGCAAATGGAAATGTTTTATGATTAGAATTTATTACTAGGTTATAGTAATATTTAGCTTTGAAGATGATAGAATTGACAGTAAATAATAAACGAATGGGAATGGTGTGTTAGTTATGAAACTTGTTGTCGGATTAGGGAACATTGGAAAAGAATATGAGAATACACGGCATAACACTGGTTTTATGGTCCTTGATCATTTAGCCCAACAGGCCGGTTTGACTTTTACTGGACCGCGACAAGAAGCAATGTTAGCTAAAGGCCATTACTGTCAACAGACTATTTTATTGGCTAAGCCAACGACCTATATGAACGAGTCTGGTCGAAGTGTTCGGGCACTGTTAAATTACTACGACTTAGAGCCAGATGATCTTCTAGTTGTCCATGATGATTTGGATTTGCCAACTGGGCAATTACGTTTGCGTCAAAAGGGCTCAGCTGGTGGACATAATGGAATTAAAAGTATTATTGCAGCTGTTTCGGGGCAAAACTTTAAAAGAATTCGGATCGGGATCGATCATCCAAACAAGCAAACCGTCGTTGATTGGGTCTTGTCACGATTTGATGTACAACAGCAAAGCCTAATTGCGCAAGGAATCGATCAAGCAATTGAAGCAATTAGATTTTGGCTGGAAACTGATGATTTTAATCAAGCTATGAATCGTTTCAATCGTAAGGAGAAATAAAATTTCAAAGATGAAAATTGAAGATATCTTTTTAAAATTGCCGGGGTTAAATAACTTTTTAACAATTATCAAGCAAAGCCAAAAAAGTAATTTTCTGTTGACAGGAATACAGCCAGCAATTAAAGCTTTTTTACTGGCAAACGTTTTTCGACAGTTAGAAGTTCCGCTACTGGTGATTGAGGATAACCTAAATCACGCACAAGGATTGGTTGAGCAATTGACGGCTCTTTTAGGAGAAGAAAAGGTTAATTTTTTTCCAGTCGAAGAAACGTTAGCCGCAGAAGCAGCAGTTGCCTCACCAGAATATAAAGTGGAAAGAATTAAAACTCTTGTGGGGATTCAAAAAAACGCTATTACTGTAACAACGATTAGTGGAGCAACGATGCCACTTTTGCCGCCAGAAATATGGCAAGAAAACATTTTACAGTTGAAGATCGGCGACGACCTCAGTGGGCTCGATTTGACTAGCCAACTCCTGAAGCTAGGCTACGTTCATGAGCAATTAGTTGCTAAGCCAGGCGATTTTGCGATCCGTGGGTCGATTATTGATGTTTTTCCTCTAAATGATCAAAATCCAGTCAGGATCGACTTATTTGATACACAAATTGATTCGCTGCGAAGGTTCTCAGTAACTGATCAACGAAGCATTGAGAATATCGAAAGCATCAAATTCTTTCCAGCGACTGAGTATCCACTGAATGAGACGTTGCAACAGACTGCTTTATCACAGCTTAATTTGTTATATCAGTTAGCAATCGAAAAAGTTACTGAAAAAAAGTTTGCACAACAGTTACAGTCAACTTTTAATGAGCTGCAACTGGCTTTAAAAAACTATCAGTTTCCTAAAACAACAGCGGGGTATCGCCGACAGTTATTAAGTAAAACTGTTTTATTAGCAAATTATTTGCCAACGGATGCGGTTTTAGTTTGTGGAGATTACGCCAAAATTAAGGAAAATGATCGTTTACGATTACAAGAACAGTCTGCTTGGCAAGTTAATCAACTGGCTCAAGGGAAAATGTTTAAAGCAGCCTCTGATTTGCCAGACTTGAAAATGGTTTTAAAACAATTACAGCAAAACAAGCTTTTCCTATCACTTTTCCGTAAGGGAATGGGGCGCCTGAAATTTGCTGCCATTGATGACTTGCAAGTTAGAATCGTTGAACGTTTTTTTGGACAGATACCATTGTTAAAATCGGAAGTGACCCGCTGGCAAAAACAAAAACAAACCGTTATCTTTGCGATTCCTTCTGCTAAAAGATTGCAGAAAGTTTATCAAACACTAACTGACTTTGGGATTAAAGTTGTAATCAATCAGCGGGATCAGATTATTAGTGGGCAGTTACAATTGATGCTATTAAATTTTACGCAAGGTTTTGAATTACCAGAAGTCAAACTGACAGTTGTAACTGAAAACGAACTTTTTCAGAAAGTCAAAACAAAACAATTCCGTCGCCTAACGATGGAAAATACTGAACGCTTAAAAAGTTATACTGACTTAAGGAAAGGTGACTTTGTTGTTCACGTCAACCATGGGATCGGACGCTTCTTAGGTATTAAAACATTGGTGGTTGCTGGTAAGCATCAAGATTATTTAACGATCGAGTATCAAGATCAAGGGAAATTATTTGTTCCGATTAATCAAATCGATCGGGTTCAAAAATATGTCTCGGCTGAGGGGAAAGCACCGCATATTAATAAGCTTGGCAGTGGCGAATGGACTAAAACCAAACGTAAAGTGGCGACTAAAGTTGAGGATATCGCTGATGATCTGATTGAATTGTACGCTCAACGTCAGCTGAACAAAGGTTTTGCGTTTTTGCCGGATGATGATTTGCAACGGCAATTTGAAGCTGCCTTTCCTTATACGGAAACTCCAGATCAATTGCGAAGCACCGCTGAAATCAAACATGATATGCAGCAAGTTCGGCCAATGGATCGACTTTTAATCGGTGATGTTGGTTATGGGAAAACAGAGGTTGCTTTGCGGGCAGCTTTTAAAGCAATTGAAAGTGGCAAGCAAGTCGCTTTTTTGGTGCCAACGACAGTTTTGGCTCAACAGCATTATGAAACGATGCTAACCCGCTTTAATGAATTTCCAGTTAAGGTGGGAATCCTATCACGTTTCCGGACACCTAAGCAGATTAAGGAAACGATCAATGGTTTGCAATCAGGCCAGCTTGATATTGTTGTCGGAACACACCGCTTATTATCAAACGATGTTAAATTCAGAGATCTTGGCTTGCTGATCATTGACGAGGAACAGCGCTTTGGCGTTAAACATAAGGAAAAAATTAAACAATTACGGGCGAATATTGATGTTTTGACACTTACAGCAACTCCGATTCCGCGAACTTTAAATATGTCAATGCTAAAAGTTCGTGATTTATCAGTGATTGAAACTGCGCCTTTAAATCGTTTTCCAATCCAAACTTATGTGACAGAACAAGATTTCGGCTTAGTAGCGGATGTAATTCATCGTGAAATAAATCGTGGAGGTCAGACTTTTTATTTGCATAATCGAGTGGCTGATATTGAAAGAACGGTCAGTGAATTAAAGACATTGATTCCAGATGCACGAATTGGTTATATTCATGGACAAATGAGTGAAAATCAGTTAGAGCGAATTTTATTTGATTTCCTTAATGGTGAATATGATGTTCTAGTTACGACCACAATCATCGAAACGGGGATTGATATGCCCAATGTCAACACTCTAATTGTTGAAGATGCAGATCGCATGGGATTAGCTCAGCTCTACCAGCTGCGTGGCCGGGTTGGTCGAAGTAATCGAGTAGCTTATGCGTATTTTATGTATCGACCTAACAAGGTTTTAACAGAGGTCAGTGAAAAAAGATTAGAGGCGATCAAAGACTTTACGGAATTAGGTTCGGGTTTTAAAATTGCAATGCGTGATTTAGCAATTCGTGGAGCCGGGAACTTATTGGGAAAACAGCAGCATGGCTTTATCAATTCCGTTGGTTATGATCTTTATGTTCAAATGTTGCAGACGGCAGTTGCCAAAAAACAAGGCAAGCAGCAAAGCATCAGCAGTGATGCAGAGATAGAACTTAAATTGGAGGCTTATCTGCCTAACGATTATATTAGCGATCCGCAGCAAAAAATTGAAATTTATAAACGAATCCGCAGTATAAAGAATCAAACACAATTTGATGAAGTTCAAGCAGATTTAATAGATCGTTTTGGCGATTATCCGCCAGCTGTTGCCAATCTATTAGCGGTTGGCCGGTTGAAGATGTTAGCCGATCAAAGTTTAGTCAAAACAATAACACAAAAGGAAATGCAATTTTCAATTGATTTTGAAGGCCGATTTGAAAGGCTCTTGAACGTCCGTCAGTTGCTCAAAGCTTTGGCGCAGACTAAACTGAAAGCAACGATTAAAAGCGATGCGGATCAATTAAAGATCGTTTTTTATCAGCAACCACAAACAACAATTGAAGATACCTTAACTCAGATGAGTAATTTGTTTACGGTTTTGAATCAAGAAGTCAAGGCAGCGAAGGAGAGATCCTATGGAGCAGCATCAGCCAAATAACTTGATTTTACGAGGAACCGTTCTTTTAACGCTATCTTCGCTAATCATCAAGATTTTAAGTGCGGTTTACCGCATACCTTTTCAAAATTTGGTTGGAAATACAGGCTTTTATATTTATCAGCAAGTCTATCCGCTTTATGGTTTGGGAATGACTTTTGCTTTGAGTGGTTTTCCCGTATTTATTTCCAAAAAGGTCGCCGAGCAACCGTCAATCGAAAAAAAGTATTTGATTGGCCGAGATTACTGTTACGTTCTAGTGATTTTGGGGATTGGTTTATTTTTGTTGATCGAGGGCAGTGCAGGATTTTTAGCCAGGCTAATGGGCGATCAACAGTTAATTCACTTGATTCAAAATGTCGGCTGGATGTATTTATTGATGCCCTTTTTAGCTTCTGGCCGTGGTTTTTATCAAGGATTGTTTGACATGAAGAAGACTTCTTATTCGCAATTGGTCGAGCAAACAGTGCGCGTGATCGTAATTATTTTGGCGGCATATTGGGCAAAGAAGACGAGCAGCTCGCTTTATCAGGCTGGCAGTTGGGCAATGCTGGGCGGAACTTTTGGTGGGCTAGCGGCATTACCATTTTTCTTGAAGACTTTTATCAAGGACTTTTCGCATTTACAGGTTAAATTAAGATGGAGTCGCTTGATTGATTTAGCCAAACCGCTTTTTACAGAAGGCTTACTGTTTTGCTTAAATGCTGCTTTGCTGATTTTGCTTCAATTGGTTGATTCATTCACTTTCAGAAATGCTTTACAGGCTAGTGGAATTAGCTTTCATGCAGCGGCAAATTTGAAGGGGATTTATGATCGTGGTCAACCACTAGTTCAGCTGGGCTTAGTAGTGACCAATTCACTAGCAACCAGTTTTTTGCCAGAACTGGTTAAAAGCCGACAGACAACTAATTTTAGGGACTTTCAACAAAAAGTGCGTAATTTATTTCAAGTGGCTTTGTTGTTTGCTTTAGCAGCAGCTGGTGGTATGAGTATTTTAATGCCGCAGATCAATTGGTTATTATTTAATGATTCTTTAGGCTCCTTAACTTTAGCAGTCAACAGTTTGATGATTCCTTTGGCCACTTTAGTGATCTTGGATAACGTCCTATTACAAAGCCAGGATCAAAAACTCCGGGTGGTTTTAATAATTGGTACAATGATTTTGATCAAACTGGTTTTAAATTATCCGCTAGTCTTTTATTTTGGTATTGTAGGCGGAGCAGCGGCTTCTGATTTAGCCTTATTGGCTGCGAGCTTATTTGGCGGTTATTTAGTTACTGAAATTGGTTTTAGCTATTTAAAAAATGGTAATTGGCGGAAGTACTTAGCAATTATTGTGCCAATGATTGTAGTCGTCAAAATTGTCAGCTGGTTAATGGAATTAATAATCGTTCCAAATCGATTCAATAATATTTATGTTTTGGTAGCAGCAATTTTGTGTGGAGTAGGAATTTTTGTTGGATTAGGTGTCAAATATAAGTTGTTAAATTTGAAAACTATTAAAAAAAATCTGGGATAAAAGAATGGAGAAGAAAAATGCGTCTCGATAAATATTTGAAAGTATCACGTTTGGTCAAACGCCGAACGGTTGCCAAGCAAATTGCTGACCAAGGCAGGATCTTGATCAATCAAAAAGTTGCTAAATCATCAAGCAATGTGGTTGTGGGAGATCAACTGACTTTAAAATTTGGCAATCGGCTGTTAATTGTAAAAGTAGTTTCATTAAATGAAAATGCTAAAAAAAATGAGGCAAGCGAACTGTATCAGATTATCAAAGAAAAATCATAGAATAATTAGACTGGGAATTAGACTATGCATCAATTACTTTGGTATAATTAATGCAAATAATTAATTAGGAGTGGACAATTTGAGTCAAAGTCAGAAAAAAATCAAAGTGCTTCAAACTCCTTACTTTGAACAACAATATTCTCAGTCGCAAATTCGTGCACGCCGCAGACAGCTTAAGCGGGTCCATCAGAAGCGATTATTGGGCATTAGCTTGATTTTCTTGGCTATTTTTTCAATTTTAACTGTTCGGATTGTTAAAACCCAACGCTCAACTGCTGACGTTGTGCGGCAGTCAAATGTTGCTCAGAAAAAATTAAAGCAGGTAACAACTCAGCGGAAGAATCTAAAACAGCAAGTCAAACAGCTAAATAATGATGATTATTTACAAAAACTCGTTAGGGAAAAATATTACTATAGTAAGAGCGGTGAAACAATTTATAATTTGCCAGCAGGAAGCCAAAATAATCTAGCAAAATAAAATTGTTCAATAATTTTTAATGCTTGTTGCATCCCTTGCTAGTCGTGTTATACTGAAGTGTATACAATTTAAGGAGGAACAGCTTTTTTATGTCAATTGAAGTAGGGGCTAAGGTCACTGGTAAAGTTTCAGGAATTACTAATTTTGGCGCTTTTGTGGATTTAGGTGAAAAAAAGAATGGGTTAGTTCATATTAGTGAAATTTCTGACAGTTATGTCAAAGATATTCATGATGTTTTAAGTGTTGGTGATAAAGTCACCGTTAAAGTCCTTTCGATTGCACCTGATGGCAAGATCGCTTTGTCGATCCGCAAAGCTGTTGACAAAACTCCACAATCTGCTAAGGGTGGCTACTCACAAAATAATCATTTTGAAAAACATCATGCTAATCATAGTGCGGTTGGTGTCAAGACACATAATTCCAGCGCTGCGAAAAGTCATAATTTCCAAAGATCTGAAAGCAAACCAAAAGATTTTGACAGTTTACTAGCCGGTTTCTTAAAAGAAAGTGAAGCACGTTTAACTTCACTGAAGCGAAATACAGAAGGAAAACGTGGTGGTCGTGGCGGCCGCCGCAGTTAAAAATTGAAAATTGTCCTTCATTGAAGAATTAAATTTAATGAGGACAGTTTTTTTTTAAGGTGATTAGTCATGGAATTTACTGATAGATTTTTAAAAAGTTTTAACTTAACCAGTCATTCCTCTAAGGTTTTAGCGGCAGTTTCGACGGGCGTTGACTCAACGGTTATGTTGGATTTACTGCTGCATTTGCCAAAAGCAAAACGTCCCCAAATTTATGTTGCTTACGTAGATCATCAGTTGCGAAAAGAAAGCAAGGAAGAAAGCAAATATCTTAAAGACTTTTGTGCTAAGCATGATTTGAAGTTGTTTAGTTTGACCTGGCCAATAGAAATTCATCCAACAACTGGAATTGAAGCAGCTGCAAGAAAATTTCGCTATGATTTTTTTAAGAAGATAATGCATGAAAATAACATCAATGAGCTTTTGACAGCGCATCATTTGGATGATCAAATTGAAACTTTTTTAATGAAATTGATTCGTGGCGGACGATTAGCGCAATTAGAAGGGATTAAACCGCGGACAGAGTTTTCAGAAGGGTTGTTCTTGTTGCGGCCTTTGTTGCCGTTCACCAAAAATGAATTGCGGCAATATGCAAAAAAAAAGCATTTAAAATATTTCGAAGACCAAACAAACTATCAAACCAATACATTACGAAATCGATTGCGACAAATCGTAATTCCTGAATTAATTCAAGAAAATTCAGGGTTTAAAGATCATGTTATTGATTTTATGCAGCAGCTTGGATTAGATGAAGAGTTGTTGAATTATGAAGTTCAAAAAAATTTTAATAACATTAGAATTACACATGCCCAATTTTCACTTGATTTTTGGCAATCCAAATCTGAGCTATGGAAGCAGAAATTATTAGAAAAAGTTTTTGAAACAAATGTCAAAAAATTCAAGCGAGAACAATTAGGTGAGGCCAAGAATTTATTGGAAAATAAATTTAAACCTCAAGGCCGACTTGATTTAGGAAATGGCTACGAGTTCTATAAAGACTATAATTTTTTTGGGATCTTAAAAAAGAATGCCCAAAAGCTGTCTTCTCCTCAAGAGTATGAAACAGAGCTTAAACTTGGCAAGTGGGTCAAATTGCCGGATAATAATCTGGTAGGTCTTTTTAAAACAGATCATTCAGTTCCTGATATGGACTGGGATACAGAAGCGTTATATTTTTCTAGTCAAATTAAGTTTCCGTTAAAAATTCGGCATCGCAAACCTGGGGATAAACTAGCAAGTAAAATTGGTCATCAAAAAGTCAAAAAAATTTTGATTGATCAAAAGGTTAATTTACTAGATCGAAAGCAGGCTTGGATAGTTTGTGACCAATCGGATCAGCCACTGTGGTTGATTGGTTATAAAAAATCCGATATACTTCAAGCTGATATAGTAAGAAAAAGCAACAGCGAATACGTGGTAATTTTTAGGAATGAGGATGCTTTATGAATCAGGATATTGAGAGAGTTCTTTACAGTCAGACACAAATTGCTGAGATCTGTCAGAAGCTAGGTGCTCAGCTTTCAAAGGATTACCATGGCAAGAGGCCCTTGGTTATTTGCGTCTTAAAGGGCGCTATTTTGTTTATGTCGGATCTTGTACGACAAATGGATACGCAGCTGGAAATAGATTTTATGGATGTTTCCAGCTATGGCAATGCGACCGAGTCTTCTGGATCAGTCAAGATTTTAAAAGATCTGGATATATCGGCTGCTGACAGGGAGGTCTTGATTGTTGAAGATATAATTGATACTGGAAGAACCTTAGCATGTTTAGTTGATTTATTGAATCATCGGCATGCTAAGTCAGTCAGAATCTGTACTTTATTGGATAAACCTGAACGTCGAGAAAAACAAATTTCGCCAGACTATGTTGGATTCAAAGTTCCCAATGAGTTTGTTGTCGGCTATGGGCTCGATTATCAAGGCTTATATCGCAACCTACCATATGTTGGAATTTTAAAACCTGAGATTTATATGCAAAATCAATAGTCAATATTAGTCAAATGTGCTATCATTTAAACAATGGTCGTTCTTACGGTTAAAGGACGTTAGGTCAAGGAGGGAACCAATGAACAATAAGAAGAATGGACTTTTTAAAAACAGTCTGTTTTATATTGTGATTTTCCTTGGGATCATGGGAATGCTTTATTACTTTTTCGGAGGCAAAGGGAATTCTCAGTCTCAGCAAATCCAATCAAGTCAGTTTATAACTGAATTAAAAGATAACAATGTCAAAAGTTTCACGATGCAGCCATCTGGTAGTACCTATAAAGTAACTGGTACCTATCGTCATCCCAAAAAAGTTTCAAGCTCCAGTGGCTTGGGTAGCTTTGGTGTGTCAAGCAATGAGACAAAGTCATTTACTACCAATGTGTTAACCAACGATGTCGCTGTTAAGCAAATTCAAAAATATGCTCAGCAAAATGACGTTAAAAATGGTGCTAAAGAAGAAGAGTCAAGCAGCTTATGGTTACAACTATTAATATATCTGTTACCAGTGGTCTTCTTCATTTTCTTCTTCTACATGATGATGGGTCAAGCGGGCCAAGGTGGCGGCAACGGGCGAGTCATGAATTTTGGCAAGTCCAAAGCAAAACCAGTCGATAAAAAATCGAATAAGGTTCGCTTTTCAGATGTCGCTGGTGCGGAGGAAGAAAAACAAGAATTAGTTGAAGTCGTTGAATTTTTACGCGATCCAAATAAATTCCTTTCACTTGGTGCTCGGATTCCTTCTGGGGTTTTACTTGAAGGGCCTCCTGGAACTGGTAAAACTTTATTAGCCAAAGCAGTTGCTGGCGAAGCTGGAGTTCCATTTTTCTCAATTTCTGGTTCGGATTTTGTTGAAATGTTTGTTGGTGTCGGTGCAAGTCGTGTGCGTGACTTATTTGAAAATGCCAAAAAGAATGCTCCGTCAATTATTTTCATTGATGAAATTGATGCCGTTGGACGCCGGCGGGGTGCTGGCATGGGCGGCGGTCACGATGAGCGTGAACAAACACTTAATCAGTTATTGGTTGAAATGGACGGCTTTGAAGGTGATGAAGGTGTCATTGTTATGGCTGCTACTAACCGTTCAGATGTTTTGGATCCGGCTTTATTGCGGCCAGGCCGTTTTGATCGCAAGATTTTGGTTGGTCGTCCAGATGTTAAGGGACGTGAAGCTATTTTAAAGGTTCATGCTCACAATAAGCCGTTAGCGAATGATGTAGATCTAAAGATGATAGCTAAACAGACTCCAGGTTTTGTTGGTGCTGATTTGGAAAACTTGCTGAATGAGGCGGCATTATTAGCTGCTCGGCGTGATAAAAAGCAAATTGATGCTTCTGATATTGATGAAGCGGAAGATCGAGTAATTGCCGGGCCTGCTAAGCGTGATCGGGTCATCAGCAAACATGAACGAGAGACAGTTGCTTTTCATGAAGCGGGACATACAGTTGTTGGTCTCGTCTTAAATGATGCTCGTGTCGTTCATAAAGTAACGATCGTTCCACGGGGCCGCGCTGGTGGTTATGCTATTATGCTTCCCAAAGAGGATCAGATGCTTTTAACGAAGAAAGATATTACCGAGCAGATTGCTGGTTTAATGGGTGGTCGTGCTGCTGAGGAAATAATTTTCCATGAACAGTCTTCAGGCGCATCAAATGATTTTCAACAAGCTACTCAATTAGCACGGGCAATGGTAACTGAATATGGAATGAGTGACAAGCTTGGTCCAGTGCAATATGAAGGTCAAAGTGCAATGTTTGCTGGTGATGCTTATTCGGGTCAACCAAATTATTCAGCTCAGACAGCCAATTTGATTGACGAAGAAGTTAAACAACTCTTAAATGATGGTATGGTGACTGCTAAGAAGATCATTCAAGAACATCGTGATCAACATCGAACAATTGCTGAAGCTTTGCTAGAGTACGAGACGCTGGATGAAAAGCAAATTTTAAGTTTGTTTGATACTGGCAAGATGCCTGAAAAACATGAAGAGTTTCCGAGTGAAAAAGCTGCAACTTTCGAAGAATCAAAAGAGGCATTGAAACGTAAGGAAGCGGCAAAACAAAAAGCTGATCAAAGCCGTGATGATGATGGTGATGAAAATGACACCACGACTTATTATCCAAAAGATTAGTAAAGTTTTTAAATAGATAGAAATAAGGCGGAATAAGACTTAAAGTTTTGTTCCGCTTTGTGTTTTGACTTGAGGAGAAAGTATGCGAGATTATTTAACCAAAACGATGGCTTTTAATGGCCAATTTAGAATTTATACTGCTAATACTACCCGCTTAGTGACAAAAGCTCAGCAAGTTCATAATACTGAACCAGTGGCTACAACTGTCCTAGGCAGAACGTTAACGGGCACTGCCCTTTTAAGTGCAGCTTTGCTTAAAAAAAAGGGCCTTTTGACCGTTAAAATTCAGGGAAATGGTCCATTAAGTCCAATAGTTGCTGATGGGAATGCTCAAGGACAAGTAAAAGGGTATCTTCATTATCCAGAATCTGACTTGCCGCAAAACGATTCGCAAGCAATTTCGATTAAGCAAGCAGTTGGTCAAAAGGGGACTTTAGCAGTTACCAAGGATCTTGGCTTAAAAACACCATTTACCGGACAGGTTCCGTTGATATCAGGAGAAATTGGTCAAGATTTAACTTACTATTTAGCTAAATCAGAGCAGATTCCTTCAGCAGTTGGCGTTTCAGTTTCACTAAAGCCAAATTCTGATATCAAATCAGCTGGTGGCTTTTTAATTCAAGTGTTACCAGGTGCGCAGTCCAAGCTGATTGAAAAAGTTGAAAAACGGATCAGCAGCTTGCCAGCCATCAGTGCCCTGCTGGCAGAAGATGGCAGTTTGGAAAATTTGATCCATCGAATTGTCAAGACGGATCAAGTTGAAATTTTAACGAAAGTGCCCCTTGATTATTGTTGTAATTGTTCTAAAGAAAAATTTGCTAAAGCCTTAGCTAGTTTGTCTGCTAAAGAGCTTGAGACAATTATTAATGAAGATCATCAGGCAGAGACGATCTGTCGTTTTTGCGGCAAAAAATATTTTTTTAACGAGTCAGAATTAGAAAAATTGCTAAAATTGAAATAAACGTGAAGTTAGTTTTTAATTCAAATTGATTTATGCTATGATGCAAAAGAATAATTAGATAAATGAGGTGTCGCAATGAAGTGGAAGATCGGTGACATTACGATCCCAAACCAAGTAGTCGTAGCTCCAATGGCTGGAGTTACCAATGTAGCTTTTCGAATGATCTGCAAAGAATTTGGCGCTGGTTTAGTCGTTTGCGAAATGATTTCTGATCGCGGAATTCAGTTTAGAAATAAAAAGACTTTAGGAATGCTCAAATTTGATTCACGCGAACATCCGGTTAGCGTACAAATTTTTGGCGGCAACAAAGAGACTTTGTTAGCAGCAGCAGAGTACATTGAGGAACATACTAATGTTGATATCATTGATATTAATATGGGTTGTCCGGTACCTAAAGTTACCAAAGCTGAGGCTGGGGCAAGATGGTTGTTAGATCCGGATAAAGTTTATGAGATGGTTCACGCGGTTGCTTCTGCCTGTCATGTACCAGTAACTGTTAAAATGCGAACTGGCTGGGATAGCGACCATTTATATGCAGTTGAAAATGCATTGGCCGCTGAAGAAGGTGGGGCTGCTGCATTAGCAATGCATGGCAGGACTCGTGCTCAGCGGTATACCGGTCATGCTGATTGGGGCGTATTGAAAGAAGTCGCAGATCACTTGACTAAGATTCCATTTATGGGCAATGGTGATGTCCGGACGCCACAGGAAGCTAAAAAAATGTTAACGGATGTTGGTGCAGATGCAGTGATGATTGGTCGGGCAGCTTTAGGCAATCCGTGGATCGTTAAGCAAACAGTTGAATATTTGGCCGGAAAACCAGTTGTTGCTGAACCAACTCCAACTGAAAAAATTCAAGTTGCCAAAGAACACTTACATCGTTTGGTAGCACTAAAAGGTGGCTATATTGGCCCACGAGAATTTCGAACCCAGGCAGCTTATTATTTGAAAGGTATTCCGCGTTCAGCAAAAGCTAAAGCAGCTTTAAATGCAGTCGATACGGAAGAAAAAATGATTGAAATTTTTGACTGCTTTCAGCAAGAAGCTGAAGAATTTATCGCAAAAAGAGTAGCCCGGCGTGCTAAAATAGGCTAAGAAGATTAATTTGCAGTAAAAGAACTGGAGGATTAAAGTTGACAAAAGTTGAAAATCTCAATGATCAATTAAAAGTTAGACGTGAGAAGATGGATGAGCTTCGTCAAGAAGGAATCGATCCATTTGGGCATCGGTTTGTTAGGGACTCAATGTCGCAAGAGCTACATGACAAATATGATGATTTGACCAAGGAAAAATTGGAAGAACTTAACCCACAAGTTACAATTGCTGGTAGAATGGTTGCTAAACGCGGAAAAGGTAAAGTCGGTTTTGCTGATATTCAAGATCGCGATGGCCGTATGCAAATCTATATCAGAAAAGATATAGTTGGTGAAGAAAAGTATCATATTTTTAAACGTTCTGATTTAGGTGATCATTTAGGATTGACTGGAACGGTTATTAAAACGGATACTGGTGAATTGACTCTCAGAGTTACAGACTTGACTTTTCTTTCAAAAGCTTTACGTCCTTTACCAGATAAATTTCATGGTTTGCAGAATGTTGAACAGATTTATCGTCAGCGTTATTTAGACTTGATTTCAAATCGTGATAGTTTTGAGCGCTTTTTGAAACGAACTAAAATTATTTCAGCAATTCGAAAGTATTTGGATGAACAACGTTTTATTGAAGTAGAGACACCGGTGTTGCATAATCAAGCTGGCGGTGCTGCTGCTCGACCATTTATTACACATCACAATGCTTTGGATATTGATTTATATTTGCGAATTGCATTGGAACTTCATTTAAAGCGCTTGATTGTAGGTGGTATGGAGCGAGTTTATGAAATCGGCCGTGTTTTTCGAAATGAAGGCATTGATACCAAACATAACCCAGAGTTTACCATGTTGGAGTCTTATGTAGCCTACTATGATTTTACTGATGTTATGGATGAGACGGAGGGAATTTTCAAGGCAGCAGCTAAAGTTGTTTCTGATAATGGTCAAATTGAATATCAAGGAAATTCGATCGATTTTAATAAGCCTTTTAAGCGAATTCATATGGTCGATGCAATCAAGGAGGAAACTGGGATCGATTTTTGGCAACCAATGACACTCGAAAAGGCTCGCAAATTAGCCGATGAGAATCACGTTCATTATGAATCTTATTGGAAAGTCGGTCATATCATTAATGAATTCTTTGAAACTTTTTGTGAGGCAAAAATTAAGGATCCAACCTTTGTTTATGGACATCCGATTGAAGTTTCGCCATTGGCTAAAAAGAACGCAAAGGACCCGCGCTTTACGGATCGTTTTGAATTGTTTATTTTGGGAAATGAATTTGCTAATGCGTTTAGTGAACTTAACGATCCAGTTGATCAGCGTCAGCGCTTTGAAGCTCAAGTCAAAGAACGCGAGGCCGGTAATGAAGAAGCTGAAGGGATCGACGAAGATTATGTTGAAGCTCTAGAATATGGTATGCCGCCAACTGGGGGCTTGGGTATTGGGATTGATCGACTGGTAATGTTAATGACAGATGCCCCATCGATTAGGGATGTTTTATTGTTCCCAACATTAAGGCCCGATAAATAAATTAAGTTTGCTATTTAATAAATATTAATAAGTATTGGATAAGACACAGTATTTTGCTTTCAATCCAGCGTTGACTCTAAATTGAAAGTAAAGTACTGTTTTTTTGAATCAGGAATTGCCGAATTGAGCGTAATAGTTTCTTAAAGCAAATCTCACTTAACGTCTAACCCTCCAAGCTTTTTTTCGAGTAGAGATTTGATTTGTTGACAACTTGGCGAGTTATGTCACTCGTCTTATCAATTAGGCTTTAACCATTGGTGAATTTTCATGTCGTAACTTTTAAATAATTTTATTTTACAACTACATTTTTAAGTTGTTATATAATTGTTTTTAAAGACGCTTAGTAAATATTTTTAGTATCTTTAATTTTAGAATGATTGATTCTACGGGCGACGACAGCAAGTTTGTAATTTAAATTGTAGTTGATTTCATAAATACTTCGGGGTAAGATCTTCAAATATTAATTTGCCATCGTTTCTAGTACGATTTTTGTAACAGCTTGATAGCAAAAATTACCTCATTTTGAGATTTTGTCAAGTAGAGTATCTGGGGATTGCTATTGTAAATTTGTAATTTTGTTATTGCATTTAAAGTATAGATTCAGCCTGCAAAGGGTTTTTATTGTTAAGACAGAGTTTAATTTCAGAAGTGATGAAGACAAAACTTGTGCTTGAGAAAATCATCTAAATTTTATATGACTCAAAAAAAAAGCTTGCTAATTTTAATCAGCATGATATAATATAAAAGTTGACTGTTACGTGAGTTGATAGTTAATTCGTAACAGATAAGTAGACCTTTGAAAACTGAACAAAGTTTCGATGAACAAATGTGCAGGGCCTTGAAAAAGGACAACATTTGCGAAGTCAATTCGCTAGTAATAAATTTGAGTCACAAACTTTAAAATGAGAGTTTGATCCTGGCTCAGGACGAACGCTGGCGGCGTGCCTA
>NZ_JAHAVQ010000149.1 GCF_029916425.1 Liquorilactobacillus sicerae | reverse complement strand
GCATTTACCTGATTGAGCGTCCTGACCATAACCTCTCGATCCTGTGCGGACCACATATCTTTTTTTCGATCAGTCTTTTTAGGTTCAATTTTTGTAGAGGGTCTCTTCAAGACTTGATTAATTTTAGGCCACCATTGGTCAAAAGTAGATTGAAAAGATGCTTCACTCAAAGAATCGGAATCAGCTTTCAAATTAATGGAATGAAAAATACTTTTAACACCTTCTTCTTATAAAGACTTCGTTCATTGAAACTGTTTCAGCGGGCTCTTGCTTAACACGCTGGTAATGTCTAGGCTATTAATCATGACTGGCATAACCATGCCTTGTTGCTCATCTTTATTTTTCCAAGAAAATAGTGCACCCGCCTCAAAATTGAGCCAATTGCTATTGATATTTTCGGGAGTAATAAAAAGAATACCAATCCTAGAATTATTTAGTTCGCCATTTATTTTATTATTCCAGTCATCGCCACGCGCAATATCATCTGAGGACATAAAAGGCTCCGTATATTGCAA
>NZ_JAHAVQ010000148.1 GCF_029916425.1 Liquorilactobacillus sicerae | reverse complement strand
ATTCTCTAACAGTCAAAGGGATAGGAACACCATTTATGCTGGCAGAAATTTCTTCAGAGTTAAGTAATAAATTTCCAATCTCTATTTTTTGATTTTGCGAAATATTGGCTCTTCTTAAAACAGCACTTATTCTTAATTTCAATTCATCCAAATCAATCGGTTTGACTAAATAATCATCAATACCTACCCTGAAACCAGCTTTTTTTGTCTTAATATCATCGCGGGCAGTGACAAAGAGAATTGGAATATTTTCATTAAGCTGCCTAACTGTTTTGGCAAATTCAACGCCATCGATTCCTGGCATCATAACATCGGTGACGATTAAGTCAAAGAGATTGTTGTACAAAACATCATAAGCTTTCTGCGCATCAGCACAACTGATTACTTCAAAACCATTTGAAGCAAGATAACGGCTGACTAGTGAATTAAAATTTTCATCATCTTCAACTACCAGGATTTTGACCATTCATGCCTCCAAATATTATCATCGTTCAATAAAAACTGTTTGATAGAATC
>NZ_JAHAVQ010000147.1 GCF_029916425.1 Liquorilactobacillus sicerae | reverse complement strand
CGGGAATAAAATTAACCTCTTTAACAAAATCGCTCAAACTAATATTTTCTTGGTAATCCGTTATTATTTTGATGTTTTCTTCGTTTTCCAAATTTAATAAACCACTCAATAATCTGAATAGTGTTGTTTTACCGCTACCATTGTCGCCTTTAAGCCAATTAATTTTCCTTTCCAAAAACTGAATTTCCATATCGGAAAATACGACTTTATCTTTAAATTGAATATTAATGTTTGAAATTTTCATTATCCATGTATCATTTTTAAAATGAACGCACGCGGTATCGACTCCGCTCCTGCCGCCAGGACCAGAAGCACTAAAATTAATAATTCTAAACTACTAATGTCACCCGCTGAAAATGATGAATCCTTTCTCATAAGTTCTTTAGATTTTTTATGCTAATAGTCCTAAGCAAAAATTAAATATTTTAAACCATTATTCAAAGTTTCTTTTAAATTCATATTTTTTCTTTCCAACACTCAAAATAATTAGATTTATAAATGTCACAGTAATCAAAAA
>NZ_JAHAVQ010000146.1 GCF_029916425.1 Liquorilactobacillus sicerae | reverse complement strand
ATATAATGCATACTAGTTATAGCATTAGTACACCTTTTATGAATATTCGAGCTGTTGATTCATTCGATTTTTTAATTAATAATTTTCTCAAGCGATGATTTAGCCTTCACTAATTCGTAAAACACAGGCGCCCTGCATATCGCCATGCGACAAATGGCGAAGCGCTTGGTCGGCATGTTCAAAGGGATATTCAGTGGTCTTTGGATGAATCTTCAACCGATCGGCCAAAGTTAAGAATTCTTCGCCATCGCGGCGAGTATTGCTCTCAACACTCTTAAGAACTTTTTCATGAAACAAATGTTTCTGATAATTAAGTGAAGGAACATCAGTTAAATGAATACCAGCAAGAGCTAATGTTCCTCCAGCCGCCAAGCCTTCAAGAGCTTTTGGCACAATATCGCCAACCGGAGCAAAAAGGATCGATGAATCCAAAGGAAATGGTGGCAAATCATAAACACCCTGTGCCGAGGCTGCACCAAGTTCCAAAGCAAAACGCTGTGCATCTTTGCCACGAGTGAAC
>NZ_JAHAVQ010000145.1 GCF_029916425.1 Liquorilactobacillus sicerae | reverse complement strand
TGGTTACATTATCCGGGTTCTTGGCTGGCGTTGCTAAGTTAAATCCAACTCGTTTCCGTTTCTTTGGTCCTGATGAAACAATGTCTAATCGTCTTTGGAAGTTGTTTGATAAGACTCCCCGTCAATGGATGAGTAAGATTAAGTTCCCTAATGATGCTTTGTTGGCACCTGAAGGTCGGATTATTGATTCACAATTGTCTGAACACGAAGCAGAAGGATGGCTTGAAGGCTATACTTTGACAGGCCGTGTTGGTATGTTTGCTTCTTATGAATCGTTCTTGCGTGTTGTTGATTCAATGATCAACGAATACTTCAAGTGGATTCGTCAAGCTGATGCCGAACCATGGCGTAATAAGTACCAGTCACTTAATTTGATTTCGACTTCGACCGTCTTCCAACAAGACCATAACGGTTATACTCACCAAGATCCCGGTATGCTGACTCATATGGCTGAAAAGGGTCATGAGTTTGTCAATGAATTCTTGCCGGCCGATGCTAATTCCCTTTTGGCAGTTATGAAT
>NZ_JAHAVQ010000144.1 GCF_029916425.1 Liquorilactobacillus sicerae | reverse complement strand
AAATTATTCAGTTCCTGGTTCTGTGGATCAACATAGGATTCAGCCAAACGTAAAACATCCTCGTTAAGACCCAAGCGTCGTGAAATAGCAATTGCATTCGATTGTCCAGGAACACCAAGCAAGAGGCGATAGGTTGGCCTAAAAGTCTGTGAATCGAATTCCATACTGGCATTAATTGCAAAATCCTTCTGATCAGCAAAAATTTTCAATTCTGGATAGTGAGTCGTTGTTAAATTAAGAATCGTACGCCTTGATAAGCTCTCTACGATTGCCATCGCTAAAGCCGCTCCCTCTCCAGGATCGGTTCCGGCTCCCAATTCATCCAGAAGAACAAGTGAATCACGATCGGCTTGCTGCAGAATATTTTTAATGTTCTTCATATGTGATGAGAAAGTTGAAAGCGACTGTTCAAGGCTTTGCTCGTCACCAATGTCTGCAAAAATATTATCAAAAACATATAGTGAAGAATCATCCCCGGCGGTAATAAAAATCCCGGCCTGAGCCATTAAGAGCTCTAATCC
>NZ_JAHAVQ010000143.1 GCF_029916425.1 Liquorilactobacillus sicerae | reverse complement strand
GTCCCGAAGTTGTTTTGATTTTTGCTCCCATCTCGTTGGCAATTACAATCGCCAGAGTCGTCTTGCCTAATCCTGGCGGCCCAAAAAGCAAAACATGGTCAAGTGCTTCGTCCCGCTGTTTGGCAGCTTTTAAATAAACCGATAATTGATCTTTAATTTCCTTTTGGCCAATATATTCCCGCAAATATTTTGGTCTCAATGTCAATTCGGATTCAGCATCGGCCGCAATTGGTTTTGCATCTAAAATTTTTTGATCTTCGTCATTCATTTAGTTAATAGTTTAAGTCCTTTTTGAATATATGCATCAGTCGTTAATTTGCCCAAATCAGCTAATTTTTGACCGATTCTGTTAACTTCTTTTGAAGAGAAGCCTAATGCCTCCAGAGCGGCTAGAGCATCGTCCAATTCAGCAGAATTTTCCAATAGGTTTTTCATTGGAAGGGTATTTTTAGAAAAATCACCCAATTTTCCTTTTAAATCCAGCACAATCTGTTGAGCAGTTTTATTGCCAATGCCTGGAAAC
>NZ_JAHAVQ010000142.1 GCF_029916425.1 Liquorilactobacillus sicerae | reverse complement strand
CAGATATCCGATTGCGTGGATTGATGGAGTAACGGATTTCGTTCCCGACCAATCAATTACTGCTTTCAAAAATGTGACAATCAATGAACGATTCATCCAAGGACGAAAAGATGAAAGAGTAGTCCCAAATATATTGATTATTGAAATGTTGGCTCAAGCCGCTTCGATTTTGATCCTCAAATCACCTAAGTTTGCACATAAAACTGCTTATCTTGGCGGGATTCACTCGGCTCGTTTTAAAAGATCGGTTGAGCCGGGAGAAAAGCTTGAATTAACAATTTTATTGACCAAAGTTCGCGAAAACATGGGAGTTGTTGATTGCACTGCTCTAGTTGGCGAAGAAGAAATTTGCCATGCTCAACTATTATTTGTCGTTTCGCCGGAGGAACCGGCTGTTGATTAAAAAAATGTCGATTTGGAGTATTTCGATATTTAAATATCAGAATAAAAAGGTAGTTATATGACTGATCGAAAAATTAGACAGATCAGTGCCTTGCTGATCGAAGTTTATAACGGCATTATGC
>NZ_JAHAVQ010000141.1 GCF_029916425.1 Liquorilactobacillus sicerae | reverse complement strand
ACTATAGTGTGCATGAATTGAGCGATACACAAATCAGAAAAATTATTGAAGATTTTGGCGCTGCAACAAAAAGGGCAATCGATTGTGGTTTTGATGGTGTTGAAATTCATGGTGCCAATCATTATCTTATTCAACAATTCTTCTCTAAATGGTCCAATAAACGAAATGATTTTTGGGGTGGCTCCTCAGAAAAACGAATGAATTTCGCCAAAGCAGTTACGGACGAAGTTTTCAAAATCGCAAAAAAATATGCACCGAAGGATTTTATTATTGGCTATAGAATATCACCGGAAGAAATTCATGATACGGTTGGTTATACTTGGCACGAATCGACGCAATTAATTAAAACTTTAATGAGCGAATTTGATTTTGATTACATTCATCTGTCAATGCCAGAATATAATTCGAAACCAATTGACTCGGATAAAACCTTTGCAGAGTTATTTCAAACTGCTATCGGGTACATTGCCAAAGAAATTATCGTTGGTAATGTCATGAACGAATCTGATGCGCAAGATGCACTGC
>NZ_JAHAVQ010000140.1 GCF_029916425.1 Liquorilactobacillus sicerae | reverse complement strand
GATTTAATGGAGTAAACGAGGAAAAAATGACGGAATTGCAAACTGCAACAGATTTTCGCGGACTGAATGAAGAATGCGGTTTATTCGGTGTTTGGGGATTGCCTGATGCCGCTCAAACAACTTTTTATGGTATGCATGCCTTACAGCATCGCGGTCAGGAGGGTGCCGGAATTGTTTCAAATGACGATGGCCGACTTTGGCAGCGCCGTGGTCTAGGGCTCTTGTCGGATGTTTTCCTTTATCCGGAAAATATTGCCAGTCTAAAAGGCAGCTCGGCGATCGGCCACGTACGTTACGCTACCGCTCGTACTCACGGAATTGAAAATATTCAAACTTAATTAGTTCACTTTAATGATTATCAAATTGCTCTTGCCCACAATGGCAATATTACAAATGCTTTGACTTTGAGGAAACAACTCGAAGATACCGGATCGATTTTTCAATCGTCATCAGACTCGGAAATTTTGTTGCATTTAATTCGTCGCTCTCGTCAGAACTCAATGTAAGAAAAAATTGCCGAATCTTTAA
>NZ_JAHAVQ010000013.1 GCF_029916425.1 Liquorilactobacillus sicerae | reverse complement strand
GATTCACATCCTTTCTAATTATAGAGTACCACAAAGTACTACAAATTAAAAGGGAAAAATTGACAAAAAAATAAAGTCATATCAGGCTTTATGGAGGATTTTATTTTAAAAAGTGTCAAACTCCCGGTTACTAACTGGCAATGGCAACCATTAAAATAATATTAAAGCTTGAATCCCTTAATATTAGCATTACGATGGAACCTGACTTTTAAAAATTAACTTTTTTTAACTTTTAACTTGTATTTTGAATTTGATTTCGGTAAAATGAGCTTATAAGCTATAATGAAAGATATGTTTCAAATCATCATTTACTTAGCGAGGTCAGGTGCGGTGGAAGCTGACTGTTAGTGAATTTGAAATACTCCTTTCAAGTGTGTTTTTAGTAGGAATCCGAAACAAATGCCGGTAATGCCGTTATCAATAATGAAGTGTAATCGATTTTTAGATTAAAATTGGGTGGTACCACGCTATTTGCGCCCCTAGGTTTAATTACCTAGGGGTTTTTATTTTATCCAAAAAAGGAGCAGCTTTTTTATGAAAGACAAGCACAATTTAAATCGTGATCTATCATCACGTCAGATGCAGATGATTGCCCTGGGTGGCACGATTGGTGTCGGCTTATTCATGGGATCAGCCTCAACGATCAAATGGACCGGGCCTTCTGTTTTACTTGACTATGCTTTTGCAGGTTTAATTTTATATATCGTCATGCGAGCTTTAGGCGAAATGTTGTATTTAGATCCAGCAACCGGATCATTTGCTAAGTTCGCTAGTGAATACATTCATCCCTTAGCTGGTTATTTGACTGCTTGGAGTAATGTTTTTCAATATCTGGTAGTTGGAATCAGCGAGGTCATTGCAGTTGGGCAATATTTAAATTATTGGTGGCCAAATTTACCAGACTGGATCTCCGGAGCGGTGATCGTAATAACTTTATGTATTGCTAACCTAGTTTCAGTCAAAGCTTATGGCGAACTTGAATTCTGGTTTGCTTTGATCAAGGTTTTAACGATCATCTTAATGTTAATTTTAGGTGCAATGGTCATCTTACTCGGCTTTGGTAACCATTGGCAGCCAGTTGGTTTCAGTAATCTTTGGGTCAATGGTGGATTTTTCACTGGCGGGTTCAAAGGATTTTTATTTGCGTTATCAATTGTGATTGCCTCATATCAAGGAATTGAAATCATTGGAATCACTGCTGGAGAAGCTAAAGATCCTCAACCAACAATCATTAAATCGATCAAGTCGATCGTCGCTCGGATCTTGATCTTCTATATTGGGGCAATTTTCGTCATCGTTACGATTTATCCTTGGAATAAACTCGATCAAGTCGGTTCACCATTTGTCGAAACCTTCTCACGCGTTGGGATCACGGCCGCTGCCAGCATTATCAACTTTGTCTTAGTTACTGCGGCGCTTTCTGGCTGCAACTCTGGCATTTTTAGCTCAAGCCGGATGCTTTATACTTTAGGCTTAAAGCACGAAGTCAGTGCAAAATATACTAAGCTCTCTGGGCGAGGCGTCCCAGTTTTAGCCGTTTTGACGATCTCAGTTGGAATTTTTATTGGTATGATTTTAAATGCCGTTTTGCCGCATTTAGTCAAAGGCAGCAGCAATGTTTTTGTTTTAGTTTACAGTTCAAGTGTCCTTCCAGGGATGATCCCATGGTTTGTAATTTTGATCAGCCACTTGAAATTCAGAAAACAAAATCAAGCAAAGCTTAAAAATCATCCCTTTAAGCTAGCCTGGTCACCATTTTCAAATTATTTAGCTTTGTTTGGCCTACTGTTGACACTGGTCTTCATGTTTATCAACCCTGAAACTCGGGCTTCAGTCATTGTAGGTTGCGTTTTTCTAGGAATTATGTCAGTGATCTTCTTTGTTACCCGGCCTGACAAGGTGGACCAGCATTAAATCAAAAGATTTTGCAATTTTCAGCTAAAATCGGTATGCTAAACGTATCATTAAACTTCAAGCATGAAAGAAGGACAAATTGATGACTACTTTGTATATTGTCCGCCATGGTCAAAGTCAAGCCAATGCGGCTGGAATTCTCCAAGGCAGCCAAGTCGATACGCCCCTGACGATCAAGGGACAACAACAAGCACAACTAGTTGGTCAGCAGCTGGCTGCTAAAAAGATTTCATTTGACTTGGTGGTTGCGAGTCCTCTGTTACGGGCAGCTCAGACGGCAGCTATCATTGCTCCGCGAACGACAACCATTTTTGATTGGCGGTTAAAAGAATTTGATTACGGTAATTGGGATGGACAGCTGGAAAAAGACATTTGGCAAAAGTTCCCTGAGTATTTCGATGCGCAGCACAATTTGTTGCCACGTGCTGCTGATGTTAATCGAGGCGAAACCTATAGTCAGGTCACTGCGCGTTTACAGCAATTATTCACTCAGCTGGCAGCCGACTTCCCGCAGGCCAATCTTTTGCTCGCCACTCATGGATTTACCATTAAGCTAATGCTCAATATGATTTTAGCGATTAAAAATCTATCCAGTTTAAATGAACCGTCCAACGCTGGGATCACTAAGATCGAATTAACTTCCCAGACAGCGACGCTTTATTACTTTAATCAAAGTTTAATTGCTGAATTATAAAAAATCATAAAGACCAGTTAGCAAACTAACTGGTCTTTATTTTGCTAAAAATTATTTAAATTCGCGAGCAATCTGGCGGACAGAAACACCTTGTCGTTTGGCTTCTTGAATTACCAATTTAATTTGGTAATCACTAAAAGTACGATCATTGACATTTTCTTCTTTTAAAGCTTGTCGAGCAGCTTTAATTTGGGCAGCAGTGATTTTTTTCAAAGCAGGTGAATTTGAACTACTGCTGGTTGAGCTATCTACACCTGGTAAAAAACTATCATCTGTTTGTTTAGAACTCTGACTATCATCAGTCACACTGTAACCAAGCTTTCGCAGCATCCGATCGTTATAAGACTTCAACTGCTTAGCTTGCTGATAAATATTTTGATAATAGACTTGTTGAATATTACCGTAGCCTAAAATAACTGCCAATTTAGTATTCGAAGCTGTATACTCATAATTAGTTGATAAAATCTTAGCCTTTTTGTATGCTCTTTGAAACAGCGGCAGTTCCCGCAAAACTTCTTTGAGTTCTGCTTGCTTACTGGAAGCACGGCTCACCAGCACCTGTAGCCCATTTTGCTGCGCGGCGGTTTTTTGAAAATAAGTCCGTGCTGGTTGGTAATTTTGCTGATTAATTGCCGCCAAACCCTTGCGGTATAGTTTCAATTGATTTAAGTAATTCTTGGCTCTTGTACCACTTTTTTTCTTCTTAAGGGCGTTTTCTAAATCAATTTGGGCAGTATGATAATGCCCATAATTAATTGCGACTACTGCTTGTTTTAGCGAATCATCATAATATTTCTGATTTTCGATGTGTTTAGTAAAGCCGTAACCGATAAAAATCACCGCAACGATCAAAGTCACGATAAACCAAGTTCTTTTTCTCATGGCTTGCTCCTTTTTTGCTTACTAAATGTATTATAGCATTAATTGCCAAATTAAAATCAGATTATAATTTTACATATTGTTTGACCAATCAGCTACCAAAAAGTTACACTTAACTTCAACAAATTTAATTAGGAGGTCCAGATGAATACTGCTTTTCTGACCGAAATTATTAATCAGTACGGCTATTTAGGAATTGCTTTATTACTAGCAATTGAAAATATTTTCCCGCCAATTCCATCAGAAATCGTCTTAGCATTCACCGGGTTTGCAACTTTAAATACTTCCTTGCAAATTGTTCCAAGTATTATTTTTGCCACACTGGGAGCTTTGATTGGTGCTCTCGTTCTTTACTTTTTAGGCAAAATCATTTCAGCTGAACGGCTTGAAAAATTTTTGGCTGGCAAAATTGGGAAGCTCCTGCATTTAAAGCCTGAAGCCATTGAAAAATCCGCTAATTACTTTTATCATCATGGTGGATCAGCAGTCTTTTTTGGCCGTTTTATTCCAGTAATTCGCAGTTTGATTTCAATTCCTGCTGGCATGACTAGCTATCCTTTAGGTAAATTTTTAGCATTAACAGTTCTTGGAACTTTGGTTTGGAATACAGCCTTGATCTGGCTGGGAAGATTGACCGGCCATGCTTGGCCACACTTTGTTAGCCTGTTTGAAGTATACGGCCGATTTATCTTGTTATTAATGATAGTTGGAGCTGTTATTTATTATTGGCTACGAAAAAAGCATCGGCAATCAAAATAATTTGTTTTAGCTAGCAAAAAGCCATCCACTGATCTTTGACAATTACTGTCAATTGCTTAAGCGGATAGCTTTTGTTTATTTAGTGTAAATGTAGTCTCTAGTCATCGGCAAGTTCTTACCACTTGGTCCCTTGGAAATCAAAAATTGAATGCAATCGATATTGCCAGATTGAAACGAAGCAGCACAAGCTTGCAAATAAAGATCCCACATTCGGGTAAACTTTTCGCCCATTTTAGCTTGAATCTTTTGACGATGTTGATTAAAATTACTATCCCAATTTTCCAGAGTGTGTTGGTAATGACGACGTAAAGTTTCAAGATCAAAGACCTGCATGCCAGCTTCAATAATATGTTGCAAGTTTTCATTCAATCCAGGGATATAGCCGCCTGGGAAAATATACTGATTGATCCAACCGTTATATGCTCCACCTTGCTGCCGAGTAATCCCATGAATCAAGGCACAACCGTCACTGCGAAGATATTTGGCAATTGTTTTAAAATAAGTTTCCAAGTTTTCTTTGCCAACATGTTCAAACATGCCCACACTAGTAATATAGTCAAAAGGTTCAGTATTCAAGTCTCGATAATCTTCTAGATAAACGCGAGCATGATCCTCTAAACCTTCTGCTTTAATTTTTGCTTGTACAAACTTATATTGTTCTTCACTTAGAGTAATACCACTAACGTCCAAATGATATTCTTTAGCAGCTACCAGCATCAAAGTTCCCCAACCGCAACCAATGTCCAACAAACGTTTGCCGGGCTCAGGATGCAGTTTTTTGATAATGTGATGAACTTTATTCAGCTGAGCTTGTTCTAAAGTATCAGCTGGATGTTCAAAATAAGCGCAGGAATATGTCATCGTTGGGTCTAGCCACAATTTATAAAAATCATTGCCCAAATCATAGTGCTTTTGAACGTCATATTTACTATGCCGCTCAGAATGCGATTGCCGGGGCATGAATTTTTTTAATTTGCTGTCATAAAAGAAACTATCTGCTGATTCATAGGCGGCTTCGATTAATTTTTGAATTGAGCCTTCGATCTCGATTCGTCCGTCCATATATGCTTCACCCAATGCGATCGATGCGTTATGCATAACATCTTTGACCGGAATTGCTTCTTTGAAAGTGATGATTACTTCTGGCTCGCCTTGACCATAGACTTTAGATTCCCCATCCCAAAAGTTGATTTTAACCGGTATATTAAACGATTTGCTTAACAGTGTTTTATAAAAAACTTTGTCGATCATATTCCTCCGCCTTTCTCTTTAAACATAAAAGTATTCTAACACTTTTCAGCCGAATTGTCTGGAATTTCATTTAAAGCCAAATTAAAAAAGCCTACTTAAAAGCAGACTTTTTTAATTTTTTTAGATTTAAGTAGTGAATACAATTGTCAATAAAGCCACTGCTACTAGTCCTAGCACCACTGAAAGTCCCATCGAACGTGTCCGATAAGCAACACCAATAACGATTACTGCTGCTAAAATTTTAGCTGTATTGCGTAAGCCAACAAACGTATAACCTGCATTAGTATCAATAAAGATATCTTTAACAACTAGTGCTGTAAACAAGGAAACTGGAACGTATTTCATCCATTCATTGAACCACAATGGTATTTTGCGAGTTGAAAATACTCGTAAAGGGATCAAACGCGGACCTAGGGCAACTAGCATTGATAAGATTATTAAGATCAAATGTTCTGTAGTCTGTTCTGTCATAATTAACTATCCCCTGATTTACTAATGACCTTCCGACTCGCTTTAGGCTTGATTTTACGCAACCAAAAGTCCCGCCGCTTTCCATGTTTCACCAAATAATCTTCAAGCACAAAGCCGGTTAATGAAGCAATGATCGTTGAGACCACCAGCCCCATTGTACTCTTCAGCAAAACCATGAAAAATGCCGCTAAACAACCAGCAAAGACACTGATAAAAATCGTTAATCGATTTCCAAGCTGCATCACGATCATATAGAGAAACAAGGAAGTTAATGCAAAATCAACAATCGATAAATTAATCGTTAACATTCCACCAATCAAGCTGCCGACAACATTTGCCATTGTCCAAAATAATAATGAATAGTGTTCAACCATTAAAGCATTTTTGGGCGTCCAACTTTTATCAGTTGCAAACTTCAAATAATTAACAGCATAATTTTCATCATTTAAAGAAACAGCAAAAATATACAAAAACTTTCTGCTGGTATGATGCAAGTATTGTGATATGCTTGAACCCAACAGTGCATACCGCAGTTCAAGGAAAAACAGCATCAATAAAACCGTATGTAACGGAGCATGAGCTGTTAGCATTGAAGCAATCAAAAACTGTGCTCCGCCTGAAAAGACCATAATTGATACCAAGCCTGTCAGAATCGTGTTAAAACCTGCCACGTTTAACAAGATCCCACAAGCCAGACCAATTGGAACATAGCTTAAACACAGGGGCAATGCTACTTTCAAAACCATAAGCCAGCGTGGTTCCACTTTTTTCACGAAAAAGCCTCCAAAATGTATTAAAAGTTCCCGCAATTTGATTATAACATAACAATGGAAATCTCTAAGAAAAATTTCCAAAGCTTATCTATGACAAAGAAGCCCTTCTTATCAGCAATTTCAGCCAAATAAATCATTAAAAAATTTAAGTCCACCGTTACTTTATTTTTTAAGGAAGCCTTTCATTAAAAAAAACCATCCAATCTTTCCGACAATTAACCAATGATAACCTTTTCCGATGGATAACGGTAATTAAAATCTTGTTCTTTTTTAGATACAAAAAGCAATAATAAATACAGCATCCCAACCCGGCCAATAAACATCAAACAGATAATCACCCACTTGCCAACTAAACTCAAGCCGGCAGTGATTCCCAGCGATAAGCCAGTCGTCCCAAAAGCGGCAGTCACTTCAAAGATCAATGAAACCAGTGAATATTTTTCAGTGACTGATAAGATCAGGACCGCCGTTAAGCACAATAAGATTGATAAGTTGGTAACAACAATTGCCTTTTGAATATCATCATCACCAATTCGCCGACCAAAAATATTGACATGTCGACGTCCACGAATAAAGGCTGCTAAATACAGTAACAAAATTCCAACTGTTGTCGTTCGTACCCCACCACCGACTGAACTCGGACTGGCCCCGATAAACATTAACAAGGAAAAAACTAACAAAGTTGCGGTTTGAAAATGCTTGAGCGATTCAAGCTGCAATCCGGCATTTCTTGTTGAAGCACTGTAAAACATTGCGGTCATGATTTTTTGCGGCCATGACTCACTGGCCAGCTGCCCTTTAATTTCTGTCAAAAAAATCATTAGGGCTCCACTGATGAAAAAAATCAGCGCAAAAAAGACCGCCAACTTTGAAAATAGTGAAAAGCGAAAAACTCCTCTGCCATGATCATGCATTTTGAACATCAACCACTGGTAACCTTCGACCAAAACCGGAAATCCAATTCCACCAATGATGATCAATAACATGACGATCAACAAAAACAAATAGTTATGCTCGTAAGGTGCTAGTGAACTGCCGGTAATGTCAAAACCGGCATTCGTTACTGCAGTAACTGAGATATAGAATCCATTAAAAAAAGCTGATTTTAAATGTGTCCAACCTTGCTGCCAACTAAAATAAAGGGAAAAGATCACTCCAAACATAAGCTGGAGCATGACCATTAAGATGAAAATCGAATATGAAAGCCGAACTGTTCCGCTTAAGCGTGGTTGATTCATATCGACTTGAATCATTTGCCGTTGATGCAAAGAAATTTTTTTTCCGCTTAAAATCATCATCACTGTTGTCAGCATTGTTACGCCAAACCCACCGACTTGAAAGAGAAATTCCAGCAAAATAATCCCCCAGTGGTTCAAAACATGCTGTAATGGGACCGTTGTCAACCCTGTCACGCTGACTGACGAAACCGACAGAAAAAAAGTGTCAAGCCAACCTGGCTTAGCATTTTTTTGATAAAAGATCGGCAAAGTCAATAAAAAAAAGGTGATGAAAATCAGGATCAAATATGCGATGACAACTAATTGAATCGGCGTTGTATCAGTTAGCACCTTTTTTCTTAGTTTGCCAAACAGGCCCATCATTTTTCACACCCTTATCTGAATTACTTAGCTAGTTTTAGTTTAGAATAACTAATTACAACCTTTTGCTTTAATTCTTGTGCGGTATTTGACTGACTGAATTTTTGATCAAAGTCAATAATTGCTGAATTTTTCAGTTGCTTTTCAACGATGCCGCTAAAATGATGCCGATGAAAAATAAATACGACATGTGTATCTTTTTTAAAAGGCTGCCCTAATTTGCTAATTTCAATCGGCGCATTGTTACGAGCACTATTCTGATTAGCTGTTTCGCTCATCATTATTCCTCCTCGTTAAACCTGGCTACTACTTGACAGTCAAAATACCTGAAGTAAAAAAGCTGACAGAACATCTACCGCCAACTCTCATCCTTTTCATTATAACGCATTTAACAAATGTCTGGCTAATTAAATTCTCCGATTGAAATTGACTGGAGACATTTGTGATCGATTCAGTAAAAAACATTTTACAAAAGCCAAAAAATCTGCTAGCATTTAGTTATTCAAAATTAAGAACAAACTGGGGTGCCAAGAGGCTGAGAAATACCCATTAACCTGATCTGGATAATGCCAGCGGAGGGAGTTTGTTTTTTGTATTAGTGTTTTTGATACATTAAACAGCTAATTCGGTGTCGGCATACTTTTTAAGTGTGCCGGCTTTATTTTTTTAGCTTGGAGAACCTGTGTTTGTAAAAGGAGCGCTTTCTTTGACAAATCAACCGAAAAAAATTCATTGGGCTTTACGTGATGTGATTTTCTTAGCCATTATCGCAATCTTCTTTGGAATTATTTATCAACTTTGGAGTTATGCTTACTACGCATTAGCAGCAACGCCGTTAAAACCTTACGCTAATGATTTGACGTTAGGCGTTTGGATTATGGCTGGACCTTTAGCTGGGGTCTTACTGCAAAAAGCTGGTGCTTCAGTTGTTGGTGAAATGCTAGCGGCAGCTGTTGAAATGCTGCTGTTTTCTAGTTGGGGAGCCTCAACTTTGCTTTCTGGTTTTATTCAAGGCATTGGTAATGAGCTAGGATTTGCCTGCACGGGCTATCGCAACTGGGATAAATTAGGTTTGACCTTTTCGGTTTTAGGTTCAACGATCATCACGTTTATTTGGGATCTTTTCCAAAGCGGTTATCGTCAATATAGTTTTGGTTTGTTGATCAGTCTATTTGTTATTAGATTGATCTCAATCGGTTTTTTTGCCGGAGTTTTAGTCTATTGGATCAAAAAAATGGTATTTAAGACAGGACTGATCAGATAAGATGATTAAATTAGCCGCTCAACAGTTAAGCTTTCGTTACCAATCAACTAAACCACTGATTTTTGATCATTTGGATTTTCAAATTGAACCGGGTAGCTTTAGCTTATTAACTGGGCCATCGGGTTGCGGCAAATCAACTTTATTTAAACTTCTGGCTGGTTTATACCCACAATATGGTGGACAAATCGAAACTGGTCAAGTCATTTTAGATGGACAAAATGTCACTAAAATTTTGCCTAACCAACGAGCCCAAAAAGTTGCCATGCTTTTTCAAAATCCTAACCGCCAGTTTGCCATGCGAACCGTTAGCGAACAGTTGACTTTTGCTTTAGAAAATATTCAGTTGCCACTGACCAAGATCCCACAGCAAATTGAAAAAGTTTTAAAGATTTTTAACTTGCAGTCATTAAAGCATCGAAAACTCCAGACACTCTCAGGCGGTGAACAGCAACGCGTGGCTTTAGCAACAGTTTTAGCTTTAGACAGTCAAGTTATTTTATTGGATGAGCCCTTTGCTAATGTTGATCTGACAGGCAGAAAACAACTTTTGTGTGATTTGAAGCGACTACAGCTAAACTATCAAAAAACCATTTTGGTAGCCGATCACGATCTAACCGGCTACCAAGGAATTGCCGATCATTTGTATCATTTAGACTCAAACACTCAGCAAATAGTTTCCCAGTCGTTAACCAAATTGCAGTCGCTGGCAACAACTTTTCCCGTCCCGCTCCATAGATTAAATTCAGGCGATCTCAGCTGGCAGCAGCTAACTTTAACGACTGCTAAGCGGCAGCTTCTAAACGGCAGTAGTTTTACGTTGCCCCGCGGTCAGCTAGGATTATTATCTGGTGAAAACGGTGTCGGTAAGTCGACCTTACTGGCGGCTTTAAGTCAACTTCATCCCTATCAAGGCCAGATCTACTATCAGCAAAAGGCAGCGCAAAAGTTTAATCAGCGTCACTGGAACTTGCTGGTTGGCTTAGTCTTTCAAAACAGCAGTGATCAATTTATTCGGCTGACTGCTCAAGATGAAATCAAACTTTCCCAAAAAAATAGTTTACAACCGCAATATTGGACCAGTGCTCGAATCACTCACTGTCTGCAGCAGCTAAATTTAGCTAACATTTTAGATCAAGTCTGCTATCAACTGTCAGGTGGCCAGCAAAAAAAATTGCAGCTGCTGTCAATGCTGATTATGGCTCAACCAATCTTATTGCTGGATGAACCTTTTGCTGGCTTAGATCCTCAATCACTTGCTCAAGCTTTGCAGTTGATCCATGAAACTACCACTCAATTGCAACTGAGTCTTTTAATCGTTTCACATCAACGTGCTGGAGTGACTGAAAAACTGGATTATGAGCTACAGTTAGCCCAACAGCAGCTGACCTTGCTTCAAGGAGGTTTGATCAATGACTAAAAAACGTGGGCTGAATGTTTCAGTTATGACAGTTATGCTGCTGGGGATCGGTTTGCCGCTATCTTTTTCTTTGAGTGTGACGTTAAATTTGATGATTTGCTGCTTGGCATTAATTTATCTAGCTGCTTGCCGTGTCTCGCTAAAAACGACACTGTTAGTGTTATTGGCTGCTTTGCCACTAGCGTTTGGTAGCTGGTGGTCATTTTTAATCTTTGGGACCGGTGATCAATGGCATAACGCCTGGGTCTATGGTTCCCGGGTCTACGCCTACCTGTTGCTAGGAATGACCGTCACCATGAATTGCCGCGTCAAAGATCTTTTATTAAGCTTGCATTTGCATTTAAAATTGCCAGCAACTTTTGCTTATGGTTTGCTGGCAGCCTTCAATTTGTTAGCCCGGATTCAGCAGCAGTATCACCGGATCCAAGCTTCCGCTATGATGCGCGGACAAGTTTATCATTTATGGCAGCCAGGATTATATCTGCGAATCATTATTACCGCTTTAAATTGGTCCGGTGATTTGGCAACTGCAATGACTTCACAAGGCTTTACCGAAGGCGCCAAACGAACGATATCTTTTGTTGATCCTCTCCCGCGCTGGCAATGGTTGGTCGCTATTGGGATAATCATTAGTTATTGTTGGGCAGCTTTTGTGATCCAACCATGGTAAGAGCTAAAACGAACGGATTCGCTTTGAGAATCATAATAATCAGTTACTGATATTTAAAAAAGAAGTACTAATGGCCTCCAGAAGTTAGTCAAAAAAGCTAACTTTTGGAGACCATTAGTACTTTTAAGAGCAATCATTATTAAAAATAAGAACTTATTTTTGTGGTCTAAAGAACAAGATTACTTCTAAACTACAAGTAACTCCTAAACTTGAAAGTAATCGGCCAAGCGAAAAACCAAAGATAAAATAAGGATCAGCATGTGCGATAAAATTAGAACTTCCAACCAAAACAATATTTAAAATAATATTCAACCCAAATAGCAACAGAAACGAACTGGTAAAAACCAGTAAACGTTTTTTTGATAGCTCCCAATTAGAGAAATGGAACAAATATATAATTAAATTAGTAACTAATAAGCTGAAAACGATTGGAATATGTGGCGATTTAAAGTCAAAGAATTCAAAATACGCCAGTATGCAAAACACAAGGTTTAAATTATAAGTTATTCTTGCAACTTTAGCATTATGTTGAGTTTTTTGTACCTCACGATCATCAACTACATGATCGGCTTGTAGCAAATCATCAAGTGATATTTCATAAACCTGACTTAATTTAATTAAGCTTGATATATCGGGCAAACTATGCGAGTTCTCCCAACCAGAGATCGTTTTCCTTGAAACATGTAGTAAGTTTGCAACTTGAACTTGAGTCATTCTCCTTCTTGTTCGACAGTACTTCAATTTCTCTGATAGTGTCATTCCAAAAGCTGATCCCCCTCTGTTATTTAATACCCAGTGATTCCTAAACGCTGATACTTTTAAATAATAAACTATTTCTTTTATATTTATAAAAAGTTTTCATTAAAATGCTTTTACCTGCAAGAATCTCTATAAGTCTTTCTATCTATACACACCTCAAATTATATCAAACATATTGTAATAAAAGTTTCAAGGATTTACTTTTCAATTATCTTGTTGAACATCTTTAACCAAGTCCACGATTGACCAACATAATAACACTTAATAAATTTATTAAATGCCATTTTAAATTAATTAAGTAAATAAGCTTTTGTTGAAGCTTAACAAAGTCTTCATACATTCATCAAGAAAAATCAAATTTCGTTCACCAAATAATTGTTTTTTTTTGCCATCATTAAAACATTAACTGTTTAGGAGAATTTTAATGCCAGAAAAAAAACGTGCTTATTTATATGAAGTTGATTTTATGCGAGTGTTTTTTATTTGTGGAGTTTTAGCTAATCATACAACCAGTGCTTTTACTGATTTATTACCTTCACAAACAGTCAGCCGACAATTTTTACTTTCAACACATCTGTTATTACACTTCCCTCGCTTTGGCTTTATGTTCATTACTGGGCTGGTTTTATTTTGGCAACATGCTGACAAAAAACTTGATATAAAAAGCTTTTTACTGAAACGTTTTTCAATACTTTTAGTACCATATCTATTTTGGATTACTCTCTTTTCATTCCTACAAACATTAGCCAGTTCTAACAATTTTTCTTTCTTTAATTGGTTAGTTCAATGGTGGCAAATTGTAATTCATGGTAACAAATTTTATCTTTATTATCTTTTTGTTCTGTTTCAATTATATCTAGTTTTTCCTTTATTGCTCAAGTTGTTTGAAAAAACCAGCGGTCATCATCTGCAAGTTCTACAAATCAGTTTCGTTATACAATTGTTAATGACGATTTATTTTAAATATTTCTATGGAAAAATTAGTCATTCAGGTTGGCCTTATTTGATCAGAGCATACGGTAATTTTGTTTTGAGTTATCAATTTTATTTCATTGCTGGAGCCTTCTGTGCTCTTCATTATCAGTATGTTAAACAATTCATCACAAAATTTAGTCATTGGATAACTTTCGCTACCCTCAGTTTAGGGGTTGGAACGATTGGGTTATATTATTTCAATACAGCTATTTTAGGATTAAATCGCCACCATGCAAATCTGATTCATCAACCATATATCTTATTTTATGCTTCATTAGTTATTTTACAGACCTGGCTGATTGGTATTTGGTACGCGGATAAACGCCGCCACAGCAAATCATGGAATCATTGGATTACAAACCTGGCTGAATGTTCATTTGGAATTTACCTGGTTCAACTGATACCATTAACAACGATCTATCTATTGATTCAGTATGCAAAACCAACAATAAGTTTCATTACACTTATAGTTTTGTTACCATTAGCTTATGTAGGGGTTTTGGGAATCTCTTGGGCATTAACCAATTTATTGAGAAAAAAGGTATTTCTAAAAAGCTTGATTGGTAGAAAAGAGGATCTCCATTATGAATAGTTGGACAATCTTAAAACTTGTTACCAATAACTCAGAAAATTAAGATCAATAATATTTGTCTTAATAAAAAATTAATAAGTTCAATAAAAATTCACAGTTTCTTCAAAGACATCTGGTAAAGTTTTATACCGGTTTTTATGGAAACAGAATATTTTTGGAGGAGTTCGAATTGATAAAAAAAAGGAAGCATCCCTACTTGTATGAAGTAGATTTGATGCGATGCATTTTTATTTTTGGGGTGCTGGCCAATCATACAACATCGGCTTTTATTGCCAACATATCTGCTAGTTATCCACGTTTGATCTTACTGGCAACTCATCTAATGCTGCATTTTACTCGAATGGGATTCATGTTCATTACTGGCTTAGTCTTATTTTTGCAACATTATAACGATTTGAATATGAACTTATTCAAGTTTTGGAAAAAAAGATACAAGGGCTCAGGCATCCCATATTTATTTTGGAACGGGTTCTTTCTGCTATTTGCAGCTTGGATGACCGGAGAAAAATTAGGATTTAGTACTTGGTTGGGTGATTGGCTTTGGGCTGTAATCCATGGTGATCATTTCTATATGTATTATATTCTTGTAACTTTTCAATTATATTTGATTTTCCCGATTATGCTTTGGTTGTTTAGAAAATTTCCCAATTATCATTTGCTGATTTTTGTAATCAGTGCTTTGGTTCAACTATTTTTCCTGATTTGGGCTAAATATATTTATCCAATTCAAAATCACGATCACTGGCCATATTTGATCAAATATTATGGTAATTTTGTCTTGTCGTATCAGTTTTACTTTATTGCTGGTGCCTTTACTTCAATCCATTACCAACAAGTCAAGAAATTTTTTGTTGAACATCAAAAAATTATCTATTCATTGACCGGATTGTTAGCTTTGGGAACATTCGGATTATATTACGTCAACGATAGGATCTTAAAACTAAGTCAACATTATACCGAATTGATCCACCAACCATATTTAATGATCTATGCTTCAATGATGATTTGCAGTGTCTTGTGTATTAGCTGGGCATATGATCGACATCGTCTTGAACCAAAATGGCAGTGGTTTTCACGTTTAGTCGCTATTTCATCAAAAATTTCTTTTGGTGTTTATTTAACACAGACTTTTGCTTTAACTTTTCTGCTTAAGATTTTAGCTCCTTTAAATGGTGCCGCGCCAAATTGGCTTTTATTATTGTGCTTACCGTTTGGCTATCTTTTTGTTTTAGGTGGTACCTGGCTAATTTCATATTTCTGTTACAAAGTTCCGCCCTTTGGTATTTTAATTGGGCGACCACAAAAAATTTTTGGAAGGAAGTAATTATTAATGACAAAGTTAACTGATGAACTAACAGCTCATCTTGAAAAAAACCTGCACCGCAAATTTGTAAAGGACGAACGTTTAAACAAATGGTTTGAAGGGGCAGATCTTAAAGCTGATATTCAACAGTTAAAGAAAATTTTTCTGGCAGCTGGTTTAGGTCGTGGGGATGTTGTCTTCATGTGTTTGGCAAACTCTTCCGTCTATTTACCAATTAATCAAGCTTTATGGCAGTTAGGAATTACGGCTCATCCAGTTTCAGCAACAACTCCAGCTTTCGAGCTAACAGCTGATTATCAGGAAAATGACTATCCGGCAATGATCTTTGCCCCTGAAACAGCTAATGCTTTTGCTGATTTTGCTGAACTTGAACGTCAAGATATCAAATTAAATACTTTTGAGGATTTAGTTTTTCTCAATAAAAAGAATTTAAGTAATACAAACAAAGAAAAAACTCCATTAGAGAGCTCTTACGGTTGGATCCTTAATACTTCCGGTACAACCGGAAAGCCTAAGAAGGTTGGTTTAACTCATGAAGTAATGCGTCGAGCTGCTTATTATGATTTGGCCAGTCATCGCTTGACGAGCAAAGACACCGTTTTGATTGTTATGCCGATGTTTCACATTAATGCTCAAGAGCTAATCATTATTTCAACATTGTTGACGGATGGCAAAATGGTGATTGCTCCTAAATTCAGTGCCAGCAAATTTTGGTCACAAATTTTAGAAAATGATGTTACCTGGTCTTCAGTTGTACCGACAATTGTAGCAATCCTGTTAAAAAACAAGAAAGCTAATGAAATGTTTCGCCCAAATCATAAGTTACGCTTTATTCGCTGTGCTTCAGCAATCTTGTCTGTCAACCGTCAAAAGGAATTTACTGAACGTTATCGTGTGCCAATCCTGGAAGGATATGGCATGACTGAATCATGTAGTCAATGTACTCTTAACCCGCTCGATCAAATTAAACTTGGCTCCGTTGGCAAACCATACCATACTGATGTGGCGATCATTCAGGGAGATACTTTTACTACCAAACCAGGAGTTCAGGGAGAAATTGCAATTCGTGGTGATCATGTGATTACTGATTATCTTGACCATCATCCCTCTTCATTTAAAGATGGTTGGCTAAAAACGGGAGATTTAGGTTATTTTGATGACGACGGCTATTTATGGCTCAATGGACGAATTAAAGATATTATCAATCACGGCGGCGAAAAGATTAGTCCTGCAGTAGTTGAAGCAGTGATCGGTGAATTGAGCTTTGTTAAAGATGTTGCTGTTGTTCCAGTACCGGATTCCTTTTATGGTGAAAATGTAGCTGCCGCTATTATCACTGAAAATGAAGACTCTGAAATCCAAGACCAGTATAAGCAAGAAATTTTAGCTTATACAGAAACTCATTTGGCAAAATATCGTCGACCAACTGAAATTTATTTTGTTAAAGACTTTCCGCGTAATGCTACGGGGAAAATTTTAAGGCCTAAACTGACGGAACAATTAATCAAATTGAGATAAGAGGTGCATTATGAAACATACAACAAGAAAATGGCTGATTTTTAGCTTACTTGTTTTTTGGGTAGCAGCTGCTGTTTATGGTTGGTTTTTGGTTCATGAAGAAGATAATGCTAAACTAAAATCCGTTACGATTGGCTTTCAAGCTGGTGATGAGTTTGATATTGCCAAAAGTCGTGGTCAATTTGCCAAAAAGATGGAGAAAAAAGGATACAAAGTTAAGTTCAAAGAATTTCAAAATGGTGCAGCTATGATGCAAGCGTTGGCAACTGGTAATGTAGACTATGCCCGTGTTGGAGATACTCCGCCAGTTTCTGCTTTAGCTGCCGGAACAAAACTTACCTATGTTGCTGCTGGAGGCACTAAAGAAAAAGGTAGCGGCATTATAGTTAAAAAGAATTCTGGAATTAATTCACTCAAAGATCTTAAAGGCAAACGAGTTGCCTACACTAAAGGTACAAGTTCGCAATATATGCTATTACGTGCTTTACGTAAAGCTGGTTTAGGAGTCGATGATATTAAGTGGGTCAATTTAGATCAAGATGCAGCTGCTGTTGCCTATTCCAAAGATAAAGTCGATGCCTGGGCTAATTGGGATCCAACTGTCGCTCAAGTTGAGTTGACTGAAAACTCAAAATTATTGATAAATGGTAAACAAACTGGTGCCGTTAATCGCAGTTTCATTGTTTCGCCAACTAAGTTTGCTAAAAATCATCGTTCTTTGAGTCGTTTGATCATTAAATATGGTGAACAAGATATGCACTGGGCTAATACTCATCATGCCAAAGTTATCAAAATGATGGTTAAAGATCTTAAACTTTCTAAAAAAGTTGTACAATTGGCAGTTAAGCGTCGAGTATTTGGTATTTATAAAATGAATGATGAATATGCCAAAGAAGAACAAAAAATTGCCAATACATTTTATCAGTCTGGGATTTTAAACAAGCAGGTAACCATCAGTAAACATGTTGATTATTTGAAATAATAATATAGCAAGAGAGAGGAAGCTGGCTAAAATGTCGCAGCTGATTTCAAAAATTAATGAAATACTAACAGCTCAACCGGATAAAAAAATAATTAAAGATCTGGCAGCTAATGTTTGGCTAACACGTAAACAAACAAAAACTGCCATCAACCAGCTGATTGATTTTTTTCAATCTATAAATTTGCGTCCAAATGATCGAATCCTAGTCACTAAAGAAAACAGTGCAGTTTATCCGCTGATAATGCTAGCTGCTTATGAGTATGGACTGCTAATTCATCCGGCTGCTCCTTTATTGACCGCTAACGAACTGGAAAACGAATTAGTGACTGAAAACTATCAAGTTGTTTTCCCATCAACTGAACATTTTGAATTGTTACAAAAGCAAAACAGGTGGCAGCAAAGAGAAGTTAGCTTTTTAGGGGTGTTGCCTTGTCATGTTTTTTATAAAGTAAACAATGACTCAAATTTCAATAAAAGTTCAATTACCCCACCGTTAGCAACTCAGCCCGCCCTGATGATGTATACTTCCGGCACAACTGGAAAACCAAAAAAAGTTATCTTAACTCATGAAAATTTATTGACAGCAACTCAGTTTGTAATTCAAAGTCAGCAGCTAACTGAAGCAGATCGAACTTTAATCGTTTTGCCACTCTTTCATATCAATGCTCAAATAATTGCTATGCTTTCAACTCTATTGAGTGGTGGATGTGTTCTTTTGCCATTGAAGTTCAGTGCTAGCCATTTCTGGCAGCAAATAAAAGATGAAAAAATAACCTGGGTCTCGGCTTCTCCCAGTGTTATTTCAATTTTACTGGCAAATAAAAAAGCTCAGCAAAATTTTGTAACTTCTTCAAGCCTAAGATTTTTAAGAAGTGCTTCTGCTCCTTTAAGTAGTAAATTGCAACAACGCTTCGAAAAAAAATATCAAATTCCAATCATCCAAGGTTACGGTATGACCGAAGCTGCCGGCCAGATATGTGTCAATCCTTTAGAACATTCCAAAAGAGGTTCTGTTGGCAAACCGATTGGAACTAAAGTCAGTATCCTGATCAATAATCAACCAGAAGAGCTTCCTAACCAGGTTGGAGAAATTTTGTTAAAAGGCAAAAATGTAATTACATCCTATGTAAATCGGGATCCTAGCCTTGATTTCATCGATGGTTGGCTAAGGACGGGAGATTTAGGATATTTTGATTCTGACGGTTATCTTTATTTAACTGGTAGATCTAAGGAACTAATCAATTACGGTGGACATAAGATTAGTCCACTTAAGATTGAAAATGTATTATTGCAAGCAGATTTTGTTCGCGAAGCTGCAGCAGTTGGTATTTTCGATCAGCTATTTGGTGAAAAAATCGTGACAGTAATTGTTTTGAATGATTCTATCAACCAAGCAATTGCCAAAAAAGAGTTAACTCAATTATTGGAAAAGGATCTTGCTAAATTTGAACGGCCGCAACAATTAATTTTTGTAAATAAACTGCCTCACAATCGGGTAGGAAAAATTTTGAGATTTCAGTTGCAACAGGAATTAAATGCACAAGGAGGTAGTTGTCATGAGTGACGCATCAGTCCTTAATAAGAAAAAGTTTTCGCTTCAAGGAATCATCCCCTGGATTATTCCGCTTGCCATTGTTTTGTTTTGGCAGCTAGTTGTCAGTATTGGATGGGTCTCATCATCAATTTTGCCTTCACCGCTAGAAGTTTTAAAAGATGGTATTGATTTGACCATTAAGGGGGAACTCCCTCAGAATATGAGCATCAGCTTATATCGAGCAACTGTCGGCTTCGTGATTGGTGGTGGTGTAGGTTTTGTTCTTGGTTTTATTAATGGTTTATCAAAAGTTGCTCGCTTAACATTTGACAGTACCGTTCAAATGCTCCGCAACATCCCTCATTTGGCTTTGATTCCACTGGTTATTTTGTTAATGGGTATTGGTGAACCAGCAAAGATTTTTCTGGTAGCAATTGGTTGTATGTTTCCTATGTATATTAATACTTATCATGGTATCACTTCAGTTGATCATAAAATTATTGAGATGGGTAAAGCTTATGGCTTGAATCGTTCAGCTATGATTCGTAAAATCATTTTTCCAGCAGCCCTACCAACGATTTTAATGGGAGTCAGGTATGCGCTTGGCGTAATGTGGACAACTTTAATTGTCGCTGAAACAATTTCTGCAAGTTCTGGAATTGGTTATATGTCAACTAACGCTGAGCAGTTTATGGATATGAAAACAATTATTTTATGTATTTTAATTTATGCGTTGCTAGGAAAATTATCAGATTTCATTGCTAAAAATCTAGAAATTATCTTTTTAGATTGGCGCGGATAGGAGGAAAAATGACAGCAAATGTTTTAATGACCATCCGTGATATCAGTAAAGTCTATGGTCAGCATATTGTTTTAAAAAACGTTGATTTAGATGTTTATCATCATGAATTTTTAGCACTGGTTGGGAAAAGCGGTGGTGGAAAAAGTACACTGTTACGTTTAATTGCCGGTTTGGAGCAACCAAATAACGGAAAAATCAAGCAAAATGATCAACTGATTGATAAAATGAATGACAAGGCTAGAATGATGTTTCAAGAGGACCGACTTTTACCATGGATGTCGGTATTAGATAATATTACTTTTGCTAGCAAAAATGCGCAAGCTCAAAAAGAAGTCAAAAACCTACTTGATTTAGTTGGCTTAACTGAATACGCAGCTGTTTATCCCACAAAATTATCTGGTGGTCAAAAACAGCGTCTGGCATTAGCCAGAGCTTTATTTGCTCATCCTGACCTGCTATTATTAGATGAACCCTTAGGAGCTTTGGATGCACTAACCAGGCGCAATATGCAAGATTTAATCATAGAGGTTTGTCAAAAAAAGCAGATCACAACTATTTTAGTTACTCATGATATTAATGAAGCTGTCCGGATGGCAAATCGGATTGTATTAATTAAGGATCAAGGAATTAAAGAAATTTTCGAAAACCCATATCAAGGAATTAATACGACCGAAGCTAAAGAAAAACGCGCGTTAATTGCCGATGATATCCTTGAAAAAATATTAAACTAAGATCTAAATCAAGTAATTAAACAGTTTAACCAACAAGTACAAAGCTGAAAAATAAGATAAATTGCTGCTCATCAGCTTAATCTTAACTGTCAAAAAAGCATTCTGTAAGCTTAACAAGTTGCAGAATGCTTTTTTGGCAATAATCACTATTTATAATTAGTATCGAAAAAAACTTGGGAACTCTCTCAAATGCTCGTTAAAAGCAAAGAATAGCTAACACTTTTAGACTTTATTGCTGAGTATTAAGCTAAAGAATTGCTTTAAAATACTAATTTTGCTTCAGTAAAAAGTCTTTAACTTCCCCCAACTTGCAACTATCAACCAAAATCGTCAGCTGATCTTTGGGTCGCAAAACAGTATCACCCTTAGCAACAACTTGTTTTTCATCCCGTGTGATCCGTGTCAAAATTGCTCCAGTTGGCCAAGCAATCTGCCGAACTTCTTTGCCGGTCAAATTACTGACTGGTGAAACAACCAATTTGAACTGATCCAAACGACCAGTCAAATTGGTCAATTGCTGATTTAAATGCATTTTAGCTGCTAGTGATTCATAAATTGGTGCCCCTCCTAACAAATCAATCACAACATAAGCTAATAGTGAAACTGTCGCTAACGGCATGAGGTGCGCCAATGAGCCAACCATTTCAGTGATTAAAATAATTGCGGTAAAAGGTGCCTTACTGATGCCAGCAAAATAACCAGCCATCGCAAAAATAATTAAGTTGGGAATATAAATTGCCGGCAACAGACCGATCGTATGTAAAATCGTCCCGACTAATGCACCGATAACAGCTCCTAAAGTTAAGATCGGCAAAAAAATGCCACCGGGTACTCCGGAACCAAATGAAATTGCCGCTAACACAAAGCGCAAAACAAAAACGATCAGCAACAGGCCAACACTCCAGCCAATATGTGGCAGCATAACAATCAAAGAATTACCACCGCCAATAATCTGGGGAAGCCACAAAGCAACTGGTAAAGTACATAACAGCATGATAATTGTATGGTACTGACGTGGAACTCGGCTAAACAGCAAGTAGAAACGTGAACTCCGCAAGGTAACCTGTTGATATAAAAAGCCTAGTACCCCTAGCAATAATCCTAAAACTATTAAGATCCAGTAATATTTTAAGGGCATGCTTTGTTGGTAGCTAATCTTCAAAACCGGAGTTAAACCAAAGACTTTTTCGGTCACCAAATCGGCCATCAACGCACCACTTAAAGAACCTAACCACAACAGCACTGAAAAGCTATGGGAAACTTCTTCTAAAACAAACATCGTTCCGGCTAAAGGAGCACTGAACGCCGCTGACAAGCCAGAAGCGGCACCGGCTGCAACAAACAAACGCCAATTTTGTCGATCAAGTTTGAGTTTTTCGGCTAATGCCTGGCCAAGAGCAGCACCTAATTGAACCGAAGGACCTTCCCTGCCTAAAAAGCCACCAGATCCAATTGCTAAAACCCCAGCAGCAAATTTCCGCCAAACAATTGATAGTGGCCTAGTTAGCGTCAGCTTATCAGCTAATTGCAGTTCAACTTCCGGAATTCCTGAGCCTTTAACATGCGGTTCTGGTTTGACGATCCATCCGATCAACCAGGTAATTACGCCAAATAGCAGTAAAACCACTAATAACCAAAACCACGAATTACTGGCAAGAGCATAGAGCTGATGCCAATTCTTCAAGGAATATTCAATCAACCAGCGAAAACAGCTGACTACTATGCCAACTGTTAAACCAATCAGCAGACTCCAGCCAATTATCTTTAACTTTAATGATGGAATGTCGCTCACAATCTTAAACCACCTTTGATTTTTTTTGCTTGACACTTTTAATGTAGCACAAAGCACGGCGGGTTCAAAATAGCTTTTAAAAAGTCATCAATTAAATTGAGCTTTCCTATTCCTTGATAAAACGTTATCATAAGAGTAAATTCAACTTGACAACCTGGAGTGAGGATAATGATCAAAGCCGTCGCCGTCGATATGGATGGTACCTTTTTAAAAAATGATAAAAGCTATGAGCAACAGCGCTTCTTAGCCATCTATCAAATTATGAAACACAAAAAGATTAAATTTATTGTTGCTAGTGGCAACCAGTATCAACGTTTGCGCCAAATTTTTTCACCAATTGCCGATCAAATAAGTTTTGCAGCTGAGAACGGAGCCCTTGTGATCGATCGTAATCAGGAGATCTTTGCTGGCAGTTTTGCCAACCCCATTTTAAAGAAAACCATCAAGCTTTTAAAGAGCATGCCCCAAGTTTTGCATATAAATATTTGTGGCGCCAAGAGTGCTTATATTTGTAAAAATGATCCACTTAAATTCAGAAAATTAGCGCAATTTTATTATCCGGCTTTACAAGAAATCAATTCATTTCAGGAATTGCCGGCCGATAATTTCTTTAAAATCAATATCCATGTAATTGATGGTCAAGGAACTTATTTCCAAAAACTGATTCCCGAGATCACCAATGGCCAGGTTGCAGCAACTTCCGGCGGCAATGATGATCTTGATTTGATCGTCCCAGGTTTGAATAAAGCTACTGCCCTGAAAAAACTGCTAGCTCATTGGAAAATCACTTCAAATGAGTTGATGGCTTTTGGGGATGGTGGCAATGATTTAGAAATGTTGCAACTGGCTGGTCATAGCTACGCAATGGCTAATGGTAGTCATGAAGTTTTGCAGACTGCCAAATATCTTGCCCCAACTAATCAGCAAAGTGGTGTTTTACAAGTTTTGGAGCAGCATTTTGCTAATGATTAATTACAGTTTAAATCATAACAGCTTGTAAATTAATTCATCTATGCTTACAATCTTGGAATACAGCTTATTGCTAAACTAAAAAAACCTGCAGGCAATTGCTTGCAGGAATCTTTTAAATTTAGGATCATTTATTGATAATTACATCAGAAGATTTAACATCTGAACTGAAGTAAGGTTTCAAATCCTGATTGTAGGATTTTTTAAAGAAGCCTTGTTTAGTAAGTTTGTTAATCTCTTTATTAGTCCAATTCAACAATGATTTATTACCCTTTTTAACAGCTGGTGCAATATAAGAATTTTCACCCAGCTTTTTAATTCCAACTTTGTAATCAGGATGTGACTTAGCCCAGGCATACAAGTAAGTATTATCATCAGCCAAAGCAACCCCACGTTTATTCTTCAAAGCATTAAATTGCTGCGTTTTAGAATCAAATTTCAACAGGTTAACACTCTTTTGTTTCTGAGTAAAGTATGTTTCGGCTGTGGTGCCCTTGGTTACAATGACCTGCTTACCCTTTAACTGACTAACATCCGTGATCAAATTACTCTTGGGCGAAACAACCCCAACTGAAACTTTCATATACGGATTGGCAAAATCAACAACTTTTTTACGATCGGCTGTGACCGTAAAGTTTGCCAATACTAAATCAACCTTATTTGAAGACAGCGCATCAACACGGCTGTCAGCATTGACTTGCACAAACTTGATTTTAACACCAAGGTCTTTAGCAACCCGCCGTGCCAAAGTAACATCATAGCCAACCCGTTTGCCGTCTTGATTGACCCAGCCGTAAGGTTTCAAATCGCCAAAAACGGCAACTTTAATCGTACCACGTTTTTTGATCGCCGCAACTGAACTTTGATTATTTGAACTAGATGATGAACTTGAACTCTTTGATGAACCGCAAGCCGTCAAAGTCAAAGCGGCGGCGGCTAAAACTGCCCCAGTTGCAATAAATTTTTTTAAATTGAATTTTTTCATAAGATTTCCCCTTCTCCTATTTTTTAAAATTTCATACTCTCTAAAAATTCACGTGCTCGTTGTGTCTGAGCATGAACAAAGAACTGTTTGCCAGCAGTACTTTCCAAAATATGACCATCCTCTAAGAACAAGACCCGATCGGCAATCTGTTCCGCAAAGTTCATTTCATGCGTTACGATGATCATCGTCATATCATCTTTTTCAGATAATTCTTTGATGATTTCCAAGACACCGCGAACCATTTCTGGATCAAGCGACGCGGTAACTTCATCAAACAACATCAATTTAGGATGTAGGGCTAAAGCTCTGACAATTGCGATTCGCTGTTTTTGACCACCGGATAACTGTCTGGGATAAGCATTAACATATTGTTCCAAGCCAACACGCTGCAACAACGAAACAGCTTCTTTTTTTGCTGCTGCCCGGCTCTTTTTTTGAACCTTGGTCGGTCCCAACAAAATATTGTCTAGAACTGTTAAATTTGGAAACAAATCGTAACTTTGAAAAACCATCCCGATCTTTTGCCGTAATTTCAACCAAGTTTTTTCTGTTGGGTCAATTTTTTGGTTACTAAAAAACACCGTGCCACTTTGATACTGCTCCAAGCCGTTCAAGCAGCGAATCAGTGTACTTTTCCCCGAACCAGACGGGCCAAGTAAGGCTAAGACTTCACCTTGGTTGATCGAAAAATCAACATCAAATAAAATCTGCTTTTGACCGTAAAACTTGTTCAGCTTTTCAACTCGTAAAATTTCTTTTGTCATCAGATCTTCCTCCAATTAATACTGGTTGGCAGCATTTAATTTTTTTGCCAGCAGTGACAATGGATAATCAACAATGAAGTAGAAGAAAAAGATCAAGCCGTAGACCCAAAAGATCCCATTTTGATTCGTCTGCCCATTAGCTTCAACGATCTGCTGGCCAATATTGATCACATCCATGACACTGATCAGCATTAAAAGTGATGTCGTTTTAACAACACGAGTTGCCAGGTTGATCGTCGCTGGCAGCTCCAAAGTCAATGCTTGCGGCAACAATACATAGCGGAAAAGCTGCCAATGATTCAAGCCGATTGCCAAGCCTGATTCACGCTGATGTTTTGGAACTGAAATTAAAGCTCCGCGAACAATATCACTGAATTCAGCTGATACCCACAAGGCAAAGGCTAAAACGGCAACTTGATCGGCTGGCAAATTAATATTTAGTTGGCGTGGTAGGATGTAATAGGCCAAAAAGAGCAAAACGACTGTTGGAACGATTCGAAAAAATTCCAAATATAAGCGAAGTACGACTCGCAATGGACGATTTTTCAATGTCCGCAGCATCCCCAAAATCGTACCTAAGATCAGCCCAATGATAATCGATAAAAGAGCAATCCAAACCGTTGTCCATAAGCCGCCAAGTAATCTTTGAAAATTATTGCCAGCAAATAAAATATCAATTCCCAAACGATCCATAACGTACCTTCCTTTCTAGAAGTGTCAGAATGATCGATAATGGTATCAAAATAATGGCATAAGCAACGACCAGCATAAACAGATATTCATTGCTACGATAATAGATTCCAATTAAATCAAGCGCCGTATTGGTCAGTTCTGGGATCGCAATTACTGAAAAAATTGAAGTTTCTTTGATTAGGAAAATTACATTGGCTGCCAATGCCGGAACACTCAACGACAAACCTTGTGGAAAAATAACATATCTAGCCAATTGTTTACGATTCATACCGATGGCTTTACCGGCATCAATTTGACTTTGGGTAATACCTTTGAACCCTCCGGTAAAAGCTTCTGCCATATAGCTGCCACCTAAAAAGGTCAATCCAACAACACCACAAGTTCCAGCTGACATTTTCCAACCAATTACAGGAAATGCATAATATAAGAAAAATAACTGGATCAATAATGGTGTATTACGCGAAACTTCAACGTACACTGAAATAATTTTTGCAATCACTGGCAGTTTAAAGTACTGTATCAAACTACAAAATAAGCCAACGATTAAAGAACCTAAAATTCCCACAAATGACATCCATAGTGTGATTTTTAATCCAGCCACAAAATTTGGAATTGCAGCCTGGATTACCGTCCAATCCATATTCAACCCCCTTGTATAATTCTTTTTAAATTTTTAAGCTATGTAAGCAATTCGGATCATCCTTATTCTTTGCAAATCTGTCATGATTCTGTAAATTACAGATTTAAGCAGAATAGATTTTGATTCAATAAACATAAAGCTTTTTATTATCCAAGCGAAGTTATTCTTTTCTTCTATATTTTTCCACCTTTCTAAAATATTATTAAATTAATTACACAAAAAAACCCTTGTTTGTCAATTATGACGAACAAGGGACGAAAAAATCGCGGTGCCACCCTTTTTCACATCAAAAGTCGATGTCTCAACAATACTTGTAAATCACAAATATCTGGGAAAGTAACGGTTCCTACCGAACAGCCAGCTTTCACTAACTGCTTCTGTTTCAAAGCTCATCTTCACTGTTTTATCGATACCTGTTTTCAGCTTTCCCAGGCTCTCTTGACTCGATCATGACAGCTACTCTTCTTTTCAAAAGAATATGTGTAGTTTAATTTAAAATTAATAATTTAATAGCATTTTAAGCTTTATTAAGAAAAATGTCAAGTTGAATATTTTATCTCCATTTAGAGTACAATTTTTTAAATAATTGTTCTAAATTTATTTTATACTAAAAAGCTTCAAACCATCTCTTTTTGCAATGTACAATAATAATTTCTTCAAAAAGGTGTTGACATGTAAAATTTTAAGTGATAGCATACGAACAAGATAATAATTAAATGTTGATGAGAAGAGTAAGCTGAATTTCATCCTGAAGAGAGCCCAAGCAGGTGCAAATGGGCGTTTGAATAAAGCTGAAGATGAGCTCGGAGTTGTAAATCAGTGGTGAAAGCCTATGATTCGTGAGGATACGATATAATCCCTGGCATATATTAGTGCCGTTGAGATTTGAATAGTAATATTCAAATGAATACGGGTGGTACCGCGTTGAATACGTCCCTACAGTGTAATTAATTATACTGTAGGGATTTTTTATTATCTTAATATTTTTATTCACAGGAGGAATTTAATATGACAAAAAATAATTTTCGTTTCGAAACACTTCAAGTACATGCTGGGCAAACTGTAGATGAAACTGGTGCTCGAGCTGTCCCCATTTATCAAACAACTTCGTACGTTTTTAAGGATGCAAAACAAGCAGCAAACCGTTTTGGTTTAAAAGAAGCAGGCAATATTTATGGCCGACTGACAAATCCAACAACTGCTGTAGTTGATCAACGAATTGCTGCTTTAGAACATGGAACAAGTGGTATCACTTTAGCAACTGGTGCAGCGGCAATCACAGCAGCAATCACTAATATTGCCGGACAAGGTGATGAAATTGTAGCAGCCAGTACATTATATGGAGGCACTTATAATTTATTTAATGTTACATTACCAAAACTTGGGATCAAAACTCATTTTGTAAATCCAGATGATCCAATAAATTTTGATAAAAAAATCAATGATCACACCAAAGCCCTATATGTTGAAACAATTGGAAATCCCGATATTAATTTGATTGACTTGGAAAAAATTGCTGAAATTGCTCATCAACATGGTATTCTTTTGATTTCTGACAACACTTTTGCATCGCCTTATCTTTATCGACCGCTGGAACACGGAGCAGATATCGTTGTTGAATCAGCAACAAAGTTTATTGGTGGGCATGGAACTACGCTAGGCGGTGTAATTGCTGAAAATGATAAATTTGATTATCGTACCAGCGGACGCTACCCAGAATTTACCACACCTGACCCACAGTATAGTGGATTAGTATTTGCTGATTTGAAAGGTGCTGCTTTTACTACTAAAGTACGTGCGGAAGGTTTACGTGATAGCAACAATTAGCCCTTTTAACTCTTTCTTACTGCTGCAAGGGCTTGAAACCCTATCGCTACGTTTGGAACGTCATGTAGCCAATACTCGTAAAGTAATTAATTTCTTGAAGGATCATCCTAAAGTAGCTTGGATCAAATATCCTGAACTGCCTGACAGTCCTTACTATGCTTTATCAAAACGTGACTTTCCTAAGGGAGTCGGATCAATCTTCACTTTAGGTTTGAAAGGTGGAGAAAAAGCCGGTAAGAGTTTGATTGAGCATTTAAAAATTTTCTCTTTGTTAGCAAACGTGGGTGATGCTAAATCCTTGATTATTCATCCAGCCTCAACTACCCATGCTCAGTTGAATGAAACAGAGTTAAAACAAGTAGGTATTACACCTGATTTAATTCGAATTTCAGTTGGCATTGAAAATGCAGATGATTTAATTGCAGATTTAAAGCAAGCACTGGATGCGATTGATTAAAATTTGAAAGTCTAAAGGAGTTCAATCAAAGCTAAGGAGATTTAAAGTTGAAAAGTAAAGAAAATTTGAAAGTTAATCATGATGGAACATACCGAGGTTTATCCAATTTAGCAGTCCAAATGATTGCTTTTGGAGGATCAATTGGAACCGGTTTGTTTTTAGGTGCCGGCAGTACAATTCATCGGACTGGACCTTCAATCTTGTTTGTTTATGCAGCTATTGGATTCTTTTTCTTCATGTTAATGCGCTCAATTGGCGAAATGATGTATGCAGATCCTAATCAACATACATTCGTGGCATTTATTCACCGCTATTTAGGTAGCAGTTTTGGCCGTTTTGCCGAATGGAGTTACTGGCTGGAATTGATATTGGCAGCCATGGCTGAATTAACTGCTTTAGCAACTTATTTTCAACTCTGGTTTCCCAAAACACCTGCTTGGCTGATTCAGATTGTCTTTTTGATTACTTTGACATTAATCAATTTATCAATCGTCAGTATATTTGGTAAAACAGAAACTGTCTTATCAGGAATTAAGATTTTAACAATCTTAGCTTTGATCGTAATTGGCGGATGGATGGTGCTAGTTCATCACACTGGTATTAGTGGCAGCCAAGCCTCTGTGACCAATCTGACTAAAAACTTTACAATGTTTCCAAATGGAGTTGGTCAGTTTATTTTTGCTTTTCCAATGGTATTTTTTGCTTTTCAAGGGATGGAGTTTGTTGGCATTACTACTGCTGAAACTAAAGAACCACACAAAGTTTTACCCAAGGCCATTAATCAAATCATTGGACGAATCTTATTCTTTTATATTGGATCTTTAGCGGTCATTATGATGATTGCTCCCTGGCAAAAGATCAGTGCCACACAAAGCCCGTTTGTTCAAATTTTCAAATTAGCAGGTTTGCCTGCAGCTGCAATAATCATTAATTTCGTAGTCATAATTGCAGCTACTTCGACACTAAATAGTGCAATTTTTTCAACTGGTAGGCACCTTTATCAGCTAGCAGTCGAAAGTAATTCAAATCATCTGAAAATTTTTAAAAAAATCTCAAACAAGGGGATTCCTATCAATAGTATTTTGTTTTCGGCAATAATGATGCTTGGGGCACCATTACTGAGTTTATTCAGTCAACTTAGTTCAGCCTTCACTTTTGTTGCTTCGGTTTCCGGCGATATTTATATTTTGGTGTGCATTTTGACAATGGTTGCACATATCAAGTATCGTCGATCACCAGACTTTGTACCAAATGGTTTTAAAATGCCAGCTTATCAATTGACTGAACCACTGACAATTTTGTTCTTTGCAGCAGTTTTCTTGAGTTTGTTTTTCAGCTCCACCTCACGTCTGCCGGCACTTGGTGCTATTTTGTGGGCCATCGGATTTGGAATTTACTTAAAATTGAATTCCCCTGATGAAAACAGTAACCAAGTTATAACGCTTCAAAATAGTAATAAACGTTAAACGAAGTTCAATCATAATTGGTATTGACAGAAATATTTCTTGTTTGATACCAATTTAATGGGATAATAAAATACTAGCTCTAAGAAAATCTCCAGGCTACACACGTTTTTTTAATTTCCTTTTGTTTTTCTTCTTTGTTCTCAGATCCATAGTACCTGCTAAAATCAATTTAATCTAACCTAGTTTCGGTACTGGCCTGGTCTATGCCCAAATAAGCTAAAGTCATGGCTTCACTGGAATGAATTTAAAAAATCTTTAGATCAACCACCTGATAAAGACGCTGTCAAATTAATTGCGACCATTCAAAATATTGAAAATAACTGTCTAATTATCACAGAACGTCAATTATGGGTTAAAAAACTGGAAAACAATCTCTATGAAATTTGCTCTAAAAGAACTTCAAATATTCAGAGAGCTAGCTATTTCCAAGTACAACGATCTCATTACTTAATCACCAATGCGTTCACTAAAAAAATGCCAAAAATATCAGAAAGTGAAAGAAGATTGCTCGGAATCGACGAAGCAAATATTTTAATAAAGAGGACCAACAATGAGTAAAATTGATGAATATGTTGCTGAAAAAAGTAAAAATGATCCTGATTTTGCAAAGCCCGTTGAACAAGAAAATATCAACTTAAAGGTAGGGGATTAAAGTTCATGATCTCCGTAAAAATATGGGTATGAGTCAACGTGAATTTGCTAATCTAATTGCTAAACCACAATCAACTATTGCTAGAATTGCAAATGGATCAATGAATGTTTCGACTAAGATATTATCTAAGATCGCGCAAGCAACTAATCAACGATTAATAATTCAATTTAGCCCCGCTTTTTAGGAACGCTTACTAATAAGAAAAGATAAATAGCCCCTAATATCTATAATTAAGATATTAGGGGCTATTATTTCAAAGCTCAATGCATATTGATGATCCTCAATCATTTTTAATGCATACCTATAGTTGGCTAAAACTTAGATACAATGGATACCTTGGGTTATGCATATTAAAAATTATTAATTGCCCTAAAGTGCCATCGTTAACTAAATTAATCAACATTTTCATAGCGCAACATTTGATATCCCACACCAATATGTGTCTTGATATATCGAAAATTTCCAGACGACTCAATTTTTCTCCTCAAAGTAGCAATCGTTACTCTAAGTGAAGAATTATCTTCCATAAGTTCCCCACCCCATATTTTTTTTAATAAATAACTGTGGGTCAGAACACGTGAAGTATTCTTGGCTAATAAATACAACACCTTATACTCCGTTGGTGTTAAATGTACCTCTTGTTTTTTTACTAATACTTCCTGGCTTAGAAAATTAATTTTCAAATCACCATTATAATAATATTTTTCGACGGGATACTTTCCACCCTGTTCCTCATAGCCAATTCGTCTGATGGCAACTCTGATTCGTGCTAGTAACTCCTGAACTGAAAAAGGTTTCACCAAATAATCATCCGCTCCAGCATCTAAAGCTAATACTTTATCGTAGTCTTCTTCACGGGCAGAAATTATAATAATTGGTAATTTACTAGTTTGACGAATTTTTTTAATAATATCTATCCCATCCATGTCCGGCAACATCAAATCAAGTAATAAAATGTCTGGTTTAAAAATCGAAAAAAGATTAAACGCAGTTCGTCCATCTGCAGCATGTTCAAATAAATAATTGCCTGATCTCAATGTCATTGCTATCAAACGTGCAATTTCCGGATCATCCTCAACAATCAATATTTTATTTTTCTCCATATTCATCACCCCATGCAGGCAAAGTAAAATAAAAGCAAACACCTTTTTCAGGTGAATTTTTTGCCCAAATTTTACCACCAAAAGTTTCAATCACCGATTTACATAATGATAATCCAATTCCTAATCCCCGTTGAGTTTGCCAACTTGTTTGCCTTTCTCCCGTATAAAACAATTTAAATAAATTAGCAAGTTCCTGCTCATTTAACTTTGGTCCATCATTAGCAATTTCAAATTGAACTTGACTTCTGTTTTTTCGAAAAGCTGTTAACCAGATATGACTACCTCTTGGAGTGTACTTAATAGCATTATTAACAATATTAATAACAACCTGAACAACCAGTTTTGCATCTGCTTGAACCATTAAGAGACTATCAGCTAAATTTACTTGAAGCTGGTGTTGCTCTGCTCCAGGGCTTAAGTGCTCTAAAGCTTCATTAATAATATCATCAACTAATTCTGGGTCATGACGAATCTTTGGCTGCGTTTCTAAATGTGTCATGGCTAATAAATTTTCGACCAGACTTATCAGCCAGGAAGCATCATTAAAAATTGAATTATAAAGCGTCAATTGTTCATCCCTCGATAAGGCATTAATTTCTTGTCGTAAAATATCAATACTCCCAGCAATATTAGTCAGCGGGGTGCGTAAATCATGTGAGATACCTCGTAACAAATCTGCTCGTAACTTTTCTTGCTGCACCCTGACTTCAGCTTGATGCTTAGCTTTTAAGATCTGCATTTTTTCAAAGGTTTGGCCGCAAATATCTAAAATTGAAATCAGCAAATTACGTTCAGAAACTTCAATGTGCTGCTTTTCAGTGCTTGCAAAAGCTGCAACTGCTAAAACTTCAGTTGATGTTGTACCAAAAATTGGAAGGTACCAGCATTTTGAATTAGGCAACGTTGCTGTCCCGGCGCCAGCTTCTTGTCCATTCTTCAAAGTCCAAAATGCAACAGCTTGTTCACTTTCGCTAAAATATTTGGTTGCCACTAAGCTATCTCCAGCAATCGGAAAAAGACTTGGACTTCCCAATTGATTTCCCTTTTTTTCATAAAAAATAATCGGAACAGCATATAATTTTTGCAATTGTTGAGCTGTAACTGCAATAATCTCAGCTGTTTTTTTGGCTGATTGCAGCTGCTGAATTGTCTTTAATAAAACCTCTGTTCGGTAGACCCGTCTGGCATTTACTAATGCTTGATTTTTAATTCGTAAAGTCCAAGAGTTACTGATAATAGCCACTGATAGCATCAATCCAAAGGTTAAAACATACTGTGAACTAGTTGCTAAAGAAAAATAAGGTTGCGTAAAAAAATAATTAAAACTCAAAACTGCCATCAGAGCTGCTAAAATAATAACTTTTTTTTGTTCCACTACCATTGCACCAAACATTAATCCTAAGATATAAAGCAAAACTACATTAACTATCTGCCGATCAAAATAAAAAAGCCCTTCTCCCAGTAAGGTACTGGCAGCAATAATTGACAACATGATAATCCAATCCTTTATCCATCTTTTAGGATTAATTGCAGTTAAATTTGTTTGCCATTTTTGGCGCAACTTTTTCGAAGCTAAATGTTGAGTGGGCAGTTGCGGTTCATTAATGATATATTCATCAACTTCTGGCAAAATAATTCCGAGTTGCGTAATCAAGTTTGTCCCTCGCAGACCAAACCATTTAACTGGGCTTGAACCTAGGATAATTTTCGTAACCTGACTTATTTTGGCATATTCAGCAATTTGAACAGCTGGCTTTTCCCCAGTTAATTTAACAATTTTGGCCCCCAACTGCCGTGCTAAATTTAAATTAGCGTTTAAAAAGTTGTCTGCATAACTTGGATTAGGTTCTTTGACATAGGCTGCAATTAATTCACAATTAAAGGCTTCAGCTAACTGTGCTGCCGATCGAATTACCCGAGCGCTACTTGACGAACCGGAAACACATACTAATAATTTTTCAACGGTTTGATTTTTAATGGTATTTTGTAAACGCAAAGACATTTTTCTTAGAGCCAGTTCACGCAAGGCTACTAAATTGCTAGTAGTAAAAAAATTTTTCAATGCTTTCTTTACAGTTGATTGAGGATATATTTTCCCTTTCCTTAATCGAATTAACAACTCCTCTGGATCAATATCAACTAGCTTAATTTGAGTTGCCATATCAAAAATATAATCAGGTACCCGTTCTTGAACTAGTAAGTTTAAGTGATCCGCCAAGATATTTTGTAAACTTTCTAAATGCTGGACGTTTAAAGTCGTGTAGACATTAATGCCAACATTTAATAATTCTTGAACATCTTGATACCTTTTCTGATGACGACTTTCAGGTAAATTAGTATGAGCTAATTCATCTACTAAAAGAATTTGCGGATGTCTTCTCAAAGCTGCATCCAAATCAAATTCCTTCAACCGTAAATTTTTATGCTTTTCAGTTTTCATTGGAATAGTTTCAAGCTTTTTAATCATATTTTCTGTTTCTTTTCTTCCATGATGCTCAATGTATCCGACTACAACATCATTGCCTTCTTTACGCAAAGATTGGGCTTCAGCCAACATAGCATAAGTTTTACCTACTCCTGCAGCATAACCAAAAAATATTTTTAAAGTTCCTTTTTTTTTCTTAGTTTCATCAATTTCTTGCGCTAAATTCAAATAACGCTCAGCTCGTTGATTGTAATCCATCTGTTAACCTCCCCTTGAGTATTTTTCACGTCAAAAGGACAGTTTACAAATTTTTCATGTAAGCTGTCGTTGACTTTTTTATTGAACCCGTAGTCTATCCAAAGCCAAGTTAACTTGCAGAACATTAACTCTTGGCTCTCCTAAAATACCAAGTGTCCTTTGCTTGGTATACTGATTAATGATTTTTTGAACAACTGTCGTTTTTAGACCCCTAGCTGCTGCAATACGTTTCACTTGATATTTAGCTGCTCTAGGAGAAATATCTGGATCTAAGCCACTGCCGGAATTAGTTATTAGATCAACTGGGACTGAATGATTCCTTTCTTGTGGATCGAGTTGTTGAACAACATGTGCAGTTTGTTTTATAGTCGTTTGATAACTATGATTATCTGGACTCATTTGTGAAGCTGTTGAATACATTGTAGTATCGCCACCAACCCCATTTAAATTACCCAAACTAATATTCATTTGACGTCCCCAAAGGTATTTTCTGCTAGTAAAGGGTTGCGCTATCAGTGAAGAACCTTTCACTTTATTTTTCTCAGTAATCAAACTTCCATTAGCTTGCTTTGAGAAAAAAGTCTGTCCGATCACAGTAACCACTTCAGTATAAGCAGCACAAATTAGCGTAATGACAATCAGTGCCAGTAATGATTTTAAAAACAATTTTCCTAACATTATGAATCCCCCCGTAACTAAAGCAGCTGTAAGACAGCAGTCATAACCAAATCAATCAATTTAATTCCAATGAATGGGACAATTATCCCACCTAACCCATAGATTAGCAGGTTATGCCTTAGCAGTTGACTAGCTGCTACTTCGCGATAACGAACACCTTTGAGTGCTAAAGGAATTAAAGCGACAATAATCAACGCATTAAAGATCAAAGCTGATAAAATTGCACTTGTCGGACTGTATAAATGCATAATATTAAGTAAATTCAACTTAGGATACAGTCCGACAAACATCGCAGGAATAATCGCAAAGTACTTAGCAATATCATTTGCAATAGAGAAGGTTGTCAAACTACCACGTGTCATCAATAGTTGTTTACCAATTCTTACAATTTCAATGAGCTTGGTTGGCGATGAATCCAAATCGACCATGTTTCCGGCTTCTTTAGCTGCCTGTGTTCCAGTATTCATTGCAACTGCTACATCTGCTTGAGCTAGAGCTGGCGCATCATTAGTCCCATCACCAGTCATGGCAACTAAATGGCCCTTTTTTTGATATTCGCGAATAGTTTTTAATTTGCTCTCTGGCGTAGCCTGTGCCAGAAAACTATCAACACCAGCTTCAGCCGCAATTGCTGCCGCAGTTATCGGATTATCACCCGTAATCATAATTGTTTTAATTCCCATTTTTCTTAAATCAGCAAATTTTTCTTTAACTCCCTTTTTAATAATGTCTTTAAGGTAAATTACTCCTAAAATGACATTATTCTTACAGACTACTAGCGGAGTCCCACCTTTTTGTGAAATATTTTTCACTATTTTTTGACAATCTTCACTTGCTCGACCCTTTTTTTCAAGAACATATTCCTGAATACTTTCGGCTGCCCCCTTGCGAATAGCATCCCCGGCATAATCAACCCCACTCATTTTAGTTTGAGCAGAAAATGAAATAAATTTTGCCTGATTGGCCTGAAGATTTTGTTCACGCAGATTGTATTTTTCTTTTGCTAAAATTACAATTGATCGCCCTTCAGGAGTTTCATCTGCTAAAGATGCTAATTGAGCGGCGATTGCTAATTCTTTCTCAGAATGACCGTCAACAGGAATAAACTCTGACGCCCGCCGATTACCTAAAGTTATTGTCCCAGTTTTGTCCAATAACAAAACATCAGTATCACCAGCAGCTTCAATTGCTCGGCCACTCATAGCTAGGACATTAGCCTGATTTAAACGACTCATCCCAGCAATTCCAATCGCTGATAATAAAGCACCAATCGTTGTCGGCGCTAAACAAATCAACAATGCAATCAACCAAACAATGGATAATGGGTTATGAATACCATTGATTCTTGATGAAAGAACGGCATATGTGTAAAGCGCAGCAACAACTAAGACAAAAATTAACGAAAGTGCCACCAGAAATAATTCCAAAGCAATTTCATTGGGAGTTTTTTTTCGATTAGCACCTTCAACCATTCCAATCATTTTGTCTAAAAAGCTATTGCCAGCTTCTTGTGTTACCTTTACAACAATCTGATCTGACAAAACAGTTGTTCCTCCTGTCACCGCTGAGCGATCACCGCCCGCCTCACGAATTACTGGAGCAGATTCGCCAGTAATTGCACTTTCATCAACCGATGCCGCTCCAGAAATCACTTCACCATCTGCAGCAATTGTTTCTCCTGCTGCTACTATAAAAAGGTCACCACGTCTTAAATCACTCCCGTTGATCATCTGAAATGCTGTGTCCGTTGGATGGATAACCTTTTTTGCTAAAACAGCTCTTTTTGACTTTTTCAACTCCGCTGCTTGAGCTTTTCCACGTCCTTCCGCAATTGCTTCAGCAAAGTTTGCAAACAGGCAAGTTACCCATAAAATCGCAGCCACTGTAATAACAAAGCCGCTACTAACAATTCCATCAGTAATTCCTAAAAATGAAATTCCTGATAAAATAGTTGTTGTTACTGCTGAGGCATAAACTAAAAACATAACGGGATTTTTAATCTGAATTGATGGTTTTAACTTAATCACCATTTCAATTAAGGCATCTTGAAGCATTTTTCTATTAAACATTGATGTGTTATTTTGTTCCATAATTAATCAACCCCCTTATTTCTTTAAAAAATCGGCAATTGGTCCCAAAGCCAAGGCTGGGAAGAAACTTAAAACTCCAATTATCAAGATCACAATGATTAGCATAAAAATAAAGGTTGGACTAGTTGTTGAAAGTGTGCCTGAGCTGCTTGCAACTCTTTTTTGTTTGCTCATATTGCCGGCAATTGCCAGCATGGCAACTATTGGTAAAAACCGAGAAATAATCATTGCTACTGCCAAAGCGATATTCATCACAATCGTGTTTCCATTAAAGCCACCAAAACTTGATCCGTTGTTGGCTCCAGCTGATGAAAAAGCATATAAAAATTCCGAAAAGCCATGAGCACCTGAATTCTTCAGACTGCCTAGAGTTGTTTTAAGCATTGCTGGCACGATGCTAGTCAGTAAAATTGCGACCGGCGTTGACAAACAAGCAATAACTGCCATTCTCATTTCATATGGCCCAATTTTTTTGCCTAAATACTCTGGTGTTCGGCCAACCATTAGTCCTGCGATAAAAACGGTTAATATGATAAAGCCAAGCATTCCATATAAGCCAGAACCAACACCGCCAAAAATCACTTCCCCCAACTGCATTAAAGCTAGCGGGAGTAGACCACCAAGTGCACTAAAACTGTCTAATGATGCATTCGTAGCACCACTTGAAGTTGCCGTCGTGATTATGGACCAAATCGCAGAACCAGGAACGCCAATTCGAGTTTCCTTACCTTCCATTGCTAAGTTACCAATATGGTTTAAGATAGTTCCTTGCTGTTCAAAAATACCTTCTACAATCACTGCAACAAGAAATAATAAAGCCATCGTCGTAAAAATTGCCCACCCAACTTTACGCTTTTCAATAACTTCGCCAAAGCTAAAACACAATGCCATTGGTATTAAAAGCATAGCCGTTGCTTCAACTAGATTTGAAACTGGGGTTGGATTTTCATATGGATGGGCAGAATTAGCGCCTAAAACACCACCACCATTGGTTCCTAATTGCTTAATTGCCACTTGTGAAGCTTGTGGGTAAAGAGGCAACGTTTCTTTAGTAATAATTTTTGCCTTTTTAATAAGATGTCCATTTTCTGTCACTTGATGTTGCTTAAGATTAATTTTCGCACCATAAATTAATTTATTTTCTTGATTAAGTGCCACTGGTTCGGTTAATTTAATAACCCGATTTCCTGTAGTAGATTGTGGAACGCCACTAGCTAACAGCATAAATGAAATCAGCAAACTAAGTGGTAATAAAATATACAAAAATATTTTCGTTAAGTCTCTCCAAAAATTCCCAACATTACTAACCTGGGTTCGTTTAAATCCGCGTATTACCGCAAACAAAACAGCAATTCCTACAGCTGCTGAAGCAAAGTTTTGCACGGTTAAGCCTAGTGATTGTGAAAAATTAGACAAAGTGCTCTCACCAGAATAAGCTTGCCAGTTAGTGTTTGTTACAAAACTGACTGCCGTATTAAATGCTAACGACCATGAAAGACCTGCAAAATGTTCTGGATTTCCTGGTAGGTAATTTTGAAATTTCAAAATTACTATTAAAATCAAAAAACTTACCAAGGAAAACATTAAAACATTTAATAGATAGCTTTTCCAGTTCATTTCTTTTTTTGAGATGTGAAACCAACGATAAAATCGATGCTCAATTGGTTCAATCACAATACTCATAAAATTGTGCTGACCTGTAATAACTTTCGCGATATATTTTCCTAAAGGTATAGCTAACACAAAAGGTACAATAAGGTATGGTAAATACTGCATCCAAATTGGCATCTAAGACTCCCCCTTAACCAAAACATAAATTAAATATACTAGTAAAAAAATAGTTAAAATCGTTCCCAATATTAAAATCATTTTACTCACTTCCCATTATTCTCATTAATTATCTGCCAAAAGACCTATAACCTTTTCCCAGAATTCTCTTATTTCTGTTGGGACACAGTCCGAAAAAACATAGTCAATTTGTAATTCTTGCTGTTGATTAAAGTGATAAATAATTTCAATATCTGGTAAAAGAAAGTCTCCTGCTGTACTTCGAAGTGCTCCAGAAGCTTTATGCCTAACTTGGACTTTCATTTTTTCGAGTGCTTGTTGCCGATCAACTTTTAAATTAATTCCCTTGATTAAATATTCTTCAACAAACATATTTTTCACCTCCAGCTTTAATGCATAATCGTATCCTACGCTCATCGCCGTTAAAACAGTGTTAAGATTCCGCCGCTGCTGTTAAAAAACGCAACATTTCAAAAAATCCTTAACAAGGCAAAAAATTAGTATTATTTAAGTGGTCTAAAAAAATTAAGTTAGGAGGATCCATAAATTTACTCTAGGGAGATCAGTCAATGACTTTTTGTCAAAAACTTGGTTTAAAATATCTATTATTCCAAGGAAAATTGGCTTGGAAAATAATTCTGTATTAGTCGCTACAGTGCCTAACACTGATGCATAGAACTTATTGGTAGTGGCAGTCAAGCGGCTAAACAATTAAAAATCATCGTTCAAGAGACTCGTCAACTAACTCAAAAACCGTTTGGAATTAATTTGATGCTGCTAATCCAGCTAACATCTCTCATAGTTAAATGTAGTGAAGATTAAAGTTTTCGCTGTATTTTATAATTTAAAAATTGTTCAAAAGATGCTGTAACTTCCAATTTAACGAGTTAATTGCTGAAGACATCAAAGCTGGCTGTCACATTGAAACTAAAACAACCTTTGCTTTAATCCCACAAATTACAGCTATCAGTGACTTGCTTGTTTTGAGTGCAGGAGGAATATATGATTATCGCGGTTTCCAAGCAGCTACAATTCTAGGTGTCGCTGGAGGTCCAAACTGGCGACCTAGAAAATGCCGTTTTTATGGCTGGGCAAGTAGCTGATCGAATTATCCAGATCGAATCTACAAGAAAAAATAATTCAACGAATAATTCCGTTAGAGTAAATTTATAGTATGAAAAAGGAGTAGATTTCTCTACTCCTTAAAAAGACATCTTTAATTTTTGTGATTATTAGCTGTAATTTACTTACTTAAGATTAAAACTTAATAATATTGAAGAATCCCCGTAATAACGAGGATTCTTTTAATAAAAAAAGCCCCACAATAGCAGGAGGCTTTCAATATTATTAACTTTCCACCTTTAGATAGTCTATTAAAGTTAATTGCTGTCAAGAACGTAGATACTTTTTCATAGAATTTTCTTCGATGAATTTTAATTGAGCAACACCATTCGTCAATAGATTCAAAGTGTTGTTAGTTTGACAGACAGTGAAACAAAAAGCTGAGGTCTAAAAATAGTAAACCATAGTTTTTAATTCTGTGAACTATAATAATTCCATCACAGTTTGAATGCTGGCATATGCCATAAATAAGACAACAAACCAGCCTGAATAAAACAGCCACTTAGGATGCTGATAACTACCTACTATCTTTTTATGATGACTTGCCAATAAAATAATTGCCAGTGCAATCGGCAAAACAAAACCATTAGCTGCACCAACAAAAACTAAAACTTTGGCGGGTGAACCAACAAAGTAGAAGATAATTGTCGAAATGATGATGAAACCAACAATCAGGGATCTACGATATTTTTGATAAAAGTTACCATTTTTACCAACTGCATAATCTAAAAATGAAGTCGAAGTAAATGATGAACCAATAATTGACGTCATACCAGCAGCAAAAAGGAGAATGCCAAAGAATTTGTAACCAAAATTACCAGCTGCATATTTGAAAATTGAAGCTGCTGGATTACTTGCATCCAACTTAAAACCAGCAACTACAACTGCTAATCCAGCTAAAAATAGTAATACTCTGATGACTGAAGCTACAGCAATTCCTGTTAAAGCTCCCTCATTAACATATTTAATATTTTCTTTTCCCTTTAAACCACCCTCAAGCAAACGGTGCCCTCCAGAAAAAGAAATATAACCACCAACTGTTCCACCAACAATTGTAACAATTGCATAAAAATTGATCTTTGTTGGCATAAAAGTGTGAACTGCCGCTTGCTGGTAGGGTACAGCCATAATACAAATAATATAGATCAAAATTGCTACTTTAACTACCGCCAATAATTGAACTGTTCGATCCATAACCGTCATGGCATTTTTGACCACAAAAATAATAATTGCCAATAACCCAGCAATGATCGCTCCATTTTCTGGAGATATACCAAATAAAACATTCAAGCCTAATCCAGCACCACCAACGTTACCAATGTTAAAGAATAACCCACCAACTGCCACAAGGAACGATAAAAAATATCCTAATCCGGGCAAAATCTCATTAGCTAACTTTTGTGCTTTTTGACCACTAACAACGATTACACGCCAAACATTCATTTGAACAATGATATCAAAAATAATACAAATTAGAATGGCAAATCCAAAATTAGCTCCCATTTCACCCGTAAATGTTGCTGTTTGTGTCAAGAAACCAGGTCCTACGGCTGCCATTGCCATCAAAAACGCGGCGCCCATCGCAATGCTGCGGGGCGATCGTTTTTTAGTTGTTAAATTCTCTGGTGTTTTTTTATCATTCATTTGCATTCTCCTTCTTACTTGACTGCTGCGACAAACTTAAATTTTTGCAAAATAACATTTTGATGGAGTAAGTCTTGACGCAAGTATTCAACGATTGCTAAAGCTGACTGGTTATCACCATGAACGCAGACGGTATCTGGCTGCAACTGGACTTTTGTGCCATCAACTGCGGTTACAGTCTGGGTCTTGACCATCTCTAAAACATGAGCTGCTACCAGCTTTGGGTCAGTAATTACAGCATTTTTTAGGCTACGGGGAACTAAACTACCATCTGGCATGTAATTACGATCACCGAAAACTTCTTGTGCATATGGCAAACCAATTTCTTGAGCAGCTTTGATCAACTCACTACCTGCTAAGCCGTAAATCGGCAATTGTGGATCAACGGTTTGAACTCCTTCACAAATTGCTAAAGCTAAAACATGATCTTTAGCTGCCATATTGTATAAAGCGCCATGCGGCTTGACATGATGCAGTTTATGATCTTTAGTAAAAGCCTGCAATGCTCCAACCTGGTACATGATCAGGTGCTTGACTTCAAGCGGTTTTAATTTCATTTGTCGCCGCCCAAAACCTTGCAAATCTGGATATCCAGGATGAGCACCAATTCCAATATTAGCGTTTTGAGCCGCAGCAACTGTTTTTGCCATTACATCTGGATCCCCAGCATGAAAGCCACAGGCAACATTGACCGATGTTACTAATTTAATGACTTGCTGATCTTTTCCTAACTGATAACGTCCAAAACTTTCGCCTAAATCACTGTTCAAATCGATCCTCAATTGATTATCCCTCCATTTTGTTTTTTATTACTTTCATAATTAATCCGTGACCAACCCCTTATCTCTTAAATTCAGTAAGCTTATTGATACTTCAAACTGACATTTTTAATATCAGTGATCAACATATGTCCGGGAGCATGGGTAATCACGAAATCTGGTTTAGTTTGCATGATAACATTTTGTGGCGTAACACCACATGGCCAGAAAACGGGAACTTCACCGGCCTTGATTGTTACGGCATCTCCATAATCAGGATGCAGCAAATCATTGATCCCAATTTTTTTTGGATCACTAATTTGAATTGGAGCACCATGGACTCGTGGCATCGCAGCTGTCACTTTAACTGCAGTCACCACTTGTTCTTCTGGAATTGGGCGCATACTCACAACCATATTCCCATGAAAGCACCCAGCTGGATCTAATTTGATATTGGTATTATACATTGGTACGTTAACACCCTCTGTGATCTGGCGAACTTCAATTCCAGCAGCAATCAACTCAGACTCAAACGAAAAACTGCAGCCAATGATAAAGCTGACTAAATCGGCACGCCAATATGAGTCGATGCTAGTAACTTCTTTTACTAATTTTCCTTGCCGATAAATCCGATATTTAGGAAAATCATTTGCTAAATCAATGTCTTGAGCAAAATGGTGCAACTTGCGACTACCAACATCGCTAACCTCCAAGACGGGACATGGTTTAGGATTCCTTTGGGTAAACAGTAAAAAATCATACGCTAAATTTTTAGGTAGGATCACCAGATTAGCTTGCGTATAACCAGCAGCTAATCCGCTTGTCTGACCAGTATACTTTCCTTGACGAATCAAATGTCGCAACTGAACGGGGCTTAGTTTCTTCAAATCTGTTTTATCCAATAAAGATTCCTCCCTTCAAATACCTGAGCTTAAATGATCCAACCAATTAATATCGGTATTCTCCTGCTGAAAATCACTTTCAGCTAAAACCTGCAATAAAAAGTTCAAATTGGTTTGAATGCCGATAATCGCTGTCTCGTCTAAAGCCAATTGCAGGCGTTTAATAACTTCCTGGCGACTTTGGCCATAAGCAATAATTTTAGCAATCATTGAATCATAGTCAGGCGGAACTATATAGCCTTGATAAAGTGCAGTGTCAACTCTGATCCCCAAACCACCAGGCAGATGCAACCCACTGATTTTACCAGCTGAAAAAGCATTGATTCGACACTCCATCGCAAAATTCGCTGTCTTACTATTCATTTCTTGAGGCAAATGTTCTTTGTTCGCAATTTTTAGCTGCCACTTAACTAAATCAACCCCGCTAGTCAATTCGGTGATCGGGTGTTCAACTTGAATTCGCGTATTCATTTCCATAAAATAAAAATGCTGCGCATCAGCCAATAAAAATTCAATCGTTCCAGCTCCGGTATAGTGAATCTGCGCGGCAGCTTTAACCGCAACCCCTAAGATTTTTTGCCGAATTTGCGGCTCTAAACAAATTGCTGGTGCTTCTTCAATAACTTTTTGATGATGCTGCTGAATTGTACAGTCGCGCTCGCCAACTGCCATAACCTGGCCGTAATTGTCAGCCAGAATCTGAACTTCAATATGGCGCGGATGAGTTAAATATTTTTCAACGTACATATGCCCATCACTAAAAGCATTTTGAGCTTCATTTTGTGCCAAAGAAAATTCATGCAAAAACTCTGCTGCAGTTTTTATTACACGCATTCCTTTGCCACCACCACCGGCACTAGCTTTAAGCATTACTGGAAACCCACATTTTTTTGCAGCTGCTAAACCAATTCTTGCATCGGTAAATTCCTGATTACTGCCTGGAGTTACCGGAACACCAGCCTGCATCATTGTTTGTCGTGCAGTCGCTTTTTCACCCATTAAATCTATTACCTCAGCTGATGGGCCGATAAAAGTTAAATTAGCCTGTTTGCATTTCTTAGCAAACTCAGCATTTTCCGATAAAAATCCATAACCCGGATGAATCGCATCAGCATGGGTTAATTTGGCCGCCGTTATAATTGCAGCTTGATTCAAATAGCTTTTAACTGCTGGCGCCGGTCCAATGCAGATTGCTTGATCAGCTAACCTAACATGCAGTGCCTTTGCATCGGCAGTTGAATAAACAGCAACTGTTTTTAAATTCAGTTCGCGGCAAGCACGAATAATTCGAACCGCAATTTCACCGCGATTTGCAATCAAAACTTTTTTCATGCCTCAAAACCTCACTTTAGGATTACAAATAACGGCTGATCATACTCAACCGCCGTTCCGTCAGTAACAAGAACTTTAATTACTTTGCCAGCTGTTGGACTTCTGATTTCATTCATCATTTTCATTGCTTCAATGATCCCCAACTGCTGACCAGCTGTTATTTGATCACCAACTTGAACAAATGGCTTGGCTCCTGGTTTGGAAGCCAGATAAAAAGTTCCAATAAAAGGTGCCTTGACGATTTCTTCATTTGCCGTTTGATCTTCTTTTTTAGCGGCCGTCATATTTGATGAAGATTGGTGGTCTTTAACTGTGGTAGTCAAGCTTTGCGTTGAAGGAGCTTGAATTACTTTTGATTGCTTTTCCAAAACAATCTTTTCATCTTTATTTTTAATTTCTAATTTAGTCAATCCAGCTTGCTTGAATGCTTTGATCAAAGCTGATAACTCTGGAATTTCCATTAATAAATTCACTCCTCAATTTAATGTTGAACAAATTATTTGAAAAGTTCTGCTATTCGGCTGCCAGCAGCCTGTTGTGGCCCAATTGGCTGCTGATAACGCGCTTGTCTGAATTGCACTGCTAATTGGTGCAACTTTTCAGTTTCTTTTTGCAATAATAAAGTCGCCGTTGTCGTTGATACTGGTTTGAACCTTAACTGTTGTTGATTATTAGCCTGAATTAATTTATCCAGATCTGCTAAACAAACCGTCCCAATTACCGGGTAACCACCAGCTGTTTGACGATCTGCTAGCAAAACAATTGGTTGACCACTGCGAGTAACTTGAATGTTGCCAGTTACTGTGCCTTCTGACAACATACTTTGCGCCGGAATCGGCAAAACTGGACCAGCCAATCGATAACCCATGCGATCAGCTTGTTGAGAAATATAAAAATGCCCTTGAGTAAAGAGTTGTTGCGCTTTTGGTGAAAACTGTTGCCACTGTGGACCCTTGACAAAACGAATCGTTAATAAGTTTTCTGTTGGATGGTTGACAACCAATTTTCGTCGTGCCAAGCTTTTCAGCTGGTAAGTAGCTTTTATTGGCAACTGATCAGCTGCTTGCAAATTTCGACCATTTATTCCCCCTAATTGGATGCGAACTGAAGTTGAACGGCTGTTAAGGATTGGTTTTGTTAAAATTCCACCCTTAATTGCCAAGTAGCCAAAACGTCCATTAGTAATCGGTTTAAATTTTAAAATAGCTCCTGGCATAACTTGATAGGCTCGATTCTGTTCGAGCAATTGATCATTAAGCCAGGCTTGGCAGACCCCACCAGTAATTGCAATGAAAGATGAAACATTAAATTTAAGATCTGGTCCCATGATCATAAATTCAATTGCGGCAGCATTCGCTTGATTATCCACTAACAAATTTGCTAGTCTAAAAGCCACTTCATCAACAGCTCCGGAAACAGGCACACCACTGTCCTGATAACCCCAGCGACCTATGTCTTGAATTGATGAAGCCAAACCTGGTCTTAAAATTTCGATTGAAGAAAGCATTATTCTTCACCTCGATCTTTTTTAATGTAAGTTTTAAATTGATAATCTCCTCGAATTGCCTGTTGTTTGATTTTTTCAAATTCCGCAACTGAAACAGCAATAAATTTTAGCCAATCACCAGCGTGATAAAATGGCACTGGTGACTTAGGATCATATAATTTTAGCGGTGTTTGACCAATCAGCCGCCAACCGCCAGGAGATGTAACTGGATACATTCCAGTCTGTTTGCCTGCAATACCAACACTTCCAGCGGGAATTTTTAAACGCGGTTTAGCTAAGCGTGGCATGGCAATTTGATCTTCAACAAAGCCAGCATAAGCAAAGCCTGGTAAGAAACCTAGCAGATAAATATAGTACAACTGACTAGTATGCATCTTGATGACTTCATCAGTCGTCACGCCAGCAAATTTGGCAACATCAATTAAGTCTGGCCCAAATTTGCCACCGTAACAGACTGGAATTTCAACAACCCGCTTTAAAATAGTTTTCTTGGCTTCTGCCAGATGAGCTGCCAAAAAATCCTGCACCCAGAATTTAAAAGCTTGAAAATCCGTCTGAAACGGATCAAAATCAATCGTCAAAGTATGATAAGCGGGAATTAGGTCCATAATTTCCGCCTTATTCAGTTTTTTTAACTCGTCAGCCAAAGCATGAATCAACTGATTCTGGGCAACGTCAATTTTTTCTGGAAAATCAATCATTATCGCACGCTCACCAACTGGTATAACTTTATAATCTAAATTCATTTTAGTCACCTAATTTAGAATTTTTATTCATTAATAAAAGACAGCTTCAACTCATAAATCGAATATATTAAAAAGCAATTAAATATAATTATACAGTATGATTAAGGTATTTACTTTTTGAACAGCGAAATTTTAATAAAATACTTTAAAAACAAAAAAAAACTGTTTTTAAATTAATAAAAACAGTTTTTTATGAGACTTACTTTTTTTTAATAACTTAGTGAATAATTAATCAGCTCCGCCAGACCTCAGCAGCTATTTTCTTGATAAATTCAAGCTTTGCCCTTGTTGATCCTCCGTCAAAAGGTTTCAATTTCTATCGTGTTTTAAGCAAAATCTTCAGTGCTGCTTGGATCTCAGGGCCATCCCCAATTTTTGAATCTGTCGTTTCTTCATCAACTTCAACTTTCAAATTTTCCAAAGCAATCCAGCCAAGGACTTTGTCAACACCTGATTTAACTGCCAGCAGTTGTGTTGTAACTGAACTACAGTCAGCTTGATTATTCATCGTTTTGAGAACTCCGCGAATTTGTCCTTCAACTCTTTTTAAGTCGATTAACTAATTCTGGATCACACTGTAAGCTAACTCCAACCTTCTATTCTTATCAGCATTTACCCCAAAGATATACTAAAAACTATTTGTCTGTGCTACTCCAGCATGATAAGTCAGTCACCATCTAAATTTTTGACTTAAAAACCATGATTGCGTAAAATATGCTCAGCTAAATAACTCCGCTGACCACTTTGGCAGGCTGTAATAATCAACTATTTTGGTGGTAATTCTGCTTTTACTTTAATTTACCGGTACTTTTATATTCCTGATGCCAGTGATGCAAAGCACCAACAGAAGGGTATCCTAATTAATGAATCACAGGTGCATAAGAATGGTCATATTTAAAAAAATTTAACAGCTTTAAGTCGATTCTCTTTAGAGAACATTCAAATTCCTCCAAATTTGGTCCAGAATTTTGTCCGCACCTCCTTTTCCTACATTTTATAACCGCCCACTACACTTCTTATCACTTTGGCATTACCCAGTAGTTACTTTTATTATGCTTTTTCACATAACTTTTGAATTGTTTTGAATGATAGGCTTTGATTACATCTTTTGCCCATTTCTTGTTTGAGTTCTTTTTATTAGTTACCGCTACTAACAAATAGTCATGAACAACATTTTCAGCCAGCAACATTTTCTTGGATGAAATTTTTGCACTGTAAGCAATTGAACCAGGTAAAACGATATAATCAAAATCCGATTTTGCTCGTGGAATAGTTGATGAATCCATTTCTGTGATTTTTAAATTATACTTGTTTGTGGCAATGTCTTTACTAGTGGCCTTAATCGGATTAACGCCTTTTTTCAAAGTTATCCAGCCAGCTTTAACTAGAAGCCGATAAGCCCGCGCAGTATTTGAAGGATCATTTGGAATTGCTATTTTATCACCATTTTCAACATCCTTGAGTGATTTTTTATTTGCTGGGTAAATTCCAGTAGGTACAGTCGGAATAGTTGTCAAAGCAACCAATTTTCCATTCTTCTCGGAGTTGAAATTTTTCATATAAGCCGTATGCTGGTCAACATTTAAGTCAATATCTCCTTCATTCAAAGCAATATCGGCATTCAATAAATCACTAAAAGATTTACTTTTAACTTTGTAACCTTCTTTTTCCAAAATTGGCTTTATCCCCTTTAAAAAAAGATCACTATACGGACCAGGAGAAGTTCCCACCAAAATTTCTTTTTTATTATTTGAACTGGAGTGCTTTCCAAATGAAAAAATTGCTAAAACAATAATTGCAATTGCAGCAATTAAAATAATTAGATTTCGTAACGTCTTCTTTTTCACCCTTCGTTCACCCTCTTTCTTTTATTTAATTCATTCAAAATCCGAATAGTATTATGTGTAAAGAATTTAACCCCGGTAGCAATTAGCCGATCATCAGCTTTAAATTTAGGATTGTGAGCACTAACATTATAGCCATTACCAATATTTGCATAGACACCTGGAATATGTTCCTGAAAGCAAGCAAAGTCATCACTGCCCAATTTAGGAACCTGTTCATAAATTGACGCAAATTTGCGTGACTCATTTTTGACAATTTCTGTCAGCCAGGAATCATTATCAACTGAAGGATCGCCATCATACCAATCAATATCCGCTTGCGTATCACTAGCTTCAGCAGTCAGTTTAACTAACTTCAGAAAATTGGTTTTGATCTGTTTCCGAGCTTCTTTGTCTGCAGTCCGAACCGTTCCTTCAAAAAACGCGGTTTGCGGCAAAACATTCCAAGTATTGCCAGCGTTAACATGGGTCACACTCAAAACAGCTGGTTTAAACGGATCAATTCGCCGACTAATGATCGTTTGTAATAAATTCAGTTCTGCTCCCAAAGCCACAATCACATCCTTGCCATTTTGTGGAGCTGACGCATGAGTCCCGACACCTTTTAAGGTAACTTTAAATTTATCAATTGCTCCGCTGACAATCCCGGTATGAAGACCGATCGCATCAATTGGATGTCCTGGTGTATTGTGAAAACCGATAATTGCCCTCACTCCGTCAATTTTACCGTCTTCAATGACATGCAAAGCACCTTCTTGATCTTCCTCCGCCGGTTGAAAAAGTAAACGGACCTTCCCTGGCAAATCGGCTTCTTGCTGCTTTAACAAAAAAGCGGCACCTAAAAGGGAAGCTATATGTGTGTCATGACCGCAAGCATGCATAACTCCCGGGTTTTTGGATGAAAAGGGGACGCCGGATTCTTCTTGAATTGGCAACGCATCAATATCAGCTCGTAATGCTAGCGTATTTTTTGCCGTTTGGGGACCAATCTCAGCAAAAACTCCGGTCTTTAATTTAGTTGGTAAAATTTTTATTTTCCAAGACTGCAAGATGTCTTTAATTTTTTGAGTCGTATTATTTTCCTGAAATGCAAGTTCTGGATTTTCATGAAAATAATGTCGGTATTTAATTAGTTCATTAATCAGTTCGTTTTCTAATTTTGAAAAGACAAAACTCATTTAAAATCCCCCCTCCTTTGAAATAGTTCACTTTAACGTTTACTTCCTATTTCAAGAAAGTCATTTATCCCATTTTTCTTCATTTAGCAGTGGGAGAATCCGACCTAAAGAAGTTACTTCCTGATCATCTACTTGATAAAAATGTAACTTGATATCATTAAAATCGGTATTCTTTTTGAAAGCCGGAAGGTGATACAAACGTTTGGCATATGCCCACAAAGCTGGATAATCCGTCAACTGGCGATAACTTAATTTATTCAAATAATAATAGACCAGATCAAAGCGAACGAGTGTCACAAACAACCGAATATCTAACTGAGTTAAATGATTGCCCCACAGATATTTTTGCTGCTGCAATATTCCATCATATTTTGCCAAATGATCAAAAAAGATTTTAGCTAGCCTTTCATATTCAGTTTGTGATTTCACAGCTGTAATTTTGCCGGGCAGCTGATTAACATTTTCCAAAATATCTACTGCTTGAGCTCTGAACTTTTTTTGATCGTTTTGAGGATAAAAATCTTTTACTTTTTCATTGGCAAATTTTTGCCATTCAAGCGCCAACTCGTCCAGCAAAATATCCAGATCATTATTGACAACTTGACCAGTTGTTACATCGATCAAAGCCGGGACACTAGCACGGCTATTAAAACTTGCAACTGCTTTTTGGTAATTTTGGGAAAGTCGCTTAGTTTTTAAAACCGGATCTTGAATCTCATCTTGATCACCAAACCACCAGTCACTTGTTATGCCATTACGCCGTAAAGGATAAACGACGCCCTTAGAAATTACCTGATCCAAACCTAGATAATCAATTTCAATTGCTACTTGCGTTGCCCACGGACAAAATTTGCCTAAGATCAAACGATAACGATTTGCTTCAACTGGCAGTTCACCAGTTGAAAAACGCTTATTAAATGCAATTGAACCTTTTTGATTCTTAGTCTGGATCCTTTTAGGATTAAATCCGCACGAAAAATTTTCAACCATTAGCTTCATCCTCCAACTTAATTAGTAAATTTATAGATCAAGGTCAAAATATTTAATATCCGGCCGCTCTTTAAATCCCAAACGTTTCCAGAAATTCTGCCCTTGAATATTATCAATAACCGTAAACAAACCAACTTTTTGAATATTTTGTTGTTTCAAGCCCTTTAAAACATTGGTGATTAAATGTGAACCGATTTGTTGATGACGATATTTCTCAGCAACTGCAACATGATAAAAATATCCTTTGCGGCCATCAGTGGCACCTAAAATCGTGCCAACAATGTTGTTTTGATCTTCAGCTACAAAGCACAAAGTAGGGTTATGATCGATCACCTGTTCGATCCCTGCTCGACTATTATCCAATGAATGCAAATGCATCCCCGGCGTTTTTTCCCATAAAGCGTATGCTTGATCATAGTCATCGATTGTCATTTTCCTGATTTGAACCATTTTTTATTCTCCTTTAAAAATTAATTTCATGTGGACTTTGTTTTCCTTTGATAATCAGTAAAGCATCATCTAATGCCTGTTTGACCATTCTTGCGACTGCAATATCGGTATAAAAACCGATATGCGGTGTTAAAATCACATTTGGTAATTTTTTTAATTCATTATAATGAGCAATCGGTGTTTGACCAGAAAATTTTAAATTGAAGATTTTCGTTTCGCCTTCAACAACATCCAGTGCGGCACCGGCAATTTGATGTCGTTTCAAGGCACTTATTAGATCTTGGGTATTAACGACCGGGCCACGTGAATCATTAATCAAAAAAGCAGTTGGCTTCATCTTCAAGAAAGCTCTCTTATCGATCAAATGAACATTTTTAGGGCTTAAATAAACATGGGAAGTCACAATATCAGCTTTTTCATAAATATCATTTTTAGTAACGTATTTTAAAATCTTGGCTTGTTCTAATTCCGGTTTTTCAATCAAATCATTACCAAGAACCTTGGCACCTAATGCATGAAAGATTTTAGCAACAGTACTGCCAATTCGGCCCACACCGATAATACCAATCGTATATTCAGATAGCTCGCGTGAACGTAAACCATCAACCACATAATCGTTATTATCGACCCGTTCTTTAAATTCTGGATAATGTCTGATCAGCTGCATCGCCTGCATTAATACCAATTCAGCAACTGCATGTGGTGAGTACGATGGAACATTGGTGATTTTGATATCATTAGCTTTAGCTGAAGCAAAATCAATTGTGTCAACACCTGCAGAGCGGCAGGATAGTTGATGAATCCCAAAATCTTTCAGTGTCCGATAAATTGATCCATTATCATCTAATCTGCTACGCTGTTTGAAAATAATGCCATCATAACCTTCAGCGTATTTGACAGTCTCCGTATGTAATTCAAATGGCAGGCTTTTAACTTCTATCTGATTTTCTTTGCTCCATTCATTAATAAACGGCTGTTCATCTTTGCGAACATGATAGGCAATAATTTTAGTCATCTACTCACCTTGATCAGTTATTTTAAATATTTTAAGAGACCTAATGTACCTTCAACAAAATACTGGATCCCGATTGGCAGCATCTCATCGAAGCCAACAAATTCTGGTTCATGCCAATCAGCTGCATCAGATTTCCCATTAGAACCGATAAAAGCAAAAACTCCTGGTATTTGTTTTTGATAAGTTGCAAAATCTTCTCCTGCCATTGAAAGAACTGGTTTTTGAACTTTGATTGAAAGATTATTAATCACAGCTTGAGTCAACTTCACATCATTGGCAATCGGCAAAGTTCTCTCATCCCAAATAACTTCAACTTTTTCTTCATAAGCAGCAGCAATTCTTTGAGCAAGCTCAATCAGATGCTTTTTAACAATGGCTGCATCTTTTAAATTAAATAAACGTACTGTTCCGCCCAAAGTAGCTTCACCAGGGATAACATTCCAAACTTTTCCGGCTGAAACATGAGTAACACTGACAACAACTGCATCTTGCGGGTCAATGTTACGGCTGACGATCGTTTGCAAACTAGAAATAATGGCTGCTAAAACAACGATTGGATCTTTACTTTTTTCGGGTTTTGCTCCATGCGAGCCTTGCCCTTTAATTTTAATATCAAATTTATAACAGCCAGCCATCATTGGACCAGGTTGGAGAGCAATTGTACCAACCGGCAGATTAGGATTATTATGAAAACCAATCAAAGCCTGGACACCGGACAAAACATCCTTCTGCAAAACCTGATCTGCGCCACCTCCCGCTTCTTCAGCCGGCTGAAAAAGAAAACGAAGCGTTCCATTGACCAAATCTTGATGATCTTGAAAGAAACGAATTGTTCCTAACAAACTTGACATATGCAAATCATGACCGCAAGCATGCATAATACCGGCGTTTTGTGATTTAAAAACTAACTTGGTGTTTTCGTAAACTGGAAGTGCATCAATATCTGCCCGCAAACCAACTACTGGACCCGGCTGAGTGCCCTTAATTTCGGCTAAAAGTCCAGTATCAAGCTTAGTGGGAATGATTTTAACACCCCAATTATTAAGAACTTCAGTTATTTTCTTGGTTGTATTGAATTCTTGATTTGAAAGCTCAGGATGTTGGTGAAAATAATGTCGCAGTTCAACGATCTCATCAATATGTTTGGCATACTCTTTTTCGTCCATAAGATTACTCCTCAAAAGCTTTTTTAATTGCTTGATCCAAGTGCTACTAAATCATCAGCATCTTCAAGGCCAATCGACAGGCGTAGCAAATTAAATGTAACATTTTCCTTTGTTAATTCATCTTTTGGTACTTCTCGATGTGTTACATCGCTTGGATTGACGATCAGTGAACGATTATCGCCAACATTTGGCAAGTAAGTAAAGACTTTGACACTATCTAGGAGTTTATTGACATTTTCTTGTGTTCCCTTGAGTTTGAATGAGAAAATCGTACCAATTCCGCGTGGAAAATACTTTTTGACTAGATCTTTTTGATCAGTATTTAAAAGACCTGAATGATAAACTTTTTCAACATGTGTATTTCTTTCAAGAAAATGAGCAAGCTTTAAGCTCGTTGCCACTTCCTTACTAATCCGTTCAGAGATAGTTTCTAATCCTAGAAGCTCTAAATAAGCATCAAATGGGCTTAAAACCGCACCAAATAATCTCAAATATTTAGTACGCAAGCGTTGAATGAAGGCCGCCTTGCCGCACACTGCTGCAAAACTGGTATCTTTTCTCCCAGGCTGTTTAAGTGTAATTTCAGGTTCAAGAAATTGCGGAAATTTGTCTTGCCCCCAATTGAAATGGCCGCCATCGACCACAATACCGGAAACTGCATTTCCATGGCCATTGATTCCTTTAGTTGAAGAATAAACAACGACATCGGCACCATGTTTAATCGGGTTGAACAAATAAGGCGTTGGAAAAGTATTATCAATAATCAAGGGAATATTATGTGAATGAGCCAATTTTGCCAACCCTTCAACATCAGCAATATTAGTGATCGGGTTGGATACACTTTCGGCATAAATTGCCTTTGTATCTGGCTTGATCAGCTTTTCAACTTGATCAAAATTGTTAATATTTTCAACAAAATCAGTATAGATACCAAACTTAGGGAAAAGTGTTCGGAATTCATCTAAAGTTGCGCCATAAATATCTAATGGAGCAATAATCCGCCCGCCGCCTTCAGCTGTATTCAAAACAGCATCAGTAATTGCAGCCATCCCAGAACCAACCGCAACGGCTCCAACACCACCATCTAATTCATTGATCCGTTTTTCAAAAACATCGACCGTTGGATTAGCAACCCGCGAATAAGTATATGAACCAGGTAATTCCCCTGCAAGAATTTTTTTTGTTCGAGCAGTACTATCCAAGTCAAAAGCTACATTTTGATAAATCGGAACTGTTGCCGAATAATTGTGATCTTCTGGTACGTAACCGGCATGAATTTTTTTGGTATCAAATTTATTGCTCATTTTCAAAACCTCTTTCTGATTTTTCATTCAAAATATTTAAACTTTTAATCAAAGTTGCTAACTAACACAATTTTATCAATCGCAAAGTAATTCTCACAAACTGGAACATCAACAAACCAAAAAAATATTAATTAAATTTAACATCTCATTTTCTTAATCAAATTCAACCTATTTCTTCTGCTTTGCTGACAACTTGATCAACTTTTTCTAAAATACTGCCTAAATCTTTTTGCGGATCTGTCCAGTTGATTAAATCTTCTTTGGTAAAATTATTTTTTACTTCTGCTTGTTGATATAAAACATCAATAAAATGTTCTTTTTTTTCAATCGTTTCCATTGCACATTGATAAACTAATTTATGAGCTGATTGCTTGCCAATAACTTTTCCTAAATTAAACATAATTTTTTCAGCAAAAGGCAAGCTGCGTTGTAACTCAATGTTGTGCAACATTTGTTTTTCATTGACTTGCATTCCCGCTAAAATGTAAGTCGCACTTTGTAATTGAGCATCTAAGTAATTGGTGATCTCGGGCAAAACGATCCATTCATTACGCCAATGAATTGCATCTCTTTCGCCATCAAATAATAGAGATTCCAGCATCAAACCCACATCTTTAAATGCTGGTTGCGATAAACTCGCTAGCCCCTCAATCAAAGCCGGATTCCTTTTTTGCGGCATAGTTGAGGATCCAATTTCACCTTCTTTAAAGGGCTCACGAACTTCATCCACTTCGGTTTTCATTAAGTTAAACAACTCGTGACCAATTTTTCCTAACAAACCGGAATAAATCCCTAAAACAGCGGCAAATTCAGAAAAACGATCTCGAGAAGATTGCCACGAAATATTAGGCACATCCAAACCCAACTCGCTTAAAACCTGGCGCTCAATTTCTGGACCCTTTTCTCCAAAGGCGGCATAAGTTCCCACAGCACCACTTAAATTGCCAACAAAAATCCCATTTTTTGCTAAATTGACTAAACGTTGATGATTTCGCAAAGCTTCATCAAGCCAAACTGCTAATTTAAAACCAAAAGTAATCGGAATAGCTTGAATACCGTGAGTCCTGCCAATCATGACGGTTGAACGATACTTTTTAGCCTGTTTCTTCAAGATAGCAATCAATTTTTTACTATCTTCAACTATAATTTGATAAGCCTCTTTGGTCTGCAACATAATGCCGGTATCAACAATATCCTGAGTCGTTGCACCAAAATGAACATATTCACCTGCTTGACTGCCAGCTAATTTTTGTAAGTGATTAATCAAGCCAATCAAAGAATGCCTTTTTTGAGCACTTTCTTTGGCAAGAGCTTCAATATCAAAGTTTTCAAGCTTAGATTGCTCGACAATTTTTTGTGCAGCATCTGCGGGGATCACTCCCAACTGTCCTTCAACTTTTGAAAGAGCTGCTTCAACTTGTAACTGTTTAGCTATTTTATTCTTGTCAGTCCAAGCTTCACGAATTTCAGTTGTGCCAAAATTATTCTGCATTAAAGTTGAATCTAAAACGTCTGCCATTATATCCTTCCTTTTTCTAAATTATAAAATTGCACTTCGCTTTAACGAATTAATAAATGAATCAATTCTGGTTGAAGAAGTATTTCCAGAAAGTAATTCTTTGGCAGGTCCTTTAGAAAGGATTTGCCCATCTTCAATAAATACTGCTTCATCAGCAATTTGTCTGGCAAATTCCATTTCATGTGTTACTAATGCCAGCGTGATATGTTCTTTTGCTAAACCAGCAATAGTTTGCAAAACACTCTCAACTAACTCTGGATCCAAAGCAGAGGTAGGCTCATCTAATAAAATAACTTTTGGTTTCACAGCTACTGCACGAGCAATTGAAACTCGTTGCTGCTGGCCACCAGATAAAGTTACTGGATATTGATTAACAACTCCCGCTAGACCTACACTTTTCAAAACTTCAATTGCTTTTTCTTCAGCTGCTTCTTTATTTGCCAGATGGTTATAAATCAAAGGATTAGCTACATTTTCCAGTACCGTTAAATTCTTAAACAGATTAAATTGCTGAAAAACCATTGCAGAATTTTTTCTAAGATCATGAACTACTTTTGCATTTATCCTGCCAGCTGTTGCAACGGTATTGCCGACCTTGATGGATCCTGTTGTCGGAAGCTGCAACAGATTTAAAGTACGTAAAAGAGTTGTCTTGCCTGAACCGCTTGGGCCCACAAAAGCAGTTACTGCACCCTTTTCGACATTTAAATTAATATTTTTTAAAATTTCTTTATTGCCAATTTTAACTGACAGATTTTTCACTTCTATTAAACTCATTCAAATTCCTCCGATACGGTTTGAGCAGTGATTTTTCTAATAAGCTTTGCAGCCAAGTATAAATAATGATTAAAATCCAGTACAAAATTCCAACTGCTAAATATGTTTCAAAGTAATTAAAAGATTCACCGGCAAGCATTTTACCTTCGCCAAACAGTTCCGTTAACCCAAGCGTGAATGCTAAAGATGTTTCTTTTAGCAAACTAACAAAAGTATTTCCAGTCGCTGGTAATGCGTTCAATGCAGCTTGTGGTAAAACGATATGCCAGAATAAAGTCAAGTTTGGAATATTCAGTGACTTACCAGCCTCTATTTGGCCCTCATCAACCGAATTGAACCCAGCTCGGAATATTTCAGCTAAATATGATGATTCCTTAAAACCTAATCCGACAATTGCAGCGATGATTGCTGGAACTCCACGAAGAGATGGAAAAAACTGCGGTAAACCATAATAAATTATAAATAGTTGAACTAGGGTCGGCATACCTCTAAATAACGAAATGTATAGTTGGGCAAATTTTCTTAAAATCCAAATATGTGATAATTGAAGAACTGTAATCAAAATGCCGATTATAATTGCTAATATCATCGCGAAAATTGCCATAATCAAAGTAACTGGTATATATGCTGGTAGTTGGGCAAAAACTTTTATAAAATATTGCCAATTAAAACTCATCATTGTCCTCCTTAAATACCTTAGCTTTTTGCAAAATGGTTCTTAATTTCTCATCTGAAATCTTTCGTAAGTCATCTTCATCGAATAACTTAATTAAATAAACCGTTTTATGATCCTGATACTTGCGAATTTCTTCAAAAGGAGTAAAGCCAAGAGAAATATAAAAATCCTTAAGCCAAGGATGCTCAACTGCTGTCCCAAGTGTGACGCCCGGTGCCATTAACTCTTCTTTTATGAATTTATTAATCACATCTAAGATGATTTTTCTAGCAAGTCCCTGATGCTTATGCTTCGAATCAGTTGCAACCCAGCCAATATGTGGCAAGCTGTATGGCCCTGGATTGATTGACCATGGCAACCTAACAGAAACGGTTGAAATTAACCTGTCTTCATTGCCTTTATAACCAAATGTTGGCGTCGAAACCAAATGCTTTTTAACAATACTCTCACCAATATCAGCAGCTTTAAAATGAATGCCCAAATCTTCATCTGCTTGGTATGCATCATGCAATAACTGCGTTAGCTGCCAAGAATCCTTAACTGTTAATTTTTCAAAATTCAACCTATGACCTCCAATCTTTTAAACAAAGTTTTAATGTATTGAGTTCCTTTATTTTTTAGGCTTTTTTTCTCCCACTGGAACGGCAAACGGCAAAGTATTTTCAACCGGTGCAAATGGACAAGTACAAAAATAACTAAAAGCACAAGGTAAATTTACAGCTGTATTAAAATCAATAAAATCTAATTTTTGAGGATCGGAAATATTGATTCGAATTCGTCTTCCTCCGCCATATGTTTCTTTTCCTGTTGTTTGATCTCTAAAATAAATAGTTCCTTTACTGCTTGTTTTTTGACGATTATTCAAATATTTTACTTTACCTGTCTTTGGATCAAGCTTTGTCCAACCAGAATCATCATTATGTGCTTGGAAAACAACAAATTGATACTCTTTGTTTTCATATTCGAAATATAATTTTCCAATTTGAGTTTCATTATGAGATAAGCCACCAACAGCCGCTTTAGTTTTTAAATCATACCAATTATCAAGAGAAACATAATGAGCTGGTAAAACCCAAACCTGATCAGGTTCAAAATGAGGCAATCCTTTGAAATCTTTCCTGAATCTTGATTGTGGATCGCGTTGACGGACAGCAAATTTTTTATCAGAACCAATTCTTTTTATTAACTGTGCTCTAACTCCTTGATATTCGAAATCTTCGACATTTACATCAGCAACCGCATCAACGAGCATTTTCTTAGGCAAAGTAACTTCTTGCCCCCGATTAAAAACTGTCTTCCCCTTTTCTGGAAAATAAGTGACCATGTTACCATTTTGTTCCCATTCTCCAGGAAAACCTTCAATCTTTAATTTTTTCTCATCACTAAGCCAATCAATGCTTTTTAAAGACAACCAATCATAAGGAGAGCTTATCTTCTTTTCTCTTTTTTGATGCCATTCTTCCCAATAATTTTTATACTCTTGTTTGGTAAAATTCTTTAATTCTTGATAGCTTGTCATTTATTATTTTCTCCTAACTAGACTATTTTTTTAAATTTGGTGTTATATCATATCCAAAATACTTGATTGATAATTTACGCACTGTCCCATTGTCAATTAACTTCTTAATTTCTTTACTAAATTCTTTTCTTAACTTCTTTCCTCTAGCATTTTTTAAAAAGGGCAAGGCTATATCAACCGTTGCAGCATTTCCTTTCAAAACTCTCCATTTATAATTTTTAGCCTTAATTAAAGCATTTAAGTTATTACGTGTATCGATTGCACCGTCAACGTGTCCAACCAAAAGTGACTGATAAATTTCATCTCTAGAGTCAAAAGTCTTAATCTTTATTTTAGAATCATAATTTTTTAAATTTTCTGTATTATTTGAAGCAACCGCACCAGAAACAGTTTTTCCCTCCATATCTTTGAGTGTCTTATAAGGAGTATTGCTTTTTACGGCAACCGCTGTTTTTTCTGTATTATAAACTTTACTGAAAATATATTTTTTTGACCTTTCTGGTGTAACAGCGATATCATTTGCCACTGTATCAACTTTGCCATTATCTAATTGGCCTAACAGCCCATCGAAGTCTCCAGTTACCCATTTTGTTTTATAACCCAAGGCTTTAGCAGCTTTATTAGCTAATTCAACATCGAAGCCGACGAGTTTGCCATTCTTTTTATATGAGGTTGGAAAACTTGTCCCGGTAGCAGCCAAAGTAACTGTTCCCTTATTCTGCTTACTGCCGCCGCTCGTTGAACTATTTAGTTGTTTAACTCCCAAAAATACAATCACAACAACAACCACTAAACTCACAACTGTAATCCAAAATTTTTTCATAATTGATTCCCCCTATTAACGGTTAAATTTATTTTTATTGCCTTTGCTTGTGGATTTAAGATAATGTTTTTTATAATTTCACTTCTTTGTCCAGTTTCTTTATTAAGCTGATAAATCAGCTCTTTTGTACTGACTTTATTTTTTGGTGAACCTTTAGGAAAAATAATTTCACTTGAAAGAGAAGATCCATTTTTCAGCAATACATCAATTTTAGTTGGTCTAGCTTCTTCAATTTCTTTTAGCAAATCATGTTTCCTGGTAAAAAGGACCTTTCTTTCATTAAAATCATCTGGAACATTTGCTAATTCGAAATAATCATCTTTGACATCACCAAAGGTCAGAACCTGCCAAACAATATATTCAGCAGAAAATTTGCCTTCTTTCCCGTTTTGCGGATTCTCAAATCTTAAAGCATGATCACCTTCAACTGGAAAATGAATTACTATTCGTTGACAATCCGGCAAGCGAACGCCCTTTCGATAGAGTTCTTTAGCAGCATCAAGACTTGACATTGCTGCCGAACAAAATGGATGTGCCTTAAACCAAAGACCAGGCTCAATAATTTCAGCTGGATTTAGCCATCCTTGAACTATATCAGGTGCACTGATCATTCTTCCTTGCACAACTTCAAACCAGCCACGATTGCTGCCAAAGGGATCCTGATTAGCCGTTAAACCACTTTTAACAAATAAATAAGCAGTTATTGCATTCCGAGCTGCAATTCCAGCATTAAAAGGTTTACCATCACTGCCAGCTTCAATTTCAAGCCCGCTTGCTTGAGTTGCAGCAAACGAAAGAAGATTTATCAACTGTTGCTTGTCAAATTTTTTATAGACACCAATTGCAGCAGCTGCTGCAATTGTCCCAATCAGACCTGTTGTGTGCCAACCATGCCAGGCTAATTGAGGATTTAAAATCTTGCCAAATTTCCCGGCTAATTCAACACCTTGGACATACGCCCAAAGCAAGCTTTCCACGCTGTCTTCTTCAGCTGTAACTGCAAATAAAGTCGAAAAAATTGTTGCACCCGGATGACCTCTTAAATTCGCCTGCGTATCATCGAGATCCAAATAATGTGCTGCAAAACCATTTAAAATGGCTGATCTTTCCATCGGTAAACCACTTTTTGATGTTAAAGGAATAAACTTTTGATTGACGTTAAAAAACGAGAATAGCCTCTTTACTGCCGGTTGTTTAGTTCCTTTAAAAAGAACGGTTAAATAATTTGTCAAAGCTCTTTGGGCTTCATTCATTTCCTCATTATTTTTATTTTCTTCTGAACAAAGTTTTTCAACAATCTCATCTGTAATAGATTTTTCTTTGTCATTTTTCATTTGACTTAACCTTTCAGCTATAATATGCATTAATAATTTTTCTAAAAAATCGGTTATAACCATCTGCTTAAATTTTGTTTTTAGTTTTGAATTTCTAATTATCAAAATTCCTCTACATTGTTTGTCATTGCAGTAATTAAGAAAGCTATTAACCATTTTTGTGTTATCTTAAAAGTTTCAAAAGAATTTCCAATCTTAATAACTACTTCTCTTTTCAAGATTACGATCCCCCCATATATTTAATAAATTTATAAACAAAAAACGCCCCGCAGTCATTTCTGACTACGAGGCGTTTTTTTCGCGTTACCACTCGTTATTTGCTGATCAAATCACTTTAATCAGCCTTACCAGGTCATAAATAAAATTAATCATTTTTTATAACCTCGACGCTGTAACAGGCGTTCCTGTTTGATGCTTGCTTCCTCAAGCTCACATCAAATTTTCTTAAAAGACCATCTTCATTTGTTGCTCCATAACTATTCTCATCAAACTAGTCTCTCTGTAAATGGATTTAGCAAATTACTCATCTTTTTTAATTTAAATTATAATTAAAAATATTTGTTTGTTATTTTATAAGTTACTTGATAAAATTTTTATACAAAAAAATCCCTTATTCATCACTGCCGACAAATAAGGGACGTTAAACCGTGGTACCACCCTTTTTTACATCTTATAATCAAGATGCCTCAACGATACTTGTTGTCCAAATATCTGGAAAGTTAACGGTTCCTACCGAGCATCAAGCTTCCACCAAATGCCTCTGTTTCAAAGCTCATCTTCACTAATTTAGTTAATACCCACTTTCAACTTTTGAGGGTTCTCTGTACTTAACTTTGTCAGCTACTCTTCTTTTCAAAAGATTTAATTAATTAAAATCACATTAACAACTTAATATTTATTTTAATGTTTTTAAAACTTTTGTCAAGAGTGTTACACAGCTGAATTTTAAGTCTTGAAATGTCAAATTAAGTTAGAAATAACATAACTGTTTATCTGTGATGTTTTTCATGAATACCTCAATTGGTGTTTTATAATTTAATGATTTTCTTGGAATATGATTACGCCGGCTACTGACTTGTTGAACTAAAGCATTTGGTAAATTGCGAAAATCCATGCTTTTGTTGAGACCATCTCGTCTAATTAGTCCATTGTTATTTTCGTTTAAGCCACGCTGATTAGGAGCCCCAACTTCAGCAAAATAAGTACTAATATCATGTTTATTTGCGATTTCTTTCCAACCAGTGAATTCTTTACCATTATCAAAAGTAATTGACTTGAAAAGGTGTTTTGGCTGTTGGGACAGCCATTGACTAAGATGTTTATTAACGCATTCAGCTGATTTTTGTTGGATGTTTAAAATGATTTCAACTTTGGAGAGACGCTCAACTAAGGTCATAACTGCACCTTGATGTGCTTTGCCTTGGACGGTGTCTGCTTCTAAATGACCAAATTCATGTTGAAAATGAGGATAATCCTGATAGCGTTGATAAATGCTTCTGCCGAGTCGGCCAGCTTTACCACGCCGTTCAACGTAACCATTTGGATGCCTTTTACCTTTCATTGGCAACAATTTCACATTGAAAATACCTCTTTGAAAGAGTCGGTATAAGGTTCTCATACTACAACTGATCTGTATCTCAGCTCGACCAATAATCGTATCAGGGGTCCAACCTAATGCGAGTTTCTGCTTAATGTATTTGGTTTCATCTTCTGGTAATTCAATTGCTTTTCGACCACAATGAGTTTTATTAATTCGATGATTTTCTTGAAATTGACTAATTGAATTACCAGCATCTAGAAACCGGTAAACACGATAAACGGTTTCGCTGGAACGTTTAAGAGCTTTAGCGGCTTGATAGGCTTTAATATCTTGTTTCCAAAAATTATATATGAAGGTTAATTCACGTGTGGTAAGATGTTTATAGGTCATTTGTGGTTACCTCTCTTTTGATTATGGATATTCAAAAGTCTACCACAAATGGCTTTTTTATTTCTAACTTAATTTTACAAACGACGAGTAAAAGAAAAGATGAACCGTCTAAGCAGAAAATACACCGCATATTAATAAGTTAATTTAATAATTTTTTTCACCCGCTGAAATTGCAAAAGGTAAATCATTTTCGGTTGGAGCAAATGGACATGTGCAGTATTCACTGAAAAAGCAAGGAGGATTGGTTGAAAAATTAAAATCAATATGATCTACACTTTCAGGCTTTGAAACGTCAATATTAATACCTCGACCACCACCGTATGTTTCTTTACCAGTTGTTGCATCACGAAATGAAATAAATCCCAAACCATCAGATCCTTGTCTATTATCTAAGTAATTTAATCTACCAGTTTTAGGATCTTTTTTTGCCCATCCAGAATCATCATTGTGCCCTTGAAAAACAATGAATTTATATTTTTTTGATTTGTAGGTAAAAAATAAATTTCCAATAGCCGTTTCATTATGGATAAGATCTGATAAAACCGCTCCTGTTTTAACATTTTTCCATTCTTTTAAAGGAACATAATTAGCAGGCAAAACCCAATTTTTATTAGGTTTAAAATATTTTATACCTTTGAAATTCTTCAGATTGTCGGAATTAGGATCCCGTTGACGTACTGCAAATTTTCTATCACTACTACCGATCCTTTTAATTAACTGAGCTCTGACTTCTTCATAATAAAAATCTTCAACATTAACATCTGCCACTGTATCCACTATTATATCCTTAGGACTTCTAATAACTTTATTTCTATTTGTTACTTCTTTTCCCTTTTCAGGAATATAAGTAACCACATTATCACTTTGTCTCCATTGACCTGGAAAATTCTTGATCTTTACTGTTTCTCCATCTACTAGCCAATCAATACTTCTAAGTGACAACCATCCATAATCTGAATTTAATTTTTCTTTTCTTTTATTATGCCATGCTTGCCATCTTTTTTCGTACTCTTTATCAGATAAATTTTGAATATCTTCATATGAAAAGTTTGGTGGAAAAGGTACCCCTCCAAATTCATGGTCTATTTTATCAGGTTTCAGTGAATAATTACTCATTGATTTCTTCCTTTCACAATTTATTCATTTAAAAATAAGATTTAAACTTGCAGTTCTGTTTTAAAGTTTTTATTCTGATCTATATTTATACTTTTTTATTATATCAACCAAAGCAGGACTTAATAATGCTTTATTTAATATTTTTATCATATAAATAGATTCATGATCTTCAACAATTCTCATTCTTTTAATCGGTAAAAACCCTAACGAAGAATAATAATATTTTAACCATGGATGATTAATTGCAGTATCTAAAGTTACTGCAGGTGCCTTTAATTCACAACAAATATATTTTTTTATTACTTCATTCATAATTTTCTTCCCATACCCCAAGTTTTTATATTCTGGGTCAGTTGCAAACCAATTAATATGAGGTAAGAGAAATAAATTTTTCATATCTTTTATCCAAGGCAAATCAACTGATATCGTTGAAACTAATTTACCTTCTTTATTCCTATACGCAAATGTTGGCATCGCTTGTAAATGCTTTTCAACAATTTTTTTATCCACATAAGCAGTTTTAAAATGAACTCTATACTTTTCATTGGATTTATGCGCATCATGTAAGACATTTAACAAGTCTGTAGAATCACTAACTTCTAATTTTTCTAATTTCAAATTAAACATCTCAATCACAACTATATTTTTTATTACTTTGAAATACAGATTCAATTAATCAAAGATGGACTAGCATGCGTAAAAAATTCTGTACCATTTTCAGTAACTAAAAAAGTGTCTTCAATATTAAAGGTTTGCAGATTAGAACTATAAAACGGCGTTTCCAAGCACATAACCATACCAGGTTTAAAAACTCTTTTTTCTTTTGGAGATATAAAAGGTCCTTCTTCTCCATCTGTACTGCAACTTATAGAATGCCCATAATGGCCTCTTACATAATTATATTTTTTTAAATTTATTCGGTCATTTATTCCATTAAAAATATCACACATTCTAACCCCTGGTTTTATATTCTCTACACCATAGATAAATCCTTTCCAAAGTTCATCATAAACTTCCTTACTTTTATCATTAACATAATTTTCCACAACGTAGGTCCTTCCTAAATCAGATTTATATCCATCAATATTTGGACCACCATCTAATCTAACAAGGTCTCCTCTCTTTACTTTATAATCAATTGGATTCCAGTATGGTGTGAAGTAACTTCCAATTGTATGCGCATGTGAAACATTAGTAACCCACTTTGAACCAGTTCTGCAAAATAGATCAAATATTTTATATATTTCAATCATACTCATTCCTGGCACAATCTTCTTACTAGTCAAATTCATTGAGACTTCTGCTTTTTGTGCATTTCTTCTCAATATATCTATTTCCCACTTGCTTTTTACAACTCTGGCTTCAGTCAAAACTTTTGAACAGTCAATTAATTCATAAGATTCCAATTTTTCACGTATATAGTTTTCATAATAAAAAGTCATCCAGTCTTCTTGTATTCCCACTCTATGATAATTAGAATATTTATCTAATATAATTTCAGTGGTCAAATCAACAGCTGCATTTTTATTTGGTTGAGAATTTTTTTTCATATTTTTCTTTGCATAGTCTTCTATATAGATCCATACTGGATAAGAAAGTATTTTAATTTTTTTTGAGCAAATGCTTTCGGCGCTTAAACGCTCAAACTCACTACATATTAAATAAACATCTCCCGTTTTAGTTACAATTGAGAAAGCTCCTCCAACTTTTCCAGATGAATAAAGTATCCTAGATAAAAAACCAGTACTGTAGAAAACTGCATCAGCAGATGAAAATATACATACATCTAAATTTTCTTTATTCATTTGGCTTATAATTTTATAAATAAATTCAGATTGTTCTCTCATAAAATATAAACTCCTTTATTCTCAAAAATAAAAAAATTATTATATAGCACAAATAGATTAAATTGCATTTTTCATAATTAAATTCAATATTTTATTACTTTTATTTACAAATTCTTCACTTTCACGTTTCCTGGGTCTTGGTAAACAAATTCTTTCATCTAAAATTATTTTATTTTCTTGTACTAAAATAACTCTATCAGCTAAATAGACAGCTTCTGGTACATCATGGGTTACTAAGATTGCATTAAATTTTTCTTCTAACCAAATTTTTTGTATTAGATTCTGCATCTCCATTCTTGTAAAAGCGTCTAAAGCTCCCAACGGTTCATCTAGCAGTAATAATTTAGGCGAACTGGCTAATGCTCTTGCCAATGAGACTCGCTGCGCTTGCCCACCAGATATTTGCCAAGGATATGAACTCTTTTTTAAGAATAATCCAACACTTTTTAATGAATCTTTAGCTTTATTAAAAGAAGCCTTTGGCAATCCAAGTTTTACATTATCTAGTAAATTTTTCCACGGTAACAATCTTGGATTTTGAAACATGATTTTTACTTCTTTTGTAATTTTATTATGTTCAATATCATCATAAAAAACTTTACCACTTGTTGGAGTTTCAAGCCCTGAAATCATCCTCAAAAGTGTACTTTTCCCGCAACCACTTTTGCCAACTACCGCAATAAACTCACCATTATTAATTTTTAGATTAATATTCCTTAAAATATAATTTTTATTATATGATTTTGATATTTCTTTTAGCGTAATATCTATACCATTTACCAAAATAAATATTTCCCTCCACTAGAAAACTAATTATCTACTTAAATAACTAAAATAAGTTAACGTCTAATATACTACCAATTTATTTATATTTTTAATTATTTTTTGGCTTCTTTTTATTTCATTGTTTAATGCAGTTAAAAAGCTATCACCTGATCTTAAATCTTCAATTACTGTATCTGCAATTCTACCCTTCTTTGCCATATTAAAAACATATTCTTTTGTTTCACCCTCTAAAGAAAATACCGGTATAACTTTTCTTGACTATAAATATACTTCCAAAAACCAAGGATAGAAACTGCATATTCAACGTCTTTAGTATCTTTCTTATTAATGTAACTTAATAATATTACTGGTAAACGCACTCCTACTGTAAAAGCATCTAAATCTTTTTCTTCAAAAAAACCGTTTGGCCCGCTAATCATTATTCTAGTAACATTTTTTTAACACTTCAGTTGATAATCCAGCTATACAAGAAATAACTTGTACACTTTGGGATAAAGTAACTCCACGTAAATAAACTATATATTGAGAGTGTATAGTTATAAAAATTACATCTGACTTAACAAATATTTGCTTGTTACTTAAAACACAATCAGCTAATCCTTTTTTTAAAAGTTTGTTGTAAGTTTCTTGGTTGCCATGATAAGAAACGTAAATACTTTCTTTTAAAAATTCATGTTTAATTAAAGTTTGTTCAATAGCTTGTCCTATATACTCACATCCTATGATTCCTATTTTGGTTTTCTTTTATTTAATTGAATCAAAAAAGCACTTCCCCTAATAGTCTCTATAATTTTTTATAGTTTTTAAAGTATATAAATATTTACTTATAAAAACTATATAGATAATTCATTTTCAAACTATACATTAAATTCATTTCCAAGTTCTTGTCCTGGACGTAAAACAATATTAGTGATTTGCATGTCTTGCGGAGCATTTGCAACAAAATCAATAATTTTTGCAACTGTAGAAGGTTTAATTACTTCTTTCGAGTTATAGTTAAAACCTACATTTGTTGCTGAGGCCCTTAACATTTTTGTATCCACTTGTCACGGAAATATAGTTGTAACTCTGACTTTTTTGGATTTCTCAATACGTGACACATCCGCATAATCCCTCAATGCAAATTTGTATGCGTTTATTAATACGCCTGGAAGGCTTGGGAGAAACTTTTTCCCATTTGTAATCATGTATATGAAGATATCCTTGAACCCCGTCAGGAGTTGTATTTCCAAGCAGTGTAAATGAATATCTGCCATTACCAAATGTAACAACAACTTTACCAAGATATTCAAAATTTTCAAAAATATTATTCTCTACTGTTAGTGCAGCAATTTTATATCGTTCTTTTGGTATAAAAGTAGCAGGTAAAATACATTTATTTGATAAAGGAAAAGTGGGTATCTCTTTTATTTTCCTTTGAGATGCAAGCTTTGAGTTTCTAACTCGTAAAAAATATAATTTTCTCTCCAAACCATCTTGTCTAATCATAGTCTCAATTTCAAGTTCTTTATAAGTTAAAGGAACCGCAGAGCCATCAATACTATATTCATTAAATTCCCATAGTATAGCCGTTGGTTTTAAGGCAGGTTTCCCATTAATATTAATCGCATCTTGAATATCTTTATCAGGAAAATATATTACATTACCCTGTTTTAATAATCATGGACCCGGAATATTTTCTAGTTTTGTTTAAATGCCTTCTTTTAATAATCCTTGACTAACAAATGATAACCATCCGTGAGTCTTATTTAAATCTTTTATTCTTTCTCTATGCCACTTTATCCAGTTAGATATATAACCGCTCTTCAATCATGTAGATTGACCTCCAAATCAGTATCCATGTCTATTTTTTATTAAACATTTGTATACTTATTTATTTGCAAAATACCAGAACAAGTAATGGCTTTCCAACAATTTAGCTAATATATCAGATAATTTTCCCAAAAGAGCATAAATAATTATACTCAAAACAATAATATTTAATTGCATAAAGTCTCTTGCATTTGTCGCCATATAACCAATACCTGAATTTGCTGCAACGGTTTCTGCAACGATAAGTGTTATCCACATATTTCCTAAGGCATATCTAAACCCAATTAATATAGATGGCAAAGCTGCAGGAAAAATAATCTCTCTAAAAAGGCCAATTTTCTTCAATCCATATACTTCTCCCATTTCTTTTAATTCTGGATCTACGCCCTTTATGCCAGATAAAGTATTTATATAAATTGGGAATAATACACCTAAAGAAACTAAAAAGACTTTACCAGTTTCAGATACTCCAAACCAAATAACTACTAAAGGCAACAAAGATAAATGAGGAATTGTTCTAATCATTTGTATAACAGAATCCAAGAAAGCAAAACTCCACTTTGATAGGCCATTAACAATACCTAAAATAAAGCCTATTAATCCACCAATGATTAAACCACTAACTGCTCTTTCAAAGCTAATAAGAACATTTTCTTCTAGTTCCCCATTCCTCAACAGTTCTAAAGTAACTGAAACTACACTTGAAATTGTCGGAAAAACTTTATCAGATATAAAGCCGAAAGTAGTAGTAACATACCAAAAAATCAATAATATAACTGGAATGACAAATGGCGCTAATTCAAAAATTATTTTCTTATATTTAAATTTACTAATTTCCATGTCCACCTCTCTATTTTGTATAATTCCAATAATATTTTGAATCATACACATTAATCTTTTTAGGCACCAATTTCAAATTATAAAAGACATCAGCCTGTGCCTGAAGATCTGACAATAAATCCTTATTTACTGGAATTATCTTATTTGATCCACTTCTTTTTGCAGCTGTATACACATAATTAAAATTGGTATTGTAGGCTTTTGCTAATAATTTAGCAGCAGCTTTAGGATTATTTTTATACCACTCAGCTGATTTTCTTATCTCTGAAATAATCAATTTCACAGCAGCCTTATTGTGTTTTAAGAAGTTTGTACTTGCAAAGTAATAAGCAACCGATTTTCTGTCTGCATTTTTGCCAAATATAGTACCTCTATAAGCAATTACTTTTGTTGAAACACTTTTTTGTGCCTGAGCAAGTAAAGGATCCCATATTATCAATGCATCAAATTGTCCTCCCTTTTTATAAGCAGCTAATGCATCGGAAGGTGCCATATATTCAACTTTAATATCTTTATAACTTAGTCCAGCATTTTTAAGAGCTTCCACTAATTCATATTGTTGTACAGCCCCCTTTGTTACAGCAACTTTCTTACCCTTTAAATCTTTAACAGAATTAATACCTGAATTTTTTCTTACTATAATTGCAGATCCACGACCTGCAGATGTTTGTGCCGCAACTTTAACTATCGATTTATCTGATGCTTGACCAAAAACAAATGCTGTTGATCCACCTCCACCAAAATCAACTCCATTTGTATTTCCTGCTGAGTTAATCATATCTGTAGTAGAATCAAAATAGTGCCATGAAACTTTATATCCCTTCTTTGCCAAAGCTTTTGCTAAACTCCCCCGTTCCTTAGCAATTGTAAAAACTGGCATTCCTGATTGATAACCGATTGAAATGGTTTTTGTTTTTTTAGATTCATTTGATCCACTATTTTTAGAACCACAACTAGCCAGCAACAAAATTAATATAGACAAAAATGATAACATATATAATTTAATTTTCTTCATATTTTCATACCTCATTTGTTGATATTGAACTTTCTATATTTTTATTGTTCAAAGGTTACATTCGTCCAACATCACAACCAGTAGCTCGCCATAACGCCATCCACTGATTAACACTATGCTTTCGTAATCGACTCATTTTATTTTTCCTTTCTAATATAAAAAAACACCCCGCAGTTATTTCCTAACTACGAGGCGATATTTTTCGCGTTACCACTCGTTATTCAATAATCAAATTACTTCGATCATTCTTGCCAGGTCATAAATAAACTGATTATATTTATAACCTCGATGCTATAACAGGCATTCCTGTCTAATGCTGACTTGTTCAAGCTCACATCAGATTTTATTTTTAAAAGACCATCTTCATTTACTATTCCAGCAACTATTCTCATCAATCAAGTTTCTCTGTAAAAGGAATTATCAAACTACTCATCTTTTATCATTTTATATTTATTAAAAACTATAAATTATACTACAATAACTGATTACGAATGTCAACAACTAATTTTAATTTTTACTTCCAAATTTTTTTTGCGGTTTCGACAACTAAGCGGATCTTGGCCCACTGCTGTTCCTCTGTTAGCTTGTTGCCTTCCTCCGTTGAAGCAAAACCACATTGTGTACTCAAAGCTAAATGCTCCAACGGTAGATATTGACTGGCTTCTTTGACTCGGTTGATCAAAGTCTGCTGATCCTCTAACTCGGGTTTTTTACTGGTAACTAAGCCTAAAACAACATCTTTGCCAGCTGCCACTTTAGCCAAGGGAGCAAAATCGCCGGAACGATTATCATCAAATTCCAGATAAAAGGCCTGCACATTTTCTTTAGCAAATAGGTAATCAGCGACTGGGTCATAACCACCAGAAGCTGCCCAAGTTGAATGATAATTACCGCGACAAACATGAGTGCTAATTCGCAAATCTTTTGGCAGGTCATGCAAAGCTGAATTATTTACTGCTAAATATAGTTGTTCAAGTTTTTCACGATTATAAGCACCATTTGCCATTGTTTTCCAGAAATTATTATCAACGACCATTCCCCAAGTACAGTCATCAATTTTTACATCCCGACAACCTGTCGCATAAAGTGCTAAGATCAAAGAACGATACGCTTCTCCAATATCATTAATCAGATCTTCAGTGGAATCATAAACCCTTTGCAATGCTTGAATGTTTTCTTCGCCTCTAACCAATTCTGCATAAAACTGTGCTGGAGCTGGAATACTTTGACGGGCTGTAATTTCTGGATCATCTTTCGTTAGATCATAAAGAAATTTATAAGCCTGCAAATCTGGATGGTCAGGATTAAACGAAATTTTTCCGACGACTTGAGCTGAATCATTTCGAGTTTCTTCATCATGAAAAAGATAACCCTGCTTAGCATGTGTATGCTTTATCCCGTTAAAGCCCCAGAAAGTATCTAAGTGCCAATAACTGCGGCGAAACTCTCCATCGGTAACGATTTGCAAACCATTTTGTTTCTCTTTGGCTACTAAATCTTTGATCAACTTATCCTCAACTGCGTGCAACTGGTTTGCCGTAATTTTACCTGCTGCAAAGTCCGCTCGTGCCTGCTTTAATTCTGCTGGACGTAAAAAACTCCCGACGATATCGTAATGTAATTTGGTTGCTGTTGTATTGGTCATAACTCTAAACTCCCTTTTTAAAATTTAACTGCACAAAAAAAGCCCCCTGTTCGTCACTGCTGACAAACAAGGGGCGAGGAAACCGCGGTGCCACCCTTTTTCACATCAAAGAACGATGCCTCAACGATACTTGTGAATCACAAATATCTGGGAAGCTAACGGTTCCTGCCGGGCAACTGGCTTGCACCAGCTGCTTCTGTTTCAAAGCTCATCTTCACTACTTTAATTGATGCCCGTTTTCAGCTGACCCAGGCTCTCTTTACTCAATTATTATAGCTACTCTTCTTTTCAAAAGATTTCTCAAAATTAAGTTTTAATTAATAAGTTATTCGTATTCTAATCTTTCAGAAAAAATCTGTCAAGCCTTTTTTCAAATTAATTTAACCACTTCTGCTCATTCAGTAATGGAATCACCCGCTCAAAAGTCGTAATTGGCCGATCATCTTGCTGATAGAAGTGCTTTTTAATGTCTTCAAAATCTGTATAATTCTTAAAAGCCGGGATTTGGGCTAAGCGCTTTGTATAAGTCCAAAGCGCCGGATAATCTGTCAGTTGATGCAGATTTAGTTTATTTTGATAATAATAAACTAAATCAAATCTCAGTAAACTGACATACAAGCGAATATCTAATTGTGTTAACTTATCACCCCACAAATATTTCTGCCGTTGCAAAATCTGCTCGAATTTTGCTAAATGGTCAAAAAAGATGTGAACTAATTTTTCATACTCAACTTGAGATTTAACGCTTATAATTTTTTCTGGTAACCGGTTGATGTTTTCTAAGATATCAGTTGCAGCAGTTTTGAATTCACCAACCTGAGTTTGTGGGAAAAATTCGATCTGTTTCTCATTTGCATAACGTCCCCATTTTAAAGCAAATTCATCTAAAAGCGTATTTGTGACATTATTGACAACCTTTCCAGTTTTAACATCAACTAACGCCGGAACGCTGGAACGACCGTCAAAATCCGGCAGAGCTTTCTGATAATTTTGCGATAAACGAGTCGTCTTTAAGACTGGATCTTCAATTTCATCGCGCTCACCAAACCACCAATCAGTTTGGATTCCATTACGTCGTAAAGGATAAATAACGCCCTTTGAAATTGCTTGATCCAAACCCAAGTAATCAATTTCAATTGCCACTTGAGTTGCCCAAGGACAAAACCTTCCTAGAATCAGACGGTAACGACCAGCCTCAATTGGCAGCTCATTAGTTGAAAAACGTTTATCAATCGTGACGGTTGTTTGAGTCGCGGTTGCTGTTTGTTTTGGCTGAAGTTCACATGTTAAATTTTCTGTCATTGTTTTGCCTCCCATTTATATTCTGATTATAAAACTGGATCAGTGAACTACTCGTTACTAAAGTAACGAGCTTCTAGGAACACCACTGACTTGTTTAACACTCAAAGAGTGCTAAATAGAGGTTACGGCTATTTACTAAGGGCTGTTCCAGCCCAGCTAGGACTTAAGTTAAGCACTTAGAATATTTTTAGCTGCATTTATATCTCTATCATGGTGAATTCCACAGCTAGGACAAGTCCATTGTCGAACATTTAGAGTATGCTTGCCATCATCAAATCCACAGCTACT
>NZ_JAHAVQ010000139.1 GCF_029916425.1 Liquorilactobacillus sicerae | reverse complement strand
ACCATCGATAGTAACTTCACCTTTACCACCAATGTTAATAAAACCCAGTTCACGGCGTTGTAAGAAAAATTCAACTCCAAGCTGTTTATCCAACTTAATTTCTAAAGGCTTGGTAGTAGGAGTAACACCACCAAAAATCATTCGATCATTGTAAGTGTACGTGAGAAGAATATCACCTGGGTTAAAAATGTTTTTCATTAAAAACTCTTCACGCAACTGATCAGTATTGTAATGATCAATGTCTTTTGGACTGTGTGCATACTTTGTAATCATATTAAAAGCCATAATAAGCTTCCTCCATATTTCCTATTTGGAAAGTGGAATTTCCTATTTCCACAACTAAAAGTATAATTCCTAATTTAAAAAAAACAAGTGCATTTTTGCACTTGCCTTGTTTCTATACGGTTAATCGCTTTCATCATCCCAGTAGTATCAAGGCTTAAAGCGATTTAAAAAAATTATTTTTTCTAAACAAGAAGCGAACAATGTTTTTCTATAGTTCCCCTTCAATTCCGTCTCTCGTCTTAGAT
>NZ_JAHAVQ010000138.1 GCF_029916425.1 Liquorilactobacillus sicerae | reverse complement strand
ATCTTGTTCTGTAATACCGACATTAATTGGTAATTGTCCATCACGTAATGCGCTGACAGTCGCAACTGCTTCAATCGCACCTGCGGCACCGAGTAAATGACCAGTCATTGATTTAGAACTACTTACAAGAACTTGCTGGTCCTTGGAAAAAACTTGATTAATTGCAGCTGCTTCGGCAAAATCATTGCCATGAGTAGCCGTACCATGAGCATTTATGTAACCAATTTGTTCGGCCTTCAAACCAGCTTCGTCAATTGCCAATTGCATAGCTCTAGCTGCTTGGGTTCCAGCCGGATCAGGACTCGTAATATGATAAGCATCTTCGCTGGCACCATAACCAACTAATTCGCCAAGAATTTCAGCACCGCGATTTTGAGCATGTTCAAGCGACTCTAAAATAAGCGTGCCGCCTCCTTCTCCCATCACGAAACCATTGCGATTTTTATCAAAAGGCAAAGAAGCTTTCGTTGGGTCGGTTGCCTTGGACAAGGTCGAAAGGGCGGCGAAACCGCCAATTCCAATTTCATTAATC
>NZ_JAHAVQ010000137.1 GCF_029916425.1 Liquorilactobacillus sicerae | reverse complement strand
ATTTAAAATAGAGATTAAGTTTTTAAAATAAAAATGGATTAAATATCCATTTTTATTTATATGGAGAGGAATATGAATTTAGCTGAGAAGATCAATGTTGTCCGGGCCAGTGTCATGGGCGCAAACGACGGCATTATTTCGGTCGCCGGGATTGTCTTGGGTGTCTTTGCGGCAACCCAGGGCCGTGATAATGACAATTGGGTGATCTTTATTGCCGGTTTTGCCGGGACGATCGCCGGGATGATATCAATGGCTGCCGGGGAATACGTTTCGGTCCACGGCCAGCGCGATGCCGAGAATGCGGCGATTGAAAAAGAAAGGATCGCTAATCAGGAGTCCTTTGCTCAACAGATTTCTTTAGTGAAGGATTCTTTGGTTAGAGACGATATTTCCCAAAAGCTTGCTCAAAAAGCTGCTGATGAAATGATGAGATCCAAAGCAATCGAAACAGCTGTCCGTGTTAAACACGGCTTTAACATCCGCGATAAAATCAATCCTTATCATGCGGCCCTGGCCTCTTTTATCAGTTTTCCAA
>NZ_JAHAVQ010000136.1 GCF_029916425.1 Liquorilactobacillus sicerae | reverse complement strand
ATCAAGTGGATGCGACCGGTTTCTTACATATAAAGTATGAATTGTTCCAGAATAAGGATTCTTTAGGAAAATTCGATTTAACCTTGCAATTTTCACCAACGGTTAGTAAGATAGACTAGCATCCTAGACAGGAAAAAGGAATATAGATGGTACTAAAAGATTACACAAAAGAACAAATTGCGGAATTTAGCAACATTGAATTGGCTCGTGAGATATTGAATGAAAAACGTAAACAGACCAAATTCATTGATTTGTTGGCTGCTCTTGAAAAGATTCGCAGCGAAAAATTTGATGAACAAAAGATCGTTCAGATATACACCGATTTAAATGCTGATGGATCTTTTATCAGCATGGGTGAAAATGAATGGGCTTTGCGTTCTTGGTTTGCAATTGATTCAATCAACGAATCAATTCATGAAGATCTTGATGAAGAAGATGAAAAACCAAAGAAAAAACGTGGCAAGAAAGCCGCTGCTGTTGAAGACGACGTAATCGGTATTGATGATACCGATGATGATGACGACGATGATGTGATTGATAC
>NZ_JAHAVQ010000135.1 GCF_029916425.1 Liquorilactobacillus sicerae | reverse complement strand
TTGCTAAACTATCGAGAGTAATCGAACTATAATTCTTTTCTATATTCTTTAATATTGAAATTATGGCTTCATTATGGATTGTGGCTAGATTATCAATTTCAACATGGACTGCTCTAGCCAATTCAAAAAAAATAATTGGTATGTAGTCACGAATAATTTGATAAGAAAATTTTTGTGGGAAAAAATATTCTTTTATCACACGCTCAAGCGTTAAACCAAGTCCTGGATTCTCATTCTGATGTAGTAGCATAAAACTTTTGTGATCAGAATACTGATCTCCAGACAAAGCGTTGAAAATAAATTCAAAAGAAGGCGAAAATTGTTGATTTGTCTTCTTAATAAAATCAAAATTAATTGCCGATCCTTTAAATAAAAGATTGATTAAAATATCATTTTCTCCTAATTGGGAAATACTATGTTTACTGCCGGTATCCAAAAGTAAAATGTCTTTTGTTTTAAGCTTGATTTTTCTGCCATTTACTATTTGATTACATTCTCCAGAATACATAAAATTCAGCTCTAGAAATTGGTGTGAATGAAGA
>NZ_JAHAVQ010000134.1 GCF_029916425.1 Liquorilactobacillus sicerae | reverse complement strand
AGTGTGGACATTACCTTAATTTTATCAATCGAGCTTCCTAAACAAAAATTATCGCTTTAAAAACAAAAATTAATTTAAAGAAATAGTTTGAAAATCGCTTATATTTTCTTTGTAAAAAATTTCCTTGCTTTGTTTTAACAGATTATCATTAAGCACTAATTTAAACAATCCTGTACCGGAATAACTTTCGTAATATAAAGTTCTTGTTTCCAAAGCAACCGCAGAACGATAGACAGTATATGTATTAGAACGAGTCGACATCTTTGGGACCGTAACAGAATTCAAAATGTGCCAGGCATTAACAAGCTGTTCCTTCTGGTCGGCCGCCGGATCGATTCTTTCTTTCAAATAGGCTGCACGAATAAACCTGGCGCTTGGCGTATAGCCACCTGGCAACTGCTTTTTCCCAGAAAAATCTTTTGAGGCAGCATGCCGGGAATTGTAGGCCAGTTGTCCACTTAAATATTCAGGAAGCAAGGGCATATAATCGTTTAGTTTATTAACTTCGCGCTTGAAATTAGGAGCATTTGTCACAACCCCCAAA
>NZ_JAHAVQ010000133.1 GCF_029916425.1 Liquorilactobacillus sicerae | reverse complement strand
ACCGCAGCCGTTCCGGTGACACCCAATGCAGAAATCGCCGTAATCAATGCTTTTGATTTTAAAGAAGATTTTTTCATTTCCACCTCGTACGCCTACTAATTTTAGACGCTTTGACGGCATTTTGGGTTGCAACGAGATTACAATTTTTCTCTCATTCTCCTCAAACATATGTTTGAGCTTTTTAAAAAATTATTCATTTTTTGCGAACACATGGTTGAAAAAAATTGAGTTGTATATTACAAATTTGCATTTTATTAAAAAAGCGCTACTTTAATAAAAAATAGCACTTTATGTATATTACAAAAATATTACATATCAGACTTCAGGACGCCGCCTAAAGCATAATGATTTGCTTCAAATTCGCGAATTACTATGTGAACAGCTTCGGGATTAGCCTTGGCATCTTCAACCATTACAGCAGTAATATCCTTCACAATTTGTTTGATCTGCTCATGCGAACGTCCTTTTAACATATCAATTTGAATTTCCGGCATCAACTTTTACCTTTCCCTTTTTAATGTCAGCTTGGCGGTCAGGATCAAGCC
>NZ_JAHAVQ010000132.1 GCF_029916425.1 Liquorilactobacillus sicerae | reverse complement strand
TTAATATCCAGTAACAATGTGCTTTTATCCAACATTGGTTCTTGGATTATTGGTAAGAGCGATGTCGATATTCTAATCACGAATACCATGGCTGCTAAGTTAATCACTTCTAATACGACTAATACGACGGATATTATTAATTTCAATCTTTATATTTTTTTGACTTTTTTACTGACAGAAACCAAGCAGGAATAAACATTAATAAAGTAAAACCACATGACCATGCAAATCCTATGTTATAAGAGTTAGCCATCGTTAAGAGAGGAGTCTTTTTAGGATAACTAGTGGCAACATTAACAATGATTGTTGAAAGAATAGCAGAACCGGCTGCGCCACCTACTGATTGTAAAATCCTTGTTATAACTGTTGCTTGACCGATTTTTTCTTTTGGCATACCGATATAGGCAGCGGTCATCAATGGGACACTCATTGCTCCCATACCCAGTCCACGTATAAACAGAACGGAGACTAATAACCAAATAGCAGTCGAAGTATCGAACCAGACAAAGGGCATAGTTGCTAATAGAGTAATTAACAAGCCAACTATTA
>NZ_JAHAVQ010000131.1 GCF_029916425.1 Liquorilactobacillus sicerae | reverse complement strand
TGAAAGATTATGGCAAAAAAAACGCTATTAGCGCAATTATTGCAAACAGCGATCTAGTCGCGATTGGAATCATAAATCAAGCAGCGGCTTTTGGATTGTCAATTCCAAGCGACATTTCTGTCATAAGTGTCGACGGAACTGACTTTTGTAGTATTTTTCGTCCTCAAATTACCAGTGTTAGCCAATCATTTTATTAAATGGGAGTTTTAGGAACAGAGTATCTGCTTAATCAAAGGGACAATTCAGTTGAAAAACGATTCACGCCAATTGAAATTAAACAAAGAGATAGTGTCAAATGTCTTAGTTAACAGATAATTTCGTTTTGAACAAATTTTCGAAAAAACGAGTAAATAAAAAAGCTCAATATTTATTGAGCTTAAATTTGGCAATTATAAAAAATTTATTTCCAATAATCCTCATCCCCATAATTCAAATGAGTACTGTCAGCTTCGTTGTTTTTAAACTCGGCCAATGCCTCTTGATAAACGGCCGTTCCACGCTGATAGGCATTTATTCCAGTTAAGAAATGAAATGGTGGCTGTGGCATGTTAG
>NZ_JAHAVQ010000130.1 GCF_029916425.1 Liquorilactobacillus sicerae | reverse complement strand
GCCTGAAGATTCCCATCAAATAGTAGACGTCGAATTCTTGTTGATGAAATTTTGCCAAAATAATCAGCACACTCCCCAATTGTTAGAACTTTAAAACGTCCGTCAGCATATCCGGGTAGATGTTTCATGTCCGCTATTTCTTTAAGGGATCCATAAGTATGGTCAAAACCGGCAACAACAACCGCAGCACCAAGTTTGGCCAAGTAATTGTCAACATAATCCTTTGGGTTTTGATCACCGAACTCTAAACTATAATAAATCAAAAAAACTGTATCGACGCCGATTTTATCAAGCATCTGCATTTTTTGTCGAAATGGAAGGATCGGAACTTTTAAAATTGGATCGTTAATATAGAAACCTGTCGGTGACTGTGAATACATTAAAATAGCTAGCTTTAAATGCTGTTCGTCAGCAATTTTTTTAGCTTGCTTAATGACAGTTTGATGGCCCAAATGGAGACCATCAAAGTAACCCATTGCCAAAACAAATTCTTTTTTTTTGTTGCTGTATCTGTTCGGAAACTTTAAATTAATTATCTTCATGAATCAACATCTTTC
>NZ_JAHAVQ010000012.1 GCF_029916425.1 Liquorilactobacillus sicerae | reverse complement strand
CAAGACAAACGATGAAATTCAGGGAATAGTCAACAAATTAAATTTCCGTCCAAAAAAATGTTTGGATTGGCGCACACCATATGAGGTCTATTTTGGTAAAGTGTTGCATTTAATTTGACAATTCAAGAGATAAAAAACTCAAAAAGCAGAAGGTATTCCGCCACAACTCCTGTGGATTAATAGTCAGTAAAATTCAGCTAAAGGTGCAATTTAAGGCCCTCCGTCAAAATCGGATTGGTGGAGCCATGGAGCCCTCTGAATAGGGGCTTCTTTATTTTACAATTAAAAGAGTTCTGACATAAAGGTGGCCCATATTTTTGAATCGGGGGTGCGGACAAAGTCCTGGACATATCACATACTTTCTAAGAACTTTAAAAGTCAAGATGAAGATAAAGGGATATATCCTTACCTTGAAATGGTGAATATCCAAAATAGTGATAAAATCACGGAAACTGGTTTTATTTCCATCAAGAGCTACGAAATGAGAACTCTTATTATTAAGGCCACTTTTTAGACGCGGTTAGGAATCGCCTTATGCTTAATCACAAGGTACTAAAGCAATTTGTTAATAAAAAGTCTGTTTATATTTATTTCATATATCAAACTATGAGTGGCACAGTAAAGGAACTTGTCCTTGAAACCGATTATCAAGATGATTTGGGAAAAATTTAGATATAGAATCTTTAGCAAACACGCTTGCTGTTCAAGAGAAATTTAAAACAAATTAAGTTCAAATTAATCGACCATTAGGATATAATAAAACGGTCGCCTATCCAATCTGCGACAGATTGGAGGTGTCTATAATTGTTTTCACATCTTTTTGCCCCCCTTGTGGTTGCGCTAATAACAGCGTGGTTTACTGATTGGCTAAAGCGTAAGCGCCGCAAGTAAAACTAAATAGGCGACATTTAGCTCACTAAAAAAGCCCCTAACGACCACGAATCGTTAGGGGCTTTGGTGTCTATAATGTTCACATCTTTTTGCAAATTCATTATAACATGAAACAAAAAAGAAGTGCAAAGATTGATTACTTCATAAAAATTGAAAAATGTCAGTACATTGTTATTAATTGAAAACTTTTTGATTCATAGTTATAAGTGAAGCTTACTATGTCCCTTGTGTTGTTTATATTTTGAAATGTCAAATTAAGTTAGAAATAACATAATTTGACGAGAGTATAAAATAGTTTGTGTAAATGAATAAAAATCCTATTGAAAAGGGAATCCCTTCCCCGTATGATTAAATCGTCAAACCAAAACGGAGGGATTCCCCATGGATCAGTTTACCAAAGATTTAATCAAAACTCTCTTGTCAAATGGTGATGTTAAAGAACTTTTTCGTCAACAACTCGAAACGGCTATTAATCAAATCTTGCAAGCTGAACTAACAGCTTTACTTGGTTATGATCCTTATGACCGCAATGGCTTTAATTCGGGTAATTCTCGTAATGGCCAGGATTATCGTTTAATTGACTCTGAATATGGCAAGTTGAAGATTGCTGTACCACGTGATCGTCAGGGCCAATTTCATAATCACTTACTGCCAGCTTATTCTCGTCGCCAAGGTGTTCTAGAAACAACGATTATTCAGCTTTATTCTAATCTGATTAAGCAGCTTAAATTCATTGAAAATGAACTCTTAGCTTTCCTGAGTTTTCCTCCTGCTATTCGACCAACGATTTATTCAACCAATATCTTAGAATCACTGAACAAAAGAATCAAACGCAAGACCAAACCCAAAGAACAGTTCCCAAACAAAAAGTCTTTAGACAATTTTATTGGAGTTCAAGTCATAAGCTACAACAAGAAATACTTCAATCGAAACCATCGTGGTTTTGGTCAAGCCAAGGACACGTTAGAATCACTTTTCGATTAATAATTTGATTTTACAGGGGAAAGGTATTCTCATTTACACAAACTATTTTATACTTTCCTCACAGAGTACTAAAAAGTATTAAAAGTTTTAATTTTGTATAAGTTATGATCATTTATTGAAATAAATATGAATATAAAAGTATTTTTTTAGTAATTGAAAGACTATTGAAAAAATACTTTGTATAATGGTACTAACTTTTGAAGCTTATGAAAGGATGGTGAAAAATGAAGGAAGTTAATGAATTTGTAGAAAACGCATTCAGTAAAAATATCATAATAAATTATCTGCAAATTTATCGCGGTAGTCAAAAAATAGGAGAGTATAGCCGTATAGAACAAAAAACTAGATTAAATGTTTATTCAGTTAGTAAAAGTGTTACTGCTATAGCTGCTGGTATTGCAGTTGATGAGGGACTCTTTAATTTAAATGATAATCTTTATAAATTCTTTCCAGAATATGATTTTGTTAAAGCTAAAAACATAATATCTAAGATCAAAATTGAAAACTTGTTGACGATGACTACCGGATTAGCAGATTCTCTTTTTTTCTTAGATGATAAAGAAAGATATTTTGTTAAAGATTGGATAGATTATTTCTTCAAAAGTGAATTTACAGATCTGCCTAGCATGGTTTTTAAATACAATAATTTTGGCCCATATCTCGTAAGTTGTATTATTGAAAAAATTACGCATCTTAAATTAGTTGAATTTTTACAACCTAGATTATTTGATAAACTAAATATTGGAAATCCAAACTGGTTGGAATGTCCTAAAGGTCATACGATAGGGGCAAGCGGTTTGTTTTTGACAATTGACGAAATGTCTAGAATTGGATTACTGCTGCTTAATCAAGGAAAGTTTAACGGACAACAGCTTGTATCCAAATCGTACTTAGAATTAGCAACTAAAAATGAGTTACATACAATCAATGCGGATGCAGGCAATGGTTACGGCTATGGTTTTAAAATTAATGATGATCTGATTTCATATCGGGCGGATGGCAAGTATGGACAATTCATTTTTGTTTTACCAAAAGAAGATTTAATGATTTCTTGTCAATCCTTTGACGATCGTGATGTGTATTCTTTTATATGGAATAATTTAATTATTCCACTAAAAAATAAAGCGTAATTATATTTAAAAAGTTATTCAAGGATGTGTTAAAAGTATTATGAAGGAAAAAGGAAAAAAATGGTGGATTCTCAGTTTATTAATTATTGTAATCGCAGCGATTTTTTATGGCTGGTCGCAAACAAATGAGGATGATAATTCCAGTCTGAAGTCAGTTACTATTGGTTACCAGGCCGGTGATGAATTTGATATTGCCAAAAGCCGTGGGGAATTTGCTAAGAAGATGGAAAAGAAAGGTTATAAAGTTAAATTTAAGGAATTTCAAAATGGAGCCGCTATGATGCAAGCTCTTGCTACGGGAAATGTTGATTATGCTCGTGTTGGAGATACTCCCCCTGTTTCTGCTCTGGCTTCTGGAACAAAGCTGACATATATAGCTGCTGGTGGCACTAAAGAAAAAGGCAGTGGTATTATGGTCAGAAAAAATTCCGGAATTAATTCTGTAGCTGACCTGAAAGGCAAGCGTGTTGCTTATACTAAAGGGACAAGTTCTCAATATATGGTTCTCAAAGCTTTGAAGAAAGCGGGATTAGGTACTGACGATATTACTTGGGTAAATCTTGATCAAGATGCTGCTTCCGTAGCTTATTCGAAAGAAAAAGTAGATGCTTGGGCCAATTGGGACCCAACTGTTGCTCAAGTTGAGTTAACCGAGAATTCAAAGTTGCTGGTCAATGGGAAACAAACCGGTGCAGTTAATCGGAGTTTTATTGTCTCACCTAGCAAATTTGCTAAAAATCATCGTGCTCTTAGCAAATTATTGATCAAATACGGTGAGCAGGATATGAAATGGGCAAATACGCATCACGCTAAAGTTATTAAATTGCTGGTCAAGGATTTGAAACTTTCCAAAAAGGTTGTAACTCTGGCAGTTAACCGTCGTGTGTTTGGAATATATAAGATGAACAAAGCTTATGTTAAAGAAGAGCAGACACTTGCCAATACCTTCTATCAATCAAGCATTATTAAAAAACAAGTTACTATCAACAAGCATGTTGATTATCTGAAGTAACAGCAAAGTTTTTTGAGAAAAACTAAAGATCTTCCAAATATTAATGGGGAAGTGTATATACTTTTATGAAGCATAAGAAAAAATGGTGGTTGCTTGGTTTAATCGTTTTAGTTTTTGCAGCGATTTTTTATGGCTGGTCACAGACTAACGAAGACAGCAGTTCAAATCTTAAAACTGTTATCATCGGCTATCAGCCAGGCAGTGCTTGGGACGTTATTAAAAGTCGAGGAAAATTTGCAAAAGAAATGGAAAAGAAAGGCTACAAAATTAAGTACAAGGAATTTCAAAATGGTGCTGCTATGCTGGAAGCATTAGCAACCGGAGATGTCGATTATGCACCTGTTGGCGATACCCCTCCAATTTCTGCATTAGCTTCAGGCACTAAATTAACATATGTGGCTGCGGGAAATACCCAAGCAAAAAACAGTGAAGTTTTAGTCAAAAAAGATTCAGGGATCAATTCACTTAAGGACTTGAAAGGCAAAAAAATTGCATACACTAAGGGTACCAGTTCTCAATATATGGTTTTTCAAACTTTAAAAAAAGCCGGTTTAAGTGTTGACGATGTCAAATGGGTCAACTTGGATCAAAATGCGGCCGCCGTTGCTTATTCAAAAGGGAAAGTAGATGCTTGGGCAACCTGGGATCCTATGGCGGCAAAAGCTGAATTATCCAGTTCTTCTAAAGTTTTGACTAATGGTGAAGAAACTAAAGCGCTCAATCGTAGCTTTATTGTCTCACCAACTAGTTATGCTAAAAATCACCGATCAATCAGTAAATTGCTAATTAAATATGGTGAGCAGGAAATGACTTGGATAAATCACCATCATACCAAGGTCACCAATATTTTATCGAATATTCTGAGTGTTCCGAAAAAAGCAATTAAATTAACTGTTGAACGACAAACATATGGACTTTACAAAATGAAAAAGTCCTATGTGACTAAAGAACAAAAAATTGCTGATAAATTTTATGAAGAAAACATTTTAAGCAAACATGTTAATATTAATAAGTATGTCCAATATTTAAATTAAGTTTCAAAATATTTGCTTAAAGTCGCAACAACCAATGTCAATTCTTTGAAAAATTTTATTTTTAGCGTGGATTTAAGGAGACAATTCATTATGAAAGATATATCCGTTTCAAACCAACGAAGCATTTCTTTTGAAAAAATAGTCCCATGGCTTATTCCAACTGCCATTATTTTATTTTGGCAGTTAGTAGTCAGTACTGGATGGGTTTCATCTTCACTGTTACCTTCACCACTAAGCGTGATTCAAGACGGGGTAAGCTTAACTAAGAGTGGTGAGCTGCCTAAGAATATGAGTGTTAGTCTTTATCGAGCTGTTTTTGGGTTTGTGATTGGTGGTGGAATTGGATTTGTACTTGGATTTACTAATGGAATTTCAAAAATCTCCCGGCTTCTATTTGACAGCACCATTCAAATGCTGCGTAACATACCTCACTTGGCCTTGATCCCTCTAGTAATTTTAGTAATGGGTATCGGTGAATCAGCTAAAATCTTTTTAGTTGCCATCGGTTGCATGTTTCCCATATACATCAATACCTATCATGGTATTACTTCAGTTGATTATCGGTTGATTGAAATGGGAAAAGCTTATGGATTAAAAAAGGCTGCATTGATTAGAAGAATAATCTTTCCAGCTGCTTTGCCGACGATTTTAATGGGCGTCCGTTATGCTTTAGGTGTTATGTGGACAACTTTGATTGTTGCTGAAACAATTTCTGCCAGTTCAGGTATTGGTTATATGTCGACAAACGCTGAACAGTTCATGAATATGGATACAATCATCCTATGTATCTTAGTTTACGCTTTGCTTGGAAAATTATCCGATGTGATTGCAAAATCACTGGAAAACTCATTTTTGGATTGGCGTAATTAGGAGGAACAAAAATGGCGAACAAAGCATTATTAACGATCAATAATTTAAAAAAAAGCTATGGCAGCCATCTTGTCTTGCAAAATGTTGACTTAAGCATTTATCGGCATGAATTTATCGCTTTTGTTGGTAAAAGCGGTGGTGGCAAAAGTACTCTTTTAAGAATGATCGCCGGTCTTGAACAGCCTGATTCAGGTAAAATCAGGCAACATAACCAAATCATCACAAAAATGAACGTTCATTCTAGAATGATGTTTCAAGAAGATCGATTGCTTAACTGGATGTCGGTTTTAGAAAATGTTGCTTTTGCTGTAAAAAAAACCTGAAGTAGTTGAAAAATCAAAAAGATTATTGAAATTAGTTGGCTTAACCGAATATTCTGATGTTTATCCGTCAAAACTTTCTGGGGGTCAAAAGCAGCGACTGGCTTTAGCACGAGCGTTATTTGCTGATCCTGAGCTACTGCTGTTGGATGAACCATTAGGCGCATTGGATGCATTGACAAGACGTAAAATGCAGGACTTGATTTTAAATATTTGTAGACAAAAACAAGTCACAACGATTCTGGTCACCCATGATATTAATGAAGCTGTCAGAATGGCTGATCGCATTATTTTGATTAAAGATCAAACAATTAAAAAAATTTTTTACAATCCATATCAAAGGGTTGATACTTTTGAATCTAAAGAAAAAAAAGCGCTAATTGCGGAAAAGATTCTTGATGAAATATTGGAATGAGTTGCTTTTAGATTCCATTAAACGCTGTAATTTATCAAGTTCAAGAATTTTTAATTCTCTTGAAATGTCAAATTAAGTTAGAAAGAACTTAGTTGCTTATCTGCGGTATTTTTCATGAATATTTTAATTAGTGTTTTGCAAGCTAAGAACTTCTTAGGGATATGATTACGTCAGTTGATGATTTGTTAGTTTAAGACATCTGGTGGGTTTATTGATTTTTACCCAACAATGGAACTAATGGAACTGGATATTTGTAGTTTATTTATGATTGCTTTTTTGGTTAAGAATATTCAAGAAGCTATTACTAAAGAAAATATTCTGTAGGCAGTAGCTACAGAAGAATTTACCTAATATAAGAATAGATTAAGACTCATGTTTTAATTTTTTCAGGATTCAAAAGAAAATCACTGATTCTTCAATTTTTCAATCAGAAAAATACTTTTCTGATTGTTAAAATAATAGTAAATCAACAAATAGAAAGGTGATTTTTTGAAAGAGGCAATAACAACTAAGCGTAAGCACCGAGTTCATTTGTATGAAATTGATTTTATGCGGATCTTTTTTACATTCGGTGTTCTTTTCAATCATACTGTTAATCAATTTACCAACGCAATGATTCATGATCAGACTTATGAAACAGTTCGCAGTTTGCGGGTAATGTTTCATTTTACCCGAATGGGATTCATTTTTATCAGTGGCGTTGTTTTGACCTTGAATTATTACAATCGTAATGACTGGAAAACTTTTTTTAAAAAAAGGTTCAATGGGAGTCTTTGGCCTTATTTATCCTGGAATGCCTTATTAATGCTGCTGATGATTGCCATTGGGGGATCAATCTTTAGCTTGGGGAACTTTGGTAGCCAATATTTAACGATTGTTATGCACGGCAGTAGTTTTTATATGTATTATATGCTGTTGGTCATGCAGCTTTATCTGGTATTTCCAATAGTCGTTTGGCTTTTTAAAAAATTTGCTGATAAACATGAACGTATCTTGTTAATTAGTTTTGGCTGCCAACTTTTAATCGTTTTGTTTATCAAGTTTGCTTTGCCATTATTCGACAAAACTAACTGGCCCTACTGGTTTAAAGCTGTCAGTGTCAATATCTTTGCTTATCAGTTCTATGTTATCTTGGGTACATATGTCTGTTTGCACTATCAAGCAACATATGACTTCCTGCAGAAAAATATACGTAAACTTGGCCTGCTTGCTTTTCTGATGGCTATCGGCATGATATTTTATTTTCGGATCTGGAATCAGCAGATTTTAAAGCTTGACACTAATCACGCGTTATCACTTCATCAGCCGTATATTGCTTGTTATGATACAGTAATGTTGTTGGTAATCTACTGGATTGGGAAAAAATATGCGCAATATCGGGCTAAGTATGGATTTTCAAAATGGTTTGAAAACTCGGCTAATAATCTAGTCAAGGTCAGTTACGGGTTGTACTTGACTCAAACGATAGGTCTATTATGCGTTAAATATTTGTTAAAATCACTTCAATTATCAAACCTATTGCTGGCGATTTTGATTCCGATTGGCTGGATGCTAGTCATTTTGGTTTCGTTTTTAATAGCTTGGGCGTGTTACAAAATCCCACCATTCGGTTTTTTGATTGGCAGGCCTAATGTTCATCTAGTAACTGAGAAAAATTTCTTAATTCAAAAACGGGAAAAGCTTTAATTTCGCAAACAACTTTTTCGTTGCACCTTTTTTATTTGATTAGTTCAAACTATGAAAGAAACATTTTTTCGTTTTTAAAAATTTTCAAGCAAAACATAGTAATAAGAAACAAAATGCCCCACAGTTATTAGACAAGAAATCTAGTGATTGCGGGGTGTTTGTTAATAAATAGATTGGATTTTTTAGTTCATTTGGTAATTCAATTGTGCTTTTTTCAGCAAAAAGCCATAATCATCAAGACTTAATTGACGAATTGAGTTTGTTTTTAATTAATTTTTGTAAAATAATTTAATTTTTTAGGACACCATATCTAACTGCAGTATTACGATTTATGGATAGTTACTTTAGCCATTTTTAGCGAGAACTTTTTAGTCCTGTTAATAGTATTATAAAAAGCTTTTATTTCAAAAGTATCATTTGAGATAGCATGGTTCTTCATTTTTTATACTCAATGATTATTCAAGACTTTTAGTGATGTATAATTAGAATTGAATTTGTATCAAAGTTAGACGAATTTATTAGCAAAGAGACGGTAAATATGGATAAAAGGGTTATACGGACGCAAGCCAAAGCTGAACAGGCTTTGTTTTCATTGATGCAACAACAGCATTTTTCTGAAATTTCAATTACTGATATTGCTAACCAGGCTGGAATTTCACGAATGGCATTTTATCGAAACTATCGAAGCAAAGAAGATATTTTGAATAAGTTTATTCAAAAGGAGTATACACGCTTTATTGCTGACATTACTACTCACCAATTACACTGTTTAAATCAGCTGCTGGAAGTTTATTTTAATTATTTTAAAAATCATCCAGAAGTTTTGTCAGCAATTGTCAATGCGTCAATTGAGGGGTTCGCCTTGGCTAAGCAAAACGATTATTTTCTGGACTTTTTTAAAACACGCTTTAAACAACAATCGCCATCTCCTTTGGCAATTGCTTATTATTCCGGGGCAATTTTTGCCAGTTTGTTATATTGGCGACAAACTAATTATCGGTACTCGGCTGCCAAACTGGCTGCTCATTTAGCTGAAAAAATCAAAAATGATCTCCAACAAACCAATAAATTCTAACCAAAAGGCTCCTGTCACTTGATTGCGACAGGAGCCTTTTTTAATGCGAAAGATCAAATTTAATAAAGCCCATGGCCAGCTGTCTCGGTTTCACGTAAATAAACCGGTTCATTATGGACAATGGCTTTCTTTTTAGAACAACAGCCAGACTTTGAGTGACAATGATGACATTTTTTCTTGGTCAGCAATCGGCTTACGACAATGCCAGTAGCGATTGCTGTAGGTATTAGCAATAACGCCTTTTTTTTCATAATTTTTCCTCCTCGGATGATATAGCTACCGATATTTTAGATAAACTAAGGTCGTATGTTAATCTTTAAAGCAACTTCGCAGCTTGTAGGATCTCTTCTAAATAAGTACCATGGATCTTTTTCAAGCAAGCTTTTAAACCGACTTTTTCGATTTGACTTAACGGCAACTCGCTCAGAGCTTTTTGATCATTCAAATAATATAATGCATTTAAAATCGTTCGCAGGTCAAAAGCAGAATCAAAGACTTCCGGCACCCCACGGTCGATATTCAATAATTGGTAGACAGCTTCCATCGCTGTCCGGACTGAATACTCGGTGGTAAAGACTGTATCACGCTGCGTCTCAGCAAAATTGCCGATGAATGCTAAATTCTGAGAGCCATTTGGGACAACTAATGGTCGATCACCAGCTTGGCGTGGCATGAAGTAGGAAGTAATGTACGGCATATGAATTGGAATCGAATTGGCAGCTTGAGCAATCTCAGCGATTTGGTCAGTTGGAACACCAATATGATAAAGGAATTCCTCGCAGATTTCTTGACCGTTGCAGTCAGCAATTTTTTTTGGAACGTAATTTCCTGGTTGGTCAGAAAACAGACCGTAAAGCCAGACAATCAATTCATTGGACTTTTGCTGTTGAAAATGAGGTTGGCGGCTGATTGAAATTCCTAGCAGCCAGTTAGAATCCCGAATTGTTACCGGTCCGCTGGTAACAATTGACCCACTGTGGGGATCCTTGCCAGTGATCTTTTGGATATAAGGGATGATTCGGTCATCGTTGAAGGTACAGGTGGCTGAAATCACCCAGTTAGCTTCAGGAATCTGTTGGTAAAATTTAGCTGGTTGGCCGAATGCCGGATCCTGAGCTGCTAATTTTTCCCATAATTTCCAGCTGGCGCCGATAGAATGAGCTTGTGGTGCAGGCTGATGATTATTTCCATAAGTCGTACTTTCGGTAATTGAACCATTTGTGACAAAAACCAGATCAGCGTTTGTTAAAGCCAGTTCTTGCTTTTTACCAGCAACCGTCAACTCCATTTTGACAGCTTGTTTTTGCGCATCATGTTGTTCAACGATGATGTTATCAACGATAGTATTGTATTGAAAATCAACGCCATGATCCTGAAGATATTTGATTAATGGCTTGATCAATGATTCATACTGATTATATTTAGTGAATTTTAAAGCTGTCATATTTTGTAAAGCTCCGACATGATGAACAAAGCGCAATAGGTAACGACGCATCTCCATGGCACTTGCCCAAGGCTCAAACGCAAACATCGTTGACCAATATAACCAAAAGTTTGATTTAAAAAATTCGTGATCAAAAACTTCATTAATCTTAACGTTATCAAGCTGGTTTTCCGGAGTCATCACTAGCTGCACAATTTCTTCAATTGCGCGGCGTGAAAGTGTTAGCTGTCCATCATTGGCGAGTTGCTTCCCACGATTTTCAATTATTCGAGCGTGCGAGTTGCTGGGATCAGCTTTATTGAGCCAGTAAAATTCATCAAGAACGGAAACATCAGGATTAGTTAAAGTCGGGATCGACCGAAAAAGATCCCAGAGAGTTTCAAAATGAGGTTCCATTTCACGACCACCACGGATGATATAGCCGCGCTGGGGATTAAAAATTCCATCCATACTGCCGCCGGGAAGTGCGAGTTCGTCAAAGATGTGGATCTGATTTCCAGGTATTTGACCATCACGAACTAAAAATGCGGCCGCAGCTAAACCAGCAAGTCCAGCCCCAACAATATACGCTGACTTCTCCACCGCATTTGTCGGCTTCTTCGGCCGGGCAAATGCTTCATAATTACCATTACTGTAATACATGAAGATCCCTCCTTGATTTTTGAGCATGATTTAGTTACATTTGTAACTAAATCAATTATAAAACGCTTACAAAAATTATTCAATGAATTTATAATCTAAAGAATCAAGTTAATTTGGTAATAAAAATTCCGATAAACTGGGTGAAATAGTCAATGATAAATTTCTAGTTAGTTGCTGCTGCATCTTGGCAATTTTAAAATAAAAATTTCCTTCTTTGTTCGGTAAGGTTTTTTTCAGAATGATTTACCCTTTTTTCCAAAAAAAATACTGTGCAATGAAAATCGAGACAATAAAAACAATTAAGCCCCAAAAAAATTTACCCGAAAATGCCCAAACGTTAATTCCTAAAAAAATTCCGATCATCACGATTGCTTCAGCTATTTTTTCCATGTGTTCAAACTGATTACTTGATTGATTTTGTTTGTTTTTGTTATTCATTATTTTTTCTCCTTGGTCTATTTATACCTTAGTTTACACATGTTTTTAAAAATATGCTATATGAAAAGGAATAAGCTTTTAAAATCAAATGGAAATTAGTAGTTCAGCAAGTAATTCTAGTTGGTTTTTGTTTTTAAACCAGGAATATCATTGAAAAATGATTTAAAATGTTGTTGACATTTAAACTGAAAGCGATTACTATGTATTTGTAAACAAAATAAAACATAATCAATCATAAAAAAACAAGGAGGTGAAGAATTGGAAACTAAGGAAAATCAAAAGCTGTTTGTAAAAGAAAATGTTTTTATTTCAAATGAAACCAGTCAAGAGGAGGTGTTTCAGGAGGTAGCACAAAGTTTATTAAAAAAGGACTTAGTAAAAAATGATTTTTTGAAGAATTTGTTGCTGCGTGAAAAAAGTTATCCAACAGGTATCGATTTAACAGTAGTTGATCCAGGTTTTCCAAATGTTGCTATTCCGCATACGGAAGGTGAGTTTGTAAATACTAGACAGGTAATACCAGTTAAATTACAAAACCCAATAAGATTTTTCAATATGATTGATCCTGAAAAAGAATTACAGGTAAGTTTTTTGTTTATGATCTTAAACAACGATCCAGAGGGACAGGCAAATGTTTTAGCACAAATTATGAACTTTTTGACTACTACTCCTAAAAATGAGTTAAAGTCATTCTTTAAATTGCAAAATAGCGAACAGATTTTCAATTTTTTGGATAATAATTTTAAATAACAAGTATTGGAGGAATCATTATGATCAAAGTATTGGCTGCTTGCGGTGCTGGAGTTAATTCAAGTCATCAAATTAAAGATGCGCTTGAAACTGAATTTAAAAACCGAGGTTATGATTTGAAGGCAGATGCAGTGATGGTGAAAGATATTACTCCAGATCTGCTTAAAAATTATGATATTTTTACACCAATTGCAAAAACTGACTTAGGATTTCAACCAGAAGTTCCTATCGTTGATGCCGGACCGATTTTATATCGTATTCCCACAATGGCAAAACCGGTCTATGACAAGATTGAAGCAGTTATTAAAGAAAAGGGCCTTAAATAATTTGGGGATAACCACATTAGGAGTGTGAGAAAATGCTACAAACTATAATTTCAGTATCTAATACGGTTTTTAAACCAATTATCAATTTAGGTGCTGCTCCCATTATGCTGATTGTTTTAACACTGATTGCATTGCTCTTTGGTGTTAAATGGACGCGAGCTCTTGAAGGCGGCATTAAATTAGCGATCGCTTTAACCGCGATTAGTGATATTATCAATATTTTGACAACCGCTTATCAAGTTCCTTTGGATGCATTTGTTAAATCAACAGGAATTTCATTAAAAATTATTGACGTTGGCTGGGCACCGTTAGCTACGATTACTTGGGGTTCACCTTATACATTGTTTTTCTTATTAATTATGATAATTGTAAACATCATTATGTTGTTCTTGAATAAAACCAACACACTTGATGTAGACATTTTTGATATTTGGCATCTTTCATTTACAGCTTTAATGGCGATGTATTTTGGCGCAAATCTTTTAGTTGCAACGATTCTGATCATCTACATTGGAGTTTTGAAGATTATCAACTCCGATCTAATGAAGCCGACCTTCAATGATTTACTGGATGCACCAGATGATAATCCGATGACGACTACGCATTTAAATTACATGATGAATCCAGTTATTATGGTCTTTGATAAGCTATTTGATAAGCTGTTTCCTTGGTTAGATAAGTATGATTTTGATTCAGCTGAATTAAACAAACGAATTGGTTTTTGGGGCAGTCATTTTGCGATCGGTTGCTATTTAGGTATCTTTGTTGGCTTAATTGGCCGCCAGGATGCAAAAGAAATCTTTACTTTAGCATTTACAGGCGGTGTCTGCTTGGAGTTATTTAGTCAGATTGGTTCGTGGTTTATCGCTGCTGTTGAACCATTATCACAAGGTATTTCAGATTTTGCTACTAAGCGTTTAAAGGGTCGGAAGTTCAATATTGGCTTGGATTGGCCATTCGTTGCTGGCCGTGCTGAAATTTGGGCAGCAGCTAACTTCTTAGCACCTATAATGTTGATTGAAGCATTAGTTTTGCCTGGTAATCATATCATGCCTTTAGGATCAATTATTGCTATGGGCGTTACTCCGGCATTGTTGGTCGTAACTCGTGGTAAAATCATCAGAATGATTGTAATTGGAGCAATTGAAATGCCAATCTTCTTGTGGGCTGGCACACTTTCTTCACCATTCATTACTCATGTTGCTAAACAAGTTGGAGCATTTCCTTCAGGTGCAAAAGGACATCAAATTGCTGAAGCAACCAAAGAAGGTCCTATCGAACAGTATCTGGCTTATTTAGTTGGTAAAGCGTCAACTGGTCAAATTATGTTTCTATTATATGCAGGCTTAGCACTAATTGCTTATGGCTTGATCTTCTGGTGGTATGCGAAGCAAATGAAGAAACGTAATGCTGCTTACGCAGAGGAAAAGGCAGCTAAATAATCAGCTCGAAAATGAAGAGGTGTATAAGTATGACTCGTTCAAATGAATTAAGACGCGTACTAAAATGGGCGATGATCGTGATTTTAATTAATGTTATTGCGATGATCTTCCCCAATGTAATTGTTAAATCGATCGTAACGATTGCTACACTTTATTGCAGTTATAAAGCAATCAATATTAAATACAGAATTTGATTAAAGTTTATCGATTATCGATTGAGTTGTTTGACGCTCTTTTGGCAAAGTGATAGCATCTAGAATGTATCAACAATTATGAACACAACAGAACACATGCAAACAAAATTGTTAATAGAAGGTGCAGCACTTGTTAAAAAAAGAGAGATTAATGACTATTTTAGATTTAGTGAATGAAAAAGGAATTGTAACTGTCAACGATTTAATCAATAAGGTAAATGTTTCTGATATGACGATTCGTCGTGATTTGGATGAGTTAGCTGGCAGTGGCAAACTTATTCGGATTCACGGTGGAGCACAAAGTATTGAAAGTGAAGCTTCAACCGAACTTTCACATATTGAGAAGAAAGAAATTCATATTACTGAAAAAATTGCGATCGCAAAAAAGGCAGTTTCGTTATTGAGAAATAACGACACAGTTTATATTGGTCCTGGAACAACCCTTGAATTGATGTGCAAGTACATTGAAGACATTGACCATTTACGAGTTGTTACCAATAGTTTACCAATCTTTGAAACACTTAAAGATAATCATCAAGTTGAATTAACTTTAATTGGTGGGACTTATCGTGAACGCTCAGGAGCCTTTATCGGAAGTTTAACGAGTTCAACATTATCACAACTGAAGTTTAATCGCGCATTCATTGGCGTTAATGGTATTCGAAATGACAGTATCATGACAGCAAGCACGGAAGAAGGTGGTTCCCAAGCAATCGCTTTGAATAATGCAAATCAGAAAATTATCGTTGCTGATTATCATAAGCTCAACAAAGATGATTTTTACAAATTTTATGATCTGTATGATATTGATTATTTGATAACTAATAAAGAAGCAGGCATTGAAAAAATCAAACATTATCAACAGTTTACGAATGTAATTATTAGTGACTGATCAAGGTTTTAAATTGGAGGTTTCATAATGAAAGTGGCATTAGCATCAGATAAAGCAGGATTTGATTTAAAAGAGCATATTAAAATGTTTTTGATTGACGGTGGCTATGATGTATTAGATTTAACTGAAGAACCAGCAGACGACTTTGTTGATTCATCTGTCAAACTGGCAAAAACAGTTTTATCAAAAGAAGCTGATCGCGGAGTCATGTTTGATGAGTATGGTGTTGGTTCTGCGATGGCTAGCAATAAAGTTCATGGCATGGTCACGGCAAATGTTTCTGAAGAAAACACAGCCCATATGACAACCCAACATAATGGAGCCAAAGCGATTGCAATTGGCGCGGGAATTGTTGGGCCTAAATTAGCTGAGAATATTGTTAAATCATACTTGGGCGTCAATTATGCAGGCGGGCGTCATCAGATTCGGTTAGATATGCTGGAAAAAATGTATTAATTTAGGAACTTAAATGTTGGTTGTTATAATTGGAGGGAATAGATAATGATTATTGCACTTGGTAATGACCATATTGTAACAAATGTTAAAATGCAGATTTCTGATTTTCTAAAGGCAAACGGTCATCAAGTAATTGATGTTGGAACTTACGACGATACGCGAACACATTATCCGATTTATGGATTAAAGGTTGCAGATCTTGTTCGTGATGGAAAAGCTGATTTAGGAGTAGTTCTTTGTGGAACTGGGGTTGGCATTTCAACTGCGGCTGATAAGAATGTTGGCGTTCGGGCAGCTTTAGTTGGTGACGTTGCTTCGGCAAAGTATGCAAAAGAGGAATTAAACGCCAATGTTATTTCGTTTGGCGGAGCAGTTGTTGGTGAACATTTAGCTGAAGATATTGTGGCAACATTTTTAAAGGCTGAATATCATGAAACACCAGCAAACAAAAAGTTGATCGAAAAAATCAATCAAGTTGAAGAAGATAACGCTGAGCAGCATGATAATCCACACTTCTTTGATCATGAAATGAAATTATGGGCTGAAGGCTTTTATCACGATTAAGATTGGAGGAGAGAATTAGTGAGTTTTGTAGCGAATGCAAAAGAAACCAAGAAGAAATATTTAAAACAACTTGCTAACCAAAATGGCGTCATTGCTGCACTAGCAATTGATCAGCGGGGTTCCTTGAAAAAAATGCTGGCGCAAGCTGCTGGCAAGCCAAGCAATGAAACTGATATTGTTGAATTTAAAAGGGCGATCTCCAGTGAGTTGACACCTTATGCTTCAGCCATCTTGCTGGATCCAGAGTATGGCTTACCGGCTTCCAAATTACGCGATAAGGATGCAGGGTTGTTGTTAGCTTATGAAAAGACGGGCTATGATACGACTGAACCAGGCAGAATGCCTGATCTGTTGGCCGACTGGTCGGCACTGCGATTGAAGGAAGCCGGTGCGGATGCTGTTAAGTTTATGCTCTATTATGATGTTGATGAACCAGCAACAATTAATCGTCGCAAACAAGCTTTCGTTGAACGGGTTGGCGCTGAAAGTGCAGCAGTTGGCTTGCCATTTTTCTTAGAGCTAATGTCATATGACAGCCAGATTGCAGATACCAAGGGCAAAGAATATGCGAAGGTCAAACCGCATAAAGTCAATGAAATGATCAGAGAATTTGCCAAGGAACGTTATCTGGTTGATGTCTTAAAAGTTGAAGTTCCGGTCAATATGGCTTATGTTGCGGGTTATGGTGAAACAGATGAAACCGTATACAGTAAAGCAGAAGCCGCTGGTTATTTCAAAGAGCAAACTGAATTGACGAATAATGTTCCGTTCATTTTTCTAAGCGCTGGGGTCAGTGCTGAATTATTCCAGCGAACCTTAAGATTTGCTGCGGAAGCTAATTCAACCTTTAACGGGGTTCTTTGCGGCCGGGCGACCTGGAAAGGTGCGATTGAACCATTTGCCAAAGAGGGGGAAGCTGCTGGCAAGCAATGGTTAGATCAAGAAGGACGCAAGAATATTGAGGATCTAAATGCTGTCTTGAAGACAACTGCCAATTCATTGTTTGAAAAATTGGATTAGTGAATAGTTAAATAAGAGAAGCGGGCGGATGCTACTACCATAAGCTTCTCTTATTTTTTTTAAACGTATTTAGCAAGATTAGGAGAAAAGCAAATGATTAAAATTGAAAATAACACCTTTCAAGCGGTGATCGATCTCCAGGGTGCTCAGTTGACGCATCTTTATAATAAAAAGTTTAATTTTGATTATCTTTGGAACAATCCGGCCTGGAATAAACACGCTCCGATTTTGTTTCCAGCGATTGGTCGATCAAATCATGATGAGTATTTATTAAACGGGGAAAAATATTCTATGCCGCAACATGGTTTTATTGCTGCACAGCAATTTGAGGTTAGTAATTTAAAGCCAAATATAGTTACTTTAAGAGCTGAAGCTAATGCCGAAACTCGGAAAATGTATCCATTCGAATTTGAATTAGAGGTAACCTTTGCGCTTTTAACAAATGGCCTCGCGCTAACTTTTGCGGTCAAGAACAATTCTGCTGAATCAATGCCGTTTTCACTCGGATCTCATCCAGCATTTAATGTACCGCTGAATGATGAAGGAACTTTTAATGATTATCGGTTAAGCTTCACGGGAAATTTTCAGTTGCCATTGGCTAATTATGAAATTATCAAAACCCCGGCACCATATCGAACTGGTAAAATTGAAAAGTTTTCTGCTTCGAAAACAATTACTTTAAATCATGATTTATTTGCTCAAGGGTTGCGAATTATTGCTAATCAGCAGGTAAAGCAAGTTGAATTGACATCGACACGGTCATCACATGCAGTATTGATCAACTTGGGCGATTTTAAGAATGTCTGTTTATGGACCAAGGAAACTAAGAATTTGCCGTTTTTGTGTATTGAACCATTTAGTGGTTTGCCAGACGTTTTAGGCGAGCCAGTAGATTGGCAACATAAGGAAGCTAGTCAGCAATTAGGACCAAAGCAAAAACAGCTGCTTCAGTATGAAATTTTGCTCAAATAATAAGAGGTAATTTAAAATGACAAATGAAGAAGTATTAACAAAATTGCGTCAAAAAAATCCTGACTATCAAATTACCAAAATTAGTCAAGCCAGTTTTAAAAATTATGGTAATTTGCTAGCAGGTTACGATTTACAAACAGTCGAAGATTATTTTAAAAAAAATGTTTCTTATGGTGAAGATGGGAATTCATATAATCCTTCCAATCCTGAACTTGAAAAATTGCCTGTGATTCAAAAGATCGGCCAGGATGTTTATGCGGGGATGGAGATAGCTGCTGGAGAATGTACTGGGCAAGCTCAAAGCTTTTCGGCGGTTGAATTTCACCAAGGCAGCGAAGTCAATCTTATGTTGACGGATGTTGTAATGGTACTCGGCAAACGGTCGCAGATCAAAGCTGGGCTGTTCGATGCGGCTGAGGATGCCAAATTGTTTTTTATTCCGGCTGGTTCAATAGTCGAAATGTACAGTGATACTTTGCATTACAGTCCAATCAAGGTTCATCCAGCAGGCTTTAAAGCTGTCGTAATTGTATTGCGAGGAACAAACCAGCCTTTACCAACGGATTTTGAGTCACGGAATAAATGGATCGTTAAGAAGAATAAATTTCAAGCTGCCCATGCCGTTCGCAAAGATAAATTAGCCGCTGGGATCGTTGAAGGAGTTTCCGGAAAATTAATTAAGCTGGAACAAATTTAAGTTGACAAGGAAAGGTGATTAAATGATTTTAACAGTAACGATGAACCCTTCGATTGATATGGCTTATGATTTAGACCATTTACAAATCGATCAGGTAAACCGGGCAAAAGCTGTCAATAAAACGGCCGGTGGGAAAGGCCTGAATGTAACGCGTGTCATTCATCAAATGGGTTATGATGTGACTGCAACCGGTCTTTTAGGCGGCAAGTTTGGTGAATATATTTTAGAGAAGCTAACCGCAGAGCAGATTACAGCTGACTTCACTAAAATTTCTGGGGAAACTCGCAATTCGATTGCTTTGTTGCATGATGGTGGAAAACAGACAGAGGTTTTAGAAAAAGGTCCTAAAATTACTGCAATTGAACGAGCCACTTTTTTAAAAGACTTTGATCTGCTTTTAGACAAATCAGATTTGGTCACGATTTCCGGCAGTTTACCGCAAGGCTTGTCACCAGATTTTTATACCGAGTTAATCAAACTGGCAACTCAAAAAAACGTAGCAATTTTACTTGATACTTCAGGTGCTTCGTTGGCAGCAGCAGTTAAAAGTGACTCTTTGCCATTGTTGATCAAACCTAATGCTGCTGAATTGGGAGCTTTGGTCAATAAAAAGATTGATGATCAAGATACCGAAGAAGTCGCTCGGCTTTTGAGAACTCCGACTTTTGCGAAGCTTAAATGGATTTCAACTTCATTAGGAAGCAATGGAGCAATCGTCAAATATGGAGACCAACTGTATCGCGCTGAGATTCCTAAGGTTGCGGCAGTTAGCCCGGTTGGCTCTGGTGATGCATCGTTAGCTGGCTTAGCAGTTGGAATTAGTCAACACCGAGAGCCGGTTGATGTCATTAAGACTTCGATGACTTTAGGAATGTTAAATGCAATGGAAGCGGCAACTGGCTGTGTGGATCCAAAAAAATTTCAAAAGTATTTTGATTTAGTCAAAGTTTTCAAGATCAATTAATTAATAATAAAGGCCGTTAAATCTGATCCTCAATGGGGAGCAGGTTTAACGGCCTTTATTATTTTTTGGTTCTAACAATATAGCTGTCGATCAAAATTCGCGTCATGATCTGTAATGGCAAGCGCGAATGGACCTCATATTCTTGAAAATAGGAGTTCTCAGATTTAAACCCTAAGAACAGTAAATCAGCGTAGCTAACAATCGAAGAATTTTCATTAGTCGTAAAGACAATTTTAGTTACGTCATGTTGGTTTAATAGCTTGGCTGCTTTAACAAGTTCGGGTGTTTCACCATTTAAAGTTATAAAAATCACGATACAATTCCGCTGGATTTTTTTGGCTTCAGTTTGGATAATGTTTGGATCAGTTTGTACTTCAGCGTATTTGCCAATCAGTTGCAATTTCATTTGTAATTCTCTAGCAAGTGATTCAGATAAGCCACGAGCAAAAATATAAATCATTTTAGCAACTTGTATTTGTCGAATACTATCTTCAATTACCCCAATTTCTAAATTTTTAAGAGTATTATTAACCTCAATTTCATTTTTTATGATAACTGATTTAATAGCATTGTCAGCTTGAGCTAGAATTTTATATCTTGGTCCATTTTTCTCGCGGCCTAAAAGTTCATGGCGGAAATCAGTATAGCCAGAATAACCCATCTTTTTCATCGTACGGACAATCGTTGCTGTTGAAACGTTGGCATACTCACTTAATTTGGTGATCGACATTTCGGAAACTTTTTGAGATTCATTTTGAATTAAATCCCATAAATGCTTTTCGGCACTAGTTAATGTATTATTCATAAGCTCCTTCTCCAATTTAGAAAACTATTTTCAGCGAATTGCTAATCATCATCATAAACTGAAAACATTTTCAAATTCAAGTAATTAGAATTAACAATGTAAGGTTAATAAAAAACAACTTATGAGAGGAGGTAGATTTGGTTGAATTATACGGTAACACTTAATCCAGCAATCGATCTTTTTATTAATACAAAGGAGTTGGCAGCAGATAGTGTCAATCGAACCGATGGATACGATCTACAAGCCAATGGCAAAGGTATCAATGTTTCCTTTATTCTAAATAGACTAGGGATTTCAACCACAGCTACGGGAATAGGAGGTGGTTTCACCCTTGAGTATATTAAGAATGAACTTCAACTTAATCATATACCATATTACTTTACCAAAAGTCAAGGATTAACTAGGATTAATGTTTTTGCCAGAGTGGAGCGTGAGAACAAGGAATATAAATTAGTCAACCCGGGACCAAAAGTAACCTTAGCTGAACAAAATAAGCTATTAGCCTATTTCAAAGAAAGGTTGAAAAAGAATGATCTAATTTGTATTTCCGGTAGTTTTTCAGCTGGGATTTCACCTGATATTTTACAAGCTTTTGCCAAATTAGCTGAGCAGAAACAAGCACGGCTGGTAGTTGATACCAGTTATCAACAAGTTATGGATATTTTGCCATATCATCCATGGATCATTAAGCCAAATGAAGATGAGATCAAAAAATGGTTTAATCTGTCGGGACCACTTGATCAAGGACAATTAGTGGAATTAGGCAAAGATTTAGTTACTAAAGGAGCCCAAATGGTGCTGATTTCCCTAGGATCAAAAGGAGCATTACTAATTACTCCAAATAAGATTTTTTTTGGAAACGCTCCCAAGATTAAAGCGCTAAATACAGCCTGTGCGGGGGATTCAATGTTAGGGACTTTTATTGGAAGTTTAATTGATCAACAGGATTTGAAAAGTGCTTTAAAGAAAGCAATTGCAGCTGGGAGTGATGCCGCCAGACAAGAGTGGATTACTAATTTTGCAACTGCTAAAGAATTGGAGAAACAAATAAAGATTGAGTCAAGTAATTTTTAAAATTTTTTAAAGGAGGTTTTTAAAATGGCCAATTACAAAATTATCGGGGCAACTGGTTGTGCAACTGGAATTGCCCACACTTATATGGCCCAAGAAGCACTAGAACAAGCAGCCAAGAAAATGAAAATGACGATCAAAATCGAAACTCATGGACAAACTGGGATTGAGCATGCCTTAACCCAGGAAGAAATTGCTGCTGCCGATGCGGTGGTTGTGGCTTCAGATATCGATGTTGATGCAGATCGCTTTGCTGGGAAAAAGGTAGTTATTGTTCCCGTCGCTCGAGCAATCCGTGAACCAGAAAAATTGATTGAAAAGGCGCTCTCAGCGGGAACGCCGATTTACAAAGCAAATGAGGCAACTGGTGGAAAACAGGTCAAGTCAGCTAGTTCGGTTACAAATGAGAGCGTCGTCACAAAAATCTACACCTCACTGATGAATGGTGTTTCTCATATGTTGCCACTGGTCGTAGCTGGTGGGGTTTTGATTGCTGTTTCATTTTTCTGGGGAATTTATTCAGCAGATCCAAAATCTTCGCAATACAATCAATTTGCTTATATTTTAAATACGATCGGTAGTACAACAATGAATTTGATGGTACCAGTTTTATGTGCCTATATTGCCGAAGCAATTAGTAAACGTTCAGGATTGATTGTTGGTTTTGCAACTGGGATGATTGCCTATAATTATGGCACTGGTTTTATTGGTGCGATTGTTGGTGGCTATTTAGCAGGATATGTTGTCATTTTATTACAAAAGCTCTTAAAACCAATTCCGGACAAAGAGTTTCGGGGCTTAAAAGCAATCTTTCTCTATCCTGTATTAGGTGTTCTCATTTCTGGATTGATTATGTACTTAATTTCGACGCCAGTTAAAACAGCAAACGTTGGCATGATGGACTTTCTAAAGGGAATGCAAAATGCGGATCCAATTATTTTGGGAATTATTATTGGTTGTATGTGTGCTTTTGACTTTGGTGGACCAGTCAATAAAGCAGCTTATTTAACCGGGACAGCTTTGTTAGCTCAAGGGAATTATTACTTTATGGCTGGTGTCTCTGCCGCATGTATTGCACCGCCTTTAGCTACTGGTTTTGCTGTATTGATGAATTCAAAAGCATATTCAAAAAACGAGCGCAGCGCAGGCTATGTCAACTTTCTTTTAGGATCAACACATATTACCGAAGGAGCAATTCCGTTTGCTGCTAAGAACCCGTTTTTAAACATTCCGGCCTTTATGGTTGGCTCATCGATTGCGGCAGTTTTGTCTTATATGTTTAAGATCAGTGACCCAGCTCCCCACGGTGGTTTTATCATCTTACCGTTAGTCAATCATCCATTTTTGTGGGTGCTGTTTATCTTGATTGGGTCAATCGCTTCTGGAGCTTTGCTGGCGATGATTGCTGGTCGGCAATACAAAAAGCATGGTGGTGTGGTTGAAAGTGCTGGTGGAATGGACTTGATTACCGGAACCAGCTCAATTGCTGAAACTCCATCAGAAAATCTTAGCGAAGAACATCAGGCAACTGCAAAAGAAGAAACCAGCAGTGATTTAAGTGAAATTTTAAATCGTAGAAATGTCTTTCTAAACGTAACAGCTAAAGATCAGCAAGAGGTTTTGCACTATTTAGCTAACCAAGCTGTTAACTTAGGTTTGGCGAGCTCAGCAAGTTTGGTTTATGACAAATACGTTAAGCGTGAACATGAAGGATCGACGGGCATGGAAAATGGGATTGCAATTCCACATGCTCAGGATAATACGATCAAACAATCAAGCATGTTGATAGTTAAGCTGAAAGATCCGGTAGATTGGAATACTTTTGATGGCAAACCAGTTGATATGATTATTTCATTTCTGATTCCGCAAAAAGATAATGGATCACATTTGAATTATTTATCAAGTACCGCCAAGCTTTTGATGCATCAGGATTTTGTTGATCAATTAAAAGTTAGCCAAACAAGTGATCAAATAGTTGAACTTTTCAAACAATATAAAGCATAAGATGGGATGGTAAAAAATGAAAAACAATAAGAGAGAATATTTAAAGCAACTTGCTAACCAAAATGGCGTCATTGCTGCACTAGCAATTGATCAGCGGGGTTCCTTGAAAAAAATGCTGGCGCAAGCTGCTGGCAAGCCAAGCAATGAAACTGATATTGTTGAATTTAAAAAGGCGATCTCCAGTGAGTTGACACCTTATGCTTCAGCCATCTTGCTGGATCCAGAGTATGGCTTACCGGCTTCCAAATTACGCGATAAGGATGCAGGGTTGTTGTTAGCTTATGAAAAGACGGGCTATGATACGACTGAACCAGGCAGAATGCCTGATCTGTTGGCCGACTGGTCGGCACTGCGATTGAAGGAAGCCGGTGCGGATGCTGTTAAGTTTATGCTCTATTATGATGTTGATGAACCAGCAACAATTAATCGTCGCAAACAAGCTTTCGTTGAACGGGTTGGCGCTGAAAGTGCAGCAGTTGGCTTGCCATTTTTCTTAGAGCTAATGTCATATGACAGCCAGATTGCAGATACCAAGGGCAAAGAATATGCGAAGGTCAAACCGCATAAAGTCAATGAAATGATCAGAGAATTTGCCAAGGAACGTTATCTGGTTGATGTCTTAAAAGTTGAAGTTCCGGTCAATATGGCTTATGTTGCGGGTTATGGTGAAACAGATGAAACCGTATACAGTAAAGCAGAAGCCGCTGGTTATTTCAAAGAGCAAACTGAATTGACGAATAATGTTCCGTTCATTTTTCTAAGCGCTGGGGTCAGTGCTGAATTATTCCAGCGAACCTTAAGATTTGCTGCGGAAGCTAATTCAACCTTTAACGGGGTTCTTTGCGGCCGGGCGACCTGGAAAGGTGCGATTGAACCATTTGCCAAAGAGGGGGAAGTTGCTGGCAAGCAATGGTTAGATCAAGAAGGACGCAAGAATATTGAGGATCTAAATGCTGTCTTGAAGACAACTGCCAATTCATTGTTTGAAAAATTGGATTAAACGGTAAAAAAAGGCTGATTCATTCCACTCTTGCAATCATACTAAGATAACCACAATGCCCCCTTGATCGAAGTTATTTTATCGATCAAGGGGGCATTGTGTGTTTGGAGAGATGATTTACTTTAAAGAAAAACAAGCATTAATCGTAGTCTTAATTGGCATTTTAGCTGGCAAGTTTATTGGACTTTTTAGTAAAATGGCACTGAACATTTTTGATGCAAGAGGTGAAGACCGATGAAGGAATGGTTCAGTTGCTGATCACGGCTTACATGCTGGTGATTGGGATTGTTTTGCCAGATTTCACACGGGTTTTCAACTAATCGGTGATTGCTGTTTTGCTATTCTCACCGCAAAAGTTAGGGACCATTTTGAAAACCAATAGCCTCGTGATTATGTTTGTCCCAGCTTTATCAATTATTAGTGGAGTTATTTTGCAAAATTTGTCATGGCGTTGGATTTTATGACAGTTTGGTATCAACATCATCTTCTTCGGCAAGTGATAGCGGCAATGTTACTAGCTTGCTGACTAGCAAGACCTATGCGATTGAACCGTCAGAATATGCTGGAGTTGATGTTGATACCGCTATGCCTCAAGTTGGAACACCGCAAAATCTTATTCTTATTTGATGAATTTTACCAGCGCTAATACATGTACTCTTTATCAAATGGGCACTGGTTCCGAATCTTCATATTCAGCGTCAAACGGATCAATTATCATAAAAAAACGTGCTGGTACAAGAACCTTTCTTTCTTCATTAAGTAATGAGAGCTAGCTTTTACAGCCAATGAACAAGCTGATAATGGTACTCATAAATTTATCTAGACAGAACTGCTGGCATAACGTAGATAACTAAAAATCAATAGCCAACTGCTGTCTTAGCCAATTGAAATCATTGTGATTGGTTAGCTAGAAAATAATTTAATTTTGAATTTGCTCAGTAATTTATAAACTGCGTATCCTGAATTGGATGGCAGTTTTTTTATCCGCAAAGTTACTAATTGAGCGACTAAATTCACCGGTGAAGCCAAAAATTTGACCACTTAAACAATGGCAGTTTATTTTAGACAGAAAATGTGGTGAAATGTAGCTAGTCAACCAAGATGCCAAAGAGGTGAAAGTATGAAAATCACCATTGAAGTTCAACCTGATCTGCAGGAAAAAGAAATTATTATTCGGACACCTGAACTTGATCAACAAACCAAGAACTTAAGTCACTTGCTTGAGGATCAAGCTAAACAAAAACAGCACTTCAAATCCTTTGATCAGGCTGGCACGGAATATTATTTAAAGTTAGCAGAAATTCTATTTTTCGAAACGGATGAACGAAAAGTCCTTGTCCATACGGCACACCAGATTTACTTGACAGATAAGAAGTTATACCAACTAGCCGAGGTTTTGCCACCAAATTTTATGCGGGTCGCTAAATCAGCTATTTTAAATCTTGACCAGATCTTTTCTTTAAAGCATACTTTTACCAATACTCTGGTCCAATTTTATAATTCGCAAAAACAATTATATGTGTCACGCAGTTATTATAAAAGTCTAAAACAACGGCTGGATGAAAGGAGATTACATTAATGAGGAAAGAACGTTGGTTTTGGGGTTTGGCTTGCTTATTAGCAGCAGTCTTGCTGATTGGCAGCCAATTGCAATGGTTCAATTATCCATTTAGTTCAGGAACATTGATTGCCACTTTTTTGATCGTAGTGATTCTTATCAAGAATTTAATCGATCTTAGTTTGACTGGGATTATTTTCTCGCTGGCTTTTTTATTTTTTTTGTACCAAAAACTCTTAGGAATTTCACTTTCGGGTTGGACGATTTTTTTGGCTGCCTTATTGTTGAATATTGGTCTGTCATTGATTTTTGGACCCATCATTCATCGTCATCATTTTATTTCGTTGCAAACCCTATTTGCTAGTAACCGTTCTAGGATCAAACATATTAAAAAGGACTGGCCAATCAGTAATGATGAAGTTATTCGTTTGAGTGGGGGACGGTTGACTTCTAGTACGAAATACTTACAAGCCCGGAATTTAAAAGAAGTTGATGTGGTGATGCTGATGAGTGATATGAGCATTTATTTTGATCAGGTAGTAGCTAAAGACACTCAAGTAGAAGTCAAGCTTGATTGCACAGCTAGCAACTTGGAATTATATATTCCTCAAGGTTGGCAAGTGATCGACCAGCTTAGACCACTGATGAGTAATGTAGAAATCGAACCAGCCGTTGATGCGACCGTTTTGACTAATACGATCTTGCTGACAGGGCAACTCAAAGCTTCAAATCTTGAAGCTTATTACTTAGATTAACTAATAGAATTGGAAGTGGCAAAATGTCTGAAATTGCAATCAGTGATCGACAGTCGAATGTGCAAATTTTTAAAGACTTTTCCAGCAATTTGATTGGTTCTTTAAGTGGCGAGATGTTTTCTTTTGGGATGGGATTAATGCTGCTGAATCAAACCCATTTAGCAATTAGTTTTGGAATTTCGACGATTATTGGTCCATTTGTCAGTTTGCTGTTATTGGTGCCGCTAGGAAATATTGTTGATTGCTATCCCCACCGGGTCATTTTGATCATCAGTGATCTGCTACGATTGATCAGTTTGCTCCTTTTTGCCTGGACATTGCCGCTATTTGCCGGAACTGGCAAATTGATTCCGGTAGTTATTTTCTCAATGCTGGATTATATCTGGACTGATTTTTCGTCGACCGCCTATTCGGCAGCCGTTCACGAGTTAGTCAATGAACGCAAGATTCAAAAGTTGAGCTCGCTAACTTCAACTGCCAGTTCAATTTCTTCAATTTTTTCACCCTTGCTGGGAGTGGCTTTATACTCACTGGTGGGGTTTGAGACCTTCATTGTGATCGAGGTCTTATCCTCTCTAGTTTCGTTTCTGATCATGCTGACGATGAACTTTCATTATGCACCTAAAACAACTAAAAAACAGTCAACACAGGCTGGACAATTACAGATGTTTAAAGCTGGGATCGGCTATATTCGCCACCGCCCGCTGATCAAAGGGGTCATTATGATCGGCGTCTTGATCAATTTTATTTTCACTAGTTTGACCGTCGGCATGCCATTTGTGATCAATGACACGTTGCATTTAGGCAATCTGCCGATCAGCATTTTAGAAAGCGCAGATTCTGTTGGAGTTTTACTGGGCAGTCTAGCTATGAGCTGGCAGCCAACTAAGAATTACGTTCGTCAATTATTGGTGATTCCACTGATTATGGATGGTCTGATCATGATGTTGCTTGGTTTGGTGCTGATGTTCTTTCGATCGGCAGCCAGTGTTAGTATCGCTGGAGCATTCGTGATGTTTCTGCTGGGAGTTGCCATCGTGATCCCAAATATCGTCATGCAAGTCGAATTACAAAAAAGTGTGCCGACCGAATTTCTGGGACGTGTAACGACCACTTTAATAACGATCAACAGTTTGATTATGCCGCTGGGGACTTTATTTTACACTTACCTGTTTCAAAATATTCATGCTAATTATTGGATCTTTATCGTTAACGGCCTGTTCAGTACCATATATATTTTGGCCTTGCTGCCTAAAATCAACCGGTTTTTGGACCAGGAAAAGTATCAACAAAATTAAAAAAGCTGCTGCCAGTGATAACTTGGCAACAGCTTTTAGTTTGCAGGTTAAAAATCAAATAAATCAGTTGATAGGTAGCGCTCGCCGTTGTCTGGAACGACTGTTACGACACTCTTGCCGTGACCTAACTTCTTAGCAAGCTCAATTGCGCCAAAAATGTTAGCGCCAGCTGAGATTCCTGGCAAGAAGCCTTCTTGTCGACTGACTTTTTGTGCCGTTTGAATGGCTTGTTCATCAGTCACTTCGATGATTCCATCGTAAAGATCGGTATCTAAAACTTTTGGCACAAAGCCGGCACTGATTCCTTGGATCTTATGCTTGCCAGCATGGCCTTCCTTCAAGAATGGTGAACCAGCAGCTTCTAACGCGTAAATTTTAACATTGGAATTAATCTTCCGCAAAGCATGGCCGATTCCAGTCAAGGTTCCGCCAGTCCCAACGCCAGCAACAAAAGCATCCGGGGTCTGGCCCTCAAAGTCGGCAATGATTTCTTGCCCAGTGGTCAATTCATGGATCATTGGGTTTGCCGGATTAGCGAACTGCAATGGCAGAAAATAACCATTTTTCTCCGCCAGTTCAGTTGCTTTCTTGATGGCATCTGGCATCCCGCCATCGACTAAGATCAATTCCGCACCGTAGCCTTGGATCAATTTTCGGCGCTCAATGCTCATGCTTTTAGGCATCGTGATGATCAAATGATATCCTTTGGCTGCCGCAACGAGTGCTAAGCCAATTCCCGTGTTGCCCGAAGTTGGTTCGATAATCGTTCCGCCAGGCTGCAATTGGCCACTTTTTTCAGCTGCAGCGACCATTGACAGTGCAATCCGATCTTTAATCGAGCTACCTGGGTTAAAGAACTCCAGTTTGACATAAACGTCAGCTGCTTGAGGAGCAACGACGTGATTCAATTTCAATAAAGGTGTTTTACCAATCAATTCTGTAATATTTTGTTTTGCTTTAACCATAAATAAGACCTCCATCTTTGATTGTTGCAACGACTTGCTGCAACCAGTTTGTGAAAAATACTTTTTGAGTGTGTTTCCAGGCAAATTCACGACCAGCTTGGTTAATTGGCAAGCGATAATGTCTCTTCGGATGAGCCATGATCTCACGCTGATATTCAGCGACTAGACTGCCGGCTTGATATTCAAGATGCGAAAACAGCATTGTTTCATTGCCAGCCTGATTTTGAACCAGTAGCAAACGGCCATCTTGATTAACGGCCTTGACTGCTAATTGTGGATCTGCTTCGATTTGGCGGCGGTTCGAATCAGCGTAGCGAGCATGTGGTGCCCAAAAACCATTTGGCAAACCGGCTAATAGCGAATTTGGTTGGATGATTTTTTGTGGAAAGACCCCGAAGAGCTTTTGCGGCAAAATTTCTTTGCCAATTTGGTACTGATCATATAAGGCCGCCATTGCTCCCCAACAGAGATACAGCCGTTGGGGCACCTGCTTTAAAGCCTTAAACAATTCTTGCAATTCCGGCAGATAAGTCACTTGCTCAAAATCAAGCTGATCGAGTGGTGCTCCGGTAATGATAAAGGCATCCAAGCCAGCAACTTCTGCCAGCTTAAGCGGTCTAGCAATTCTTTGGACTTCAGCAGGTACTGGCCGATCCAAATAATGCATGGTCGGGTAATAAAAGTGCAGCTGGACGGGATAACGATTATTTTGCAAGACTTGGCGAAAATCAGTTTGCGTAGCAGCTTTATCATGCATGAGGTTTAAAACTCCGATTTGTAGACTCTTAACTGACAAAAAATTCACTTCCTAACCTAATAGCTGTAGCCGATCGTAACTGCATTTTAAAGCAGCAACACCAATCACGCACTCCACCAATATGGAAAATGTTTGACTTGAAGCTAATTAAATTCAGAAAGTGAATTGTAGTTTTATTGATTGCCATAAAAAAAGACCTCCATACATTCACGGACTCAAGCGTCTTGAATGACCCGAGCCATTTCCAATTAGAGATCGACTAAAACAAGCCGATTACAACTTAGAGTATAGAAATCAGCAACAACAATCGTTATTTAATTTTAAGTTAAAATTGGGGCACAATTGACTTTGAACTAATGTGGTAAGCTGTTTTAACAATTCAATTGCACCCCTTTCATGATTGCCACTATCATAGCAAGCTTGATTTTATTTGTCAACTTTTTTGTGACCAATAAATTTTAGTAAGTCAATAATTTTGCCTTAATTGCTTGAATAAGATATAGTTAGTTTAACAAAGCAATTTGAAAAGAGGGCCCTGATGAAATCTAATCGTTCAATGCAACTACTGGAACAATTGGCTAAGACTAGTCGAAGTTTTCAAGCATTCAAGCAAACTAATTATCGAGATAATGTTGAGCTTCTCAACTATCTTGCTGCCCATCAAAAATCAACGGCCAAAATGTTGGCGCAGTATTTGCAGATTACTGCGCCTTCAGTTTCAGCTAAGCTCAACCAACTGCAGCACAGTGGCCTGATCGTCAAGAAGGTTGATCCTAATGATCATCGCAGTTCACAGTTGGCATTAACCGGCAAGGGACAACAGCAACTGGAATTCGAACGGAAAAAGATGGCGGAGCAAGCGACACGACTGTTTGCGGAACTTAATAAAAAACAAAAAAAACAGCTAATCAGATTATTAAGAACCATTGAAGAAACATTTATCAATGGTTTGTAATAGTTTGACTAGCTAACTAAATTTTCAAAAACTAATTATGTTGCAGAACTACTGCTGATCTATTTGAGCCAAGTGCTTCTGGGCCTTAGCTAGCTCTAATTTATCGTCAAGAAATTCCGCAAAGACACACGACTTTGTTAAATCATCAATGGCTTCGGTTGTCCATTTGCCATTTTTGGCATACAATGCTTCTGCAGAAAGCAAATAAAATGAATCAACGAAGAAGGGACTGTTATTCTTCTTAGCAAAATGCAAAGCCTCAGACAATAAATTTTGGCACTTATCAACTTGATGATCAATATTTAGATAGAACTCACTTAAATTAGCGAAGAGGGACAAGGACCAAAAGACATGTTGATTTAAATCTAGTTTTTTCATTAAGGCTGGCAGCTTTTTGAAGTAAAAAGCACTTTTTTCAAGGTCTTGTTTAAGACTATAAACGATTCCTAATTCACAAGTAGCTAAAACTGCATAAATTTCAGTGCGATCGTTGGTTTCTTGCAATAACTGATTATATTCAAAGATTGCATCATCGTAATCCTTTTTGACCCACATTTTAGCATCAGTTTTTAAAAATTGGTAGTGGGCACGCTGATGCGGATCAGTAATTTTTTTGATTTTTTTAAGAGTTGTCAAAACAGTATGATAATCATAATTCATAAAACACTTATCAGTGGCGGCTAATAATTTTTGATTATCCACTTTTTCATTACCGACTAGGACATCAGTCAGTGATAATGACAAACGCTCAAGAATTTTGGTTAGAATATCACTGTTGGGCGAAGTTGAATTTCGTTCAAGTGCACTGATAGTTCCTTGCGTTGTAATTTCTTCGGCTAACTCCTTTTGCGAAATGTGCAATTCCTTGCGCCGCTTTTTTATAATAAGACCATTAATCAATTCCTTCACCTCAAACGATTACTTACAATTTAAAAACGATATAAATAATTATATACTATTATTAGTAATAATAGTATATAAAATAAATAATATCATGATTAACTGATTAAAAACTGCATTACTAAGTTAACTCTATGGTTGTAGTACTTAAGTAGACAATTGGAGATTAAAAATTAAGAAAAACTGAGATTTAATAAAAAAGCTTCTCAGTTCTTTTAAATCTGGTTATAAAATATATATAAATGATTAATTTAGAATGTATTTTTCAGATGTCTCACATAAAAGTGGTTTTTAATTTAGTTGGTTGATGTCTTCCGTTTGTGGAACCGGGAAAGCTTTAACAATTTTTATCTGCAAAAGTTCAGGAGTTAGGCTGACTTTTTGTAGCCGCTGATTTGTAGCGGTAGAAAAATAGTAACTCAAGCTGTTAGTAGCGATAAAAGCCGTATAACAAGTGTGGTCAAAGGTATCTCCTTTTTTTACGGCACCTTGTGGGATGCTGACCGATTTCAAAATATTAGCGGCTGTGGAAACTGCAGCGATTTCGTCTGCAGGCTGCAAGGTAAATTGCTTTAAAAATGCCACGCGGACAAAGCGAGACGGCGGAGTATAATCTCCTGGCAAGCCAAGACTGCCCGAACCTTGACCGAATGGTTGGAGTTCTTTGCCAAGCCAGTTAACGGAAGGAAATTGTTGTGGGCGCAGTGCCAAATAGTTTCGTAAATTAGTTTCCATCCATGGATAGTCTGGTGCATTGGTCATTACACCAATTGTGTCTGAATAAAAATGTAGACCAGTTTTAGTTGGTTCAATGATCAGAGTTTCACCGCTGGCATCAGTTAAGATGTAGTGCAGCGGTGAAGTGATCTTTAAAATTGGATTAGGCTGATCAACTAATGTTATTTCGTGTGTCAGTTTGTTTTTGACCTCAGCCACACTGGTATATTGACTCAGCAAGAATTGGACCAGTTTATCAGGTGTTACTGGCAAAGTGGTTGCTTTGGGAACTTTGGGATAAACAGCATAGCCAGAAAAATATAAGGTGGCTGCAGCCAAGCCTTTTTCGTTAACACCATCAAAGATAATTGTTCCGTTGTTATCATTCATTCCCATTCCTAAGGTGGCTAATTTGCTAGCAAAAGTAGTTTGTTGATAGCTGCTTTTCATTTGATAGCCAGCCGGGGTATAAATGACCTCACGTGCCATTTGCATGAAGAAATCCATTGTTCGGGACAAAAGTTGCGTTTTGTCTTTTGCGGTTAAAGTTAAACTGCTGCATCCGATCATCGTTTAAACCCTCCTAAATTTTAAGTTGCAATTTGCGACTAATTTAAAATTGCCATGCTAGATTCCAAGCTATTTAGTGTCTAATAATTTTAGCTACGTTACATATGTAATTTATAAACATTTTGTACCAAAATTGCAAGTTTTGTGCTGATTCTGATTGGATGAATTCTTTATTGATCAGCTAAAGTTTGAAAATTCATATTCGGGTTGGCACTGCCTGGTGCCAGTTTTGTTTTTGTGAAAGACAAAACGCAAGCTACTCTTTGAAGTATACTTGAGTTGTCTAAAAACAAGATACAAAAGAGAACTTGCGTTATAAATGTTATTATACAATATGCTCAAGATTATATCACCTAAAAGAAACATGATTACGGTTTTTAATCAACTCATCGGTTTATCTAAGAGCACTTAAAAAATATCACTGTCGTTCGAAATTCCTTTAATTGCTATTTTTTTGCAGCAGCGTTTGCTTTATCGTGCGGAGGAAGCAAGTCAATTTTCCAACTGTACGGTGCCAAATATCAGAAGCTTTTTTGAATTATTAAGCGCATGAATTTTTAGATAATTTTGAAATATCAAATTATTATAAAAACTTGTCTAACTATTATTATTTTCAAATTTGAAAGGTTCAGCAGCCTGTTTTAATTTTTTTGCCGTCATTTGTAACTCAGCTACATGATTTGTAAATTCATCCATTGTTGCTTGAATTTCTTCTGAATTAGCAGAGACTTCTTCAGCTCCCGCTGAATTTTCTTCGGTGGATGCTGAAATACTTTCCAAGCCTGCTTCAACTTTACTTTGAATAGCGGCGATTTTACCGCTAACTTGTTCAATTTCTTGAATGTCTTGAATCAGTTTCTTATTTACCCCGAAAACATTCCTCGAAGAACTAATTGCTTCATCAATTAAATTAGTTTGGTCTTTGCCGCCAGCAACTGATTTCTCGGCCTTTTTAACCATTTCTTCAGAATCTATACGAATTTTTTCAAGAATTTCAGCAACTTCTTTGGTTGAGTTTTTGCTTTGATTAGCTAATTTGCGAATCTCTATGGCGACTACAGCAAATCCTTTACCTGCATTACCAGCACTTGCTGCTTCAATTGAAGCATTCAGAGCTAATAAGTTAGTTTGATGGGAGATTCCTTCAATTACAGTAATAATTTTGTTAATATCTTGGATTTGTTTATTCAGATTAGCAACACTTGTTTCTAGTTCTGCCATTTTACTTAATTCTTGATTCCAATTGGTAGCTACATTCCCAGAAATTTCCAGGTTTTCTTGATTCATTTTCCCTGAATTTTGTGCTAGTTCTGTCATTTCCTTAGCTTTTTCATGTAGAGAAGCAATTACACCAGATAAATGCTTTAATTGATCAACGCTATTCGATGTTTCTTGTGCTTGTGAAGTTGTAATTTGAGCAACTCCTGTAATTGCGTGACCTCGCCAATTGCTTTATTCGTCTGCTGGGAAATTTCTAACAATGAATCAGATTTTCCTGTTACTGTTTTACTGCTATTTTGAACTTTACCAACCATTATTCCCAGTGCGTCAACCATTTTATTATAATTATAGGCAATCTGATTAAATTCTTGACCATTTTTATCAGCTTTACTAATTTTTAAAGCCATTTTTTGAGGATCTTTCAATAATTTAAAGTAGGCAGTTCCTTTGGGGGATCTTATTTTCTTAAAATTGCCATGACTTGCTTCTTTGAAATGTTTATTAAATACTTCAGCTAATGATCTTAAAATACGAATTAAATATGAGCTAAATAACCAAATAATTACAATCATAGTAAGGGCAATAATTCCCGAAACCAAAATTAATGCATGAAGCTCAGTATTCAAGTCGTTATGATCAACTATTGCAAATGACCAAACAGAATGATCCCCTGTTTGACCTTTATCATAGTAAACTTTTCCACCATGAGTTCCAGAAATTTTTAAAATGCCACGATTTCCAGTTGCGTTTTTAATTCGTTGAAAGATTTTCTTTTGTCCAATACTTTGTCCACTTTTAAATGTATAATTTTTGGACTTACCACTTGAAGTAATAACTATTCCATTTTCATGGACTAAAGTTGCACTACCCGTTCGGCCAATTTTTAAGGAAGAAATAGAGTTCTTTATACTTTGATAGGAAACATTAATGACTAAAACTCCTTGTTGTCCGCTCATATTTTTTACGAGTAGAGAAGCAGCTCTAACCATTTGTTTTGAACCTTTCTCTTTATATGGTTCTGTCCAGACAACTTCTCCAGGAGAGCTTAAAGCATTTTTATACCACGAAAGTGTACTTGAATTTGATTTTTCATCAATTGTCCCAGTTTTTATTAGTTTAGAATTAGCTATTTTAAATCCAATTCCTTTTATTTGGGAATTACTTTCTTTGACAATTTTTAATAATTGTTTAACTTGATTTTTATCATAACTTTGTCCGCTAAAAGCTGCTTCGTTAGGAAACTGTTGTAATGTATTGGTGATTGATGTATTAATCGATTTTTCTTGGGACATTAAACTAGTGGCAGCACCTTGTTGGTTTAACAAGTTTCGATTATTAAGCAATGACTGACTTGTGATGTAAGAACCTATTAAAGAGACAAGAAGAATTATTATAGTTATAAAAATTAGGAAGATTCTAACATATTGACCTATAGTACGAGTTTTGCTAATGTTTTCCATCGATTTTCCTCACTAAAAGTATTTTTATATAACAATTACCACCTACATTATCGGCAAGTTTATTAATTTATTAAGTTATAAACACCAGTCTTCAAACTTTTAATTGCCTAGGGTATTATAGCTGTTCTCATACGTCTTTACGACTTAGCATCAATTTAAATAAATAGAAAATTGATGAATAACCGAGAAAAGTAACCAGCGTTTCAAAAAAGTAACAAAAAACTATTAGTGACAACTGTTACTATCTTACTGATTTCTGTGTTAGCGTATTCATTGCTTGGCTATAATGAAAGAGAATTAATAAAGAAAGGATGAACAAATATGAAGTTTTCAATACCTAAAGATTTTCTCTGGGGTGGAGCGGTTGCTGCCCATCAACTAGAGGGCGCCTGGCAAGCAGATGGAAAGGGACCAAGTATTGCAGATGTTATGACAGCAGGTGAAAATGGTGTTCCACGGCAGATTACTAAAGGAGTTCAAGCTGACAAATATTATCCTAATCATGAAGCCATTGACTTTTACCATCATTATCCAGAGGACCTTAAACTGTTCGGCGAAATGGGCTTTAAATGTTTCCGGACGTCAATTGCTTGGACACGGATTTTTCCTCAAGGGGATGAAGCTGAACCTAATGAGGCTGGCTTGCATTTTTATGACAAGCTCTTTGCCGAATGTCATAAATATGGAATCGAGCCAGTGATTACTTTGTCCCATTTTGAAATTCCTTATCATTTGGTGGAAAAATATGGCGGTTGGCGCGATCGAAAATTAATCGATTTCTTTGTTCGGTTTGCAACAGTTGTCTTCAAACGCTACCGTCATCAAGTGAAATATTGGCTGACTTTTAATGAAATCAATAATCAAACTGATTACACAGAACGTTTTTTAATGGCAACTGATTCAGGGCTAGTTCTTGATGAGGATGATCCTCAACGTGAGGCTTTAATGTATCAAGCTGCCCATTATGAACTAGTAGCAAGTGCTTTAGCTGTTAAGGTAGGACATCAAATTAATCCAGGTTTTGAGATTGGCTGTATGATCAATATGACGCCACTTTATCCTGCTAGCAGCAAGCCAACAGATATTTTTCAAGCACAAAAAGCTATGCAACGTCGCTATTGGTTTGCTGATGTTCAAACTTTGGGCACCTATCCAAGACATATGGAAGCATTTTTGGCAGCTAATAATTTAAGGACGGATATTACAGCAGAGGATCGAAGCATTTTGCATGAAGGAACAGTCGATTATATTGGCTTTAGTTACTACAATTCAATGACAGTTGCTGCCCAAGCGAATAATCCCGAGTTCCATTTTGTTGGACCTGAAGCCATTGATGATCGTTGAAAATGGACTTGGAGCTAAAGATGAAGTAACTGCCGATAAACAGATCCATGATGATTATCGGATAGCATATTTGAAAGCTCATATTCAAGCGATGAAAGATGCGATTGAAAAAGACGGAGTGTCGGTGATTGGCTACACTCCTTGGGGGTGTATCGACTTAGTATCAGCCGGTACGGGACAAATGCCTAAACGCTATGGATTTATTTATGTTGATCGTGATGACCAAGGACACGGCACCGATAAACGCTTGAAGAAAGATTCATTTTACTGGTATCAAAAGGTTATTAAAACAAATGGTCAAGATCTTGGCTAAATAAAAAAACTGAAGTGAATGAAATGCAACACAATCATTAGCCTTTATTTGTGCATTTGTCGCTTTCCTTGTTTGGTATCCATTTATCAAACACTATGATCGAATTTTGGTAAAGCAAGAACAAGATCAAGCTGCAAATACTGTTAAACAAGAAAGTAAATAATAGTTATCATTAATCGAAATCTGATTTTCTCATTCTTGATGGGAGAATCAGATTCTTTATTTATTGAAAGAAAATAATTTAATTAAAAATAATTCAACTTGCTTGCTAATTAAGTATCATAAATGTGTTTTTAAAAAAATAAGAATATTATATTAAACTATACATAATTAGATCTTAGTAATATTGAATAATAGATTATATTCTAAATTTAAAATATTCATTGACAATTATTGCTTATTTAAAGCTAAAGAAAGCGGATACAAGAATAAATTAAAAAATTCTCAGAATATAATCAATTTAACACAAAATATGTTATTCTAAATTTAGCGAGAGAGTCTTAAGTTAATCATATTTTTGAATAATGGTAAGAGGGGGGAGCAATTTGGAAAAGAAGATAAATATTGATTTGCAAAAAGAATTGATTAATTTTTCCAAAGGGCAAAATTTTCATGCAGAACGATTGTTTGGCTGTCATCCGATTGTTCAAAATAATGCGGGTGGTTTTGTTTTCCGCGTTTGGGCTCCGCATGCTCAACATGTCTATTTAGTTGGCGACTTTAATCAATGGCAAAAGCCAGGATTAGCAATGGTGCACGATCAATTTGGAGTTTGGAGTGTTTTTACAACTGAAGTTCAACGAGGCCAATTATACAAATATAACGTCAAGCAAGCTGATGGGCAAGAAATTTTCAAGATCGATCCTTTTGCTCAAAAATTTGAAAAACGTCCAAATGATGCGGCGATCATTAGCGATTCACCACAACATCATTGGAAGGATGGCTTATGGCGTGGACGACATAAACGTTCAAATTATTTCGAACGACCGCTTAATATTTATGAAGTTCATGCGGGTTCTTGGAAAGAACATGAAGATGGAACATCATATAGTATGCATGATTTAACAGCAGAATTAGTTCCGTATCTAAAAAAAATGGGCTATTCTCATGTCGAATTTATGCCATTAATGGAACATCCTTTGGGAGCATCTTGGGGATATCAATTAATTGGGTATTTTGCTTTTTCATCATATTTTGGTGCTGCTGAGGATTTCCAAGAATTTGTTGATGCTTGTCATGTTGCTAACATTGGAGTTCTAGTTGACTGGGTCCCGGGGCATTTTTGCCGTAATGCCGATGCTTTACCATATTATGATGGGACAGCGACTTATGAATATGCTGATTATGAGCGGGCAGACAACCCTGGCTGGGGAACACTGAATTTTGATTTGGGCAAACCGCAAGTTCAGTCATTTCTGATTTCAAGTGCTAGGTATTGGTTGGATACTTTCCATCTTGATGGTTTGCGGGTCGATGCCGTTTCTAACATGATCTATCTGGACTATGGTGGACATGCCTGGAAACCAAACAAAGAGGGGACAAATCGCAACTTAGAAGGTTGGCATTTTTTGCGCAAACTTAATAAGGAAATCAAAGCAACCTATCCTAAAGCTATTATGACGGCCGAAGAAAGTACAGCGGATACTAAGATTACCGGCATGCTGGAAGAAAATTCTTTAGGCTTTGATTACAAATGGAATATGGGTTGGATGAATGATGTTCTTAAGTTCTTTGAAATGGATCCAATTTATCGTAAGGATCATCTAAATATGCTGACTTTTTCATGGATGTATCGTATGTCGGAGAATTTCATTTTGCCACTGTCACATGATGAGGTTGTTCATGGTAAAAAAAGTCTGATGCATAAGATGTGGGGTGATCGTTACCGACAGTTTGCTCAACTTAGGACTTTATATGCTTATCAAATGGTTCATCCAGGCAAAAAGCTGCTTTTCATGGGAAGTGAATGGGGACAGTTTTTGGAATGGAAATCTGATCATGGACTTGAATGGGTCGATTTAAATGATGAAATGAATCGCAAAATGCAATTTTATACTAAAGTCTTAAATCATTTTTATCTTGATAATCGTTCATTATGGGAACTGGATGATCAAGATAAAACATTGGAAGTGATTGATGCTGATGATCGTGATGACACAATATTGACATTTATCCGGCATGGCAAGCGGAAAAAAGATTTTTTAGTAATTGCAATGAATTTCACACCAGTTGAAAGACATGATTTTCAAATTGGTGTTCCTTATGCTGGAACTTATCAAGAAGTTTTGAACTCAGAAATGAAAGATTTTGGTGGTACTTGGACGAAACTTAATCCGGTTAAACATACTAAAAAAGTTAAGTTTAAACAATATCAGCAGTCGCTGACCACGATTTTACCGGCCTTTGGTACATTGATCCTTAAGCCGGATAAGGTCAAGCTAAGATATTAGTGCCACGCTTGGTTGATCTGAAAATTATTTTTGGCAGGAAGGGGTGAAGATGGCTTTAGTCCATCGAATATTATGAAAAATGAAATGATTGCAGTTATCCTTGCAGGTGGTCAGGGTTCACGTTTAAAAGACCTGACAAAAAATAGTGCCAAACCAGCAGTCCCTTTTGGTGGTAGATATCGGATCATTGATTTTACACTCAGCAACTGCGTCAACTCTGGTGTCCATAATATTGGTGTCATTACTCAGTATCAGCCATTGACCTTAAATAATCATATTGGTAATGGAGCTAGTTGGGGATTAGATCATCTTGATTCTGGTGTAACTATTTTGCAGCCCTATTCAAATAAAGAAGGCAGCAAATGGTTTGAAGGTACTGCACACGCAATCTACCAAAATATTGATTATATTGATTCAATGGATCCTGAATATTTGCTGGTCTTATCAGGCGATCATATTTATAAAATGGACTATGGTGATATGTTGCGAGTTCATAAAGAAAAAAAGGCAGCTTTAACGGTTGCGGTTATTGATGTTCCATGGGACGAAGCTAGTCGCTTTGGTATTATGAATACTGATGAAAATAACCGGATCATCGAATTTGAAGAGAAACCTGCTCAGCCTAAGAATAATCATGCTTCAATGGGAATTTATATTTTCAATTGGCAAAGACTGCGTTCAGTTTTGATCAATGGTTTTACCAAAGAGATCCCGATGATCGATTTCGGTAAGAATGTCATTCCATTTTATATAAAAAGCGGTGATAATGTTTTCGCCTATAATTTTGCCGGCTACTGGAAAGATGTTGGGACGATTCAATCATTATGGGAAGCTAATATGGAATTTATTGATGGGCGCGGTGGGTTGAATATCCGTGATCGCAGCTGGCGAATCTTTTCAAAAAATCCAATCGCACCACCACAGTTTATTACGGATACGGCAACAGTCAGTGATTCGATGATTGTTGACGGTTGCTTTGTTGCGGGGAATATTGATCATAGTATTTTATCTGCCAATGTTCAAGTTAAAGAAAACTCCTTAGTTAAGGACAGCGTGATTATGCCTGATTGTTCGATTGGTAAAAATGTGAAAATCAGCCATGCGATCATTGGTGAAAATTCTGTGATCGGTGATAATGCAGTGATCGAAGGAACAGATGAAGTAGCGGTTGTCGGCAACAATGAAGTGATTGGAGTGAAGACTAATGAAGACTAATCGGATGTGCGCAATTATTGGCAATGAACATGAATATGCAGATCTTTTACCGTTGACGGCTGAAAGGCCATTATCAACTTTATATTTTGATTGTAAATATCGTATCTTGGATTTTGCGTTATCAAGTGTTGCTAATGCGAATATTCGCTCAGTTTTTATGATCGTCAACGAAGGTCGCATCAAATCAATTTTTGATCATTTAGGTGGTGGCCGCGAATGGGGGTTAGACAGTATCGGCAGTTATCAATATATTAGCTTCTATCAAGACTTTGTCCACAAAAAAGCCCAAGGTCAACCGTGTTTTGGTGACATTATCCAATTCTTAAAGACCTCAAAATCACCCTATACTGTTTATTTAACTAATAAATTCATTTGCAATCTTGATTTACAAGCGGTATTAAAAATTCATCAAGAACAAAATAATGAAATTACAGCTGTTTTTAAACGGATGCCTGCTGACAAAATTGCTCCAGATGACCAGGTCTTAAAGTTAAAAGACAGTAGTCAAATTGCTGATGTTGTTGCCTACCGGGATGTTACCGCCAAAAAGGAAATCTATAATTTATCTTTAGGTGCCTTTATTATGAAGACTAGTTGGCTGATTGCTAGTTTAGAAAATAGTCAGGCACTCAGCATTGAAGAATTCTTATTTAACAAATTGAAACACGCTAAAAATTCCACTTATGAATACACCGGCTATGTCAGCAATGTTTATGATCTTCCGAGTTACTATCAAGCAAATATGGACATGCTGAATGTTGAAAATTACAATTCATTATTGTTTTCCAGCCAAAAAGTTATCACTCGAACAAAAAATGAAGTCGCTACTTATTTTGCGTCAGAATCTGATGTTAAAAATAGTCAGATAGCTACAGGTTGCAGAATTGAAGGAACAGTATATAATAGTTTGATTTCACGGCGAACGTTAATTGCCAAGAAAGCTAAAGTTGAACAGGCAATTATCATGGGAAGTTCGAGCGTTAGTGAAAAAGCTAAAGTTAAATATGCAATCATTGATAAGAATGTTAAGATTGATCCACATGTCGAAATTATTGGTCGTCCCGATAATTTAGTTGTCATCAAGAAAAATTCACATATAACTGAAAGTGTTTACGGGGGAAAAAAGAAATGAAGATTTTATTTGCTGCTGCTGAATGTGCACCGTTTTTCAAAACTGGCGGTTTAGGCGATGTAGTTGGAGCCTTACCGCGAAGCTTAAAAAATTATGGTCATGATGTTAGGGTTATTTTGCCATTCTTTGCTGGTATGAAAGCACCATTTTGTGATCAAGCAGAATACTTATTTGATTTTACAGTCAATGTTGGTTGGCGCAAACAATATTGTGGAGTCAAGACTTTAGTTTATCAAGATGTTCGTTATTATTTTATTGATAATTTGTATTATTTTGGGCGTCCTAATTTATACGGCTACTATGATGACGGCGAACGTTTTGCCTTTTTTCAGCAAGCAGTAATTGAAGTGATGGAAAAGATCGATTTCATACCAGATGTTTTGCATCTTAATGACTACCATACGTCATTTATTCCGTTTTTGTTACGCGAAAAGTATGGCTGGATCAATGCTTATTGCCAGATTGCGACAGTTTTGACGATCCATAACCTTGAGTTTCAGGGACAATATGATCGGCAAGTTTTACCTGAGTTGTTTGGAATGGGGACAGAACGTTTCGATGATGGGACAGTTCGTTTTAATGGTGCGGTTAATTTTATGAAAGCCGGAATTTTATACGCTGATCGGGTCAACACGGTTAGTCCTTCGTATGCACGAGAAATTCAAACGCCAGAATTTGGCTGCGGCTTAGATCCAATTTTACGAACGATAAATGGTAAACTTACTGGTATTTTAAATGGAATTGATTTTAAGCGATATGATCCAGCAACGGATCCAGCTTTAAAAGCTAATTTCAATGTTGAAAATTTAGTCGGCAAACAGCTTGACAAAACAGCTTTGCAAACAGCCTTTGGTTTACCAGTTAGAAAGGATCTTCCTTTGATCGGGGTGGTTAGCCGCTTGACCTATCAAAAAGGATTCAAGTTATTAGTTGCTGAAATGGAAAATCTGTTGCAATTTGATGTCCAATTAGTACTTTTGGGTACAGGATATCAAGACTTAGAGCATGATTTTCGTTATTTTGCTCAACGTTATCCACAAAAATGCGCTGTCAAAATTGATTTTGACGTTACTTTGGCACAACAAATCTATGCTGGTTGTGATTTGTTCTTGATGCCTTCCGCTTTTGAGCCATGTGGGCTGTCGCAAATGATGGCCATGCGTTATGGAACGCTGCCAATTGTTCATCAAATTGGCGGACTGCAAGATAGCGTTCAGCCATATAATCCGCTTGATCATAGTGGGACTGGGTTTGGATTTAGCGAGTACGTTTCATTTTACCTAATGGAAGCAATTAAATTAGCTTTACAAGTTTATCATGATCCTAAGACCTGGAAGCAGCTGGTTGGGCGTGCTATGTCACAAGACTTCAGTTGGGAAACAGCCAGCTTGAATTATGATAAAATGTATCACGAAATTATTAAATAATTTTTGATAAACTAACATGGTGGTGAGCTTAAAGACAGTCACCATTTTTGTATATCAGGGTATGATTTAACTAAGCCAGCTTAATTTTTTAAGGCGAGGGAGGAAAAGATTTATGGGATCAATTACTAAAGAAGAATTTATCACTATGTTTAAAAAAAGACTTAATCAAAAGTATGCTATGGATATTAGTGATGCTTGTAACAGTGAACTGTACGGAACCTTATGTTCGCTGGTTAAATCTTCTTATTCAGCAATTTGGCGGCAGACGTGGAAAGATTTTGTGAAAGAACATGATAAACAAAGCTATTATTTTTCAATCGAATATTTGCCTGGAAAGCTTTTAAAAAGCAACTTGCTTAATATGGGTTGGTATGATTTAGTCAAGACTGCTTTTCAAGAGATGGGATTAGATTTGAATGAAATCGCTGCAGTCGAACCAGATATGGCTTTAGGAAATGGCGGCTTAGGTCGATTGGCTTCCGATTTTATGGATTCGCTAGCATCAGAAGGATATCCAGTTAATGGTAATGGCATTCGTTATCATTATGGACTTTTTAAGCAAAAGTTTGTTAATGGTTATCAAGTTGAATTACCAGATGAATGGTTAAATACAGACGGTGGCAATGCTTGGGAAATTCGCCGTGCCAGCAAATCTGTTTTGGTTAGAATTGGTGGACATGTCCACTTGGTTCAGGAAAAAGGCTACTTAAAACCAGTTTACGAAGCTGCCACTTTGATTCAAGCGGTCCCATATGATGTCGGCATGGTCGGCTATCATAATAATCATGTTAATACTTTGCGTTTATGGAGCGCCGAGATTCCTGAAAGTGAAGAAAGTAAATATCCAACAATTGAAGATCGTCGTCAAGTTGAAGACATTACGGCTGTTTTATATCCAGATGACTCAAATGAAAGTGGTCGGCTGTTAAGACTTAAACAGGAATATTTTTTTGTTTCAGCTGGAATTCAAAGTATTATCCGTCATTATAAAAAATATGGCAGTCCAATTGATCAAATTAGTCAAGAAGTAGCGATTCATATTAATGATACTCATCCGGCAATGTGTGTCGCTGAATTTATGCGAATTTTGTTGGACGAAGAACATTTATCTTGGAGTACGGCTTGGACTCAAACTGTTAAAGTTATGAGTTATACCAATCACACAATCATGTCCGAAGCCCTTGAAACATGGGCTGTGCCAATGTTGAATGAGATTCAACCACGAATCTTACAAATTATTGCAGAAATTGATCACCGTTTTGTGACTTCTTTGGCGGGTAAAGTTGACGGCGGTTTAATTGAACGAACCCGAATTATTTCTGGTGGGAAAGTTCATATGGCTCACCTGGCAATTATTGGTTCTCATAGCACTAATGGTGTCGCTAAATTACACACGGATCTCTTAAAATCGGATGTTTTGCATGACTTTTATACGCTTTATCCTGATAGATTCAACAATAAAACTAACGGGATTGCTGTTCGGCGCTGGTTGCAAATTGCTAATCCGCGTTTGGCAAAGGTTATTGACCAAACAATTGGAAATGATTGGCGTCAAGATGCTAGTCAACTGTTGAAATTAACCGATCATACAACGGATAATAGTTTGTTAGATCAGCTGAGTGAAGCCAAATTAGCTAATAAACGTGATTTAGCTCAATTTATCAAACAGAAAACTGGAATCATTGTTTCACCAAATGCAATTTTTGATGTTCAAATCAAGCGACTTCATGCTTATAAGCGCCAATTGCTAAACTTATTGCGAATCATTAAATTATATTTAGATCTGAAACAAAATCCAGATTTGGAAATTATTCCAAGGGTCTTTATTTTTGGTGCTAAAGCAGCTCCAAGCTATCATTACGCTAAGTCGATCATTAAATGCATTAACGAGACGGCAAATTTGATCAATCATGATTCAACCATTCAAGCCAAAATTAAAGTTATTTTCTTAGAAAACTATGGTGTATCGTTGGCTGAAAAAATTATTCCAGCAGCTGATGTCAGTGAACAGATCTCAACTGCCTCCAAAGAAGCATCGGGAACTAGTAACATGAAATTAATGTTGAATGGCGCTTTGACTGTAGCAACGCTTGATGGAGCAAATGTTGAAATCAAACAGTATGTTGGTGATGATAATATTTTCATTTTTGGTTTAAACAAACAGGAGGTGTACCAATATTATCATGATCATAATTACCATAGTTTAGATTATTATCAAAATAACCCGATAATTCATCGAGTGGTGGATGCATTAGTTGATGGCACCATTCCAAATGTTTCAGCTGAAGGTCATGAAATTTATGATTCTTTAACGTATTTAAATGATGAATTCTTTGTTTTACGTGATTTGGAAGATTATTTACGGATTCAAGATAAGGTTGACGAAACTTATCGTGATCAGCGAAAATGGAATAAAATGAGTTTGATCAACATTGCCAATGCAAGTTACTTTTCTGCTGATGAAACAGTCAAACGGTACGCTGAAGATATTTGGCATGTTAAACAATTGTCAGAGAAAGGTGACATGAATGTTAAATATCCGTTATAATTCGTGGCTAGATCGTTATAAGTCGCCATTTGGTGCCGTGCAGGAAAATCAGCAGTTGAAAATCGGAATACAAGTAGCAGCTGAGAACGTTGCAACTGTTGAACTATTGGTCCATAAAGACGGGCAAACGGCTTCAATCAATCATGTTTTAGAGAAAATAGCTGGAGATTTTTATCAAACAACCTTGATTTTGGACCAAGCAGGCTTGTACTTTTACTATTTTAAAATTACTTTACAGATTAATGGTCAACCGCAAGTTTATTTTTATGGTGAAACAGATGATCGCTTTGGTGGAGTTGGTCAGGTTTCGGCAGCGCATGATTTAAAGGCTTATCAGCTGACTTGTTATGACAAAAAGGTTACCGCTCCAGCTTGGTATAAAAATGGGGTTTTTTATCAAATTTTTCCAGATCGCTTTTTTAATGGTAATCCTGATGGAAAATTATGCGCTCGACGGAAAAACACTTTTATTTATGGGACAACTGAGGATACGCCACTCTATATCAAAGATCACACGGGAAGTGTTGTTCGCTGGGACTTCTTTGGCGGTAATTTGCGTGGGATCATTGCTAAGATTCCGTATCTGAAAAATTTAGGAATCACTGGTATTTATTTAAATCCAATCTTTTTTGCTAATAGCTCGCATCGTTATGACACTAATGATTATTTTCGGATTGATCCAATGCTGGGAACTGAAGAAGATTTTAAAGAATTAGTTGAGAAGCTTCATCAAGCCGGAATCTGTATCATTTTAGATGGCGTGTTTAATCATGTCGGCAAAGACAGCAAGTATTTTAATGCACGTTGTTTGTATTATGATAAGCAAATTGGTGCTGCTCAGCAAAAAAGTAGTCCCTACTATTCTTGGTTTGAATTTAAACATTATCCCGATGATTATGCAGCTTGGTGGGGAGTTAAAGATTTGCCTAAAGTTGATAAAAATAATCCAGCTTTTCAAAAAATGATTTATGCTGATAAAAATAGTGTGATCAATAAATGGACTAGTATGGGTGTCGATGGCTGGCGGTTAGATGTAGCCGATGAATTACCGGAGAATTTTATTATTGGATTACGGGAAACATTGACACAATTTCCCCAGGAAAAAGTATTATTGGGAGAGGTCTGGGAAGATGCTTCCAATAAAATCGCTTATGGTAAACGGCGCCACTATGTAGAAGGGCATGAATTAGATGGGGTAATGAATTATCCATTGCGGCATTGTATTCTTGATTTATTGAGTGATCAGCCAACAAGATCGATCATGGCCATTATTCGTGAATTAATGAGTTTACGCGAAAATTATCCCCAGGATTTTTATTTCAACTCGTTAAATAATATTGGGACCCATGATACTGAACGAATTTATACAGCGTTGGGTGAAAAAATCGAAAAATTAAGAATTGCTTGGGAGCTGTTTTTTATTCTTCCTGGGGTTCCTTGCATTTATTATGGTGATGAAGCTGGGATGAAAGGTGGTAAGGATCCGCAAAATCGGGGCTTTTTCCCTTGGAAACATCCAAACCAAAAGATTTTTTCTTTTGTTAAAAAGTGGGTTCAACGTCGCAAAAGTTTGCCAGTTTTGCAAAATGGTGATCTTGTTTTAGGAACTGGAGCTGGTTGTTTAGCAGTTATTCGTTATAATCAGAAATCTTTGGGTCTATATGTGGTTAATTTATCAGCTAAGTCGCAGAAACTTGAATTCGCTAACTTTGCTTTTGTTCACGATAATAATGATTTTGGTGAATTTATTTTTACTGAGCTTGGGCCACAACAGTTAGCACCGTTTGAGAGCCGTTTTGAGATTATTGAGCGGCCATAAACTGAATTAACATCTAAATTTTAATAGAAAAATAGCCTTCAAAAATTAGCTCTGCACTAATATTGGAGGCCATTTTTGTTTATTAGTGTGCCTCTAAAAGCTTCTGGAAATTAAGTAATCTAGTAAAGTAAACATGATGTTTTTATTTTGCTTTGGAATATCAAAATTTAAGACTTGTTGTGAAGACTGTTTGAAGATTGAACTATTAAGATAATTCCCATCATTAATAACGATTTCTCTTAAATTTTCAAGTTCTAGTTCAAGATGAAATTGCAGTCCGATCACGTTTCCATGATAAATAAATCCTTGGTTTTTGACCAATTTACTAGAAAATAATAATTTAGCGGCTGGTGGTAAACTAAAAGTTTCACCATGCCAATGGAGAACGGTTAACTTTTCTGGTAAAGTCGGAATAATTTGATTTTCAAGATGGACGGGAGCCCAACCAGCCTCTTTAACCGGAGCAGTTGTGATTTGTCCACCAAGAGTTTTAACAATTTGTTGAGCACCTAAACAAATTCCCAGGATCGGTATTTTAGCCTCTAGGGCACTTTTGATCAATTGGCGCTCAGTTTTCAGCCATGGCAAAGAGTCATTGACACTCATTGGGCCACCAAGGATAACTAAGAGGTCAGTTTCCTCAATTCGTGGGAAAATGTCGAATTGATAGGGATGATAAATATATATTGCATGTTGATGCACTTGAGCCCAAGTCTTGATTAACCCTGGCCGTTCGTTGGGTGTATGTTGGATAATATTGATTCGCATCGACTCACTCCAGTTTTAATCGTCTGCTAGTTCAAAAAAGAAAGTGAACTTTTAAAGAGTAGGTTTTGTAGTACCTTTCTTTATGATAACATCGGAATAGAAAAATCAGTAGTTATTGTTGACATGAATTATCATGATTTATCTGTTAATGTCAGCAAATAATTCTAATTTAATAGCAAGAACTAAATTATGTTATCATTGAATAAATTGTAAAAAAATAAATCACATTTTAAAAAAAGTAATCTAAAATCTGGATTAGAAGAAACCTATATATTTAAACAAATTTTTGAAAGTTGGGTAAAAATGATTTCAGTAGTAATATCAACTTACAATGGTGAAAGATTCATTATACCGCAGTTAGAATCGATTATGGAACAGAGTGTTTTACCTGATGAGGTATTAGTTATAGATGATTGTTCGACAGATCACACAATTAGTTTAGTCAAGGATTTCATCCATCAAAATAATTTGCAAAATTGGCAATTGAGTATCAATAAGTATAACAAAGGGTGGAGAAGAAACTTTATCGACGGAATTAGAAGTTGTCATGGTGATTTAATTTTTACATGTGATCAGGACGATATTTGGCGGAAAGATAAAGTTGAAATCATGAGTAAAATTATGGAGGACAATGCAAATATAAGACTGTTAACTTCAAATTATTGTGAGTCATATGAGAATGGGAATAAAAAAATAGGTCCATGGGAAAACTCTAAGGAAGTAAAACGCATAAGAATTAAAAATAATTATTTTTTGATTAAAAGCCCAGGATGTACTTATTGTTTTAGAAAATCATTTGCAACTATCTGTTTAAAGTATTGGCAGCCTGATTATCCTCATGATGCATTACTCTGGCGTTTTGCAATGTTTGCTGATGGCCTGTATGCTTATACTGATGACTTGATAGTTTGGAGAAAGCATTCAGCTAGTACATTCTTTAAAGAAAGCAAGAACTTAAAAACCATCAAAGAAAAGAGAAAGTGGATAGCTGTATCTCAACAGTTTAACACTGATTTAAAAAAGTTTGTAGCTAATGAAGTTTCAGGGGAAGTTTCTGCTCAAATCTCTACTGCTAAACGTGCAGATCAATGGTTGGAAACTCGTAAGAAGTTTTATTTTCAAAAGAATCCATTGATTGGTTTAAAATTGCTTTTTTATCTGGATTCTTATCCTAGATACCGTCAGTTTCTCGGAGATTGGTATTTGATCTATCTTAAAAGAAAATAATTTTTGAGTTATTCAGATTTGAAAAAACTTAAAAAAGGTTCAAATGAAATTAAATTTGCAGTTATCAGTAGTTAATTAATGAGTAGAAAAGAGGAAACTTGCTTATGCAAATTAAACCTTTGATCAGTGTTATCATTCCAATTTATAATGTTTCTCAATATTTAGGACACTGCTTAGAATCAGTTCTTGCTCAGACCTACCAAAACTTGGAAGTTATTTTGGTGGATGATGGTTCAACGGATGAATCTGGCAAAATTGCTGATGAATATGCACAAAAGGATCCACGATTTAAGGTCATTCATCAAACAAATGGTGGGCTGTCAAATGCGCGAAATAAAGGTATTTCAGTTGCTAAAGGGGAATATTTGACGTTTATTGATTCTGATGATTATGTTACCCGAGACTATGTCGAATACTTATTTAATCTGTTGGCAAAAAATAATTTTAAATCCAAGTTGGCTATTTGTTCGATTAAAAATGTTTTTGAAGAGACAGGCGTTCAAAAAAGTGATGAAAATGGCCAAGAGGTAGTTTTGACAGGGAAAAAATGTATTGAGAAAATGTGTTATCAAGACTTAGTTGATACTTGTGCCTACGCTAAACTTGGTGCCAAAGAACTATATGATAAGGTTAAATTTCCAGAAGGGTATATTTTTGAGGATATTGCGACGACCTATCAATTATTTGATCTATGTGAAACTGTTGCCTGTGGATTCAATGCTAAATATTATTACATAGTCCGTCAAGGGTCGATTGTCAGGTCAAGTTTTAATCGAAAGAAACTTGAGTTATTGCCAATGACTGATAAAATGGCACATTTTGTTAAAGAACATTATCCAGATTTAGCTGCCGCCGCTTTGCGACGGCAAGTTTATGCTCGTTTTAGTACATTAAATCAAATTCTTGCTGATCCTCAAGCTAACATTCCGCAAGAGCAAAAGAAAATTTTATTATTTTTGAAGAAACATCGTCAAGAAGTTATGCAAGATCCTAAAGCACCACGGCGTGATAAAATAGCTTATCAAATGTTGCAATTAGGATTGCCATTCTATAGATTCTCGTGGCACATTTATGTGAAACTAAAAGTACGTTAGAATTTTAAATATTGTTCAATTTAAATATCTGAAACTTGAAAGTTCAAAAATCACTTAATGTCTTGAACCTATTCAATTTGTTGCTTCAAAATTAGATAAGAGTTCATGCTGTCAGTAATTTGGAAAAGCTTCCTGGTAATTGGTCAAAAAACTCATTTAAAAATTCATTTATCTTCTTCTCAATGAATATTTTTCCACTGACATAGCTAACCAGATTAACTAATAATTGTGTTAGAGCTTCAATTAGCGTAATATCAGTCAAATCACGGTTAAGTTCAAAGAATAAATCACCCATCGAATGGTAATCAACTGACTCTCGTTGTTGCCAAGCCTGTTGCCAAGCCAGGATATCATAGGCCATCATGACCAGTGCCAAATGCGCACAAAAGCCATCATAACTTTGAATTTGACTGCGATCAAGGCGTAAGTATTGCTTGGCTACTTTAAAGAAGCCCTCAATCTGCCAGCGACGACCATACATCTGGATGATTTTATCTGGTGTCAGATCGGGATTAGTTGATGCTAAAACTAAAAATTTATTGGTATGACCACGCTTGGTGACAAATACTAAACGCAGTGGAAAGGTATTCTCACCGGCGTGAGCTTCAACAATAACACTGTATTGATACTTGTCGTGTTGACGCCGTTGGCTTCGTCTAAGCAACTGATAGATAGCTTTATCGGACATCATTTTGTTTCGATAACGATAGTGAACTTTCACTGTATTTTTGATCATACCAATGCCAACCATTCCTAAATCAATGACCGTTTTGAACATTTTAGGTGAACTAAACCAAGTATCAAATAGGACATAGTCAGCTGTAATCTGATTATCCAGAGCCTGCTTTAAAAGTTCTATACCAACTAAGTTCATCTTACGCTGAGCTTGAGCTCGGCGCTGACCAGCTAAAGTGCGCAAGTCAGTGAAACGAGCTGGGGAACCAATTCGGTTACGTTGATTTTCAGAAGACATCAAGGCATAGTTAACCGGTAAAAGCGTATTTCCATCAGTGATTGCCAAAGTAAGGCCGCGATACCCTTTAAGATATTTGCCGCGATCATGATCGTAAGTTTTCGCTAATAATTCTGCTTTCTTTGAAAACGAGCGCTTGATCAATGTATCATCCAAGACAAAGGCAAGCTTCCGACGACCATCTAAAGTTTTGATGCGGCGCAAGTAATCGATGATCCCGCCAGCCAAGAGACAGGTCAATCGTTGCCAGTTGATCCGGGCATCATTCAGGACATTGCGTACCGTACGGGTGGTAAACTGTTTTGTCTTTTCTGCACGATACAGTGAGCGTTGTTGAAAAATAGATACCATGAGCCACGACAAAATAGACAACAAAGAAAGCTTAGAGCGGCGGAGATAGTTAAGCTTCCGAGAAATTTTAGACAAGCCAATGAGTTGATTAAAAACAGAAATTTTATTTTTTAAAATGATATAATCCTGAGCATGTTGTATAATATTCATAGCACAAGTTCTCCTTTGTATCTAAGTTTTTGTCGACTCAAGTATACTTCACAGGAGCAGCTTGTGTTTTATTTTTTGTAAAAATAAGGCTGATACCATGCAGTGTCTGCCCAAATATGAACTTTCAAGTTTCAGTTAAATATACTAAAAATGTTTTAAAAAGCAATAAAGGAACAGAGACAACACGATGGGGTGGTCTTTGTTCCTTTATTTTTACTTAATTTTTAAGCCTAATTAGCATTAACTGGCTTGCCATGCAAAGAGTTATGCTGAGCAACCTGGGCTGATTCTCTAGCTAATTCTTGCTTATCAGCTGTTTGCTTGGCTAAGTTTTTCCTGGCAGTTGCCAGCATTAAACGAATTCGATTAAGTTGATTAACAGCTGACAAACTAGGATCATAATCGATCAGCGCAATATTGGCTTTAGGATATTGACTGCGTAATTGTTTGACGACGCCTTTGCCGACAATATGGTTTGGTAAACAGCCAAATGGTTGCATACAGATAATATTATTGATCCCTTGTTGTAAACTTTCAACCATTTCGCCGGTCAAAAACCAACCTTCACCAGTTTGATTGCCTAAATTGATAATAGTTTCAGCTCCCTGAGCAATCTTTTCAATTGCTTGGCTGGCAGTAAAGCGCTTTGATTGCTTTAGAGCACTGTTCATTGGCTTTTCACACAAATCAATTAATTTAATTGCTACCTCGGCAAGAATTTTGTTTTTTAGTGAAAAGCCTAAGTGATCATGCTTGTAGATCTGATTGTACAGTGAGTAATTTAAAAATCCAGCAATTTCTGGACAATTGACCTCAGCACCTTCTTTTTCCAATAGACGAACGATATTGTTGTTAGCAATTGGAGAATACTTAACCAAAATTTCACCAACTAAAGTAACTCTTGGTTTCTGAATCTTTTTAAGCGGGATCGCATCAAAGTCCTGAACGATTTGAGCAACATTGTGTTTGAATTCATGGAAGCTGCCATTTTCAATATTCGATTTGATCAACTGTAACCATTGTTGATGCAACTGATCAACTGATCCGTTAACCTTTTCGTATGGTCGAGTTCGATAGACGACTTTTTCAAATAGATCACCATACAAAAAGGCTAAGGCAACTCGCTTAACTAGCGGAACGGTTAGTTTGAAACCGGGCGTTTTTTCAGTTCCTTGTGCACCAAGAGAGATTGAAACGACTGGCACTTGCGGAAAACCGGCATCTTTTAAAGCTTTTCTAATCAATGGGATATAATTAGTTGCACGACAGCCGCCACCAGTTTGACTCATCATGACTGCTGTTTGGTTGAGATCATATTTACCACTTTTCAAGGCTTCAATCATTTGACCGATTGTAATGATTGCTGGATAACAAGCATCGTTGTTTACATATTTAGTTCCTTCATCGACTGACCGTTGGCGTTGAACGGGCAGATTAACTACGTTATATCCACTGGCTTTTAAGGCAACATCAACTAATCCAGATTGATGGATCGGTGAAAGCATCGGCATTAGCAGAGTATAATGAGATTTCATCTCAGTTGTAAATTTTGGCGGAGTTACTTGATCATTTTGTTCTTCAGGTTTAATTTTGCGCTGCTGACGTTCTAAGACAGCAGCTTTTAGTGAACGGATTCGGATCCGGATTGCGCCAATGTTAGTTCCTTCGTCAATTTTTAGGACAGTGTACAAACGATTGTAATGGTTCATAATTTCTTCGACTTGATCAGTAGTAATTGCATCAATTCCGCATCCAAAAGAGTTTAACTGGACAAATTCCAGTTCAGGAGTTTTGGCGGCCAAGCGTGCGGCTGCAAATAACCGTGAGTGATAAGTCCACTGATTGACAACCCGCAGGCCTTTAACATCTCCTAAATGAGATACACTATCTTCAGTTAAAACGTTAAATCCCTCAGCACAAATAATCTGCGAGATTCCGCGATTGATTTGCGGGTCTAGATGATATGGACGCCCGGCTAAAATAACACCATGTTGACCAGTTTGCCGCATTTGCAATAAGGTTTCTTCACCGCGATTTTGAATCCAGCGTTTAAAATTATCCATTTCTCTAAATCCGGCGGTCAAAGCAGTTCTAACTTCTTTTGGTGAAATGCCAAAGTCTTTAAAAGTTTCATATAAGTTACGAGCGGTGGAATCAAAATCAGCTAAGTTTAGGTAAGGATTACGATAATCAACTTGACCGTTGCGGATTTCATCGACATTCATGCGGATTACATCTGGGTAAGATTGAACAACAGGACAATTGAAATGGTTATTAGCTGCCTTTTTTTCCTGACGTTCAAAAACAACACACGGATAAAAAATTGTTTTGAGTCCGCGCTTGATCAGCCACTGAATATGGCCATGAACTAATTTTGCCGGATAACAAACGGTATCGCTAGGGATAGTTTCAATTCCTGATTCATAAAGTTCTTCTGATGAGCGAGTTGAAAGTTCAGCTCGAATCCCCAGTTCTTTAAAAAATGTCACCCATAATGGATAATTTTCGTACATGTTTAAAACCCGTGGCAAGCCGATAACACCGCGCGTTGCCAATTTTTTTCGTAATGGTCGGTAAGAAAAAAGCTTACGCAATTTTTCTTTGACCAAATTGACCCGTTGATCCTTCGGTTTTAACTTGATTCGTAAACCTTTTTCACAACGATTACCAGTAATAAATTGACGCCCATCATTAAAAAGAGTAACTGTCAATAGGCAGTTGTTTTCACAACGGCCGCAATGGGTGAAAGTTTTAGTTGATGATAAACCAGCCATCTGTTCAGCTGTCAGTAAGGTTGTTTGATCGTCGGCCGCAGCTCGTTCTTGAGCAATCAAAGCTGCACCATAAGCTCCCATCAAACCAGCAATGTTTGGCCGGATAACATTTTGCCCACTGAGCAGTTCAAAAGACCGTAAAACAGCTTCATTATAAAAGGTTCCTCCTTGGCAGACGATATGTTTTCCTAGATCTTGAGCAGATCGTGCCTTAATGACTTTAAATAAAGCATTCTTAATAACTGACATTGATAAGCCGGCGGAAATATCACCAACAGTTGCGCCTTCTTTTTGCGCCTGTTTAACCTTGGACTGCATGAAAACTGTACATCTTGAACCCAAATCAGCCGGATGCGGTGCTAACAAAGCGGCTTTAGCAAAATCTTTAACATCATAACGCAAGGATTGGGCAAAAGTTTCGATGAAAGAACCGCAACCGGATGAACAAGCTTCATTTAATTGAATTGAGGCAAGTGCGCCGTTTTTGATATGCATGGCCTTCATATCTTGACCACCAATATCCAAAATAAAATCAACTGCTGGCATAAAATGATGAGCAGCTTTGTAGTGGGCAACGGTTTCAACCTCTCCTTCATCAGCTGCCAGGGCGCTTTTGATTAAATGTTCACCATAACCAGTGGTACAGGCTTTCGCAATTGTAACTTGTTTAGGAATCTGCAGATACATTTCGGTCAGCATTTCAATCGTTTTCTTTAAGGGATCACCATCATTGTTATCATATTTGGTGTACAAAATTTTCTGATCATCACTCATCAAAACGATTTTTGTAGTTGTTGAGCCAGCATCGATTCCCAAGTAGGCAGAGCCTTGATAAGTTTTTAAAGGGCGTGACTCAACTTTAGCTTGATCATGACGCTGTCGAAATTTAGTGAGTTCCGTTTGATTTTTAAATAATGGTTCAAGTGATCGGGTTGGCTGTAATGAGCCAGCTGAATTTTCCAAATTTGCTAAAAGTTTCTCAATGGTCGTACTTGCTTGATTTTTTGCATATAAAGCAGCACCTTTAGCAACAAATAATTGCGGATCAGGCGGGAAAATTACATCTTCAGGCTTGAGATTTAATGTTTCGATGAACCGTTGACGCAGCTCACTCATGAAATAAAGTGGCCCACCTAAAAAAGCAACTTTGCCCTTGATTTTATGTCCAGAAGCCAAACCGGCGATTGTCTGATTAACAACAGCCTGAAAAATGGAAGCGGCCAAATCTGCTTGACGAGCTCCATCATTGATCAAGGGTTGAATATCAGTTTTGGCGAAAACACCGCAGCGTGACGCAATTGGATAAATATGATGATAATCTTTAGCTAGCTCGTTTAAGCCATTAGCATCGGTTTTTAAGAGACTCGCCATCTGATCGATAAAGGCCCCGGTCCCTCCAGCGCAAGAGCCATTCATTTTTTGTTCTAAGGAAGAACCAAAAAAGGTGATTTTGGCATCTTCGCCACCTAACTCGATAGCAACATCAGTTTCTGGACAATCAGTTTCAACTGTTTTGGTGCAAGCAATCACTTCTTGAACAAATTTAAGCTGCAACACGTCCGCTAGGCCCATTCCACCTGAACCAGTGATGGTAAAAGAAATGGGTGTTGTTAAGCCGACTTTAGCTGCTGCTTCGGTCAAAACTTTTTTACTGGCTTTTTTGACGTCAGAAAAATGTCGTTGATAAGTTTGATATAAAACTTTTCCTTGATTGTTTAAAATAAACACTTTAACAGTGGTTGAACCGACATCGATTCCACCAAATAATTGATCTTTTTCCTGCATGGAATTTACCTCCGTCGTTTGTTGGCAAATGTTTGTTGATTATCATACAAGTGTCGTTTATACTTACTATAATTAATTTTACTGGAGATATAGCGATAATCAATGACCAAATAATAAGAAGAAGTTGGATAAACAACAGTTGTCTTTTTTTTGTTGGATCACAGTGAAAAAATTAACAAGGAGAACTTGATGAAAAAAGAAGATTTACGAATTTTCAAAACAAAAAGATTAATTTTCAGAGCTTTTGTTGATTTGATTTTTGAAAAAGATTTTGCATCAATTACAGTTCAAGATATCGCTGATCGGGCAATGATCAATCGTTCAACTTTTTATAGTCATTTTCGTGACAAACAAGATGTACTGGAACAAGTTTTTCCATATGTTTTGTTACCATTATTGGGGAGCATTGAGAATAATATCATCGAGTCGGGCAATGTTATTCGCGAGAAAAAAATTGTTGAGATTGTTACTAAGATTTTTTTGCAAGTTAAAAGTGAAAAGAAATTTTATTTATTAGTGCTACGGGGACGGAACATGATTTTGATGGATACATTCAAAAAGTTTTTACGCGAGCATTTTTCAGAAATCTTTTCTAAATTACAAGTTAAAAATGGTGATCAAATTATTCCTAATGATTTTATTATTTCATATTTAGTGACGACTTTTATGAGTACGATTTATTGGTGGTTGGAAAACGACTGTTCATTGTCGGCGGAAAACATGGCTCGAATTATGATCAAGTTAATCAGCAGTGCCGGCTTAGCAATTGGCAGTTTTCGCATCGAACACGATTAAACACTATATAAATTCTGGATTAAATTTAATTATCCTGCAAATGTTAACTTCTTGGTTAACGTTCGAAGGATAATTTTTTTGAATTTAAAAAAATTTCTTGTCAGTAGCTGCTAAATGTTATATGGTTAGTTACATAGGCAATTAACCATATAACCAAAGGAGAAGAATATGAAAAATAACTCAGTAATTCAAGCACAGCATTTGAAGAAAATTTATGGCAAACAGCAGGAGAAAAAATACACTGCTCTAAAAGACGTTTCGTTTTCAGTCGCTGCTGGCGATTTTGTGGGTGTAATGGGAGCTTCTGGTTCCGGGAAAACAACGTTGCTAAACATGTTAGCAACGTTCGATCGACCAACTGCTGGAACAATTAAAATTGCAGGTCAAGATATAACACAGCTTAAAGATAATGCTTTAGCAGATTTTCGAGCAAACCAAATGGGGTTCATTTTCCAAGACTTTAATTTATTAGAAAATTTGACTTCTGCGCAAAATATTGGTTTGCCATTATCGTTGCAAGGTAAACCGGTCAAGAAAATCGATCAAATTGTGACTAAGACTGCGCAGGCTTTGGAAATTGAAAATTTGTTGCCAAAATATCCGGCCCAACTTTCAGGTGGACAAAAGCAAAGGATTGCTTGTGCCCGTGCTTTAGTCAATCGACCGCAGATTCTTTTTGGCGATGAACCAACGGGGGCACTTGATTCTAAATCAGCTCGTGAATTATTAGGACTGCTGCAACAAATTAATCAGGAAGAAAAAACCGCAATTTTATTAGTTACGCATGATGCCTTTTCAGCTAGTTATTGCCGGCGAATAATCTTTATTAAAGATGGGCAAATTGGTCATGAGTTGGTTCGACAAGCTAGTCAAAGTCGACCAGAGTTCTATCAACAGATTCTTGATCAATTAGGAACGTTTGAACAATAAAAGGGGGGAAAACAAATGCTTTTTAAATTAGCTGTGAGCAGTGTGCGTCATCGTTGGAAAGATTATTTACTTTTATTTTCTGGCTTAGCAATTTCAAGTGCCATCTTTTATTTATTTGAAACGGTTGCTGCTAATCATCATTTTCTGATGACTAATGGGCAAACTGTTTCAAATTTGATCGGCTATGTTTTTGGCTTTGGATCAGTTTTACTGGGACTATTAACTTTAATTTATTTGAATTATGCTAATTCGTTTTTGCTTAGCATGCGCCAACGTGATTATGGACTTTTTATTATGCTTGGTACGCGAAAAAAACGAATCGGTCGGCTGATTTGGTTAGAGACAATGATGTTAGGTTCAATGGCAACATTATTGGGGATAGCTTTAGGAATTGGCTTGAGTTTTGGCTTAAGCAGCTTAGTTATCAATTTTTTAGGTACAGCAGCTACCGCTTATCATCCATTTTGGCTCCCAGCTATTATTTGGACATTGTTGATTTACCTTGGTCTGTTTTTGTTGGCTGCAACTTGGAATACTCTCGTAATGACTAAGAAAACTGTTTTGCAATTATTGAAGGCTAATCAGCAGTCAAGCTTTCACCAAAACAAGCCGTTCACCTTGCTGATTGAATTAATTACCGGTGTGTTATTGCTAGTAGTTGGTTATTACGTCATGATCAAGCCACTAATCTTTCATCAATATACAATTATCATTGCAGTTTTGACCTTGACTTTTGGGACTTATTTCTTGTTTAAAGCAGTCGTCAGCACATTGTTGCAATGGCTGGAACGTTTTTCATTTGCTAAGCGTGGATTAAATGGATTTACTTTAGCTCAATTACGTTTCCGGATTGTTGATTATACCAAAGTTCTAACCGGAATCACGATGATGTTTGCGATGGCTTTAGGTGCAATCACTGTCGGGATGGGTTTAGATAAGATGATTGATACGACCTCGCGTGTTTCAGGTGCTTATGATTTGAGTATTGTTGATCCAACTTCCCAACAGCAAAAATTGATCGATCAGTTATCATTACAGCAAAAAAGGACGTATACTTTTGTTAGGGATGGCAAAAAATTGATTTTTGCGGCTAATCAATTTAAATTACAGCCGTTTTGGCAAGTCAAGGTTGGTGAAAAAGTTGGCCGCCAGATTGCTGATGCAAAAATCCAAGTTATTCCAGAACAAAAAACTGATCTATTAGCGAGTGAGTTGTCACATTACTTGGGAATTAGTCGCCAAGAAAATGGTCAAGTAGATCAAGTCAAAGTTCAGACTAATTTTTCACAGAGCACTGGTTCAACTGAGAAGGTAATCTTTTTAAGAACTAAGAGTATCCGTCAAAGTGCTCCAATTTTGAAAAAACTAGCACATTTGGAAAAGCAGAAACACCCTGTTGCAATGAGTAATACTTCACTTTGGCTGGGGAATTGGAACAGTTATCAGCAAGTTAGAGTCTTATACTCTGGCCTCGAATTTATGGCAGTTCTGCTTGGAATATCCTTCTTAGCCATGTTAGCCAGTTGTTTAATGTTTAAAATTCTATCAGGTAGTTTTGCTGATATTCCTCGATATGAATTATTGCGCAAATTAGGAACTCACGAAACCAGTTTGCGTTGGGCAATTAGGCGTGAAATTGCGATTTTGTTCTGCTTACCAGCAGCTTTAGGCGTTGTGCATGTTCTATTTGGTTTAAATCTGTTTGTTTCCCTCTTGGCTGATCCATATAAGAATCTATGGCTGCCATTTATTATCTTTGGCTTGATTTATCTGGGATATTATTTATTCTTAAATCTTGTTTATCAGAAGATCGTTTTAAAGAAAGTTGACAAATAAGCTGAAGAATAAGTATGCTTGGTTTTGTGCTCCAGACGACGAGGTGAAGCAAATGCAGTTTAATTTCAATAGTACTGAACCAATCTACTTACAAGTAGCCGAGCAAATTACGGAGGCCATTTTTGCTCGGCTTTACGTGGCAGGCGATCAGGTCCCGTCAACAACGGAAGTTTCTAAAAAGTTTCATATCAATCCAGCGACGATCCTAAAAGGTATGAACTTATTGGTAGCACAAGGATTAATTGAAAAAAAACGAGGTATTGGAATGTTTGTCACAACCAATGCCTATCAGAAAATCGTTAGAAAAAGGAAAAATGAATTTTACGACCAAAAAGTCATTGGTCTAGTCCGTGAGGCTAAAAAGCTTGGAATATCGCAGACAGAATTGGTTGATTTGATTGAAAGGGGGTTTCCTAATTGACAGGTATTCAAATAAAACAGGTGACTAAAAATTATGGTAAAAAGAAAATTTTAAAACCAATTGATTGTGAATTACAACCAGGGAAAATTTATGGCTTATTAGGCAGAAATGGGGCTGGCAAGAGTACGCTTTTAAGCTTATTAGCCAATCGAATTTTTCCAACTAGTGGAGAAATTTTAGTTGATGATCAAAATGCAATTGATAATGCGCAGGCTTTAGGTAAAATCTATTTAATGAGTGAAAAAGACCTCTATCCGGCTAGTCAAAGCTTAGAGCAGCTAATGCGTGGAACAGAGCTGCTTTATGGAAAATTTAATTTTCAACTTGCTTATGATTTGGCAGGTGAGTTTGAGCTTAATCTTCAACAGAAGTTTGGCAAGTTATCGACTGGGTACCGCAGCATTTTTAAATTGATCACAGCTTTAGCTACACCAGTGCAATATTTGCTGCTGGATGAACCTACCTTGGGATTAGATGCTAATCATCGTGATTTGGTTTATCAGGCAATTATGGATGATTACCTGAAACATCACCGCACAGTTGTGATTGCAACGCATTTGATTGATGAGGTTGCTAACTTAATGGAACACGTATTGATTATTGACCACGGCGATTTGGTCTTAAATGGTGAGACAGAAGATATTTTGGCAAATGCTCATTTGATCGTCGGACCAGCCAAAGACGTTGCTAAATATACGGATGGCTTTAATATTATTGGTCAAGAGACACTTGGACGAATTACAGGTTACTATGTATACGGTCCGTTGGATGATCAGCGAATCTTGCCAGATACAGTTTCAATTGAACAAACCAATCTGCAAAAGCTTTTTGTCTATCTAACCAACAATCAAGGAGGAATCGGTAAATGAGCGAACGGCAAAAGGGCGTAACAACATATTTATTCCGTAATACATTACGTCAAATGGGGTATGCTTTTGCATGGGCACTTTTTGGAGTTTTGTTGATACCACTTTTGATTGAAACCTTGTCCAACAATCAATCGATCAACTTTGCCGGAGAATTGCGTAATTTTTCTTTAGGACCAGTCTTATTGATTATTCTCGCAATTATCAGTATGCGTAATTATGATGATTTTCAATTTATGATTCAAAATGGTGTTTCGCGAAAAATGTTTTGGCAAAGCAAAATGGTTGTTTTGGTCATTGCAGCATTGATTACGCAGTTCTTTGGGTACTTATATCGTTGCTTGATCAGTAATTTTTTAGGGGCTGATGATTGGCAACAAGCCTCACTTTACATGACGGCCTACGGAAAATTTGCTGACGCAGCCACCGTTAACCAGGTATTAGCAATTATTTTCTCTTTGCTCTTTACGATTGCCTTAGTTTTAGGGATGGATTTAATTGGTAGTATCTTCAGCCTCTTTCCGAAAAAGCAAAAGTATTTGATTGGAGTTGCTTTATTGACTTTAAGCATAGTGGGCTTAACAATCTTGTCTAATTGGTCGGCTCAGCATCAAAAACAAGCATTAGCAGTGCTGAGCTTGTTTTCAGGATATTCACGGCAAAGAGCAGTTCAGGCTACTTTAAACCCGACGATGCCGTTTATTGAGTTGGTTGGGGTGATTATTGTCTCTTTATTGGGCACTCGGCTAACCTTTAAACATTTTCAAATCAGGAATGATTGATTTTTTTGCTTGTGAATCACTTAGAGGAGTATACTTACTCTACAAGGAAAAGGAGACGAGCAATGGAACTTAGCAGAAAAAATAATGGCGGCCATTTTTCAGCTGCTAAAATAAAAAAAAGAAATCATAGTACAAGCCGTATGGTGACCTTCTTTTTATTGTTGGCTTTATTTGTTAGCAGTTTTTGTTATACGCTAAAGGTTACGGTCTTTTCGGCCGATCAAATCAGTCAAACGCTCACCCAAGATAAGTACGTTAAACAGCTTCATTCAAGCTTGAACAACTACTTAGCTTCACTAGCTAAGCAATATAGTATTTCAACGACATTAACCCAGAATCTATTAACCAATTCACAAGTTAAAACTGATTTAAAAACAGCTGTTGAAAATGCATATGCTGGCAAAACGTCGATTTTTGATACCAGTACGATTCAAAGCCAAGTTAAAACTAATCTTGATGCAAAAGCACAGTCAATTGGTTTATCCACCGATAATTTAATTTATCAGACAGCCCAAAGCACTTTATTGAGCGGGCTAAAGGGCAGTTTAGATCAAGCGCTTAATTCACAAGATTTGCAGCAAAAAGTTCAGCAATTGATTTCTTTGCGCAAAGCAAATGCATTGATTTTGCTGGTAGCTTTAGGTTTTAGTTTGTTGCTGTTGGTACTTTTACTAGTCGTAGAGCGTAACTTTTTTGGCTGGCTGCATTATTTGGGCATTGCGGCAGCTTATACAGCAGTTTTGTTGTTTGTTGCCAATTTGTTATTTAAGCAAGTAGTAGCAAATTTGGATTTTGCTCAGCTTTCAAGTCAAGCAAGTGTTGATTTGAATGACGTGGCTAGCAGTGTTATTCAATTAATAGTCAATCAGTCGAATTTATTAATGATTGTTTGGCTGGTTGTCGCCGTTGTCGGTATTGCAACTGGAATTTTGCGGCGGCGTTAAATTTGCAAGGAATGAAAAAATGGAATATTTATTGGTCAATGATCTTAATTTTCATGGTTTAATCAAGAAATTCTTATTAGCTAAAAAAATTAGTCAGCGAACGATTAGTCAAATTCGTCGCGGTGAAACCATCTTACTGCTCAATGATCGTGCAAGTGATTTGAAACAATCAATTAAGCCTAATGATAAAGTAATTTTGCGCTTTCAACCAGAAAATAATCCGCAACTCGAACCGAATTATCAACCAATTGAAATTTTATATGAAGATGCTAATTGGTTAGCAATCAATAAGCCGGCCGGGCTATCATCCGTTCCTGGACCAAGTGATCGGACTACGACTTTAGTAAATCGGGTCAAAGGTTATTTGATTAATCGACAAGCAACTGATTTAGTGCCACATGTGATTACACGCTTGGATCGCTTTACCAGTGGAGTAGTACTGCTAGCTAAGCATCATTTGGCTCAAAGTATGATTGAACCTCAAGTTGAGAGCCATTTGCTTGATAAGTGTTATCTGGCAGTTGTTGATGGTCAACTGAAAACCCAGCATGGTTTGATTGATCTGCCAATCAAGCGAGTGCCAGGACAGGCAAAACGGATTATCGATCAGCAGGGACAAATATCTCAAACAGAGTATTGGGTACAAAAAACCGCGGCAGATCAGACATTAGTCAAGGCTAAATTGTTGACGGGCAGAAATCATCAGATTAGGGTGCATTTTAGTCATTTAGGGTATCCTTTGGTCGGTGATCAATTATACGGAGGCAGCCAAAAATTGATTCAGCGTCAGGCATTACATGCAAGACAATTGATTTTTTTTGATCCATTTTCAGGGAAAAAAATCAAAGTAGTTGCACCTTTGCCACTTGATTTGCAACAATTATTAGGGCAAGCCTTTGGTTATGATGATTTGCAAAATGCTTTTTCAGGTTAACCTAGTTTTTTGGTATAATTAAAATTGAGTGTAGTAATTTAAGAAATAAGGATAACTGAAACAGGGGGGACAATTTATGACTCCAATGAAGGAAGACTATTTGAAAATAATCTTTGAATTAGGTGGTACCAAAAAGAAAATCACAAATAAACAGATTTCATTGAGCTTGAATGTTGCAGCTGGTTCAGTTACAGAGATGGTCAGTAAGCTAGTCAAAGAAGAACTGGCTTCACATACACCTTATGCAGGTATCTCACTGACACCTAAGGGCATCGAAGTTGCTGAACAGCTGGTCAGGAGACACCGTTTATGGGAAGTCTTTTTATATGATAAATTAGATTATAAATTAGCTGATGTTCATGATGACGCAGAGATCTTGGAACACACAACAAGTGACCGCTTGATGAATCATTTGGATGCTTTTTTAAATTACCCGACGCATTGCCCTCATGGCGGGGTTATTCCCAGTGCTGATGGCAAGTATCAAGAAGACAGTCATTTGGTATTGGCCGATGTGGCTGATGGACAGACGGTAGTCGTTGAGCGGTTCATTGATAATCATGATTTACTAACTTATTTGGATGATTTAAAATTGAAGATTGGTGATCGTTTAAAGGTAATTGCACATCAGCCATTTGAAGGGCCAGTTAAGATTCAACTAATTTCCGATCAGCAAGAAATGAATGTCAGTTTTAAGGCAGCTCATTATATCTTTGTGAAATAAGTTAGGTAATTAGCTATCTTTTTTGTAAAAGCTATGTTATACTCAAATTGTATTTTTGTATGGGTTACCGTGGTTAGATTGTTTCAAATAACTTTCCCCATTTGTGCCGATCAAGAATTACAATTTTATTAATATTTAGAAGTGCCCAAGCGGCACAAGGAGGATTTTTATTATGGAACAAGGTACTGTTAAATGGTTTAACGCAGACAAAGGTTTCGGTTTTATTACTCGTGAAGATGGCAGCGATGTATTTGTACATTTCTCAGCTATCCAAGGCGACGGCTTCAAAACTTTGGATGAAGGTCAACATGTAACTTTTGATGTTGAACAAAGCGATCGTGGACCACAAGCTGTTAACGTTGTAAAAGATTAATTATTAAGCTTACTGTTAAAGTTATTAAATAATTAAAAACGTGTTCCGGAGCAGGAGTCAAATCTTGCTCCGGTTTTTTTTGGAGGAAAATATGAGGCAGCAAAAGCAATTAAAGCTTAACTGGCTTTTACTAGGTAGCTTACTAATCAGCACTGGAACCAGTTTTATTTGGCCTTTGACAACAGTTTATATGCATGATTATTTGCATCAAACTTTGTCTTTAGCTGGAGTAGTTTTGCTGATCGAGTCAGTGGTTATGATTGTTGGAAGTTACTTTGGGGGTTATATTTTTGATCATTTGCATTTTCATTTTTGGCTGCAAGCAGCTTTAGGTTTATCGATCGTGTCCATGTTTTTATTGATTTTTTTCAATGGCTGGCCAGCTTATCCAATTTTATTGGTTTTGAATGCTTTTGGTGGATCGATTGCTAATACAATTATTAATTCTTTAGCAACCTTGGTTCAAGGAAAAGACTCACGCTATGTTTTTAATATGTTGTATTTTATGGCTAATATAGGCGTTGTTTTAGGAACAATGTTGGTTGGAACAGTGATTAAGTATGATATTCGCTTAGTTTTTGTGATAACGTGGATTCTATTTATTATTTTTTGGTTGGTAGCGCAGTTTCATTACAATGTTAAAAAGCCTCTCGATGTTAAAAATTCGCAAAGCCAGCTTGCAATTACTAAAGTGAAAACTGCTCAACGTAATATCTTAATGATCGGTAGTTTATTATTAGTTTATCTTTCAATTGAAATTGGCTATTCGCAATGGCAAAGCAACTTATCAATTTATATGCAAGGCTTAGCTATTTCACTCCAAAAGTACAGTTATCTTTGGACGATAAATGGAGCCTTGATCGTTATTTTGCAACCAATTTTAAATTATTTTGAAGAACATTATCACATTAATCAATTCTATAAAGCTTTTAGTGGTTTTATTTTATTTGGGATTGCCTTTATTTCGTTGATTTTCGCTAAAGATTATTTGCATTTTATTATTTCAATGACCTTAGTGACCTTGGGCGAAGTAATTGTATTTCCAACAATTCCGGCGTTAGCGGATCGGTTAAGTGCGCCAGCCGAAAAAGGCAAATATCAAAGCTTTGTCAGTGTTTCAGGTTCACTCGGCCATGCGATTGGACCACTGCTTGGCGGGGTTATTATCGATTTATTATCATACCAATTCTTATTTATAGTAATGACAAGTCTTGTAATTATTACGACTTTGATTTGTTTGGCAATTAAATTCATGTTATTTACTGAGCAATGAGCAATTATCAATTGCAAATTTAGCCACTTTATAAGATAATTTGCCCAAAGGATTCAGGAGGACAATAAAATTGCAACGGTATGATTTAATTATTGAAACGGTTTTATTAGCTGGCAAAATTATGATTGAAAATGGGGCCGATATGGCACGAGTCGATGATACTTTGAAACGAATTGCCCGCAACTCGGGAATTGAGCAGCCTAAGATTTTTGAAACAACCACGGGAATTTTGATGTCAATTCCAGAAAAACGTTCATCACAAGTTGAACCAATTCAAAAGCGGACGATCGATCTAGAAAAAGTATCTTTGGTAAATCAAAACTCGCGAGCCTATCAAGCTGGGAAAATAACTTTAAAAGAATTGCATGACAATTTGATTAAATTAAATATTTCAACGCCGTTCTTTTCTTTTTGGCTCCAGTTATTGGCAGCAGTTGTTGTTAGCTGTACCTTGCTTTTAATGTATGGTGGCAAATGGCAAGATCTTTTAGCGACGGCAATTGCCAGTGGACTAGGTTATAGTTGTTACTATTTTATCAATAATCATTTGAAGATTCGCTTCGTTAGTGAGTTTTTGGGTTCGTTTTTGATTGGATTGATCGCCGTTTTAGCAGTTCGTTATCATTGGGGTCTCGAAGTTAACATGATAACGATTGGCGGAGTTATGCCGTTAGTTCCGGGAGTGCCGATTACCAATGCAGTTCGTGATATTTTTGCTGGTCATTTGCTAAGTGGAAGTGCTCGTGCTTTAGAAGCTTTTTTAAGTGCTTGTGCGATAGCAATGGGAATTGCGTTTGTTTTTCGATTTATGTAAATGAGGATTGAAAGATGACTTATTTAGTGATGCAGATATTTTGTTGCTATTTAGCAACTTTAGGTTTTGGGATCATTGTTAATATTCCGCATCGAGCCTTGAATGCTTGTGGCTGGGTTGGAGTCCTGGGCTGGATGACTTTTTTAGGGTTGCGGATGATCCAGGCGGGGACGATTTTGTCCAATTTGTTGGCAGCTTTGATGATTGGGCTCAGCTCGATGGTTATGGCCAAAAAATTAAGAATGCCGATGATTTTATTTAATATTCCCAGTTTAGTCCCGTTAGTTCCAGGTGGTCAGGCCTATAATGCTGTTCGAAGTTTTGCTTTTGGTCATGATCTACAAGGAATTGATTATCTAGTTCAAGTATTGATGATTGCTGGTTCGATTGCAATGGGTTTCTTTATTGCTGAGCTGGTTGCACGGGCATATTTTAAGACTGTTCTCAAATAATTAAGACTTTTTAACACAGATTTAAACGGCTGACAAAAATCTTGTCAGCTTTTTTAGTGGATTTAATAACTTTTCAAAAGTAATCTGGTATTTGATCGCAAAAAATTCTCAAAAACTTCAAAGCTTTTCTCTATGCTTAAAAATATCAAATTAAAGCTCAACAGAAATGATAATAGTTGGAGGATAGAAGATGAATTTTATAAAACGTGCCTGGCTGAATGTGATCCGTAAAAAAGGTCGAACCTTATTATTGATTTTGATCATGTCAGCAATTTTGTTGTTTGTTTTTGCCGGTTTACTGATTCAAGAAGCAGCTTCAAAAGCCGTCGATAATGCTAAACAAAGTGCCAATGCAACAGTTACTTTAAGTGCTAATCGGAGTAATGCTTTTAGACAGTTACGTAAAAACAAGCAGCAAAAAAGTCTAACTTTTTCAAGTGTAGATTTGAAAACTGTCAGAAAGATAGCTAAATCAAATTATGTGAAAAACTATAATACTTTGAATAGTACTAATGGAACGGCTAAATCGTTCAAAGCAATTAAAACCACCACAACTAATCAGCAAGCTGGTCCAATGGGATCAAAAAACAAATCTAATAGCAGTTCAAGCAGTTTGTCATTGTCTGGAGTAACTTCTACTGCACTAACCTCAGATTTTTCTGATGGAACTAATAAGATAATTTCTGGACGTGGTTTAACAGTTAATGATCAAGGAACAAATCATACAGTCATTGAAAAACAATTGGCTAAACAAAATGATTTGGCAGTCGGTGATCAAATTAAAGTCAAAGTTTCGGGTGAGATTGTTAAACTGAAAATTGTTGGAGTTTACCGAGCAAGTTCTGCATCAACGAGTCAAACGCAGCCACAAATGAGTGATCCAGCAAATACTCTTTATTTATCAAGCAGATTTGTTGGTAAATTGAAGGGAACATCACAAAAAGTTGATTCAGTCAGTTTTACAATGACAGATCCAGCTAAAGCATCAACCTTTATTAAACAAGCGAAAAAATTAATTAATACGACCAAATTTTCTTTAAGCACAAATGATGCTGTTTATCAGACCATGTTAACGCCATTAAATAATATTAAGAGTTTCTCACAAAAAATTATTTGGTTAGTTTGTATTGCGGGCACAGCTATTTTGACTTTGCTAGTAATCTTAATGGTGCGTGAGCGGCGTTATGAAGCAGGTGTTTTGTTGGCACTTGGTGAAAAGAAAACTAAAGTCATTTGGCAGTTTTTTACCGAGCTATTTTTAGTAATGCTTGTTTCCTCCGTGATTGCATTGATCGGTGGTAAATATGCAGGCAACTTGATGTCCAAACAGTTGATCCAGCAAACAACTACTCAGACAACATCGGTTGGTGGTAGTAGTCAGACTGGAGGAATGCCAGGAGGCAGTAATTCCCAAGGAATGAGCCAAGGAAATCTCAAGGGACAAAAGCAACCAACTCAAGGCCAAAGCAATACGACAACAAGCCAAAAACAGTCATCAACTTTAAATTTGAAGATCAGTGTTAAAAATGTTCTTGAACTTTTAGGCTTTGGCTTACTGATTATCTTTATTGCAGTGATTTTAGGTACAATCAATATCTTACGCTGGCCACCAAAGAAAATTTTAACAATGTAAACCGATTTAATATGATCTGGAGGGATTAATTTGCTAAAAGTTGAAGACTTAACTTATCGATATCCAAAAAGTGACAAAAAACTATTTGAACATGTCAATTTAGAATTTGATGCTGGCGAGTTATATGCAATCGTTGGCCGCAGCGGGGCAGGTAAAACAACTTTCTTATCATTGCTGGCCGGTTTAGATGTTCCAACTAGCGGCAAACTTAAATATCAAGAGAAAATGGTCACTGCCAACAATTTGTCAGAGTATCGCCGCAAAGATGTTTCGATGGTTTTTCAAGCATACAATCTATTTGATTATATGACCGTTATGGAAAACATTCTAACGGCTATGGAACTGACGGGCTCAAAACATCGCCATGATCGTCAGTATGTTTTACAGCTGTTGGCTAAAATTGGGCTTGACAGACAGTTGGCAGATAAGAAAGTAGTTTTCTTATCTGGAGGACAGCAGCAGCGGGTAGCAATTGTGCGAACGATGTGTTGCGATGCTCAATTAGTATTAGCTGATGAACCGACTGGTAACTTAGATGAAGATAACACCAATGAAGTTATTAATCTGTTTAAAAAATTAGCGCATGAAGAGAACCGTTGCGTGATTATCGTAACTCATGAGGCTGAGGTTGCTCGAAATTGCGATGTCCAAATTGAATTACGTCAGGGACATTTTAACGTTCAAAGAAATCTTTGTCGTTCAGGCAAATAAAAAATTAAGAGGCTGGAAAATTTTAATTTTCCAGCCTCTATTGTTGTGTGCTCGGGATAGGTGACTCGTCTTGGAATTGATTAATTCTTAGAAGTAGTGTTAATTTTGTTTGAGCTGCTTAAAGTACTGCCAGTGGTTGCTGCTTGAAGATCTAAAGCTTGACGCAATTCATTAGTAACTCGCTGTTTTTCAGTTTCATGAACAGATTCAAAAGACGTCCCATCAATTTCGTCTTGTTCTCCTTGGGCATGATCAGAGCTGATATTTCTTGAGGTATGGCGATAATTCAACGCCAACATTTCAAAATCCTTAAAAGTTAGATCAGTTTGTAATTGTTTGCTGATTTCATCGAAAAAAGATGTTGACATCAGATTTTTCAAATTACCAGCTTTATGAGCAATTGCTGCCAACACCTGTCGTTGCCGTTGCTGTCGGCCATAATCCCCTAGTGGATCGCTATGACGCATGCGGACATAAGCCAAAGCACGTTTACCATTCATGGTTTGAACAGCACCCTTTTTAAAAGCATAACCACCATAATTGAAAGTCAATAGCGATTTGATTTTTACTCCGTCAACTGCATTGACCAAATTTTCCAAACCGCCCATATTAATTGTCATGTAAAAGTCGATTGGAACATTTAAATATTTCTGCACAGTTTTAACAGCTGTACCCGAACCACCATAATCATAAGCCGAGTTTAATTTACTTGGGAAATAATTTTCGAAACCATAAACTGCAACTAGAGCATCTCTCGGTAAACTAACCAGAGTTACCTTTTGTTTCTTGGGGTTTAAAATGGCGACGATCATTGTATCAGTCCGACCTTTAAAGTTTCTGCCTAAAGCGCCAGTATCAGTTCCCATTAATAAAATTGAGATTGGTTTCTTTTCACGCAATAATTGCTGAGGGTCTCGAGCTTTAGAAATTTTGGCAGAATTATAAACTTTATCGGCAGTTTTCTGAGCTGTTTGATAGAGTTGATCAAGATGATGAAAGAAAAAGGCACTAAAAACTACAAAAATCAAAATGATAAAAAAAGAAATCAGCCGAGCTTTTCGCTTACGTTTGATGCTATTTTGTGAACGAGTGCGTGCTGAGGTTGCTGCTTGATTTGGATCAGATGTTGGCATAAAAAGACTCCTTTGGCCTTAGCATACAATTGATATCTTATCATAAATAATTGCAACTGCTAATCTTCAGGCAAAAATTAAACTATAATGTAATTAGGTACCTTGGATAAACAGCAAAGATTAGTCTAACAATCAAGGCTTAATTTAAGGTATAATGTTTCTTAATGATAGCCTGAGGTCAAATAATCTTTATCTTTCATGTTACCGCAAAAAGGCTGAACATATTAGAAACTTAATAATTATTTTATTTACTCTGCTAGTTTTAGTAAGAAGGAGTTATTGACTTATATGAAATATTGTCAAAGATGTGGCCGCAAAATTGAAGAAAATGTCAAGGCTTGTCCTTATTGTGCGGTTTTACAGGAACAAAAGCCGGCAGAAACTAAAAATTGTAAGAAATGTCAGAAAAAGATTCCGGTAAATGCTAATTATTGTCCTTTTTGTGGAGCAGATCAAGCGTTTTTCTATTACCAAGCGCAACAACCAGATGCTGCTCAACCAAGTGAAAAGCCGACAACTGAATCTAAACTAATAGATTCAGCTTCCCATCATCATTCACAGTCAGAAACAGCAGCGGAGGTCAAGTTACCTAAGAATGAATCTGTTCATCCTGGTTTAAAAGTTTCAACTCGACTGTTGATTCATGATACTTTTAAAGTTTCCAAGCGAATGGGTCGAGCAGATTATTGGTGGGCATTTTTGGGCCTTAACTTAATGTCTTTAGTTGTTGGAATGATCCTTGGCTTAGCAATTACAGCAATTAGTCAGTTTATGCCTAATTTAGTTGATCCAACTTTTCGGTTAATATTAAGCGCGTGGATAACTTTTGTTTATATTACAATCACCACAGCTCAAGTGCGTCGTTTGCATGATTGTGGCTGGTCTGCTTGGCTGATACTGATGAAATTTATTTTTGCTTTAGGAGATTTATTTATCATTTTTGCCATGGTTCAGCCGCAATCCTTGAAAAATCGGCAATATACTTTTAAAGAAAAAACAAATAAGAGGTAATTAATGGACAAAATTGTAACTAAGCGCTTGGTCCTTAGAAAGGCGACTTTAAAAGACTTAACAGATATTTTTGAATATGCTTCTAATCCACAGGTTGCTCAAGCAGGTGGCTTTTTATGTTGTCAGACAAAACAAGCAGCTTTGAAATTCGTTCAACAATTAGCCTCTTCTGAAAGCTGGGTATTAGAGGAAAGAAAACAAACTAAAGTGATTGGTAATCTTTGTTTATATGAAACTGTAAACAAAGAAACAGCTCCTGACCAGAAGAAAAAGCTCTTAGGTTATGCGCTTAACCCTAAGTTTCAAAATCAAGGCTATATGACTGAAGCAGTTGCAGGAGTAATTGATTGGGCTGCCAATCAAAAAATTGAACGGATCGATGCCTTTGTTTCATGGAATAATCTGGCTTCACAATGCGTTTTAGAAAAAAATGGTTTTGAAATTCAGGACATTTTTAAGTCGTTATGGGGATCAAATTTAGTGATCAAAAAATTTATTGCCTTTCACAAAGTGATTTAGTTGAAATTAATTTTAAAGGAATGATTTTATGCAATTAACAAAAGGATTCGAACAGGCAGCCTGCATTATTGCTTTACTGGCGACACAAAATCGACAGATTCCAATTTCTTCTCAGGTGATCCATGATCGGGTCAATGGCTCGCAAAGTTATTTGCAGAAACTCTTGCGTAAGCTGGTAATCGCAGGACTAATCACGTCAACTTCTGGTAATAACGGCGGCTTTTCGTTGGCTAAAGATCCGAAAAATATAACCTTGTTAGAAATTGTTGAAGCAACTGAAGGAGAAATTAAAACTTACCCTGATCTTGGTTTCATCGATTTAGTTTTTCGTGATTTTCGGCCGTTGTCACAAGAGGCAACACATGTAATTAATGAAGCTTTTCACCAAGCTGATTTGCGCTGGGGCCAGTATTTGCAAACTAAAACTGTTTATCAAATCATTGTTGATACTTTTGGTAGTACCAAGATCCCACTGATTGATTGGAATGATCCGCAAAACGAGGCTAAAATAGTTCTGCCTGAGATTCAGAAATTAAGAGTTCAAAAATAAATTTGGTTGCCAATTTAAATTAATTTTTTCACAACAGTTTTTGATGGTAAGATTAAGAAGTGCAATACTCATTTAAAACTTTTGCGGATAAAGATAACTTTGGAGGTAAGTCGGCCAATGACAGAAAATAATAAAGATTATTACGGGGCAGATGCAATTGTTGATAGTTTGATCAATCATGATGTTAAATATGTTTTTGGAATTCCGGGTGCTAAAATTGATCGAGTTTTTGAAAGGTTAGCACATCCATCAGATGCGAAGGCACCTAAGTTGATTTTGACACGTCATGAACAAAATGCAGCGTTTATGGCCGCAGGAATTGGCAGAATTACTGGCAAACCGGGAGTTGTACTAACCACTTCCGGCCCTGGTGCCAGCAACTTGGCAACAGGTTTAGTAACGGCAACAGCTGAAGGAGATCCGGTTTTGGCTATTTCTGGTCAAGTGCAACGGACGGACCTTTTACGTCAGACGCATCAAAGCATGGCCAATTCTTCACTATTTGCCCCAATCACTAAATACAGTGCCGAAGTTCAAGATCCAGAAAATGTTTCTGAAGTGATAGCTAATGCTTATCAAGCAGCAGAAGCGGGCAAACAAGGTGCTGGCTTTGTCTCAGTTCCACAGGATGTTACAGATGCACATGTTCAGACCAAAGTAATTAAGCCTTTAATTGCCCCAAAGCTTGGCCCAGCTAGTCCAATTGAGTCAACTTTGTTATCGCAACGAATTAAGACAGCAAAATTACCAGTTTTGTTATTAGGAATGCGGGCTTCCTCACCAGAAACAACTAAAGCGATTCGAAATTTGATTGCTGAAACACATTTACCAGTTGTTGAAACCTTCCAAGGTGCCGGAATTATTCCGCGTGAATTAGAAGCTGACTTCTTTGGCCGTGTTGGACTTTTCCGCAATCAGCCAGGTGATCGATTATTAAAAAAGAGCGATTTAGTGGTTGCAATTGGTTATGATCCGATTGAATATGAACCACGTAACTGGAATGCAGAAGGTAAAGCGAATATCGTTGTGATTGATACGATGCCTGCTGAGATCGACAAGAATTTTCAACCAGAAAGAGAATTGATTGGTGATATTGCTCAGACCCTTGATTTCTTGTTGCCTTATATGAAGGGTTACCAAGTTCCAGTTGAATCAGAAGAATATTTGGCAAAGCTGCATCAAAAATTTGAAGAGCGTGATGCTGCACCAGCAGTCAAAAAGGACCAGGTTTTAAATCATCCATTGAGCGTGATCCGCGCTTTACAGTCACGAATTACTGATGATATGACGGTTACGGTTGATGTCGGTAGCTTTTATATTTGGATGGCACGTCATTTTAGAAGCTATGCCCCACGTCATCTATTATTCAGCAATGGGATGCAAACATTAGGTGTAGCTTTGCCGTGGGCGATTTCGGCGGCTTTAGTTCGACCGAATACTCAAATTGTTTCAATGTCTGGGGATGGTGGCTTTCTGTTTTCTGCTCAAGATTTAGAAACAGCAGTGCGGTTAAACTTAAATATTGTTCATATTATTTGGAATGATGGTTATTATGATATGGTCAAGTTCCAAGAAGAGTTGAAATACGGTGAATCCGGTGGAGTTAAATTTGGCCCAGTTGATTTTGTTAAGTATGCGGAAAGTTTTGGTGCGACTGGCTTGCGGGTTACCCAGGCAGCTGATTTAGGCCAAGTTTTGGATCAAGCATTTGCGACTAAGGGACCAGTAATTGTGGATATTCCAGTTGACTACAGCTTCAATCAGGGGCTTGGACAACAGATTTTGGATGACCAGTTGCATTAATTGGATTTTTAAGTATAATTTAATAGTTATCGAAAAGAGGTTGCGGATGATATAAGTAGCTGCAGTGAGATGATAAAGCATCGCTGACCTACAGTTAAAGGAGACTCCGCCGAAGTTTGAATTTGCTTTATAATTTTCAAGCTGGGATCTGATTGAAAAAATCAGGAACTGTCGCAATTGATAGATTGCGGAGCGCTGTCGAGTTTGACTTAATTTGTTAATTTGAAAGAAGTCTTGCTGATCGTGATCCAGTAGGGCTTTTTATTTTTAATTAAAATTTGTAATTAGTAAATTGCGCTTGGTTGGCCTCTAAGTTATTCAAGGAGGATTTTGGAAAATGGAAGGTAAGATTCAACATGTTAGACGAGCACTGAAGACCAGACACTTATCAATGATTGCTTTAGGCGGCAGTATTGGAACCGGTCTGTTTGTAGCTAGTGGTTCAGCAATTTCGACTGCTGGACCCGGTGGCGCTTTAGTTGCTTATACGGGAATTGGGCTAATGGTCTATTTTTTAATGACCAGTTTGGGGGAAATGGCAACTTATTTGCCAGTGACCGGCTCATTTGCTGTTTATTCGGGTCGTTTCGTTGATCCAGCTTTGGGCTTTGCAATGGGTTGGAATTATTGGTTTAATTGGGCAATTACTCTAGCAGTCGATGTTAGTACGGTTTCTTTAGTTATGAAGTTCTGGTTGCCTAATGTTCCAACTTGGGTTTTCAGTGCAATTGCATTGCTCATTATCTTTTTGATTAACAGCTTTTCAGTCTTATCTTTTGGTGAAACTGAGTATTGGTTGGCATTGATCAAAGTGGTGACGGTCATTATTTTCTTGATCGTAGGTTTACTAACAATTTTTGGAATTATGGGGGGACATGCAGTTGGTTTAGAAAACTTTGCTTATAAAAAGGCTCCCTTTGTTGGTGGTATCCCAACCATTCTAAGCGTTTTTGTCGTTGCTGGTTTCTCTTTTCAAGGAACAGAGTTGATTGGCATTACTGCTGGCGAGTCGGCTACTCCTGAAAAAAGCATTCCGCAAGCGATTAAACAAGTTTTTTGGCGAATTTTATTGTTTTATATTTTATCAATTTTTGTAATTGCTTGTTTGATCCCATATACTAGTCCAAATCTTTTAGGCTCAAGTGCTTCTGATATTACGATCAGTCCATTTACATTGGTCTTTCGTCGTGCTGGGCTGGCTTCGGCTGCTAGTGTCATGAATGCTGTGATTTTAACATCAGTTTTATCAGCTGCTAATTCTGGAATGTATGCCTCAACTCGGATGTTGTATTCCTTAGCTCGTCATGGTGATGCACCAAAGGTTTTTGGACGCTTAAGTCCAAGAGGAATTCCGTTTCCTGCTTTGTTGGGAACAACAGTAGTTGGCTTGTTTACATTTTTAATGAGTATTTTTGGGACACATATTTATACTTTTTTAGTAAGTGCTAGTGGTTTGACTGGTTTTATTGCCTGGTTAGGAATTGCCATTTCACATTATCGTTTTCGTTTAGCGATGAAAAAACAAGGACGCTCACTTTCTGAACTACGATATCGAGCTAAACTATTTCCTTTTGGGCCAATTTTGTCGTTTGTTTTGTGTGTGTTAGTCATTATTGGTCAGGATTTGAAGTCGTTTGAAAATCTTGATTGGCAAGCAATTGGTGTCAGTTATATGAGTGTGCCATTGTTTTTGATTTTGTTTTGCTACTATAAAATTCGCTATCGAACTAAAATGATTCCATTAGATAAGGTTGACTTAACACCACATGATTTAAAAAAAGAACAGCAATAGTTGACGCTTAAACTTCAGTATGGTAGCATATAGCATAGAAATTACAAACACGAGAGTCCGCCATAAGTAAGCTTTCAAGAGATGTGATGGTTGGTGAAAATCACAGTGCCGAAACTCCAGCGGGTGTTATGTGGGCAGATAATACTGCACGGGAGACCGTTATTATTAGAGGGTAGTGATTTTGATCGCTAAACTTGGGTGGTACCGCGGATCTAAGACTTTTTCGTCCCATTTTATAGATGGGATGAAAAAAGTCTTTTTTATTATTTTAGGAGGTAGATTAGAGTGCTTGATATCAAAAAGATTCGGCAAAATGAAGATGAAGTAAAAGAACGTTTAGCAACTAGAGGAGTCAAATTTGAGACGATCGATGAATTGCTAGCGGAGGATAAAAAACGTCGGGAGTTAGTTGTTGAAAGCGAAACTCTGCGTCAACAAAAAAATGAAGTCTCAGAAGCAATCGCTCAGGCTAAACGTAATAAACAAGATGCTAGTCAGCAAATTGCTCAGATGAAGCAGGTTGGTCAACAAATCAAAAAACTCGAAGATAATTTAAAGGAAACTCAAGCAAAGGTAGAATATATTGTTTCACGATTGCCTAATTTGCCAAATCCATCGATTCCGGTGGGGCCAGATGAAAGCTTCAATGTTGAGTTAAGAAAGATTGGAACACCACGCAAATTTGATTTTACTCCTAAACCGCATTGGGAGATCGGCGAAAAGTTAGGGATTCTGGATTTTGCCAGAGGAGCCAAAGTTGCCGGCAGTCGGTTTGTTTACTATAAAGGCTTAGGAGCAAAACTTGAGCGGGCAGTCTACAATTTCATGTTAGATGAGCATACAAATGAAGGCTATACAGAGATTCTCCCGCCATATATTGTTAATGATGCCTCAATGTATGGTACTGGTCAATTTCCTAAATTTAAGGAAGATGTTTTTCAAGTTGAAGGACAAGATATGACTTTGATTCCAACAGCTGAGGTTCCGTTGACGAATTATTATCGGGATGAGGTTATTCCAACTGAACAGTTGCCAGTCTATTTTACGGCTCTAACACCATGCTTTCGTTCTGAGGCTGGTAGTGCTGGTCGTGATACCCGGGGATTGATTCGGATGCATCAGTTTAACAAAGTTGAAATGGTAAAATATTGCAAGCCAGAGGATTCCTATGGTGAATTGGAGAAGATGACTAAGAACGCTGGCGATATCATGGAAAAATTGGGTTTACCATACCATATTATTACCCTTTCAACTGGAGATATGGGTTTTTCAGCCGCTATGACGCATGATCTTGAAGTTTGGATCCCGGCTCAAAATATGTATCGTGAAATTTCAAGCTGTTCTAATTGCGAAGATTTTCAAGCTAGACGTGCTCATATTCAATATCGTGATGAAAATGGTAAACTCAGATATGTGCATACCCTTAATGGTTCTGGCTTAGCAGTTGGTCGAACAGTAGCTGCAATTTTAGAAAATTATCAAAATCAAGATGGAACTGTCACTGTACCAGAAGCTTTGCGTCCATACCTTCATGGACTTGAGATAATTAAATAGTTTTGTCGTAGTGCTAAAAAAGCAGTCTGGTTAAGGTTGCTTTTTTTGTTTGAGAAAATTTAAAAAAGTTATTGACGATTAGATGAATAGTTGGTATTATATTCATTGTTGTTGATAAGGAATCCATTCCTTAGAGATATTTTTTTCACATTAGAATTAATTAAAAAAGTTTTTTCTTGACTTTTTATTAACAAAGCGTATAATTAATTCTTGTATCATGTGGATTTTGATAATTTGGTAGACCTTTGAAAACTGAACAAAGTTTCGATAAACAAATGTGCAGGGCCTTGAAAAAGGACAACATTTGCGAAGTCAATTCGCTAGTAATAAATTTGAGTCACAAACTTTAAAATGAGAGTTTGA
>NZ_JAHAVQ010000129.1 GCF_029916425.1 Liquorilactobacillus sicerae | reverse complement strand
TCCAATTCAATGGTATTTTGATCTTTTTTTAATTTATCCAATACATCTTGAAGATTTTCTTTTTGTTGAAAATCATAATCAGTTCCTTTGACTGGCAAAAAATTGCCTGTTGGAATTTTATTAGCATTTAATTCCAGCTTTTTGCTACTATTTATTTTCAACCACTGTGTTTTTAAATCATGTTGAGAATCAGTTACATTGAAATAAGCATGCAGAGTTGGATTAAAGAGAGTTGTTTGATCGGATTTTCCCACAAAAGTAACAGTCACTCGATCATTTTCGGTCAAAGTATAGATAATTGTTGCTTCTAAATTTCCCGGGTATTGGTCATCGCTTGATTTAACATAGTGTTTAAAAATAACGCTGGCTTGTTTTTCATCCGACCTGCTTTCGGCTGACCAATTAATAAAAGAAAAACCATGGCTGCCACCGTGCAAAGCATAATCTTTTTCATTGTTTTCAATATGATAATTCTTATCAGCGATTGAAAATTGGGCTCCAGCTATTCTTCCGGCAACCCGGCCAACCGCTTTGCAGAGATAATAAGGAGTCTTGACA
>NZ_JAHAVQ010000128.1 GCF_029916425.1 Liquorilactobacillus sicerae | reverse complement strand
TTGGTGATCTAAATGGAATCAAGAGTCGTTTATCTTACCTAAAAAAATTAGGAGTCGATGTCTTATGGCTTAACCCCATTTATCGTTCACCAGACAAGGACAACGGATATGACATCGCCGATTATGAAACAATTCAGGATGTTTATGGAACGATGGACGATTTCGATTAAATACTAAGCGATGTCCACTCTCATGGTATGTAATTATTAATGGATTTGGTTGTTAATCACACTTCTGATCAACATGAGTGGTTTCAAGAAAGTAAAAAATCAAAAGACAATCCATTTTCTGATTTCTATATTTGGCGAGATCCGGTAGATGGCCACGAGCCTAATAATTGGTCATCATTCTTCAGCGGAAGCACCTGGACTTATGTTCCCGAAAGAAAACAATATTACCTTCATCTTTTTGCCCCCGCACAACCAGATCTGAATTGGGAAAATCCTGAAGTTCGGCAACACGTATATTCGTTAATGAAATTTTGGCTCGATAAGGGCGTAGACGGTTTCCGAATGGATGTTATAAACCTTATTTCCAAACCAAACGGTTTACCTAATAT
>NZ_JAHAVQ010000127.1 GCF_029916425.1 Liquorilactobacillus sicerae | reverse complement strand
CTTTACAAGAGCGGTGCTCTGCCAACTGAGCTAAGTCGGCGACGAAATTGTTACTTGGAAATGATTTCTCATTTCCAATGGACGCTACAGGGATCGAACCTGTGACCTCCTGCTTGTAAGGCAGATGCTCTCCCAGCTGAGCTAAGCGTCCAAATTCTTAAATCGCTTTGAACAACACGCGACTAAAATCTAATACATAATATTCCAACGAACGTCAACAACTTTTACGAAAAAAACTCAAAATTATTTTTTAATTCCCCTAATTCGACCTAAAGCTTCACTTTTGCTGGCCTCAATTGTCTCTGCGATTGGCTTAAAACCGGCCTTTACCCTAGTGGCTGTCCAAAAATGCTTGTAAATATTACGATTTTCACCAGGTTTTGGATTTGCATGAATTTTTGGAATCGATAATTGACGAAAACTTAAACTAATTTTTTTACTGTAATCGTCAATATCAAGAATAATCGCCTCAACTGGTTGTCCTATATGAAACTCGTCAGGCAAATTATCAATTCGACCATTTTTACATTCCGAAATATGAACTAAGCCCTGAATTTTCG
>NZ_JAHAVQ010000126.1 GCF_029916425.1 Liquorilactobacillus sicerae | reverse complement strand
AGCAGGCTTATGACCATTTAGATTATTACCGGGTTTTAGATAGAAAATTTGTATTTCTTAATTTCGTAAGGAAACATGGAGCACTCATGGTTAGTAAATTCGAACCAAAACAATTCAAACACGTTCTTGCTGCTGTTGATGATTCGCCACAGGGCCAATCTGCTTTAAGCTTTGCCATTCATCAATCTCAGGAAGACCACGCAAAATTAACAATTTTATCAGTTCTTGAAGAAGATGAACTGCCGGTAACGACTCGTTTGGACGCCAATGAAATGAATCAACTTCAAGATCGAATCGATAAAGCATTAGTAGATTATCAACAAATAGCCAAAAATTCTGGTTTGAAAGCCGATCGGGTGGAAAAAATGTTTGCCCAAGGTGATAACGCCGGTGAAACCGTTGTTAAAGATGTCCTGCCGCACACAGATATTGATTTGGTCGTTGTTGGGGCACATTCAAGAACCGGATGGTCAAGTCATTTGGGTTCTCAAGCAAGCTATATTGCCAGAACGGCCCCTGTATCGGTCACGATTATTCGCGATAAAAAAACAGCCGAAGAC
>NZ_JAHAVQ010000125.1 GCF_029916425.1 Liquorilactobacillus sicerae | reverse complement strand
ATATCGCAAGGGTCATTGGACCTGTTGGAGTGGGTATTAATGCTTATACAAATTCAGTCGTAGGTTATTTTTGTTTAATTGGCTCTTTAGGTATTACGCTTTACGGTAGTCGCGAAATCGCTTTTCACCGTGACAATTTAATGGATCGATCTCGCATATTTTGGGAAATCACTTTACTCCAGATTGTCACGACATTTTTAGCTTCAATCATTTTTTTAATCTTTTTAAAATTTGAACCGCATTATCAATTTTTTTTCTTATTGCAAGAAACAACTTTACTGTCCAATGCTTTTGATATCTCATGGTATTTCATGGGCCTGGAAGATTTTAGAAAAACCGTCTTGCGTGATGCAATTATTCGTGTTTTTTCAATTGCATGTATTTTTTTATTCATACATAAACCAAGTAATTTATGGCTATATATTCTAATTGTATCGGGAAGCGGTATTTTTGGTAATCTTTCTTTATGGCCTTATTTGATCAAGTCAGTGCGACGTATTCCCTTTAAGCAACTGCATTTTAGCCGGCATCTAAAACCTGCTGTCATCCTGTTTATTCCTACAG
>NZ_JAHAVQ010000124.1 GCF_029916425.1 Liquorilactobacillus sicerae | reverse complement strand
GTACCGCCAGCACCGATGTAGCGATAAACACCGGACAATTCAGCATCCGGATCAACTTCAACATCAGTTGCATGGTATTGTTGCGGATCATCTTTAATTTCATCAAGAACTCTTCTCAAGTCCCATAACTGTTCTGTCATATTATAAGCCTCCTGATATCGCTTACATTTTCAATCATAGAAAATCGTGAAGTTGTGATCAAATCCGCTTTCGACTAATATTATGATCAGATAGAATAATACCGGAGATAAACGATGACAATTGATGACTTAAAATCGTTCATGCTGGTTTGTCGGTTACACAGTTTTTCAACTGCTGCCGTCGAACTCTCAATGACTCAATCGGCCCTGTAAAAACGTTTGCAGGCTATTCAACAAGAAGTTGGCAGTGAACTTATCAGCACTGAAAATAGACGTCAGATTCTTATAACTGAAAGTGGAAAAATATTTTATCGCTATGCAAAAAGTATTGTCGCAAGTTATGACGAACTTGAACAAGAGCTTGATGCTTATCGCGAACTAAAAAGAGGAAATCTGCAAATCGGCAGCGTTCCAGTAATGTCGCAA
>NZ_JAHAVQ010000123.1 GCF_029916425.1 Liquorilactobacillus sicerae | reverse complement strand
TAAAAAGGGTGTAATGATATCAGGATTAATGCTACTTTCTGGAAGTTTGATTTCCGCGATCCTGCAACCTTTAACCGGCCGCATGCTCGATAATTTCAATGTGAAAACCCCACTCGTAATTGGTGCTTTTTTTCTTATATCCGCCACGTTCTCTTTTATAATTTTTCAAAAATATTTATCAATTGTTTTAATCGCAATTCTATATGTTGTTTATATGATCGGTTTTAGTTTCGTCTTTAACAATTCGCTCACTTATGCCCTGCAAAAACTGCCATTAAAATTAATTTCCGATGGAAATGCAGTCTTCAATACTCTCCAACAATATGCAGGGTCGTTGGGAACATCGGTCGCTTCAGCACTTTTGGCGAACGGTATCAGTACAAATGGTCAACAAAGTAATTACAATGGCAGCCGACATATTTTTATTCTGGATTTTATCAGCTGCATAATTGTAGTCATCTTGATATTTTTAATTCAAAAGAAAAAGGATAAATAGCTCCTGGAAAATTGACGAAAAATATTGTCGAAAATCTATTTTTTTGTTTGACCTTTCTTGACTTTCTGACCAA
>NZ_JAHAVQ010000122.1 GCF_029916425.1 Liquorilactobacillus sicerae | reverse complement strand
ATTGTTCTGTTTGCTTATGTTACTGGAACAACCGGCACCGTCCGAAGCAGCAAAAGCCAACAAAATGAATTGATTACAACGCAAACAACCGACATTAATGTTCCGGTTAATGTCAATATGAACGAGAATAAATATTATGTATCAGGTGTTCCGCAGACAATCAAAGTCAAAATAACCGGGCCCTCGGGACTAATTACCTCAGCACAGAATTCGCAAACGATCCGAGCGACAATTAATTTGGAAAAACCAAAAATCGGTTCACAAAATGTTTCTCTTAAATTGACAGGCTTGTCTGATACGTTGGCTAAGACGCTTGATCCGTCAAGCTTGACGGTGAACGTTTCTAGAAAAATTTCTAAGAGTGTACCAATTGTTGCAACTTATAATCGGGATAATATTGCCAGCAAATATGTTGTTTCTGGTTTTAAGATTTCGCAAACAAAAGCAACAGTTACCGGTCCTTCGGATTTGGTTAAAGTCGTTAATCATATTTCGACGAGTTTGAATGTTCCGGCAAATACGCAGGCAAGTATTAGCAAAAATATTGCTTTGAAAGCCGTTGACAAAAATG
>NZ_JAHAVQ010000121.1 GCF_029916425.1 Liquorilactobacillus sicerae | reverse complement strand
AATCGGCAGCAAACAGAAGGCGTGATTTCAGCCAGGGATTCAATTGCTAAAATCTTAGTTGTACCAACTAATGAAGAATTATCAATGGTCCAGCAGATCAAAAAAATTAAAGATTAAGCCACCAGCTTTACAACTGCCAAAATTTAATTGTAGACTTTTGCCAAAAAAAGGTTTTATAATCCCATCTTTGACACTTTTTTGAAGACAAAGTTCGCTAAAGAGTTGTTTTAACAACCTTTAGCGGATTATTTTTTTTGACTGTTTTGTAGTACTATTCTCTTTTCCTTGTTTGTTTAATAATTTTTTTCATCTTTTCCATTGGCATTATTTCAAAATCTGTTCTAAAGTTAAACGCTTCATGTAAAGCATCTGTAATGTCTGTTCTTTCATATGTTGGTATATATCCTTGAGCAGGAACTTCTAACATTTTCATTTTACGTAAAGTTTCAATAATCTCATGAAATGAAGCCACTTGATGTGTTTTTTGTTCAAGAATCCTAAACAGTAACAGTGCCATAAAACAAATTAGAAAATGTGCTTCAATTCGTTCTTGTCGTTGCAAGTAAACTGG
>NZ_JAHAVQ010000120.1 GCF_029916425.1 Liquorilactobacillus sicerae | reverse complement strand
CCTTTATGGTTCACCGGATTGATCGAGACACATCCGGGATTGTCATTGTTGCCAAAAACCCGTTAGCAGTTGGTATCTTAGACCAACTGCTTGCTCAAAAAAGAATTAAACGAACGTATTTGGCTTGGGTTTCTGGAAATCTTGAAAATAAAAAAGGTACTATTAATCAAGCAATTTCTGTGGATCCGCTTGATCCCTATAAAAGAATTGTTTGCCAAACAGGCCAAAAAGCAATTACTCATTGGACCAAAATACATACTGTTTATCAAAATACACTTGTGCGAATTAATTTGGAGACTGGCCGGACCCACCAAATCCGTGTCCATTTTGCCTCAATTGGTCATCCAATTGTTGGTGACCGCCTTTATAACGGACCGGTTTATGGTAGGCTGCTGCTCCATTCGGCAACGATTAAACTGCCTGATTTGTTTTCTGATTATGGTCGGATCAAAACGATCAGTACACCGTTGGCAGCGGATTTCCCCCGGCAGTTGCTGCTATAACTTTTTAAGATTACTATCTTTATACAAATGGCAATATGCTCTAAAATTATTCGATAATAAAGGAATAATAG
>NZ_JAHAVQ010000011.1 GCF_029916425.1 Liquorilactobacillus sicerae | reverse complement strand
CAATATCCATCGGCTGCGTTTCGACCGCATTATTCGGTGATGCATTTGGCGAAAGAGACGGGCTTCAAGTTTCCGCAGTGGCAAGTAGCCTTGGATGGATTCATGCAGCAGATTGGTGAAAAATAAATAAAAGATTCATTTAGTAAGGGGCTAAACCAAAAACTTTATTTTGGTTGGGTCTCTTATTTTTGTTAATAAGACCTATTTTACTAACTAACTTGTAATTTGCAAACTAGAAATATTAATTGCAATCAAAACTAGTTAGTATATAATGCAGACTATCAAAACAGTTAATTTGTCATTAAAATTATTTTTGCATTATCTAAAAAAGGAGTGATCGCATGGAATTATGTGGAGAAATAGCAATTGCTGCTAATGCGATAGAAATTAGACAAGCAGTCCAAAAGAAAGCAGCTGCAATTTTTATCAGCGGTCGTCTGTTAGCGAATCGTTTGCTAGGTCAAGATGATGAAGGATTGTTAAGTTTAACAGAGTATGCACAATTTTTTAGAAATTTGCGCTTGACGACTAACGTTCCCTTAATTGCTGATGGTCAAGCGGGTTTTGGCAATCCGCTTAATGCTTACGAAACTGCACAGGAATTAATTCGCTCGGGGGCAAATTATCTGGTATTAAATGATCAAAAATATCCAAGTCATAGTCAAGTTCCTAATTCACCGGAAGATCTGGCTGAGTTTTTAGGTAAAATTAAAGCTTGCCAAGATAGTTTACAAATGACGGATTGCCAAATAATTCTTAAACTTGACGGGGTAGCTGCATATGGTTTAAACGGTTTAGAAAAGCGACTTAAACTGGCTCAAAAATTAGGAATCAAGAATTTGTTAATCAGCAAAATCAATCAAGAACAGCTAATGCAGCTATCAAGTGAAACGCTTTTGAAAATTGGCCTTGGTTTCGAAGATGGTCAGCTGGCAAAAGAAGCGGCAGCATTGATTAAGCCAAAATTTTGGCTTGATTTAAAGGCAAAGGTTCCGATAAAAACACCTGAACCAAATGTTTCAGATCTAGTTTGTGTCTGCAACAATGGTTTTAACAAGTTTAAGCAGTTGCGACAGCAATTTAAGCAAGCTGTTTTTGCTAAAGATAATATTGTAAATATGGTAGTCGCACCAGATAGTTTGGCTGCCAAGATTGCTGAGAAGCAAGGTTATCGAGCAATTTTTGCGGCAGGTTATGCAACTAGTGCCAGCAATTTGGCTAAGCCTGATCGTGGCTTGGCAGATTTTGGAGTCATGCTTAATAAGTGTCGCGAGATTGTAAATGCAGTTAATATTCCAGTTTTTGCCGATGCAGATACTGGATATGGTGGTTTAAACAATATTGTTAGAACAGTTGCCAGTTACGAAGCAATCGGCGCCTGCGGGTTGTTTTTAGAAGATCAAATCTGGCCAAAGCGTTGTGGTCATATGACAGGTAAAAGAGTTGAATCAACTGAAGTTCTAACTGAAAAAATTAAAATGGCAGTTAAAACGCGGCAAGATCCAAATTTTTTGATCATGTCACGAACTGATGCGCGAGCGGTTTATGATTTATCAACTGCAATCATGCGCAGTCAGACGTACTTAAAAGCCGGGGCAGATTTAGTCTTTATTGAAGCACCAGCAAGCATTGATGAGCTGAAAGCGGAATTAGCGGCTTTTCCTGATACACCATTAATGTTAAACATGATTGAAGGCGGAGCAACCCCAATTCTGAGTGCTGAGCAGGCTCAGAAAATGGGCTTTAGAATCATTGTTCATCCGACAGCCTTAACTTATGCTCAGACTTATGCAACTGATAGGGTTCTTTCAATCTTAAAAAGAACCGGCAAAACAGCAGCTGCTAAGGATATAATGCTTTCATTTTCAGAATTTAATAATTTTATTGGTCTATCAGCAATCGATCAGCTTGAAGAACAATATTCTCATGAAAAAATGCAAGCATTATTAAGCAAAATGGCAATTTCATCGATTAGCAACTAAGGTTTCATGACTTGTTGACCGATATACTAAAAAAGCTTAGCTTCAATATCAGCTGAACTGAGGCTGCTTTACTTAAATTGTTTTTTTCGCATCCAGATCCGATAAAAAGTCAGTAACCAGGTCAAGCAAATAATTACGGTGGCACTGCTGAAAGCAATTTGCATCCCATAAACAAAAACTTGGTTATGACTATGTGGATAAGTTGTGATTTGATAGCCGATTTTTTGGCTCATTGCAAAATAGAGGATCGTTGTAACTAAACTGGTTCCCGAAATCATTCCCAAGTTACGAGCTAATGCATTCAACGCCCCAGCAACTCCTAATTTTTCTTTTGGGGCGTTACTCATGATTAAAGCATTGTTGGGAGTTTGGAAAAATGACATTCCAATGCCACCTAATGCTAAGAGCAGCCCGACAAATAGGAGCGAGGTAGTTTGGTTGACGATGCGCCAGCCAAAAAAAGAAACTGCTAAAATTGTTAAACCAAATAGTGTAACGATTTCTTGCTGAAAATGATCGGCAATGTAACCAGAAAAAGGTGTTGCCAGCAACATAATAATTGGCCAGATCATCAAATAAAAACCAGCTGAGCCGGCTGAAATCTGTCTAAGATCTTCAAAATAAAAGGGCAGCAAAACGTTAATAAAAAAGTTGCAAGTAAATATCAGGAAAGCAGCGATCAGACTGACGCTAAATAAAGCCGATTTGAAGACCGATAAATCAAGCAGTGGGTCATTCGTTTTAGTTTCATGAATAATGAAATAAATCAATAATCCGATTGAAGCCAGTGAACAAATAATTGGCAAAGGTTTGAGAAATCCTTGTTCTTGTCCAAGATTGATTCCTAAGAAAAAAATAGTGATCAATAAAAAGAAGCTAATGATTCCTGAATAATCAAAGACTAATTTTTTAGCCGGATGTTTTTCAGCAGGAAAGAAAATTTGTCCAATGATAATAGCTAAGATTCCAACTGGCACATTGACCCAAAAAATATAAGGCCAGTTGAGATGTTCTAGAATTAGGCCGCCTAAGCCTGGCCCAGCAATGGTTCCTAAAGAAACAAACATGATATTTAATCCCATTGCCCGGGCTCGAAATTTGAAAGGAGCGACGCCGGTAATAATTCCAAAACTGTTGCTCATAGTCATAGCTGCTCCGAGTGATTGAATTAAGCGGGCAAATAACAGAAAAAAAAGACCTAAATTTATGCCAGCTAGTAATGAACCTAAAGTAAAAATATATGTTCCAGCTTTAAAAACTTTGATTTTGCCAATTTGATCACCAAGACGACCAAAAAAAGTCACCAATCCAGAAATAATGATCAAATAAATTGAAATTGCCCAAGTAGTTTGGTTCATTGGAATAACTAAAGATTTTGAAATTACCGGTAATGCGATATTAATAATTGATGAATCCAGAGTCGACATAAAGGAAAAGATCCCGACGGCGGAAATCGTCAACCATAAACTGTGATGATTTTTTAAATTGGTCACTTTAAAAGGCCCTCCCTCTTTTTGCCTAACGATAATCATAGCGCAAATTATAAAAGCAAAAAAGTATCAATTTTATTGGAAATAATAAAAGTATCAATTTTATTGGAAATAATAGATGACGAATTGACACATGAGGATGATTATGTCATATTTCAATTAAAGTCCTTTAAGAGTATGAAAGAAGGAGATTAACATTTCAATTAAATTAGTAGCAATTGACGTTGATGGGACCTTGCTTAATTCCCGAAAAGAATTGACTGCTTCAGTTAAAGAAACGATTCAGCAGGCCAAAAAACAGGGTGTAAAAATTGTGATTTGTACCGGCCGACCATTAAATGGTGTGAAGGCACTGTTAAAGCAATTGAGTCTTGATAATCAATCAGATCAATTTGTAATTAGCTTTGGTGGAGCAATGATTCAAAAAACTAACGGTGAAATTCTCAGTGAACAGCCGATTTCATATGATAGCTATTTGCGATTAGAGCTGCTAGCTCGCCAAAAACAATTGCATTTTCATGCTATTAGCCATGATCGTATTTATACAGCTGATCGTGATATTGGTCATTATACTGTTTATGAAAGCTTGATTACAAAACTAGAAATCTTTTATCGAACTCCAGCTGAATTGCGTCAAACTAAACTGATCAAAGCAATGTTTATTGATGATCCACAAAGATTGGCTCAGGCAATGATTGATTGGAAACCATTTAGTCATTTGGAAGACCAGGTTACTTTTACAAAAAGTTCACCATTTTATTTAGAGGCGAATGCCAAAAATGTCAGCAAAGGTCAGGCTTTGCAGTTTTTAGCTCAACAATTGCAGTTAACCAAAAATGAAATTATGGCGGTTGGTGATGAAGGCAATGATCTCAGTATGATTATTTACGCTGGTTTGGGAGTTGCAATGGGTAATGCAATTACCGAGGTCAAAGCAGCAGCTGATTGGCAAACAGCCGACAATGATCATGATGGAGTTGCAGTGGCTCTTAGTAAGTATGTCATTAACAATTAGTTGAAATTTTTAAAAGCAAAATAAAGCAAGGTCAAATCAGTTGATAAGAATGACTTGACCTTGCTTTTTATTCATTAACTATTGTTGGTTTTTTTGCGATGATCTTTTAAAAAGTTAAGTGCAAGTTTAAATGCCGGTGAACGCAAAGCAAAGTTAACAGCAAGATAGATAATAGCTCCAATTAAAACTTCCAATGCAATGTGCAGATAGCTTGGGACAAAATAATGATCTAGATTGAAGACAACAATAAACATTAAAATACCAGCAATTAAGTACTTATAGCATCCCTTAAACAACAAATCAATATGTAAGTCATGGCGAATTACCCACAACTGATAACCGGTGACAACTGCTTCTGAAATTACGGTCACAACCATTGATCCTTTAACGCCGAATAAAAGAATGGCGGGAATATTCAAGATGATGTTCGTGATTGCACCTAAGGTAACAGATTGAGTATACTGTTTTGTTCTTCGTAAGGGTAGCAAATATTGATTACCAATTAAGTTACTCAGGGCAATCAGCACCAGGACTGGTGATTCCAAAATGATCAATTCAGTTACTGGAGCAAATTTGGTGGTTAAAAACTTCGAAACAAAACTATGCGAGATCCCGCAAATTCCAAAGGCCAGCGCAAATGCTAAAAAGAGCATAATTGCAGCTGAATTAATTAGGTATTCTTTAATCTTGTCAAACTGTTTTTTCCCATATAAATTAGACATATGTGGCAATAAAACCGTTCCCAGCGAAGTAACGACTGACAGAGCAATTTTTGAAATTTTATCAGAGTAGTCATAAAAGCCAGCGGCAGTAACCGAGTCTAATTTCCAAAGCATCGTCTTATTTAAAGAAACATAAATCATGATGGCAACTTGTGGGATAAAAAGGGCAATTGACGGTTTCAAGTGTCGCCAAGGTTTTAAATGCTTGAAATCCGGCTTGGTAACTAAATGCATTAAATAAGACCAAAGTGTCAGATTACCAAACAATTGCGATAAAGACAAAATCAAAATATAAATTCCTAAATCAGCTGTCGACTTGACCAAAGTAAAAATCAGGCAAGCTGAAATAATTTTTACCAACATGTTTCGAACAACGGTTTTTTTAAAATCTTCCATTCCCATAAAAAACCAAGAAACATCAAAAAGTCCGGCAACAATGAAAAAAGATTGATAGAAGAAATAAATTCTAAATTCCCTTTGAAGAACCATCAAATAAACAATGAATGCAAGATAAGCCAGCAAAATTGTCGTAATTTGTAAAAATTCAATTTCCCAAAAGGTTTGTGAACGCTCGCGTGGATTTTCACGCTTGGTAGCAATTTCTCGGTTACCGTAAGTGGTAATTCCTAAAGTCCCAGCTAGCAAAAAATATGTAATAACTGAGTTGGTAGCTGAATTGATTCCTACTTCATAAGGATTTAAAACTCGGGCAATATACGGAACTGTAAAAATCGGCAAAAGGATCGCCAATAGATTATAACTGACATTGTAGAGATAATTTTTCAAAATTTTCATTCAAACTAAACTCCCTTAAACAGGAAAATCATCTGTTGAGCAGTGGAAATGTGCTCAAACATATATCATTTTAACATTAAATAGCAATTGTGAAACGAAAAAACCGATCAAAATGGTTAAGTATTTTTTAAATGTTGCTACTTTTCAAAATCTTTGACAATAATTTTTTTGAGCTGTTTGCGATTTAGAACAATTTCTTCATTATAATTTTCCAAAATATTGTCATAAAGCACTTCATTTTCCCCACTTAATTGTAAATAACGAACTTGTTTTTGAGCGTCAAAGTTTCCTTTAACTGCTAAACCAATACTGATCATGTCGGTTGTTTTTAAATTTGTACCAATTAAGAATTTTGACATTGATTTTGCCAAAGCAGGAATTTTTAAAGCATTGATTGGGTTGGTTACTTTGTTAACGATTCCAATCAGAGCAGCTTCTTGCAATCTTTGGCGGCCAAAATCTGTTCCGGGAACTGAATCACGTTCGTGGACAATTTCAGTGATCATTTTGCCAGAAAGCTGATGTTTTCCTTGACTAAAAGTTTTATTATAATCTTTAGAGTACCAGGGATGCGTTAGTCTAACTTTAAAGGGCAGATTGATTGTGATACCACCGATTGCATCAATCATTGAACGTAGGCCCCAATAGTTAGTTTCCAAATAATAGTTGATTGGGACATCTAAATAGTTCGAAATTGTTTTGACTGCCATGGTAATTCCTTTTTTTGAACCATACTTGTCTTGATAGACCGATTGGACACTGGTTAGTTTGGTATATCCTAAGTTTGGCATGTAAATTCGCAAATCACGCGGAATACTTAAAACAGTATAACGATGCTTAGCTAAGTTTGCATGGACTAACATCATTGAATCAGTATGTCCAGATGTTTGACTACGCCGCTCATCAGAACCAATGATCAAAGCATTAAAACTACCGCTAGCTTGATGGTAGTTAGTCTTACGGTGACTAATGGTTTTTAAATTAGTAAAGTGTTGTGTTGGCTGAATTTTTTTCCAAAGTGACCAACCGCCACCTAAAATTATCAAGAAAGTTGTTAGGATTATAATTCGATAGGATAAATGTCGTTTCCGATAATTCCTTGGACGGCGTAGATCTCCCAATTCTTTATTATGCTGCTCACTTTGAGATTTGTTTGGCATCATTGTTTCTCTTTTCGTTTTTTCTCTATTTTAGCTGGTAGTTAACTGATAGAATGGTTGTTATGTTAAACTTTATAAAAAAACAAGAGATTTGAATTTTCTTTAAACTTAATGTGGCATAAACTTAATGAGATCGCTGAATATTATCGAGTGATTTTGTGCCATTTTCTTACGAAAAATCAGATCTTTTAAGAACATTTGCTAGTTAAATAATTAAGTTTTATGATATGATGTATTTGTTGAAAATTAAGATTTAGTTAAGGTGTGGCCAATGAACGAAAACAAGTATCAACTCATTTTTAGCTCGCAGCGATATGAGTTTTATTCTGATGCAAATCTTCGACAAGTTTTGAAATATGATCGACATTCACACGAAGAGATGGAATATCGACTGCCATCAGAAAAATTTATTTCATTTTTAGATGAAGTAAATACTTATCATCCATCTGCTAATAAAGATGCTTTTTTGAGGAAAATTGATCGAGATTATTTAAATATGGCGAATCAAATTATCAAATAAGATTAGCAATTTTACATTTATATTACATGCTATAAACTTTAATCAATTAATGGTCAAGTGTGGTAATTTTAAATTAAAGATAATGGGGGGAGTTTTGATAGAGGTATAGTTGGGGGGGTTATATGAAGAAAGGATCTGAAGCAAAAGAACATTACCGGATGTACAAAGCTGTTAAGTATTGGGTTTTTAGATTATTGACTATGTCTTTATTTGTACTTGGGGTTCAGCTCAAGCCTAGGCACTTAATGGTGGTTGGAGCAGATAACCTTGATGCAACTTCAAATAAAACAGTTTCATCTTCTTCAGATGATTCAGTTAAATCATCTTCAAAGTCACTAAAGTTTGTTGGTTCGTCAACGAGTAGTGCAAAGGCAATTTCAACGACGAATTATGCAAGCCCAGCAAGTTCATCAACAAACAGTGTAACGGCAAGTGCAGCAAGTGGCAGTTATACGGTCAAGTCGGGTGACACTTTATACGAAATTGCCAAAGAGAATAATATTACTGTTGCCAAATTGGTATCACTGAGTGGGATTTCCAATGCTGATTTAATATTAGTTGGACAAAGTTTGAAATTTGCGTAAATGATTTATTTTAATTACAGACCTGATAGATCAAACTTATTTTGAGGGGGTTTTGAAATGATAAAACAAAATGCGGTCCAACAATTACTAGATCAATTAAGTCAAACGTACTCTGATCCCGAAGTTAAACGTTTTCCAGCAATTCAAAGGATGATTTTTGCTTCGGCCCAAGAGCTTGAAAAAAGTCAAGATTGTGGCTTAGTAGCAACTAAACTTTGCAAAGAGATAGTGCTTTATTATTGGTCTCATCAAAGTGATTTTCCAAAAGCATTAATATTGTTGCATCATCAGATCAAATCGCGAGCAGTAAAGTATGATGCAACAGCAATAACGGCAATGATGTTACCACTTTGGCTCTAAATTGTGAATAGGTCTAAAACTGTGGCAAGTAGGTGAAACTTGTCGCAGTTTTTTTGCAATAAATAATAATTTAAAGTAATGATTTAAAAATCAATTGTGAAATCAGATTTTTCTCCAGTATAATGAAATTTAAGAGACTGAAAAGAATAATGGTTAGGTTGGGTGTCAAGTGAAAATCATTGTTAGAAAAAATCAGGTTTTAATAATTTCCACTTTAATTTTAGGAGTAGTTGTTGGGTTAAGTTCGCTAGGATTGATTTTGTTATTAAATAGCGTTGAACAACTTTTTTTAAGTTTTAAAGAATCTGCCGCTGATCCAGCTTCAATCGCAGTTCGACCAATCCAACGCTTGATATCAGTTTTTATTGGTGGCGTGGTTGCGGCAATTATTTGGTGGGTTTTAAAAAGAAAGTTTAAGCCAACTGTTTCGATTGCAAAAGCTCTTCAGGGCAAGCAAATGCCATTTGGTTCAACTATTATTCATGTTATGACGCAAATTTTTTATGTTGGAACTGGAGGATCAGTTGGTCGTGAACTGGCTCCAAGAGAAGCTGGGGCAATGTTTGCTCAAAAATGGAACCGCGTGTTAAGCAGGGTAGGCTTGAACTTGTCAACTGAGGATCAAAAATTATTGGTTGCAGCAGCAGCTGGCGCCGGATTTGCTGGTGTTTATAGTGCGCCAATTACGGGAATGTTTTTTTGTGTCGAAATTCTTTTACATCAAATCACTAAAAAAACAGTGACAGTTAGTTTAACGATGTCGATCATCTCAATGCTGATTGGGACTTTAGTTAAAGGATTCGAACCATATTATTTAGTAGGTCATCAAAAATTTGATCTGATATTCTTACTGATAGTGATTATTACAGCACCTATTTTTGGAGTATTAGGAACTTTTTTTCGAAAAGCTTTTAAGCGGGCTGGAAGATTTCAAGTCAAAGATAAAAGAATTCTTTATCAGTTGCCGGCTGCAGCCTTTTTGACTGGGTTAATTTCTTTGAATTTTCCACAAATTATGGGGAATGGACGGGCTTTAGCTCAATTTTCAATTAAAGCTAACAGTCCAAAGTGGATCACTTTACTTTTATTAGGTGCTTTGTTGAAAGCAATAGTAACGGTTTTAACACTTCGAACAGGAGCTTCTGGAGGAACCTTGCAGCCATCAATTTCAATTGGGGCGGCATTGGGAGCAATAGTGGGAATTGTTCTGCAACCTATTTTCCCAATGATTGCGATTTGGCAATGCGCATTGTTAGGAGGGTGCAGTTTGCTGGCTGCTTCTCAACAAGCACCACTAATGGCTTTATTTATGATCATCGAAGTTAGTCATTTAGGCTACTCAGCTTTTTTACCACTAGGCTTAGGTGTTGCTGTTTCAATTGGAACCTCAAAATTACTATTGCAGAAACTGGATTCAACCACTATTAACTAAAAATCAGTAGATTTTAAGATCGAAAGATAATTAAAAATATTCAAAAAGTGCTCACAGCAAAACCTAGTGAGCACTTTTTGAATATTTTTTTATCTTACAATCACGTTTTTATTGATGGTAAACAGCTAATCAACGATATAAGCATAATTTTTGAAACATAATATTGAAAATGATAAAATTGATTTAGAGTTAAAAGTTAACAATCTGACTTGTTGAGTTATTTTTGAAACAATTCAATGACGACTGGAGGAGGTTTGTTTGAAAGGATCTAGCAAGTTTTTTATTGGATTTGCGGGTTTATTAACTTTATTGACAGGGTTACTTTTTTTATTGACAGTAGTTGAACTTAAACCGACTACACTTTGGTTGCAAAAAATGATTATTGAATGGCCAGATATTTGGCAATATTTGGTGATAATTTTAAGCAGTTTGACAATTTTAATTGGGGCAGGAATTTTATTACTTGGCATCTTTAAACAACGGAAAGCCAAAGAAATTAGTTTTCATCAAACATTAGGCACCGTAACAATTCCAATTGCAGCAATTGAAAAAGAATTGCAGCATCGCTTAATGAGTCAAGTGGACTTACAAACTGCTCAGGTTGACTTGAAAGTTTTTGCCAAGAAAAGAAACGCTAATTTAAAGGTTTTTGCAACTTCGCTTGATCAAGATTATGAAGCTTTAGGTCAACAAGTTTTAACGATTGCGGTGGCTTATTTGCAAAAAAGCTTGAATGTTACTTTAAAGCAGCCAAAGATCCAAGTGAAACCAGTTTTGGGTGAAAAGAATGTTTCTGTTGTCTAATTAAAAAAGGAGTCAATCTATGAGTCAAGTGATGTTTGGAAGTTTGCTAGGTGTGATTTTAGGACTTGCTTGGGTCTTAGCAGGTTTTTGGAGTATGATCTTAGTTGCATTCTTAGCAATAATTGGTGCTCTTATTGGAAAGTTTCTTGATATTCAGCGCTTAAAAGAAGAATTGATTCGTTTCTTGTCAAATCAGTAGGAGGTCCTCATGGAAAACAGAGAAAAAAATCTAAAAACCGCACTAACTTTCGATGATGGTGTGATTGAAAAAATAGCCGGGCTGGCTGCTCGCAATGTTGACGGTGTATTAGCGCTAAATGGTGGGATGTTTAGTGAAATTACCGATCGTTTCCGTTCGCAAGCTGATCCAACTCAAGGAATCGATGCGGAGGTTGGCAAAAAACAAGTGGCACTTGAGATGAATGCCACCGTTGAATATGGCAAAGATATTCAACAAATTTTTCAAGCGGTTACCCAAAAGGTAATTCGGGATATTAGAAATTTCACTGGCCTAGAAGTTATTGAATTGAATTTGCATATCAACGATGTTATGAGTAAACGGCAGTGGCAGGAAGATGCTAAGGGTAAGCCCAACTCCCAGTTGGCAACTGATGGCAAGCAGGTCGAGTAATTAGTGGCAATAGCTGAGTAAAACTTAAGACTAACTTTAAAAGGAGGAATTTTTATATGGCAACAGCGGCTACAGCTACGGCAATAAAAAAGGAAATAATTTTTGACAAAGAAGTTTTGGAGAAAATTGCCGCTAAAACTGCCCAAGAAGTTGATGGTATTTTAGATCTGCAAAGTGGTTTTTTTGATCAGCTGACTAGTCAGCTTGCTGGGAATCAAAATGGTCAAGGAGTGTCGGCTGACATTGATGCTGATGATCAAAAAGTTGAATTGGAACTTGAAGGAATTCTCGAATATGGGAAAAATGCTAATGAGGTTTTTGACAAGTTAACTAAAAAAGTCGTGGCGGCGATCAATTCAATGACCGGTTATCAAGTAGCTTCAATCAAGTTGCATGTCAAAGATTTGCTAACGGTCCAGCAGTGGCGTGAAAAGCAAGAAAAATCTTCAAAAATAAAAATAAGTAGGGAGAAAATTAAATGAAAAACTTAGTATTAGGTCTTAGCTTAGCTGCAAATGTTGCTTTGGGGTATTTAATTTTTCAAGATAAAGACAAGTTATCAACAATCAACGAACGGATCGACAGTTTATCTGATCAAGTGGCAGGCAAAGCTAAACAAGTTAAAGGGGCCATTACTGGTGATCCTGGGGAAAAAATTGGCGGTAACTTAGAAGAAGGAAAAGGTCAGCTTAAGGAATCGATGACTGATTTAAAAGAAGACTTATCAGCTAAACTTGAATAAATTGGATGATTTTGCTCAGTTATAACGAAAAAGTAAATTTATTTTTACAATCTTATTGACAAGTCGTCATTAATATTGTAAATTATAGTTATTAAATCGAGATTAGAAAACGTGTTGAAGAGGAAAGTAGTTCTAATCATTTTATTAAAGTGAATTCCAGCTAGTGTGAAGGAAGAATAATGGTTAAAATGAAAGTAGCCTTGGAGCTGTAAGTGCGAAAGTTAGTGAGTTCTTACGGGGTGCGCCCCTTAAAGCGTCAGCGTATCGTTATAATTATTGACTGTACGTGGATGAGACAGTTTTGAGCTTTTTAGAAACTGTGAAAATAAGGTGGTACAGCGCAAGAAACGCCCTTAGTCAAATTGACTAAGGGCGTTATTTTTTTTTCTTGGTTTAAAAAATATTATTATAGGGGGATTTTTTTATGAAATTTACAGTAATTGGTGCCGGAGCAATGGGTTTACGTTATGGAATTTTGCTAGCGGAGGCTGGCAATGAAGTTACTTACATCGATACCTGGCAGCCGCATATTGATCAGATCAAAAAGCAAGGTGGAGTTTATGTAATGCGTGATCATCAAGATCGGCATCTGGTTCCGATTAAATTGGATACTCCGGAAACTTATCAAGGTGATCCAGACATGTTTATCTTCTTTGTTAAACAAATGCAGTTGACAGATTATTTAAAACGGTGTGCTCATTTTATTGATCGGCAAAAGCACTATGCATTTACTTGCATGAATGGAATGGGCCATATTGAAAAGCTGCAGCAATATTTCGACGACGACAAAATTATTGGCGGGACAGCTTTGATTGCAACAGTTTTGCCAGGCCCTGGGGAAGTCGACTTTATGGGCAAACGTGGTGCGGGTAAAATGAATATGTGTCCGCTGAATGAAAAACCAGATAAAATGTGCCTTAGCTTGTTTGAAGAATTAAAAAAGGCTCAAATGAATCCAACATTAACAGATGACTTCACTGGTACTTTAATGACTAAAGTTATTTTTAACTCAGTCATTAATACAATTTGTACGATGTTTGAAATTCAAATGGGCGAATTTGGCAATTTCAAGGGAGCTTATGAAATGGGTCGTTTATTGATTGATGAAGCTTATGACGTTTGTGCTCGAGCTGGTATCAAATTGGTTTCAAGTCGGGATGAGGAAATGGAAGCACTTGATCATAATACTCGGATTGATATGCCATTGCATTATCCTTCAATGTATCAAGATATGAGTAAAAATCGGCCGACCGAAGTTGACTACATCAATGGTTATATCGTTAAACTGGGCCGAAAATATCATTATGAGGCACATACTCATCAATTTGTTACACAAGCAGTTCATTTGGCCGAATTTCATCGGCAGAACTTAGCTAATCAGCAAGCGGCTGCTAAATAGAATTAGAGTAGAAAAAAAGATGAAGAATTCTTCTTCATCTTTTTTTATGCTAATTAGTTAATCTGTTAATTCAGTATAAGCTTTTTCAAACCGTTCTTTGATATATTTAGCAGATTCTGCAAACTTTTTACGTTCATCAGTGGTTAAATCAAGCTTGATTTCTTTGACGACACCTTTTTTGCCAACGATAATTGGTGAAGAGACATAGGTTCCATATTCTGCATGATAATAAGAAGCAGGTAACTCTTCATGTGAATCAGATAAAATTGCGTTCGTCAAATGGACGGCTGCGGCAGCAATTCCATAATTCGTATAATGTTTCCCATGATAAACGGTATATCCACCAGCACGAACTTTTTGACTCAAGTCGTCAAGATTCAAGTCTGGATTTTCATCAGCTAATTTAGTAATCGGCTGATCAAAGACGCGAACTGTTGACCAAGCAGTAAATTGTGAGTTGCCATGTTCACCCAGATTGTAACCAGAAACCGAGCGCGGGTCAACTTGCAAAACTTCGGCAACGGCTTTTTTCATCCGAGCTGAATCAAGTAATGTTCCAGTTCCAATTACTTGATTGGTTGGAAGACCAGTGAATTTTTGATAAAGAGCAGTAATTACATCACATGGATTAGAGATTGAAACAAAAACTCCATTAAATCCAGATTCTTTGATCTTGGTTCCGACTTCTTTGGCCGCTTTTTGATTAAAAGCCAATTCAACGAAACGATCATGTTTTTTATTATCTTTCTGTAAACTGATATTTCCAAGTGCAGAAACAACTACATCGGCATCTTTTAACGCTTGGTAATCATTAACCATAATTTTAGTATGAGCGTTCAAATTTGCCATTGCATCAGCAAAATCTGTTGCCTCAGCGTTCAACTTTTTTTCATTTGTGTCGATTAAAACAAGTTCATCCGTAAAACCGCTAAACAATAAATAATTTGCAACAGCTGTTCCAACATGTCCTAATCCGACGACACCAACTTTTCTTGTCATTTACATTACTCCCCTATGAGATTATTAAGAAAACATTAATCGTATTTTAATCCACCAGCTTTTGAATGTCAATTGCATCGGCAATAAAAGTTTTCAATGATTCATTGATGAAACAAATTTTTGAGGAATTGTAATAATTAGACATATTTGACTGGAAATTCAAATAAGGTAGATTTGCTTAATGAATAAGATTGTTTTAAAATAACAAAAGTATGTCCTGAAATTTGACAAATTAAAGAAAGAGTGTATCTGGTGAAAAAAAGTTTTAAATTACCAATTGCTATCTTTTCGACTGGTATTTTATCATTCGGAGGAGTGGTAATTGAAACAGCAATGAATGTAACTTTTCCTAAATTAATGAACTTGTTTAATGTTTCTTTTGCTCAAGTTCAATGGATTACAACTTCATATTTATTAGTTTTAACGGTTATGATGCCGTTATCAGCTTTTTTAAATAAGAATTTTCAAGCTCGCAAGCTTTTTGTGACTGCTGCTTTATGTTTTTTGGCGGGTGTTAGCTTAGATGCAGTGGCACCGAGTTTAATGTGGCTGTTAGTTGGTCGCCTATTACAAGGTATAGGAACGGGTATTAGCTTGCCGTTGATGTTTAATATTATTTTAGCAAAAGCGCCAGCTCAAAAACTTGGAATGTTAATGGGGTTGGGCAACTTTGTGACGGCGACAGCACCAGCAATTGGTCCAATTTATGGCGGCATTTTGGTTGAAACAATTGGTTGGCGGTGGATTTTTATTTTGATGATCCCGTTAATTTTAATTGCACTAGTCGCTGGCAGCCAAGCAATCAGTATCGAAGAATTAGCGTCGTCGACTAAGTTTGATTTGATCGGTTGGTCGTTAGCTGGAATGATTTTTACTTTTTTGATTATAGGATTCAGTTTTTTGAGTTCAAATCTTTTTATTTTTGCTTTCAGCTTGATTTTAGCCATTGTATCAATGGGATTAACCAAATTTCATTATCATCATACCGCGGTGCCAGTTTTAAATTGGAAGATGTTGAAAAGCAGAACTTTTGTCCTTCATTTAAGTAGCTATTTTATCGGACAATTTGCTGTTTTAGGATTATCTTTTTTAATTCCTAATATGGTTCAAGTCTTTTTTAAACAAACCTCTTTTCAAGCTGGTTTAACGATGGCACCTGGAGCTCTTGTGGGGGCATTAGCAACTATCTTTGGTGGGATCTTACTTGATCGTTTAGGAGCAAAGAAGCCAATTCTTCTAGGTGTCGTTTTGCAGACATTGACAGTTACTATTTTTGCGATTTTTCTTAAACAACTTAATGTTTCTTTAATTACTTTGCTTTTTATTTTATTTGCTTTGGGCCAGTCTCTAAGCATGCCCAATATTATGACTAATGGATTGCGTTATTTGCCCATCAAAGATCAAGCTGATGGCAATGCTTTATTTAATACTTTTCAACAATTTGCCGGTGCAAATGGAACAGCTATCATTTCGGCAATTGTTGCAATGGATGGTTCCACTAGCAAGTTCTTGGGCTTTCATTATGGATTTGGATTTTGCGGAGCGATATTGTTAATTGATTTGTTCGTACTATGGAATATTTTTAAAGGGTCCGATCAAGAAATGAAAACAAAATAGTGATTATGAATTAAACAATAAATCATCTAAGTAAAAAAGTGATTAAAAAGCAGTGGGGGAAAATATGGCAGCAAATTTGAAGGGGACCAAGTATCGTTTGTCTAAGCACCATCATATGACGATTCATTGGAAGGAATTACTTGACAGCGAACAAGTTTCAGTAAAAGAAGCTAGTATCAAAGAAAAAGCTATGTTAGTTGGAAGAATTGGGCTTTTGATGTTATCTTGCGGTACTGGTGCTTGGCGAGTGCGAGAAGCAATGAACAAAGTCGCTCGTTCTTTAGACTTAACCTGTGCTGCTGATATTGGGTTAATGTCAATTGAATATACATGTTTCAGTCCACAAGGTAACTATTCGCAGACTTTATCGCTACCCAATACTGGCGTTAATACTGACAAATTAAATTCGATGGAACATTTTACGAATTCTTTTGCCAGTGAATGTACTAATTTAACTGTTACACAGGTTCACGAAAAAATCGATCGAATCCAGCACAAGCCAAGTAACTATACACCAGAAATTTCAGGATTAGCAGCTACCCTAGCCTGTTGTGCCTTTGTTTTTTTGCTTGGTGGTGGAATTCCTGAAATGACTTGTTCATTTTTTGGAGCGGGCATTGGTAATTGGACACGGACTAAACTAGGTAGAAAGAAGATTACTACTTTGGTTGCTTTAGCATGTGGAGTAGCGGTTGCCAGCTTAGTTTATTTAATTTTTTTTCGAATATTAGAAAGCAATTTTCAAATTTCTCCACGACATGAAGCTGGTTATATTGGTTCAATGTTATTTGTTATTCCAGGTTTTCCATTTATCACAAGTTTTCTTGATATTTCAAAATTGGATTTACGTTCAGGCTTAGAGCGTTTGACTTATGCACTAATGATTACAATTTTAGCATCATTAACCGGTTGGCTAATTGCTTTAACTGTTCATTTTAAGCCAGAGAATTTTATAGATTTAGGTTTAAGTCCGTTAGTATTAATGCTGTTGCGATTGCCAGCTAGTTTTTGTGGGGTCTTTGGTTTTTCAATTATGTTTAATAGTACCTATAAGATGGCAGCAACAGCTGGGTGTATTGGGGCAATTGCAAATACTTTAAGATTGGAATTGACAGAATTGACGTCTATGCCACCGGCCACAGCTGCTTTTTGTGGAGCGTTAACAGCTGGATTGATTGCTTCAGCTGTTAATCATTACAATGGCTATCCGCGAATTTCTCTAACTGTCCCTTCAATCGTCATTATGGTTCCTGGACTTTACATTTATCGTGCAGTTTATAATATTGGTATTAATGACATTAGTGTTGGTGCTCTGTGGCTGACTAAAGCAATGCTAATCATTTTATTTTTGCCGCTCGGGTTATTTGTAGCTCGGGTTCTAATGGATAAAGAGTGGCGCCATTTTGATTAATTTTCAAGCAATTAAGCTAAAAATAAAATTGTCGCTAATTTTTCGTATATTAAATATTTTTTACAAAATACAATTTTTACTTTTAGTTTTCAGTGAAAAAGTTAATAATTAGCTTGAAAACTACTGCGGCAGTCAAATTTTTGTTTAAATTTAACATAAAAATTGGTATAATATTGGTGTTTGTTTGACTGGAAAGGATGTTCTTCAAAATTTTTTGATTTGGAGTGACTTTTTTGAATAAAAATGAAGATGTAAGACATCATCGCCATAATCATCATCGTCATCATCGGCGTAAAAATCGGATTTGGAGATATTTACTCGGCTTTTTAGCAATCTTTTTAATTTTTGATGCTCTAGCAGCTTACAAATTGTATCACGATGCAAAGCAGGCTGCTGATACTACATATCAAAGTGTAAAACATAAAAGTCAGCGTAACGGTAATACTGTTATTAAGAATAAAAAACCTTTTTCTCTCTTAATATTGGGGAGTGATACGGGAGAATATGGACGAACTTATCGTGGTCGTACTGATACGATCATGGTAGCAGTTATTAATCCTGATAAAAAAGAAACTACTTTAGTAAGTATTCCAAGAGATACTAAAGTGGCAATTCAAGGGCATGGATTTAACAATAAAATTAATGCTGCCTATTCATACGGTGGTGTTAGTTTAGCAATGAATACTATTCAAAGTTATTTAGGTATCCCGATTGATCATTACGTTGAAATGAACATGAAAGGGTTAGTTCAGCTTTCAGCCGCAGTTGGGTCAGTTGAAGTAAATAATGATTTAGACTTTACAAATTTAGGCTTTCACTTCAAAAAGGGTATAGTTTCGATCAATAAGAATAATATTCTTGCTTTCACGCGGATGCGTTACCAAGATCCACGTGGGGACTATGGACGTCAATTAAGGCAGCGACAAGTTATAACAGCCCTAGTTAAAAAAGGAATGAAGTTCAATAATTTGCTAAAGTATCGTAGTATCTTGAATGCAGTATCAAGCAATACAAAGACAGATTTAACTTTTGCTCAAATGAAAACCTTGGCTACCGATTATCGTCAAGCCGGCAATATTAAGCAATACCAGCTACAAGGAGTTGGCAAACAAATTGATGGTGTTGACTATGAAGTTGTATCGCAAAATAATTTGAGTAAGGTAACAAAAGTTTTAAAAACGGCTTTGGAAATTAATAAATAATTAAGGAGCAAGTTAATGAGTGAGGAAACAAACAACGAGACAGTTATTGATTTAAGACAACTTGTCAAATTATTATGGAAAAATATCTGGGGAATCATTGCCTGGGGAGTTATTGGAATTCTAATAGCTTTAGGTGTTTCATTCATTTTTATGACTCCTAAATATAGTGCAACAATTGATTTATTAGTAAACCAAAAAGTTGATAATAGTGCATTGCAGTATAATGTCCAGCAAGCTGACTTACAGGCGATCAATACTTATAAGGATGTTTTGACTAAACCGGTAATTTTGTCTCCCGTGTTAAAGCAGGTTAAGCAGCAAGATAATTATGCAGGAAGCTTAGCTGATTTAGAAAGTGCAGTTTCGATTTCTAATGAAACTAATTCACAGGTAGTTAGTGTAACAGTTACCGATACCAACGCTTACACAGCTGCAGATATTGCGAATACGATTGGTAAAGTTTTCAGTAAAAAAATCAAGAAAATGATGAAGGTTGATAATGTTACGGTCGTTACCAAGGCTAAAGCTGATACTAGTCCAGTTTCACCTATAATTAAATTGAATGTTTTGATAGGTTTTGTTGTTGGTATTTTGATTGGAATTGCCTTGATTGTCGTGCGTGACTTGTTAGATACTTCAGTTCGGGACGAAAAATTCTTAACCGAAGATTTAGGATTGACGAGTTTAGGATTTGTCAGTCACATGAGTCGCAGTACCAGTCGGCACGCAGTTAGCGTGGTTGTCTCGCAGCAAGCAGAGTCAAAACATCGACGGGTTTAGGAGGATAGTTTATGCTTAATATTTTTAATCTTGGTAAAAAAAAGGCACCACTTTCAACTGATTCAATGGAAAATGGCGTTCATATGATTACAGCAGCTTCTCCAAGTTCGGTAATTTCTGAACAGTTTAAAACGTTACGGACGAACATTCAATTTTCAAATGCGGATTCTAACTATCGGACTTTGATGCTTACGTCATCAATTGCTTCTGAAGGCAAATCAACAATTGCGGCTAATTTAGCTGTTACTTTTGCAAATCAGGGATTGCATACCCTTTTAGTTGATGCTGATATGCGGCGTCCAACGATCAATGCGACCTTCAGTATTTCTAATCCTAAGGGTTTAACTAATTTTTTGACTGATCGTGAATTTGACGTTAATGAAGCGATCTATGCGACCTCAATTGATAATTTGTTTGTCATGCCAAGTGGACCAGTTCCGCCTAATCCAGCCGAATTATTAAGTTCTCATCGAATGGATAGCTTGATCAAGGCTCTATCTGAGCAGCTTGATTTAGTAATTTATGATGCTCCGCCGATATTATCGGTAACTGACGCCTAAATTTTGGGTACGAAGGTCGATGGTACGGTTTTAGTTGTCCGGAAAAATGTTGCCGAAAAAGAAGCTGTTAAGCGTTCAGTTAATGCACTTAACCAAGTTAAAGCTAAAATCATCGGTACAGTTTTAAATGATGTTGAAAATGCTGGTGGAGGAGGCTATTATGGTTACTATGGCTACGGATACTATGGCAAAACTGACAAAAAGCGGCAAGCTCATTGATTTGCATTGTCACCTCTTGCCGGGTATTGATGATGGATCACCTGATTTAGAACATTCGTTAAAATTAGCGGAGATGGCGGTTTCTGAAGGGATAACACACATTTTAGCAACTCCTCATCATTTAGATGGTGATTATGTCAATCACAAAACTGATGTGCTTCAGGCAGTTGAAAAGTTTCAACAGGAACTTGACCAACATCAGATTCCTTTACAAATTTTTCCCGGGCAAGAGGTTCACATTAATGGTGATCTGATTGAAAAATATGATGACTTGTTGGGAATTGACGAGCAAAAGAATTATATGTTAATCGAATTTCCGCATGGAAGTCTTCCTGAATATGCTAAGCGTTTGTTTTTTGAAATTCGTAAATTGGGGACAACTCCGGTAATTGTTCATCCAGAACGTAATCATGGTATTCAAGAAAACTTGAATCTTTTGTATGATTTTATTAGTGAAGGTGCTTTAGCACAGTTGACTGCGACTAGTTATATTGGTGGTTTTGGACAACATGTTCAGGAAATTTCGGAAAAATTAGTTGATCATCGGTTAGTTCAGGTTTTTGCTTCCGATGCGCATGCTTTAAAGGGAAGACAGTTTGCTTTACGTGAAGCGATGGTCAAATTGCGCGAGCGGCATGGACAAAATTCTGTTGATGAGTATGAGCAAAATGCTGAGAACCTCTTAAATGGCGATCCAGTATTAGCTCGAGGATATTCAAAAGTTGAAACCAAAAAGAAGAAACATTTTTGGCTTTTCTAAAAGAAGTGACTGTGTCAAACTTTTTGAGACAGTCATTTTTGTAGTGAAAGCTTTTTAAATCTTAAACGTTAGGAGATCTCAATGAAAAAAGCCAAAATATTTAAAACGACTGGCTTTAAATTTATTTTAGTGGGAATTGTTAATACTTTGTTTGGTACGGCGATTATGTTTCTTTGTTATGATTTCTTTAAGCTTTCATATTGGTGGTCTTCAGCTGCAAATTATTCTTTGGGGAGTATTTTAAGTTTTGTTTTAAACAAGTATTTTACTTTTCAAAATCATACTCATGACTGGCAGCAACTAGTGAAGTTTACGATCAACATTTTAATTTGCTATGTAATTGCTTATGGTTTAGCAAAACCTTTAATTAGAAGTTGGTTAAGTACGGAAAGTCAATTTATTCAAGACAACGTTGCTTTATTGTTGGGAGCAGTTTTGTTCACCGCGATAAATTATTTTGGTCAACGGTTTTGGGTTTTTAATTTACAAAAATAGCTTGGCTAATAGTCTTATTTTCTTTATAATTATTAAAGAATCAGTTTTAAATTTTGAAAGCGTACAGAGAGGAAGTTTTTTTGTTTGGAAAAGATTTTGAGCATTGTAGTCCCTTGTTATAACTCAGCAGATTATCTAGAGAGATGTGTTAATTCATTACTTCTCGGTGGTCAGGATGTTGAAATTATTTTGGTTGATGATGGTTCAACCGATCATACGCCTGAGCAAGTAGATTACTATCAGAGAGAATTCGCCGATAAAGTTAGCGCAATTCATCAGGTGAATGGTGGACATGGAGCGGCTATTAATGCGGGACTAGCGGTTGCGACCGGTAAATTTTTCAAAGTTGTCGATAGCGATGACTGGCTCGATGTCGCTGCTTATCATCAAATGCTGAAATTTTTAAAGTCAAGTTATCAAAAAAACGAGATACCAGACTTAATGATTAGCAACTTTATCTATGACAAACTTGGAGTGCAACATAAAAAAGCTATGGAATATACCTCATTTTTACCACAGGAACAATTATTTAGTTGGGATGAGGTCAAGTTTCCGATTGGAAAGTATTTAATCATGCATTCGTTAATTTATCGCACTCAGCTTTTAAAAGAAGAAGCACATTTAAAACTTCCAGCACACATGTTTTATGAAGATAATTTGTATGCTTTTGAACCACTTCCGTTTGTAAAAAAACTATGCTATTTAAATCTTGATTTGTACCATTATTTTATTGGGCGTGAAGATCAATCGGTTAATGAAAAAGTAATGTTAAAAAGAATTGATCAACAATTGTGGATTAATCGGGAGATGGTTAAATATTATCTTGATGAGGTTGATAAGCAACAACAAGTTTCAAATTATATGAAAAGATATCTTGAAATTATAACAACAATTTCTTCAATTCTCTTAATTAAAGATGGAACTGCGCAAAGCTTGCATAAAAAAGATGAACTATGGGAATATATCGCTGACCAAGATTTAGGACTGTATCACCAATTGAGACGCAGCTTGCTTGGAATTGGGGTCAATTTACCTGGAAAATTTGGTCGAAAGACAGCTGTTAGTGCTTATCAAATTGCTAGAAAGATGTATGGCTTTAATTAAAATACAAAAAGACTGGGAAAATTTAATTTTATCCCAGTCTCTTTTGTCAAAGATGACTTAAAATAATTGGTTTAACTTTTGTACTTATTCAGCTCCAGCAATAATTGGTGTTTCAACTGTTTCAACATATTTAGCTGAAATTGGTTTTACATACATTAGCTGACCATCTTTATCAATGAATAGATTTAGAGCAGCTAAATCGTTCATGGCTTTTGCTACAGTTGTTTGATCAAGAGTTTCATTAGCATAAGTTAAACGGAAAGTGTTTTTGTTCTTTCCAGTTTGGTCGGAAAATATCAGATTAAGTTGTTTCATAATTTATCCCCTTTGATGGTGTTATTTTGAAATACTGGAAACAGTGGTCAGATTGATTGCTTCAGTTGGCAAACCTGTCAGAGTTGCTAAAACATCACCAAAACTGGCAATATTTTCAGCTGTGGCATCTGAACGAAGGTTATTAAATGTTCGCTTACGCGTGTTGCCATCCTGACTGGTAGTTGTTGACGTTAAACTTGATTTAATCCATGTAGTACTCATTTGAACTCCTCCTTTTTTGTAATCTCAGCGCCGGATTACATTAGCATTAACGAGTTAAGCCTGTAGCTTGTAAAAGTTACAAATAAGTTTGAGTGAAGTTGTAAAAATTTGTGAATTTACATAAAGAACTTTTAAATATAGTTAGGAGTGGATGAAGATTGAACATTACATTTGAGATTGCCAACTTGATCGACTTACCAATCATTGTCGATATATATAATCAAGCAGTTAATACGAGAAGATCAACTGCTGATTTAAGGCCTCTAACCGTTAGTCAGAAGCAGCCATGGTTCTTAAATCATAATGTAAGCAAAAACCGACCACTTTGGGTAATAAAAAATTTAAATCAGCAGATTATTGGTTGGATGAGTTTAAGCGATTTTTATGGTCGGCCGGCTTATCTGCATACAACTGAGGTGAGTTTATATCTTGATCAGGCATATCAGAGGCAAGGCTTGGGAAAACAAGCTTTGAGTTTTTTGGAAACTCAGGTCGAGCGATATCAAATTGAGACAGTGCTAGCTTTTATTTTTGGCCATAATTTGGCTAGTCAGCATTTGTTTGTTGACTTTGGCTATCAGAAATGGGCCCATTTACCAAAAGTAGCTGTCTTGGATGGTATTCAGCGCGATTTAAATATCTTTGGAAAAAAGTACAGAGTTTAATAAAAAGGCAGAGGCTTAGATTTAAGTTGCTGCCTTTTTATTAGACTCAAATTAGTAATAGCAATGTTGCAATTAAAGCCGGGATCCCTTGAACAAACAAAATTTTAAAATTTTTTGCAGTTACACTACCCCAAATCGCAGCGACAACGACAAAACCTGTAAATAATAAACAAACAGTTACCTGGCTATTAGTAGGCAATAAATAACGTGCAAATAATAAACCCACACCAATAAAACCATTGTAGACGCCCTGGTTACTCATTGCTACCCGAGCAGCAGGCTGTTTTATATAGTCCAGTTCAAGATCAAACGCTTTGGCTAATTGCTGATCATTTCCCCAAACTTCCATTAACATGATTAACAAAGCCTCAACAGCAACTAATAAAATAAAAATATCTGTTATGATCCTCAAATTAGATAACTCCTTTTTGCAATGCGTTTAAGGCCATTAAACCAAATAACAGTCTTTAAATCAATGTTGAAATAATTTCATTTTAAAAAAGTAAAAAATAATTCTCTTAATTTAAAAATGAGATATTTTCAAATAATCAAAAGTATCTAACAAGATATAAGTCGATATAAAAAATGGAACCGGTTATTTTCTTTTAAAGCATAGGAATAACTAAAAATATAAACTCAATATGTTACCTTTTATGACATGAGACTGGCTTAATGATTTGACTTGATTAAAATTCAATTATAGAATGTGAATCATAGTTGATGAAAGGTGATGGTTTTTCATGAGTGGACTTTTTCGAAAAAAAGACGTCAATGATCTTTTGGTAGAGGCAACTCCATTAACACGGACGCTGAAAACTATGGATCTAACGTTTTTAGGAATAGGTGCCATTATTGGAACAGGTATTTTTGTTTTAACAGGTAAAGGTGCTTTAACGGCTGGCCCGGCATTATCAGTTTCATTTCTTTTAGCTGCTATTTGTTGCGGTTTTACTGGTCTTTGTTACGCTGAGTTTGCTTCAATGGCTCCGGTAGCTGGTTCTGCATATACTTATTCATATTTAGCTTTTGGTGAAATTATAGCTTTCGTAATTGGTTGGGATTTAATTCTGGAATATGCTTTAGGTGCTGCAACAGTTTCCGTTGGCTGGTCTGGGTATTTTCTGAATTTACTATCCGAAATGGGGATTCATATTCCGACAGTTTTAACTGCCGCTGCAGGAACAACTCCAGGAGTAACAACTTATTTTAATTTACCAGCATTTTTGATTGTTTTAGTGATTACTTGGATTATTTCAATCGGTATCAATCAGACAAAACGTGTTAATGATACAATGGTTATTATTAAATTAGCAGTTATTATTTTATTCATTATTTGTACCGTCTGGTTTATTAAACCACATAACTGGGTGCCATTTTCACCATATGGTTTTTATAGTTATCATGCTGGTGCTAAGGCTGGAATTTTACCAGCTGCATCAATTGTATTTTTTTCATTCATTGGTTTTGATTCTATTGCCTCAAGTGCTGAAGAAACAATCAATCCAAGTAAAACTTTACCACGCGGGATCCTATTGTCACTGCTGATTTCAACTGTTTTATACATTGCTATGACCTTGATCATGACTGGGGTTGTTAAGTATACGGTCTTCAGTAAATATTTGAATGCACCAATTTTAGCTGTGTTACACCAAACTGGTCAAAGCTGGCTGGCGTTGATTGTTAGTTTAGGCGCAATTTTAGGGATGACCACAGTTATCTTGGTTCAGTTGTATGGACAATCAAGAATTTGTTATTCAATGTCCCGTGACGGTTTATTTCCAAAATTTTTTGGCGATGTTAGTCCAAAATATAAAACTCCATTTAAGGGAACTTGGTTCTTTGGAATTTTAACGGCGATTGCTGGGGGCTTTATCAACCTGAACATTTTATCTGAACTGGTTAATATTGGCACTTTAACAGCTTTTGTCTTAGTTTCTGCCGGAATTATGTGGATGCGTAAGAGCCATCCTGAAATTCATCGTGGTTTCCGCGCACCTGGAGTTCCATTCACACCAATTATTGCAATCATTTTCTGTATTACTTTGATTATTGGTTTGAACTGGGAGACATGGTTAAGATTTGTTGTCTGGTTCGCAATTGGCATGGTTTTATATTTTGCTTATGGTCGTAAACATTCTGCTTTAAACGCAAAGTAAAGATATTTTTTAATCTTGAAACGGCTGTTACCATGGTAGCGGCCGTTTTTACGTGCGCCCGGCATGAGTGATAACTTTGGTGAAAGTTCATTATAGACCATAGTAGTCGGAGAGAAGCCGGTAAATGAACTAACCATTTATCTCCTGCTTGATTGCAAAGATTTAATATCTATTTGTTTCAAAATCAAGTAAAATAAATTCTATAAATACAAAGGAGCTGAAACAAATGAATGATCAACAAAGAGAAAATTTTCACATTCCATTAGATAAGAGGCATTCCAATGCCTGGGATATGTTTGCGACTTGGGTTGGAGCTAATGCGAACAATGGTACTTGGTACATTGGTGGTGTGATGGCTGCTTGTGGTTTTATTTTAGCCTTAAAAATTTTATTTTTTTCTTCAGCACTTGCCTATATCTTTTTGTCCTTGATTGGTTATATTGGATTTAAAACTGGCATTTCAACCATGGGTATTGCTCGTGGTTCTTTCGGTATTCGTGGGAGTATTTTACCTTCCTTAATTAATGTTACTCAATTTATTGGTTGGACAGCGGTGAATACTTTTATTGCAGCGATGTCAGTTAGCTATTTATTGCATGATCTTTTAGGCTGGCCAGTTTATGGTAAAATTGGTGGGCTTAAAGGAATGATTTTTGGAATTATTGTAATGAGCATTTTACATATTATCAGTATTTCTAGTGGCTCACGTTCAGTCCAATTGATTGAACGCATCGGAATTATTTTAGTGATTATTTTTGTATTGTGGGAAACGGTTGTTGTCTTTCAAGCTGTTTCTCTTAGTCAAATTGTTAATTGGAATGTTCCAGCCAAATTTAAATTAGCTCCAGGAACGGCGGTCGATACCGTCGCTGCCTTTAATTTGGCCTGGGTGACTGCTGGTGCTGATTTTACGCGTTTTGATCGAAAAGCCAGTTCAGCAACAGTCATGCCTTTTTTAGGAGCTTTAGTTGGAGTAATGTGGTTTGCTTTTATCGGTCTAGTTGCAACAATTAGCATTGCAATTTCATCAGGAGCTTATGATCCAAATAATTCTGATCCAAGTTCGATTGCTAGTCGACTTGGTTTAGGCATCTTAGCTCTTTTAGTAATTATTTTAACGAGTATGACAGCTAATGCCGTCAATTTAATGGCGGCTGGTTCAGCTTTAACAAATATATTTCCCAAATTGAAACTGAAATATTCATTGTGGATCGTTGCTATCTTAGCGACTTTAGTAACTTTTATACCGATGATTTTTGGCAGCTTTTTAGATGCTTTTACAGCATTTTTGGATTATGTTGGAATGGTTTTGGGACCAATTATTAGCATTTTGGTCGTTGATTATTTCTTTTGTGCCAAAATGAAGTATAATTTGACTGAACTAACCCGGAAAAATGGAGCTTATTGGTATCACCATGGCATTCATTGGGTAGCAATCATTACTTGGTTAATTGGAATTGGAGGATTTTTCTTACTTCAAAGAATTCCTTTTTTCCAAGAAACAATTGGTGCAACCTATATTGATATGTTATTGAGCGGTTTAATTTACTGGCTTTTAACCAGTTTTTTTCGAAAGGAAGCGGCCTAAATGTTAATAAAAAATGTTCATGTCGATAATCAAAAACAATTAATGGATGTTCGAATTACTGCTGGGAAATTTTCCGAAATCGGAACTAACTTAACTGCTGAGCGTTCTGAGCAAGTGATCGATGGTCAACAAAAATTACTGTTACCACCTTTTATTGACTCACATATTCATTTGGACGCGACTCTCACTGCTGGTCAGCCTGAATGGAATGAAACTGGTACTTTATTTGATGGTATACGAATTTGGTCAGAACGGAAAAAAAATCTGTCAATTGCGGATGTTAAACAGCGGGCGAAGAAAACGATCATGAAACAGGTCAAGTATGGGATTCAGTTTGTCCGCAGTCATGTTGACACAACGGACCCAAATTTAATTGCTTTACAAGCCTTATTGGAACTTAAAGCCGAATTAAAAGATTTTGTGGAGCTACAATTAGTTGCTTTTCCGCAAGAAGGTATTTTGTCATTTCCTCATGGCAAGGAATTATTAGAACAGGCGCTTAAGGAAGGTGCCGATGTAGTTGGTGGTATTCCACATTATGAGTTCAATCAATTTTATGGCGCAGATTCTTTAAAGTATCTGATTAGCTTGGCGGAAAAGTATAATGTTCTCGTTGACGTACACTGCGATGAAATTGACGATCCAGCCAGCCGGAACCTCGAAGTATTAGCAACACTAGCTTATGAAACAGGTTTGAAAGAAAAAGTTACAGCCAGTCATACGACAGCCATGGGGTCATATAATGATGCTTATACCTATAAATTATTTCGCCTTTTAAAAATGTCCGCAGTCAATTTTGTTTCAAATCCGTTAGTAAACATTCATCTGGGTGGTCGTTTTGATACTTATCCTAAACGGCGCGGATTAACACGAATCAAAGAGTTGTCGGCGGCTGGAATTAATGTTTCCTTTGGTGAGGATGATGTTCAAGATCCTTGGAATCCATTAGGAAATGGTAATATGCTTGATCCAGTTCAAATGGGGGTTTATGCTGGGCAGTTGATGGGATACCAACAGCTGCAAAATGCTTATAAATATGTTACTTATAATGCTGCTAAAACTTTGCAGGTTAATGATGATTACGGAATCGAGGTTGGCAAAGCTGGCAACTGTATTTTACTGAATGGCACTGATTTTTATCAAGTTTTAAATCAGCATGCGGAAGTGCTATATAATATTCGCCAAGGTAAAATCTTAGCTAAAACAACGCCAGCTAGTAGCCAACTATTTTTCGACTAAGCAGTCAAAACAGCAAATTTGTTTTGGTTGATGGTAAAGTGTAACAATAGCATAGTGGAAAAAATTAATGGGATGTGATTTAAATGGTTGAAACAATGAAGGCAGTTGGTTTCCAGACGGCTTTACCAATTAGTGACCCGAAAAGTTTATTTGATTTTGAAACGCTCAAACCGCAAGCAACGGGTCATGATTTATTAGTTAAAATTCAGGCAATTTCAGTTAATCCAATTGATACGGCAATTCGTCGTTCAACATCAGGAGAGTTAAAACAGCCTAAAATTTTAGGTTGGGATGCTTTAGGAACGGTTGAAGCTGTCGGTCAGCAAGTCAGCTTGTTCAAACCGGGTGATCAAGTTTTTTATGCCGGTGATGTTAGACGAGCAGGTTCAAACGCTGAGTACCAATTAGTTGACGAGCGAATCGTTGGCCATGCACCTCAAAAATTAACTAAGGCACAAGCTGCTGCGATGCCTTTGACTTCATTAACTGCTTGGGAAGCATTGTTTAAAAAATTGCAGGTGAATTTAACTGAGTCATCAAAAAATGCCAAACAAACTTTGTTGATTATTAATGGTGCTGGCGGTGTGGGATCAATTGCAATTCAATTAGCAAAGTTAGCTGGTTTAAGGGTAATTGCAACTGCCTCTCGTCCAGAGACTATCGCTTGGGTCAAAGATTTGGGGGCTGACGCCGTTTTAAATCATCGTCAACCATTAACGCCGCAGTTACGACAGACCGGCGTTCAATACGTTGATTTGATTCTGGGCTTAAACGATCTTGATGGGCATTGGGCAGAAATAGCCGAGATGATCAAACCAAATGGGCGAATTACTTCGATTACTGCTAATCATCAACCATTGGATTTAAGTTTGATCAAAGCTAAAAGTGCAACTTTTTCATGGGAGTGGATGTATACCGAGTCATACTATCAGTTGCCGACGATGATTACTCAACATCAGATTTTGGAACAAGTTTCACGGCTATTGGATGAAGGAACGTTACGTTCAACTTTAAAGAAAACCATGCAACAAATTAACGCGGCTACTTTAAGAAAGGCACATCAGCAAATCGAGACTAATCATTCAATCGGAAAACTTGTGATCACTAAATAATAAGACAGATTATTGAAAGGAAAAACAAGTGCAGAAAATTGAAATTCATGCAGTTAAAATGGTTGATTTAGCAGCCATTATGAGAATTGAAAATAAAGACTTTTCTGCTGCAGAGGCTGCCAGTCCTCAAGCAATGGCGGAAAGAATTAAAATAATCCCAGAGACTTTTTTAGGTGCATATTTGGGAGAAAAACTTTTAGGCTATTTAGTTGGTCCGGCCATTCGACAACGTTATTTGAGCGATGATCTTTATCAGCGGGTAACTGTTAATTTACCAACAGCTCAAGCACCGTATCAAGCTGTTTTAAGTTTGGCAGTTGCACCAATTTTTCAAAATCAGGGCATCGGCAGCCAATTGCTAAAAACTTTGGCACAGCAAGCAAAAAGGCAACGGCGAAGGGGCCTTACCTTGACTTGTTTAACAAAACTGGTTGTTTTTTACCAAAAAAATGATTTTATTGATGAAGGGATATCAAGCTCAAAACATGCTGGTGAACAATGGCATAACATGTTTTTAACTTTATGAAAGGAAGCAGCAGCTGATGATCAAGGCATTATTATTAGTCCAACCCCAAAAACAGCAACTTGAAAAGTTAACTAAAGCTTTTCCACAAATTATTTTCTCAACTGATCCGTCAATTGCAGCTACCACGGAGATTGTTTTAGGTTGGCGAGCTGAATTAAAACAGGTCTTTTTACGAAATCCTAATTTAAAATGGGTTCAAGCTCAGTCAGCAGGAGTTGATTATTTGCCGTTAAGAGAATTTGCCGATAAGCAAATTTTGTTGACCAATGCTTCAGGATTGCACAGTCGTTATATTGCCGAAACGGTTACCAGTTATATTTTGCTTGAAAATCGGGGATTACGAGAGATTATTCAACGTCCAAGCGAATGGTTTGAACCAGATGTTTTGGAAAGTCGTGAACAAACAGCTTTAATTTTTGGGACTGGTAAAATTGGCCGTGAAATCGGTCGTTATTGCCGCTTTTTGGGGATGCAGGTTTGGGGTGTCAATCGTCATGGGATGGATGACTCATTAGGTGATGTATTTGATCGTGTTATAACGATGGCTGCTTATCAACAGTTGTCGAAGCAATTAAAAATTAATTTTTTAATTTCGGTTCTACCTGGAACGAAAGCAACAGCTGGTTTTTTTGACCAAAATATGCTGCAACAGTGTCGACCAGGTTATACTTTCATTAATGTTGGTCGCGGCAGCGCTGTCAAGGAAAAAGATTTATTAAATTTATTAAAAAATGAATATATTCGCAGTGCGTATCTTGATGTTTTCGAACATGAGCCTTTGCCAAAAAATAGCATTCTTTGGCATCATCCGCGAGTTTTTGTAACACCGCATATTTCGGGCTTGCTGCCACATTTTCGACAGGAATTGTTCCCGTTATTCAGCGATAATTTGAGTAGCTATTTAACCAATCAACCCTTACGGAATCTGGTTGATTTAGGCGCCGGGTATTAATTTTTATTAGGAAGGATCTTGTGATCAATGATTGACCAGCAATTACAAGCTAAAATTATCGCCGTTGCTAAACAGGAACCTAAAACTGTCCAACAGCAGTTTTTAAAATTAATGGAAGAAGCAGGTGAAGCAGCCCAAGCTTATTTAGCTGCTAATCGTGTTTCGGGAAATGATTATAAAAATCTTGATTTAGCTGACACAAAGGAAGAATTGGTTGATGTTTTATTAGTCACAGTGGCTATGTTAGTTAAACTTGATTGCCAACCAGCAGAGTTAGAAACTCTTTTACAGAAAAAAATGCAAAAATGGCTGGAACATCAAGTTTACTAATTGAGTCGTTTTGGCTGTTAAATTGATTTTTAAGCAAAATTGCGGTAAAATTTCGGTAAATCAGCAAAAGTTGGGAAATTAGTAATTGTTCAAAGATTAGACAGAGAGCCGTGGCAGCTGAAAAACGGTTGATCAATGTCCAATGAAAATGGTTTTCTATTTAAACGGGTCAAGCAATTGATCCCGGTCACTCACCGTTATCAGTTAATGAGGCTTGCTTTTTGTGGCAGGCAAAGAATGGTGGTACCACGTGAAAACGTCCTTTCAATAATTGAGGGGACGTTTTTAATTTTCGTAACTTACTGCTTGATTAATAATTAAAGGAAAGGATGATTTAGTTGAAGAAAAATTCTAATTCTTCAATCCAGTCAGTTGTAGCAACAGGAATTGGTGCAGCTATTATTTTTGTTTTAATGAAATTTGTTGCTATTCCGACCGGGATTCCTAATACTCAGGTCAATGTTGCTGAAGGCTTTTTACCTTTATTAGCAGCAATTTATGGGCCAATTGTAGCCGGGGTGGCAGTCTTCATTGGACATGCATTGAACGATTTTGTAACATATGGATCTCCTTGGTGGACTTGGGTCGTTGTTGATGGCTTAGTGGGCGTAGCTTTTGGATTCTTTAAAAATCGACTGGATATTCAAAATGGTTCATTAACGAAAGCCAAACTGATCTGGTTTAATATCTATCAAGTTATTGTAAATTTAATTGGTTGGGTTTTATTAGCCCCAACTGGAGATATCCTGATCTATCATGAACCGGCAAATAAAGTCTATCTACAAGGTGTGACAACTTGGTTGGTAAATAGTGTGTCAGTAGCAATTATTGGGACGATTCTTCTAGTTCTCTATGCTCGGACACGTACTAAGCGCGGTAGTTTAAAAAAGGAAGACTAAATTATGACTAAACCGATCATCACGTTCCAAAATTTTAATTTTCAGTATGACAGTCAAGCTGAGCCGACCTTGAAGAAAATCAATCTTGAGATTTTTCCTGGTGAAAAGGTTTTGATCGCCGGTGAATCTGGTTCGGGTAAATCGACTTTGGGACGGTGTATCAATGGTTTAATTCCTGAGGCTTATCCGGGCAAGCTGAGTGGAACTTGTTTGATCAATGGTCATCACCTTCAAGACAGCTCGATTTTTGAGCTGTCTTTTGATGTTGGGACAGTTTTGCAGGATCCAGATAGTCAGTTTGTTGGTTTAACAGTCGTTGAGGATCTGGCATTTTCTTTAGAGAACGATTGCTGGCCTCAAGAAAAAATGATTACTGCGACCAAAAAATGGGCTGAAAGGCTGCATTTAACGGAATTCTTAAAGCATTCGCCTCAGGAAATTTCTGGTGGGCAAAAACAACGCGTTGCAATGGCGGGGGTTTTGATCGATGAAAGCAAAATCTTACTTTTTGATGAACCATTAGCTAATTTAGATCCAGCAGCTGGTCGGGCTACGATGAAGTTATTAAACCGTTTAGCTAAACAACAAGAACTGACAGTAATCATTATTGAGCATCGAATTGAAGAAGCACTGCAGGTTGGAATTGATCGGTTAGTTTTGATGCAGGATGGTCAAATAGTTGCCAATGATACTCCAGCAAAAATCCTAAAAGACAATTTATTACCTCAGCTTGGCTTACGTGAGCCTTTATATTTAAGTGCGATTAAGCAGTGCGGTGTTAATTTGCAGTCTTGTCAAAACTTGCTTGATTCAAAAAAGGTAACGGCTGTTGGTTTAGCTGACAAGTTACAGCAGTGGAATACTACCACAGTTTTGAATGCGGAAGTTGTTAAAAATCAACCATTGCTGGTAATTAAGGATTTATCTTTTGGCTACCAACCACAACTACCGATTATCAGGCAGCTTTCATTGACTATCTATCGTGGTGAAATGATAAGTTTAGTGGGTCAAAATGGAACCGGCAAGTCGACGCTTAGCAATTTGATTACTGGCTTTTTGCAGCCGCAAGCTGGACAAATACTATTTGCTGGAGAAGACTTATTGAAATTATCGGTTAAACAGCGAGCAGCTAAAATTGGATATATTTTACAAGATCCGAATCAAATGATTTCACAAACTAAAATTTTCGATGAAGTAGCCAGTGGTTTGCGTTTACGAAAAACTCCAGAAGAGCAGGTGAAAAATAAAGTTTATCGTATTTTACACATTTGTGGTTTATATGAAATGCGTCATTGGCCCATCGCGGCTTTAAGCTTTGGACAGAAAAAGCGGGTAACGATTGCAGCAATTTTAGTTTTAGAGCCGCAAATGTTGATCTTGGATGAACCAACAGCTGGTCAAGATTTAAAACATTATACAGAAATTATGACATTTTTGGAAAAATTGCAACAACAGCAAAACTTGACGATTATTCTAATTACGCATGATATGCATTTGATGCTGGAATATACTCAGCGCACACTGGTTTTAAATGCTGGTAATTTATTAGCCGATGCAACTCCAGCGGAAGTTTTAACCAATAATCAAATCATTGAAAAGGCTTCTTTAGCTCGAACTAGTTTATATGATTTAACGCAAAGGTTCAACTTGCCATCTGCTAATGAATTCATTGCTAAGTTTATTCAGACAGAAAGGCAGGAACGTCAGCATGACTAATAATTTATTTATTGGATATCTTGATCGTCCGACTTTTTTGCATCGCTTGAGTGGCAGCACTAAATTGATTGGCTTTATTAGCTTTTCAATTATTGGCATGATAACCTTTGATACACGATTCTTATTAGGAATTTTAATCATGTCATTGTTTTTATTTCATCAAGCCCAGATCAAGTATCGGGAGGTAGCCTTGATCATCCAAGTAATCATTGCTTTGGCTGTTTTCAATTTGTTAATGGTTTATGTTTTTAATCCCAGCTATGGAATACAAATTTATGGTACACAGCATCTGATTTTTGGTTCGCCAAATCATTATTTTAATTTATCGTGGGAAGAATTGTTTTATTTATTCAATTTATTATTAAAATACATTTTTGCAGTGCCATTAGCCTTGATTTTTCTGTTAACAACCAATCCTAGTGAGTTTGCAGCTAGTTTGAATAAAATTGGCCTTTCATATCGAATCAGCTATGCAGTCGAAATTGCCCTCCGATATATTCCAACAGTTCAGCATGATTATCGAACGATTAGCCTAGCACAACAAGCTCGAGGCTACGAGATGTCTAAAAAAGCACCATTTAAACAACGAATTAGCGGAGCAGTCCGTATTCTATTGCCCTTGATTTTTACTAGTCTAGAACGAATTGAGGTCATTAGCCAGGCGATGGCACTACGTCGTTTTGGACGGAGCAAAAAAAGGACCTGGTATATGGCACGTCCATTTAAAATTGCTGATTATTTGAGCTTAGTAGTTATTATAGCTTGGGTAATTCTGGGAATTTATTTATTTAAAGTTAATCAGGGACGTTTTTGGAATCCATTTAAAAATTAGTTACAGATTATAAACTAGACTTTATTGTCTAAATAAAGACCTCCAAAAGATTGAACTTTAGCTTAACTTTTGGAGGTCGTATTAATATTGAGCTTTTTATTTATAAAACTCTCGAACCTTTGGAGGAGTATAATTTGCAATAAAATCATTAATTTGTTGCAGATTTTTGGCAAAGCAAAGTTTTTGATAGTGTTCTTGTGAAAGAAAGCCTTTCATCACCATTTTCCAAAAGAACTGCTGTAATAGATCATAATATCCATCTTCATTATATAAAATACAAGGATTTGGATTATCACCAACCCGAGCCCAAGAGTAAGCTTCTGAAATTTCTTCAAGCGTACCGGCTCCGCCTGGCAAAGCCAAACACACATCGGCGGCCGCCATCATTTTTTGTTTACGGATGGCCATATTTTCAACGATTGTCAGACCTGTTAATGTTTGAGAAGCAGCTCCTCGCCGATAAAGATTTTCAGGCATGTAGCCATAAGCTTTGCCACCATCAGCCAAAACGGTTTTTGCCAAGACGCCCATTAAGCCACCACCACCACCACCAAAAACCAAATCATAATTATTTTCTACTAACCAGTGGCCAATTTTTATTGCAATTCGCTGGTAAGTTGAATTTCCAACTGAGGCTCCACAATAGACAGCAATTTTTCCCATTCAATGATCACCTTGATTTTATATATATAGTAACTATCATCTATTGTAGCAAGTTAGAGTTTCAAAACAAAGTATAATTCTGATTTTATCGGGGCAATGTAAACCTATTATCGAAAGCAATAACTAGTCTTCAACGAATTCATCAATAATTTTTTAATTCTTAATGAATTTAGTTACTGTTTTGCGATTAAGACAAAATTACTTGGCCAACGTTGCTTACCAAAATTACGAAATACAAAAGAAAACTTATATTCTGTTTGGATATTGGTAACAATATCTTCTAAGAATTCCAAATGATAAAGCGTAATTCGTCGTAAGGGAATTGAATGCGGAAGTTTGGATGGACGATAAATGTTAAAAAAGAAGTTATAAGAATGTGCAAAAGCATCGTCAACGACTAAAATTTCATATCGAGCTTTAACATGTGGTGTGAAATATGATTTTAAGCGTTGTTTAATGATCTGGGCTTCAAAATCACTATTATTCAAATGAGTTGCCACCATTATGACCTCCTACTAAACCAATTCGCTGGCGAAAGGTTCCCCCGTTAACTAGACTATTAGCGTACATAATAGCACTGGTACCAAAACGGTCACGAATTTGATCGATTACTTGATTGAACATAACTTTTTTAATTTGTTTTTCAGACGGAGTAAATAGGTTAAGTTGATCACCGGTTTTAGGTGATAATTGGCTTAAGCTGATTCCAATCCGGCGGAGCGGTTCATAATGCCAATAACTATGAAAAATGAAAAGCAGCTGACGATTGATTTCAAAAGTGTCGTCAGTGGCTGGAATTTTAAGTTCATGAGCAAAACCAGGGCGATTAGTTTTAGCTGTTAGTGAAAAACCAATTCCTAAATGGATGCAGCTGGTTACTAGGTGGCGATGACGCAAGCGGGAAGCTACCTGCTGACCAATTTCTCGAATCACAACTTCAATTTCTGCTTGATCTGTATAGTCGCGCGGCAGAACCTGGGAATTTTCTAAACTGCGATGTTTAACAGGCAAATTTTCTTGTAACTGGCTGCGATCAATTCCCCAAGCTAAGGCAAATAGTTGAGTGCCAATGATTCCAAATTCTTTTTGCAGTTCAAATGGATCGGTTAAGGCTAAATCTTTGATTTGATGAATCCCTAAATGCTTCAAATGAGCAGCTGTTTGTTTGCCAATACTCCACACTGAGGTTAAATCAGTGATTGGCCAAACACGTTCGGTAAAGTTTTGATAAGTTAATTCGCTAATCAGTTCAGGTGAATGCTTAGCAAACAAATCCAAGGCTAATTTAGCCTGAATGGGATTTTCTCCAATGCCAACAGTTGTGTAAAGGCCTAATCGTCGGCGAACAGCCAATTGAATGCGGCGAGCAGCCTGTTGTGGGGTTCTGCCAAAAAGTTGCCAAGAATGAGTCATATCTAAAATCGACTCGTCAATTGAATAAGGATAAATATCATTTTCAGCAGTAAAATGAGTAAAGATTTGATTAATTGCTAAACTTTTTTGAATATATAGATTCATTCTTGGCGGAACAATCAATAAGCGTTGATCTTGCGGTAAATCACGCCAGCGATCAACATTGCGGATGCCAAAAAGCTTCTTGGCTTGCGGGGAAGTTGCTAAAACTAACCCACCGTTAGTATTAGCTTGTTCAGACATAACGACTAAAATTGATTGCAAAGGATTTAGGCCACGTTCGATACTTTCGACACTGGCATAAAATGATTTATTATCAATTAAGAAAAAAATTCCATGTGGTTCATCTGTATAGTTCATGATATTCACCTCACAATGTGATGCCTTGATTAAATTATACAAACATACGTTCGAATTTTCAAGTGGCGATAACTTAAATACTGCAAGAAGTTGTTCGAAAAAGTTATAATGAAGAAAGATTAACCATTTATAAGCATATATATAAGGAGGGGTATCATGAGAGCAATTGCAATGACTAAACCAGGAGATGTTGAAGTTTTGCAGACTATATCACTTATGCGACCAATACCAAAGCCGAAACAAATTTTGCTGCAAAATCTGGCAATCGCAATCGAGCCTTATGATTGTCATGTTCGGTCGGGGAAAGTCAAAGTCAACAATCCGCTGCCGTTAATCTTGGGCTCATCGTTGGCAGGAAGAATCTGTGCAGTTGGTGAGAAGGTAACGGATTTAAAAGTCGGACAGCGAGTAGCTGCTAGTCCGCATTTTCGAAGTTATGCAGAATATACAGCAGTTGGCCGTTCACAGATTGCGATTATTCCTGATAATGTAACTGACATTCAAGCTGCAGCAATCGCTCTTAGCGGACAAACTGCTTGGCAATTAGCTGAAGAGGTTTTAAAAAGTTCATTATCGACCGGAGCTTTATTGATCAATGGAGCAAGTGGCAATGTAGGACAAATTCTAATTCAGCTATTAACAGATCATTTTTCAAAAATTTATGTAACGACTGGCTCAACTTCGACAACTAAGCTAAAGCAGCAATTTCCGCAAGTTGAAATTATTGATTCAACATTCCAGCTTAGTTCAATAGCTGCAATTATTGATTTAGTCGGCAATCAACCAGTTTTAACGTATCTTAAATATTTAACAAGTGAAGGAAAACTATGGTCAACGGTCAAGCAATATTCTGATAGACGCTGTAACTTATTTTCAATGAAATCGAATGGTCAGAGCTTGGAAAAATTGTTGGCGGCTGTTGCACAAAATCGAATTAAAGTTCAAATCGCCCAAGTTGCACCTTTTAATTTAAAAAATTTACAAACCTTTCAAACTTTACAGCATCAATTTGGGAAATTAGTTCTTAAATTCTAGTCAAAATGAAAGCAGCAGCTAATAATTCATTAGATTAATGTGAAACAAAGCTATTTTGCTTTTGAAACAGCTTTGTTGTTAGTTGCAATTTTAATATTAGTAATAGTTTGCAAATAGCAATAATTTAGAAAGGAAGAATTGTTTATGGCTTATGAAGTGAAATCCATACTAAAACAGATTGGTTATCAGGTTCGTTCCCAAACTGGAGAGTATACGCTTTTAGCAGATGAACCGGTGCGAGCTGGGGGAACAGCAGCTGCACCAAATCCAGTTCAATATTTGTTAATGGCACTCAATAGTTGTTTGGCAATTACAGCTGAAAGCATCGCCAAGAATCATCCAGAAATCAAGCTAGAGAAGTTTGAAATCATCACGACTGGAAAAGTTAAACGATTTGCTGATAAGACTTCCAAAGTTGCAGCAATCAACGTCCATTTTTATTTGCGAACAGCTTTAGATCCTAAGAAAGAAAGAACTTTTATCAACTCGGTGATTAAATACTGTACGGTCCATTCATCATTAGATCCAGAAATTCTATTTGATTTTAAAATCGAAAACATTTAGAGCTAACTGTCGGCTTATGAAAGATTCAGCATAAGCAATAATATTAATTAAAGTAACTTTTACAAAGCAAGGTCTTTAAATAGCTAGTTCTCCTTTGAACTGGATTCGGCTTTGTTAGGGTTTTTTTAAATTTCATGGTAGACTGTACTTAAACTGTTTAGATGCTGCTAAACTTATTTAAGTAGTCAGGTAATTTTAAAGGAGTTTATTAAATATGGGAGATATTTTAACTGTTACCAATTTGAATAAATCTTTTGGGAAAAAGCATGTACTCAAAGATGTTTCTTTCAATGTACAACCCGGAGAAGTAGTTGGTTTAGTAGGACCAAATGGCGCAGGAAAAACAACGATTATGAAAGCTGTTTTAGGTTTGTTTTCATGGGAAAGTGGTCAAGTTGTGATTCAAGGCCAGCCGGTAACTATGACTAGCCATCGAGTGTTAGACAAAGTTGGAGCTTTGATCGAGTATCCAGGGTTGTATCCATTTTTGACTGGTTATCAACATTTGGAGCTTTTTGCAAATGATGGCCCCCAAAAGCAATCACGAATTCAACAGATCATTGAAACATTAAAAATTGATAGTTACATTAATCAAAAAGCTAAGAACTACTCATTAGGAATGAAACAAAAGTTGGGAATTGCACTAGCTCTGCTGAATGATCCACAATTAGTGATTTTGGATGAACCAATGAATGGATTAGATCCACAAGCAACTAAAGATTTACGTGATTTGATTATTTCGCAGGCTAAAAAAGGCACTAGTTTTTTGGTTTCGAGTCATATTTTGAGCGAATTAGAAAAAATTGTTGATGAAGTAATAGTAATCGATCAAGGAAAAATTATCAAACAAGCCAAAATGGCTGATTTGGCAACTGCTGATCAAAAATTCATTCTTTTAAAAACCGATGACAATATCAAAGCAGCTGAGGCCTTACAAGTCGCTGGTTACCACCTGGAAGTAATTAAAGATCAACTGAAAATTGAACAAAGTGAACCCAATCAGTTGGCTAAATTAGTTCAAATTCTGAGTGCTCAGCAAATCAATTTGGTTGATGTAGCGCATCAGCAAAACGATTTGGAAACATCACTGTTGAATATTTTAGGCAAACATGAACAAGATTCACAAGTAAAGGAGTAAATTTGATGATTACATTAGTTAAACAGGAGATTTATAAGTTGCTTCATAAAAGAAGTACTTTGATTTTAACAGTGATCCAGTTAGTTATTATGATTGGCACAGCTATCTTGGTCAAAAGCAAATCAGATTTATTTGATCCTGCATCTGCTGTTCTAGATGGATTTGGTGGATTGATGTGGAGTTTGTTTGTTTTGATTGCTGCGGCTGCTTCAATTATTGCCATGGAATTTCAACATGGTACAATTAAAGAGCTATTATACCGACGTTATTATCGAGGACAGATTTTAATTAGTAAATGGTTAACGGTTTTTTTGTACTCGTTATACTATTATATTATGACTTTCGTGATTTCTTTACTTTTAAAAGTTACTTTATTTAATTCAACTTTTAAATTTACGGCAATTTATGCTAACCATATGTCGTATCTGAAGATTATGTTCTTAGGTTTTTTAGGAAGCTTTATGACACTCTGGCTTCTACTGAGCTTGGTATTTCTCTTAGCTAATATTTTCAAGAGCAATGGGGCTGCAATCACGGTCGGAATTGTCGGCTATTTTGCTACTAATTTAATTTCAAGCGTTATGTTCTTACTGATGAGTAAGTGGGAATGGTTGAAATGGAACCCATTCAACATGATGAACTTATCAACACAGTTATTGGAACCGACTGCTAAAACCGTGACCTTGCTTTCAACTCAACAAATGGTCATCGGAAACTTAGTCTATCTAGTAATCTTTTTAGCATTAGGTTATTTTGTCTTTCAGCGACGGAATGTTTAAAAATTGTTAAAATATCATCTCAAAATAAATGATTGATAATTATATTTTATGAAAGGTTTGTAAGGCTGAGGAAAATTTTCCCAGTCTTCTTTTTTAAAGCGACATAATGAAAAGATTAGTTATCGTAATTATTGCAACAATGGCTTTTATTATCCTAGGCGCATTGATCAGTGATCGACAATTACTGATTATTCAGAATGATTTAATTATCAGTAACTTTTTCAGAAATATGGTCAATAGTCAATTGTCGGTTTTTTTTATTATAATTGCTAAGATTTTTAACCCAATCTTGGTAATTATTTATAGTTGGGGATTTTTTTGTATTTTAAGAAAAGATGATTTTTATCCTTTTAAATCTTTTTGCTGGACAGTCATTGGAGGCTATGTTTTCATGGAAATAATCAAGTTGATATTTCAGAGATCACGTCCTGTTGATCCTTTAAAAACAGTCGCTGGTTATAGTTTTCCAAGTGCCCATACTTTTGAAATTACGCTTGCAACGTTAATGATGGTTTACTGGCTGGAGCATAGTCGAGTAAGACTTTACAGACTATTTGAGTTATTAGCAATTCTAATGGTTTTCTTGGTCATTTTATCGCGCCTATATTTACAGGCGCATTATTTCTCCGATATTCTTGGTGGAGTTTTGCTGGCGATTGCTTGGTTTGAGATTAGTTTAATTATTTTTCCGCCTAATTCGCCGCCAAAGGATAATTAAAGCAAACGATTCCAATTGACTTTATCAACAGTGATACCTTGCAAAAAAATAAGATTTAGTAGACAATTAAATTAACTTGTAAATCGGAGGAACTTAATTTGTCTGCAATTCAGAAACTATATGCGATTTTGATTATCATTGCGTTAAGCTTGATGGTGGTTATTTTTTTAGGACTTTCTTGGGGTTTTCCGCTACAAATGGTAATTTTCGGAGATATTGCTTGCTTTGGGTTCGCATTTATTATGACGATCATTTTATTGATTTCAACTTTTACTGATGATCATAAATAATTTATTATTTGGACAGGAGGAAGACTCTCGTGAAAGTTAGTAAATGGATCAAGTTCCTAGGTGCTAATGATTCATTGTATACTTTATTGCTGATGGCAATGGCAGGAATTGTCATCTGGATTTTTTACAAAGTAAAATTTATTTTTGATCCAATAATGGTAATTTTAAGTGATTTGCTTCCTCCGTTAATCTTGGGAATTGTCTTATATTATTTATTAAATCCATTGGTCGATCGATTGGGAAAACACTTAACACGTAAATGGACTGTAACAGTTATTTATTGTGTGCTATTAGGCGTATTGGCTCTATTAGGAGTTGAAATTGTCCTCATGGTTCAAAACCAGATGGAAGATCTTTTACGACAGTTTCCCAAAATGATTAGTGAGTTTCAAAAGAAAGGAGAAGCTTTTATATCAAGCCTGCCTTTCTCAAAAGAAATCAGCCAATCGATTGATTCAATTGACATTTCCGGCTCAAAGATCAATAGCTACATTGAACAATATTTGCAACAAGGAATTAATAGCTTTAGCAGCTTCTTTTCAACGATTTCGACAATTTTGATTACGGTTTTTACCGGTCCAATTATTGCATTTTTCCTATTAAAGGATAAGGAACATTTTTTTAAATATATTAAAAGTCTGATGCCCCCAATTTTCCGTGATGATTTTCAAGAGATTGGTAAAATAGCTGATCAACAAATTGGTGGTTATTTAAAGGGGCAAATTGTTGCCTCTTTGATTTTAGGTATTATGTATTTTCCAACGTTTTTATTGATTGGTTTAAATTATTCTGGCATTGTCGCTTTAGCAGCTGGTATTTTTAGCATTATCCCTTATGTAGGTTCATTTATTGCATTTTTACCAGGAATTATTATTGCATTTCAGATGTCGACTTGGATGGCTATTAAATTTGCTATTGCTTGGTTTGTGGTTCAATTTTTACATGGTCAGTTTATTGTTCCACGTGTCATGGGCGATAATCTTCAGCTTCACCCGGTAACTGTTTTGTTGGTTTTGTTAGTAATGGGTGATCTTTTAGGGATCGTTGGAGTGATTTTCGGCATCCCATTTTATTGTTTGTTAAAAGTGATGGTGATTTATTTGTTTCGGCGTTTTAAGCGACGCTATAATCGATTTTTTGGGGAAAGTGGTTATTATGAAGAAACAGATTTTAGTAAGGATAAATATTTGAAAAAGTGATTTTTAAGTTGGAAAGAAGGGTAGATTAGTTGAAGAACCAGGGGAAATTAGTTATTGATCAAGAAAAATTAAAGGAACTCAACTTAAAAGATGGGACACAATTAAAAATCGATTTTAGCCCTAATCATCCAACCAATTTAGCAGTTATTCGAAAATACTTTTTTACTGATAGTTCAACTTGGCGGTGGTTTTTATTACCTTCATTAATCATGTCTTTGGTGTTTTGTAGCTATTTTTATAGTAGGCATGAATACCTAATCGCTTTGTCAGGAATTGACTCAATCGCAAGTTGGACGATCATCGCTGGAACAAGCTGTGGTTCTTTGCTATTTTGTATACTTTATTTGAAGAATCACCAGCAAATTCAACAATGGTTAGGAAAAAAGCTTTATTGGCGGAGTTTGTTAACCATTAACATTTCATTTGCAGTTATTTTGGGACTGGCCTTATTGGCTTTTTTTTGGTTATTAGGAATGATTTTTAAGGGTACTTCCTTTGACCTTTGGACAGCTTCATTTATTTTTCTTTTATTTAATATTGTAACGAACTTTGCCATGTTTTATGCAGTTGAGACGCTTTCCCCGGATTCAATTTTTAAGTTATTGATTACGGTAATTATTAGTGGTGCTTTGGTTTCAATGGTCACTAATAGTAATAAGCGCTGGTGGTTATATAATATAAGTTATTTGGGAACGAATTATGCTAGTAACAGTTGGCAATTTAATTTGACCTTAATTGTTTCAAGTTTATTGTTTTTGGCCCTGACGGATTTCTTATTTTCCTCTTTAAAAGAAAAGTACCCTCATGACTATCGTCTATTGGCTTTGCGGATCCTCTTGATATTATTTGCTATCAGTTTGGGGGGGGTCGGAGTTTTTGCTAATGATGCTGGCCTATTGCATCGACTACATACAGATGCAGCTACTCTAATGATTCGAGTGTTGATTATTATTGTTCTCTCAGTTAACTTTCTATTGCCTGAAAGTCCCAAGCGTTTTCGTCAACTTTCCTACATAACTGCTGGAATATTAGTTATTAGTACTATCCTCTTTCAAGTAGTCGGTTATTTATCGCTAACAGCTTACGAACTGATTGATTTTATTTTAGTTTTTGGCTGGCTGATTCTATTGCTACAGCAGCTGCAACAATTAACTGGGACAACTAATGATAATTCATTGCAAGTTAGAGTATTTAGTCACAAAAGCTAAATTTGGGCAGCCAAATGTGCATAGTGTTTGTATAACAGGGCAAATTTAGAACGATAATCTTTTTTCCAGGGTTTGTCACGACCACAAAAATGCAAAAAAACGGTATGTTTAATTACCCAGTCGAGATCCCAAACTCCTGAACTGATCATTTCATAAATCAGTGATTTTCTGGCATCATAATTATAAACTTGATCAGGAAGTGAATAAATTTCACTCGCATATAAAGAATTTAAAATGTCTTGATCTGGCAATAACAAAGCCGCACTATTCTTTTCAACAAATTTTTCTAGTTCATTAGATTTGATTTCTTGGCGGGCTTTAGGAACATTGATCAGTAATACCCCTGAATTGTAATATTCCTCTGCTTCATACATCTTCAAACGAACCTTGTTAACAACATTGGTAAAATTGGTTAATTGGGAATGACTCGCAGCAGCATAAAGATAATCATCAATATCAAGCTGAAATAATTTGCTTAGATCATTAATACATAAAATATCGGCATCCAAATAAATTATCTTTTCAATTTCTTTGGGTAAGTAATTTTGAGCTAACAAACGATAGTAGATTGCTTCTGGATAACGCTTTGTTTTTGGTGCATGGTGGAATTTTTCTTTTTTGATCACTAGCCAATTGCACTTGATGTCTAAAAAATTACAAAATTTTTGAATTTCATTTTTATTTTGTTGGTGCATTTTTTTTTGCAAAATGAAAATATGGAATTCTTTATTTGGGGTATTTAATTTAATCGAAAATAGAAGTGTTTTCAGCTGTTTAGCGAATCGATCATCAATTGAAAAAAGTAAATTAATTGTTTCCATGACTACCCCTCAAGTTTTAATTGTTTACTTTAATTTTAGCATAGAATGGATTTCAAAATGATAATTTTTAAATTTAATCTTGCCTAACTTAACCTTTAAACCAACTCATGATTGGTATAGTTAAAGCCAGTGCTCAATATCTTAGCATATACCAATTTGTGAAATAATTTTGTAATAAAGTGTTGACACGCTTATAACAAAGGACTATATTACAATAGAAGTCTAATTAAAACAGAATTTTGATATAGACCAATCATGAAATAACTTTAAAATGGCAATAATTTTGAAAGGTTGGTATTGGCTTTATGTGTGGAATAGTTGGAGTTACTGGCAATCAAAATGCGGTTCAAATTTTATTAACTGGATTGAAACGTTTGGAGTATCGTGGGTACGATTCAGCTGGAATTTATGTTAATGCTCAAGATGGTAAGGAGTATCTAGTCAAAGAAAAGGGACGGATCAGTGATCTTGAAGCTGAAATTACGTCAGATATACATGGATCAACGGGTATTGGTCATACGCGTTGGGCAACTCATGGGGAACCAAGCAAGGCTAATGCTCATCCTCATGTTTCGGCTGATGGAAGATATTACCTTGTTCATAATGGCGTCATTGGCAATTTTGCTCAATTGAAAGCAGAATACTTAAGTGATGTTGAATTCAAGAGTGAAACGGACACCGAGGTTATTGTGCAATTGGTTGCTAAATTTGCTCAGACTGGTTTGACAACTAAAGCAGCTTTTAAAAAAACTTTGAGTTTGATTGATGAAAGTTCTTCATATTCATTCCTGCTGATGGATAATCAAGAACCGGATACTTTGTATGTTGCTAAGAATAAGAGTCCATTATTACTTGGAGTTGCTGATGGTTTTAATGTTGTTTGCAGCGATGCAGTTGCGATGCTTAATTACACACATGATTTTGTTGAGTTGCTAGATGGTGAAATTGTAGTTGTCAAACCGGACAGCATTGCAATTGAAGATGCTGCTGGAAATAAAATTGAACGTCAGCCGTTTCATGTAGCAACTGATGCTTCAGCAGCTGAAAAAGGTGCTTATCCATACTATATGTTAAAAGAAATCGATGAGCAGCCAGCTGTTATGCGTAAATTAATTGAACATTACGTAGCCAAAGATGGTTCAGTTAAAATTAACACAAAGATATTACAAGGCTTGCATCAAGCAGATCGCATTTACATCGTGGCTGCTGGAACTAGTTATCATGCTGGTTTAGTTGGTAAAGAATTGTTTGAGAAAATTACTCAAATTCCGACCGAAGTCCACTTAGCCTCTGAGTTTGGTTACAATCCACCATTGTTATCGAAAAAACCATTCTTCATTTTATTATCGCAAAGTGGTGAAACGGCCGATAGTCGCCAAGTATTGACTCAAATCAATGCACATCGATATCCAAGTTTAACGATTACAAATGTTGAAAATTCTACCCTTTCTCGTGAAGCAACATACACGCTATTACTTTACGCTGGCCCAGAAATTGCTGTAGCATCAACCAAGGCTTATACTGCCCAAATTGCAGTTGAAGCTTTGGTGGCAAAAGCTTTAGGCGAACTTCGGGGCTTTGAAACAGCGCGGAGTTTTGATGTTGCAAAGGAACTAACAATTGTCGCAAATGGAATGCAATCTTTAGTTGATGGCAAAAAAGAAATTGAAAAAATTGCCGCGGAGGTTTTAAAAACAACTCGCAATGCATTTTACATTGGCAGAGCAATTGACTATGATATAGTTCAAGAAGCTGCTTTAAAATTAAAAGAAGTTTCTTATATTCAGACTGAAGGTTTTGCCTCCGGCGAATTAAAACACGGGACGATTGCTTTGATCGAAGAAGGGACGCCAGTTGTTGCTGTAATCACTGATGCCAACACTGCCAAGCATACTCGCAGCAATGCCCAAGAAGTTATTGCTCGGGGAGCAAAGGTTGTCTACATTGCCAGTCATTCTTTAGCTGTCGCTGGTGATCAAATTATTTTACCAGATGTTCATCCATTGTTGACGCCGCTGGTTGCAATTGTCCCTTGTCAATTATTAGCATATTATGCAAGTTTACAGCGAGGTTATGATGTTGACAAACCACGAAACTTAGCTAAAAGTGTAACAGTTGAATAACTTTTTAGAACTGGCTTTTCAACTAAAGCCAGTTCTTTTATTGACTAACTGATTTGTTAAGACTTATTATAAAACGATAAACTAAATTAATAGTTTTGATTGGTTGTTTAAAAATGGAGGGTTAGTAGCTTGACCTTAATTGGTTCCTTAGTCATTATTTTAATTATCACAACGTTTTTTGAGCATTTCTTTGCTCGCAGTGGACTTCCAGGCGTTTTAGGGCAGCTGATTGCGGGTATTTTATTGGGACCAGCGGTTTTAAATTGGTTGCAGCCAAATCAGTTGCTAGCAAATTTTGCTGAAATTGGTGTAATTTTGTTAATGTTTATGGCTGGGATTGAAAGTAATCTTAGTCAGTTACGTAAATATTTGCGGTCAGCATTAGCTGTAGCAGTTAGTGGTGTAATTTTGCCAGTGTTGATTATGGGAGGAACCAGTTTTTTATTTGGTTATCACTTTCAAGAAGCGCTTTTTATTGGGGTAGTTTTTTCAGCGACATCAGTTAGTATTTCTGTGGTTGTTTTGCGTGAGTTCAAGCAGTTAAAAAGTCGAGAAGGAGCAACAATTTTAGGAGCAGCAGTTGCTGATGATATTATTGGCGTTTTATTATTAAGCTTGATGATTTCTTTAATTGGTGCCAGTGAAACTGATGCCAGTCAAGGTACTAGCAGCAGTTTAGCAGCTCAGTTATTATTTCAAGGATTGTTTTTTGTCGGTGTCTACCTCTTGGTTAAATGGGGTGCTCCAGCAATTATGAAATTAAGTCAAAGTCTGCTGGTACCGACTAGCCAGACCCTTGCGGCAGTAATCATTTGTTTATCAATGGCCTTTTTAGCCGAAAAAGTTGGCCTTTCTGGAGCAATTGGTGCCTTTTTTGCTGGGATCGCGGTGGGACAAACACCAGCTAGAAAAGTTGTCGATCAGTATATTGAGCCAGTTGGCAATGCAATGTTTATTCCAGTTTTTTTTGTAAATATTGGCTTGGAACTATCATTTAATAATTTCTTAAGCTCACTTCCCTTTATTTTGATTATGACTTGCTTAGCGATTTTAACCAAATGGTTAGGTGGTGAATTAGGAGCAATGCTGACCGGTTTTGATCATTTCAGTAGCCGAATTGTTGGAACCGGAATGGTCGCGCGTGGTGAAATGGCATTGATTACTGCCCAAATTGGTTTTGAAGCTCATTTGTTGGCAAAACCCTTATACGTTGATTTGATTTTAGTGATTGTTTTGGCAACCTTAATTGCTCCTTTGCTGTTGCGTTGGGCATTACATAAAAAGCATCTGCAAAGAGAGAACTAAATTTAAAAGAAAACTAACAAGTTTTAAAAAAATATAATTTGATCTTTAATAGATATTCAACTTTTGCTGATATAATTTGTTTAATCGTTGAAAGAAAGTTTTCCGTAAAGGAGACAAAAATTATGAAAAAAGGCTTTAACAAGCAAAGTAATATTGTTTCAGCAAAAATAATTGGTTTTAATCGATCGCAAGTGATTTGTAAAACTGAAAATAATGAAATAATCACGGTTGATCAGCTTGAAAATTTTCAGCATGATCGTTATTTTACTAAAATCATGCTGGACTTGCTTCAAGCAGGCTTATGGATTCCCATCAATCGCAAGTTAAAAAAATTATTGCGCTACGACTGGTTAGATGAGGGAGCACAATTGATAACAGATTAAAATTTGAGGCTGGGAAAATGATCATTTCCCAGTTTTTTGTAGTCATAGAGAGGAGGTCTGGGATGAGGATTCTAGTAACCGGCGATAGTTTAATAGCTCGTCATGAACAACTTGATCAACCGATGATTAATTATTGTCTCCAACAACAGCTTACGCGGCTTGAAATTGTAAACACAGCCATTTCTGGCAGCAATAGTCAAGATCTTTTGCAAAACTGGAAAACCTTTTTCCCGAATAATGAATTTTCAGCAGTTTTTTTATTAATCGGAACTAATGACTTGGCACTTCATAAGCAAATTCCGCTAAAAAAATTTCAAACAAATTTATTGCAGATTATTAAACGGTTGAAACATATTTATCCGACTGCTAATTTATGTTTAATAACTCCACCGGCAGTTGATGAGTCTAAGCAAAAATGGCGTAATAATCAGTTAATTGCTCAGTACACGGAAATAATGCTGCAAACTGCAACTCAGAATTTAATTAAAAGTATTAATTTACAAGCAGCCATGCTGGCTGGGGGTAGCTTCCCAGCGATAACAAAAGGGATTTTAAATGACGGATTGCATTTTGGATTAGCTGGTTACCAATTACTAGCAAATTTGATTAAACAGCAGCTTTTAACAACTTCATCATCTTTATCAGTAAAAATTACGAGTTATCATCCCCAAACGACTAACGATTTTTCATTATTATTAGCGGCTGATCCAGATTTGAAGCAAATTACACGTTATGTTGCTAATGGAAGCTGTTTTGCTGCAAAAAACCAGCAAAATCAATTAGTTGGCTTGATTATCTTAAGTAAATTGACTAAAAATCAAGCAGAGATTTTAAATTTAACAGTTATACCATCGCAAAGAAGACGAGGAATTGGTCGGCAATTAATTAAGCATGCGATTGGTTGGGCGGCCGAACATCAGCTACAACAATTATTTCTAGGAACTGGTTCAACTAGCTATTCAGCGCTAGCATTATATCAACGATGCGGTTTTCGACTAGATGCCATCCAGACTAACTATTTTATTGAGCATTACCAACAACCAATTTGGGAAAACGGCTGCTGGTTAAAAGATCGACTATGGTTAGTTTATGATTTAAAATAAAAAATTTTAAAAAGTTTTTGCCGTAATAATTCTCAAATATTTTTATTAACGTGTTCTGATAAGAGAAATTAGCTGATTCTTTGAAAAGCTAGCTAAACTATTATAAAATGAAAGCGGAAACATTTTTGCTAAAGGAGCTGAATTCATGAAAAAAATTATTAACGATCCGAAAGATGTCGTAGCTGAAATGGTTGATGGAATGGTAAGAGCCTATCCGCAATATGTTCAACAAGTTCCAGAAACTTTTGCGCTAGTGCGAAGCAATCAGGATTCAATGAAAGGAAAAGTTGGTATAGTTAGTGGTGGTGGTAGTGGTCACGAGCCGACACATGCTGGTTTTGTCGGCCAAGGAATGTTAAGCGCTGCAGTCGCTGGTCAAGTTTTTACTTCGCCGACGCCCGATCAAATTTATGAGGCAATCAAAGTTGTTGATCAAGGAAAAGGCGTCTTCTTAGTAGTCAAGAACTACTCTGGTGATGTGATGAATTTTGATATGGCAAAAGATTTAGCAGAAATGGATGGAATCGAAGTTAAATCAGTAGTTGTTGATGATGATATCGCTGTTGAAAATAGTTTGTATACGCAAGGACGTCGCGGAGTTGCTGGAACCGTTCTGATGCATAAGATTCTTGGAGCAGCTGCTGATCAGGGAGCCTCCTTAGCTGAATTAGCAAAAATTGCACAAGCGGTTTTACCAAAATTAAAAACGATTGCTGTTGCGCTATCGGCGGCAACAGTTCCCGAGGTTGGCAAACCCGGCTTTGAATTAGCAGATGATGAAATCGAATATGGTGTTGGAATTCATAGTGAACCAGGTTACCGGCGTGAAAAAATCAAACCTGCCAAGTCATTGGCAACTGAATTGCTAACCAAGATCGATGATGAATTGAAACTAGATCCAAATAAACAATATGCCTTACTGGTCAATGGAATGGGTGCTACACCATTAATGGAGCAATATATATTTACGCATAATATTTTAGATCTTTTAGCCGAGAAAAATATTAAGCCGTCATTTATTAAAGTTGGCAACTTCATGACGTCCCTTGATATGGCTGGAATTTCACTTACTTTATTAGAACTAGCTGATTCTACTTGGCTAAATGCTTTAAATTATCCGGTTGAGACAATTGCGTGGTAAAGTTAATGTGCCGAGACGTTTAAATCTTTTAGGATGAGGAGAATTGAAATGAAATTAACATTGGAAAAGTATCTAAACTGGATCAATGAGTTTTCACAACAAGTTATTGCCAAAAAGGATTATTTAAGCGATCTAGATTCAAAAATTGGTGATGGCGATCATGGAAATAATTTAGCTCGGGGAGTAACTGCAGTTCAACAAATGCTGACTGCTAAACAACCGCAGGATTTAACAGCTGCTTTGAAATTAACAGCAATGGCGCTGATCAGTAAAGTTGGTGGTGCTGCTGGTCCATTATATGGAACGGCTTTTTTGGAGATGGCTAAAACGAGCAGTCGAACAACTGAGTTGGCTGAATTATTGACATCAGCTACCGCTGGTTTACAAAAACGAGGTCAGGCTAAAGCTGGTGATAAAACGATGGTTGATGTTTGGTTACCAGTAGTTGCGGCGCTCAAAAATGGTGGTTTGACTTCAGCGGTAATTAAAAAGGCTGTTGTCAGTACTAAACCATTAGAAGCCAAACGAGGGCGGGCTTCATATCTCGGTGAACGTTCAATTGGACATCTTGATCCAGGAGCTGTTTCAAGTGGATATTTGTTTGAAGCATTACTAACCGCGGAGGATGAAAAATGAAATATGGAATCTTAATTGTTTCACACGTTCCAGAAATTGCTGTTGGTGTCCCACGACTTTTACGGCAAGTTGCCAAAGATGTCGCGATTACCAGTGCTGGTGGAACCGATGAAAATGAAATCGGTACTAGTTTAGAGAAAATTCAACAAGCAATTGATCAAAATGCTGGAACTGAAATTTTGGCTTTTTATGATTTAGGCAGTGCTCGGATGAATTTAGAAATGGCGGCTGAATTGGCAACCAAAAAACTTCGAATTTATGATGTTGCTTTAATCGAGGGAGCGTATGTTGCAGCTTCATTATTACAAGCCAAGGTGGAGTTACCGACTATTGAAAAGCAGCTGGCTCCATTAAAAATTAAAAATCAAGATTAAAAGAAAATAACTCTTAAGACAACAGGATTATTAACGCCTGTTGTTTTCTTGTCCTTGACAGTTGTCAGTCAATAACGCTAAATTGTAGGTAGAGGTAGAAAAAATGAACAAGAAGAATCTGCGTTATTTTTTTGCAGCAGTTTTGTTGGTGATTGGTTTGGTATTGGTTTTTAATCAACAGCTCACTTCGATGATGGTCAATCAAATGACTAGTCAAGCTTTAAAAAATCCAATTAGAAAAACTCAATCCCAAAAAGGTGAATTTAATTTTAAAAAAATTAAATCTGCTAGTGCTATAGCGGTTGTCAAGGCAAAATTTTTGCAAAGCTCAACTGGTTCGATTGGCAAGATTGCTGTTCCAGCTGTTAAGCTGAAATTGCCGATTTTTTATGGGATTACGAATGACAATCTCTTGCGGGGGGCAGGGACTTTAAAGGCTGATCAAAAAATGGGACAAGGAAATTATGCTTTGGCGGGACATCATATGAATGACCCTAATATTTTATTTTCACCGTTGGCCAAGGCTAAAGTAGGTGAAATGGTTTATTTAACTGATGGGCGAAAAGTTTATCAATATCGCTTGACTCTTAGAAAAACCATTAGCAAATATCAGGTTAACGTGATCAATGACGTTCCAAAGCAAAAACTGCTGACCTTGATCACTTGTGATCCAATCAAGGGAGTCGCTCATACACCTTTGCGGATTTTTTTGCAAGGGAAACTGGTGGCTACTCGAACTGCGACTGCTGCTAACTTGAAAATTTTTGAATAGTCAGTAAATTGATAGTTGTTGAAAGCTGGTTTTTTCGTGGAAGCTGAAATTTATGTTGTAAGTCATAAAAAAATTGTACTGCCTAATAATGATTTGTATTATCCAATTCAAGTGGGATCGAAAAAGGAACGCTTTCCTGGTTTTTTACAAGATGATCAGGGTCAAAATATTGCCAATAAAAATCCACATTATTGTGAATTGACTGCTCAATATTGGGCTTGGAAAAATCGGCAAACCAAAATTCAGGGAATCGTTCATTATCGACGATTTTTCGCTAATCATTTCGGTAGGAATAAAGTAATCAGGTCTCAGCCTTTTGATCAGATCATTACCAATCATTTCATCAATCAATTGTTAGCAAAACATCAAATGATTTTGCCACCAGCTAGTCGTTTTTTTGAACACAATCTTTGGGCGCATTATCGTTTTCAACATCAGTTGATCGGTTTAAGTGCTACAAGGAGAGTTATTCAGCGGGACTTTCCAGCCTATTTGCCAGCTTTTGAGCAGGTTATGTTTCATCAGCGAAAAGCGCATATGTATAATATGCTGATTACTTATCACCAAATTTTTAATAATTATAGTCAGTGGCTTTTTTCAATATTAGAAAAAGTTGAAGAACAAGTTGACATTAGCAATTTTTCAGTTTACGAACAGCGAATTTTTGGATTTTTAAGTGAATTTTTATTAAATATTTGGGTCAAACACAATCAAATTGATTTCGTTGAAGTACCTTTGATTTTAACAGAATCACGCAACTATTTAGCGGAGGCCTGTCAATTTGCTGCCAGAAGATGCAAGTTTTCTGATAATAAATAAAATAAAAGATTGCACATCTTTGAAAGCTCCATAAATGTTAAAAAGTCCTTGCAAAAGTTCCAGGTTCGTTATAGTATATAGTTATTGAAGGATTGTTACCGCTATCATTAGTGGGCAAGACCTGGGCAATATTAAAATAGCAGTCTATGATTGATATTTTGGTTATTGTACAGGTCTTTTTATTTGAATCTGTTGTAGACTGGGGAAGTGATCAATGAAAATTATTAAGGTATTTAACAACAATGTTTTGCTAGCTGATAAAAATGGACATCAATTAATTTTAGTTGGCAAAGGAATCGGTTTCCAGCAAAAATCAGGTATGCTAGTTGATCGTCAAAAAATCGAACAGGTTTTTGCACCGACTGAGAACAAGTGGTTCAATCTTTTCAATGATTTACTGAATGATGTATCGCCTGAATATCTTGAACTAGCTGCACAAATTATTCAATTAGCTGAAAAAAAATTACATGTCAAATTTAATGAGTATTTGCTGATTTCTTTAATGGATCATTTGCACTTTGCAATCATTCGTTGCCGTCAAGGGATTGAGATCCATAATGAAATTTTGTGGGAAGTTAAGCATTATTACCCGGCCGAGTTTCAGCTAGGTCAAGAAGCACTGGGCCTAGTTAAGCAACATTTTAGCGTTCAACTTCCAGAAGATGAAGCTGGATTTATTGCATTAAAGTTTGTTGAAAGTAATTTAGATCATCCCAAGGATTATGATGATACATTAAGGCTAACTAAAATCATTGCTGACATTATTCAAATTGTTCAGTTTCAGTTGCAAGTTATTTTAGATCCTGATTCGATCAGCTATCGGCGATTTTTAGTCCATTTACGTTTTTTAGCAGAAAGGATTACTGACCAAGACAAGCACGCAGATCAAAAAGATGACGATAAATTTCTTTTTGATCATATCAAGCAAAAGTACCCAACTGCTTTTGCGGGTACCCAAAAAGTTGTCGACTTTGTGTTAACTTCACTGCATCGACAATTGTCCTTGAATGAACAAATATATTTAACAATCCATATTCAAAGGATTTTAAATGATTTAACCAAATAATTATTATAATGAGGTTGTAACTATTAAATTAGGCAAAACTCAGTCAAAAGTTTGAATTTCCTAGTGGAGGTGATTTAGCTTTTTGACTGAGTTTTATTTTGCAAAAAAATTTATGAGGTGAGAAAAATGAATTACGAAGATATAGCTGCAAAAATTTTACAAAATGTTGGCGGCAAAGAAAATATTAATACTGCTTGGCATTGTGCAACCCGTTTACGATTCAAACTAGTTAATGAAGATCAAGCTAAAACTGAAGAAATTGAAAACATTCCTGGAGTTATTACAGTAGTTAAGTCAGCTGGGCAATATCAAGTCGTGATTGGAAATTCAGTTGGTAAAGTTTTTGATGCTTTGGCTAATCAAGCTGGTTTGGACAACAAAGAAAGTCAAGCAGCTACAACTGACGCTAAAAAAGACTCGCTAGTTAATCGCTTTATTGCTTTTATTTCGGGAACATTTACTCCTTTTCTCGGAGCAATGGCGGGAGCTGGTATTTTAAAGGGTTTATTAGCTTTATTAGTTGCTTTGGACTGGCTGAAAACAACTAGCGGCACTTACGAAATTTGGTATGCAGCCGGGGACGCGCTGTTTAATTTCTTGCCAATTTTCTTAGCCTTTACCGCTGCCAAACGTTTAAAAGTCAATCAATTTGTTGCTGTTTCCTTAGCAGCTGCCTTAGTCTATCCAACCATGGTAACAGTTGCCACCAAGTCGCAAACCTTGCACTTTCTTGGAATACCGGTAGTGCCAACGACTTATACATCATCGGTTATTCCTATTTTGCTGGCTGTCTGGGTCTTATCATATTTGCAGCCAGTCTTAGATAAAATTTTCCCAGACGCAATTCAAAATATCTTTACACCATTATTTTCTTTGATCATCATGGTTCCTTTGACTTTGATCGTTGTTGGACCGCTTGGTTCGGGAATCAGTAATATGTTAGCTAATGCAGTTAGTGGTGTTTATAATTTTGCACCAGTGATTGCTGGCGTGATCATGGGGGCATTTTGGCAAGTATTCGTTATTTTTGGAGTTCACTGGACTTTTGTACCAGTTATGATGAACAATATTGCTAAAATGGGTTATGATCCCTTGTTGCCAATTTTAGCAGCAGCAGTCCTTTCACAAGCAGGAGCTGCTTTGGGAGTTTTTCTAAAAACCAAAGATGAAAAACAAAAAACATTAGCTGGTTCTGGTGTTGTTACTGGTGTCTTTGGAATCACTGAACCAATTATTTATGGAATTACTTTGAAAATGAAACGGCCATTTGTTTGTGCCGTGATTGCTGGTGGCTTAGGCGGTGCGATTATTGGTGCTTTTAAAGTTAAAGCCAGTTCATTCACGTTGCCAAGTTTATTAGCTTTGCCAACCTATTTAGGGAAAGGTTTCATTGGGGTAATTATTGGAATTAGTGTTGCATTTGTACTGGCTGCAGTTTTGACATATTTTTTTGGCTTTGAAAAAAAAGATCTTCCAACATCTGCTAATGATCAAAACCAAGCTCAAACTGGTGAAATTGTTACGTCACCGGTCGATGGGACAATTATTCCTTTGACCAGTGTTCATGATCAAGTCTTTGCTTCTGAAGCAATGGGCAAAGGAATTGCGATCGTTCCAACTGATGGAATTCTTAAATCACCTATCACCGGAACCATTAGTGCCGTTTATCCAACTGGCCATGCGATTGGATTGATTTCTGATTCTGGAGTTGAGGTTTTACTACACATTGGAATTGATACCGTTAAGTTAAATGGCAAGTATTTCGAAACATTAGTAAAGAAAGAGCAACATGTTAAGGTAAAGCAAAAATTAGTTAAATTTGATCTGGATAAAATCAAACAGGCAGGTTATGATCCAACCATAATGCTGGTAATTACCAATAGTAAGCAGTATCAGATTACCACAACGTCAAAAACTGCTGCAAAAGATAACTGGCTATTACAATTAGAACCAAAAACAAAGTAGGCCTTATTAACTGTTTTAAAAGATAAAGACGAGGAGGATTTTTGATGTATCAAGAAAATTATCCCCAAAGTTTTCCAGCAGGATTTCTTTGGGGTGGAGCAACCGCCGCAAATCAAATTGAAGGAGCTTGGAACTTAGCAGGTAAAGGTTTAACAACTGCTGAAGTTGTTAAAAAGGCAGTTAGTCGAAAAAAAATGTCAATGGATGAAGTTAATCAGGCTACGCTGCAGGAGGCAATTGCTGACCATACAACCACTTCCTATCCTAAAAGACGCGGTATAGACTTTTATCACCATTATGCTGAGGATATTAAATTATTTGCTGAAATGGGTTTTAAAGTTTATCGCTTTTCAATCGCTTGGGCAAGGATCTTGCCGCATGGCGATGATGAGCAACCAAATCAAGCAGGTCTAGCATTTTATGATCGCGTGCTCGATGAACTAGAAAAATATCAAATTCAGCCATTGATTACTCTGTCGCATTATGAAATGCCACTGGATCTGACACTCAAATATAATGGCTGGTCTGATCGTCGTACAATTGCAGCTTTTAACCACTATACCAAAATAGTTTTTAAACATTTTGGGAAACGAGTTAAGTATTGGCTGACTTTTAACGAGATTAATACCGGGACTTGGGGCTTCCATGCTACTGGAGCTCTTGATCAGGACTTGCCAAAACAGCAGCAGTTGCAATTGCGTTATCAGTCTTTGCATCATCAACTCGTAGCAAGTGCCTTAGCGACTAAACAATTACACGAGCTATATCCAGCAGATAAGATTGGCTGTATGCTGGCTAGAATGCAAACCTATCCTGCAAGTCCAAAGCCAAAAGATGTTCGTGCCGCTCAGTTAGCGGATCAAAAAAATTTGTTTTTTACTGATGTTCAGGTTCGCGGTGAATATCCGGCGTTTATGAATCGTTATTTTGCTGAAAATAACTTAATAATCAAAATGGAGGCTAATGATCAAGCAATTTTAGCCACTTATCCGGTTGATTTTGTCAGTTTTAGTTATTATATGACTACGGTTACTGAATCTGATCAAGATGGTACTACAGTCGGTAATATGGCAACTGGTGGTCGAAATCCTTATTTGAAGGAATCAGCCTGGGGATGGCAAATAGACCCAATCGGTTTGCGGATAACTTTAAATGAGATGTGGGATCGTTATCAAAAACCATTATTTGTAGTTGAGAATGGTTTGGGTGCCCAAGATAAGTTAGTTGCTGGTCAGGTCCATGATCATTATCGAATCGATTATTTGCGCCAGCATATTGTTCAGATGAAAGAAGCAATTAAGGATGGTGTCAAGCTGTTGGGATACACCATGTGGGGACCAATTGATCTAATTAGTTTTTCGACTTCTGAAATGTCAAAACGATATGGCTTTATTTACGTTGATCAAGATGATCAAGGAAGAGGAACTTTAAAACGGATTCGTAAGGATTCATTTTACTGGTATCAAAAAGTCATCGCAACTAATGGGGCCGATTTGAGTGATAATCATTAAAAAGTAATAAAGTCGGGGAAATAACATGTTTAAAGTGTTATTTCCCCGATTTTATTAACGGAAAATCAAAATTTATTTTACAACTAAAACATCACAAGCAGAATTTCTAACTACATAACTAGTATGTGATCCGACAACTACTTTTTCAATACTATTCATGCCAGTTTGTCCAATGACGATCAAATCAATTTGATGTTCTTTGGGGTAGGTATCTGATAGCACCTCTTTGACATTGCCAATCAAAACCTCAGCTTTGACTTCAATGCCCTTTTCCTTAGCTGCGTCTTGGTAAGGCTTGATTTTTTCTTTGGCCTGATCAGCAACATCCTGATAGAATTCGGCACCAACACCAAATGAAACATCCATACTGCGATCACGATTGACGACCCATAAAAGGCTAACTTTAGCACTTAAAGCTTTAGCTAAACTGCAACCAACTTCAAATGCTTGTTTGGCTTGTTTTGAACCATCGATCCCAATTAAAATATTCTTATACATAACCAAGACTCCTTTCAAAGTGAACAGTCATTTATTACAATTTAATTATAACATAAATGTTGACATTCCAGCGGTTACACTTCTTTATTATTTTAAAAAATTTTCATTGATAACTTTTGATAACAACCTGCTTGACAAATTTAATTTCAAAGTTTTAATCTAAGGTAAAGATCATAAAAGGAAGGTTATAGAATGAAAATTGCTTTAATTGCTCATGATCGCAAGAAAAAAACCATGATTTTATTGGCAACTGCTTATAAGCAGATTTTAGCTCAAAATGAACTATTTGCTACCGGGACAACTGGAAAAAAAGTTATGGCAGCAACTGGTTTGCAAATCCATTGCTTTAATTCTGGACCTTACGGCGGTGATCAACAGATTGGTGCTTTGGTCTCAGAAGATCAAATGGATTTGATTATTTTTTTGCGAGATCCATTGGAAGCGCAACCACATGAACCAGATATTAATGCTTTGATTAGGTTAGCCGATGTTCATGAAATACCAATTGCTACTAATATCAGTACAGCAGAGGTTTTATTGCGTGGCTTGCAAGCAGGAATGTTTGATTATCGCCGCTGGAGTCGTAAAAATCCAGCAATTTAACAGTACAAGCATTGATTTTAAGTTCCTAAAATATTAGTTTCAACAGCAGCAGTTTGGAAAAGTGAATCATTTTTTTCTGACTGCTGTTTGATTTACTTAATAAAAGCTTTTGAGTTTTGGAGAAATTAAGTGCTAAAATAGATTTTGCAAAATGAAGGGTGGAGAAGTGATGTATTTATTAGCTATGGGATTATTGATTGGGATCGGTGCACCACTGCAGACGGCAATCAATTCGCAGTTGAGAAAAGCAGTTTCATCCTCACTGGCCTCTTCAATGATTTCATTTTCATTTGGGACAATTTTTTTAACTTTGATCTTATTAGTTTTACGCCAAGGTTTATTGATCCCAGCAAATTTTATCAGTGCACAACCATGGTGGATCTGGATAGGCGGATTTTTAGGAGTTATTTATTTAACGGGTAATATTATTTTATTTCCTTATTTAGGAAGTGTCCAAACGGTGATCATGCCAGTAGTTGGGCAATTGATTATGAGCATGTTGATTGATAACTTTGGCTGGTTTGAAACGACTAAACATCCATTGACATTAATTCGACTATTGGGGGTATTTCTAGTTGCCATTGGAGTGATTATGGCAGTTGCTATTAAAAATTGGCTTGATCAGCGTAAAAGTCAGCTTGGTTCGCCAAGTTTAAAATCAACTAGAAAATTACCCTGGCAACTTTTAGGAATTGGCACCGGGATGTTGAGCGCTATGCAAACAGCAATCAATGGTCATTTAGGAGTTATTTTAAATTCAGCACTTAAAGCTGCTTTGATTTCATTTTTAATTGGGACAATCACACTATGGCTAATTGTCTGGTTGAAAGAACACCGTGTCAATTTAAATCAGCAAATAATAATTAATTATCCGTGGTGGATCTGGTTAGGCGGAATTTTAGGAGCTCTGTTTGTTTTGGGCAATGCATATTTAGCACCGATTATTGGTACTGGCTTAACTGTGGTGGTCGTTTTGATTGGTATGATTTCTGGCAGTTTGTTGGTTGACCAATTTGGTTGGTTACGCGCACCCAAAATTCCAGTCGTGCCGGTGCAGTTACTAGGAATCATCATAATGCTTTTGGGTGTCGGATTGATTAAACTGTTTTAATAAGGATAAAAAAGACAGATTGCGAGCCTTCAATCTGTCAAGTAAGGTCGTGATAGCATGCAAATTTTAAAAAAATACGGCTGTTTGATTTTGTTAGTTGTTTTTTTGCGTGAAATCAGTCTACCATTTTTTATGAATTTTTTTAGTACTGGCGGCAGTCATCATGCAGTTCTTTTAAGTCAGCTAGGGCAAAATGGAATGCCAATGCAAGCGGCTTTCAAGCGTTGGGAAATAATTGATGGCAGTTTATTTATTTTTTCAGCTCCATATTTTTTTGAGCGCTTTAAAAATGAATTTAAATTGTCTGGCTGGTTATTCGGTAGCTTAATTGCAGTTTACGGGATTGGTGATTGCTTGATGACTGCTTTTTTCAATTACGGCGCTGATTATTTTGCCAACTGGCATAGTTTTCTACATGCTTTGGGTTCTGGGATTGGGAGTGGCGCTTTGTTAGCAATTAATTTTTGTTTATTAATCCTGGCCAGGCAAAAGAATCAGCCTGTATGGACAAAATTTTTAGCAGTCTGTCTTTTGGGAGGAATCTTAGGTGGATTTTTGTTAGAAACTGATTGGATCACCAGCCAAACTGCGATTAGTGTTTTACAATGCTTGTTTTTAGACATTCTCTATCTACCATCATTTTTGATCACACTTCAAGATTCCAAAAAACTTTTTATTAAAAATTAGATTTGTTCAAGATACTTTTGTTGCAGTAATTTGGTTAATTTGCCTGGGTGTCCATTCCCAATTAATTTTCCATCAATTGAAATGACCGGAATGATTTCTTCAATTGAGTTAGTTAAAAAGCATTCTTCAATTTGATCAAGGTCACTAACTGGGACAGCAATTTCTTTGACCGGCAACTGTTCATGATGAATGATCCGAAGCAGTTGCATTTTAGTGATACCCGGCAAGACCAATGGCCCATCTTGATGAGTATACAAGCAACCGTTGATCACAAACCAAAGATTAGAAGCAGAGGCCTCTGTAAAGTAACCATCTCTGACTAAAAGAGCGTCGTCAAAACCACGTTGAATTGCTTCATCAAGTGATAATAGGTTACCTAACAAACTCAAAGATTTAATGTCACAGTGCAACCAGCGCTGGTCTTTGACTAAACAAGCCGTTTTGCCTTGTCGCTGAAGTGTGACTGGTCGGGAAAATGGCGTAATATTTGCTGTCAAAACGGGTTGTGAATTAACTGGAAAAAGGTGATTTCGTGGAGAAGATATGCCACGAGTTACTTGAAGATAAACCTCTCCATCGCTTAGTTTTTCAATGGCAACTAATTTTACTAATCTTTGGAACAACTCTGAACGAGAGAAAGGGAGATCGAGTCGAATTTTTTTGGCACAGCGTTCCAAGCGGTCGAAGTGCTCGTTATACATGAAGAGTTTACCGTTATAAAGTCTGATTGCCTCGTATAATCCATCACCAAATTGATACCCGCGATCCTCAATATCAATTTTGACTGCTGAGCGTTCAATAATCTGATTATTCCATAAAACATACATGATCATTTCCTCCTCGTATTATATGTTTATAAGTTACACATCTTTTACTAAAGATACTTGTTTTTTGAATACCACATGTTACTCTCTAATTGTCATTGGCTTTGGTCAACTGGTATAGACTTTTTTCTCGGATCGGACAGGTTCACGCTACCGGTATCATTGCTGAAATCGGTCAAATAGAGCGTTTCAGCGCTGAAATTAAACTGAAAACTACGCACAGGTCTAGCCTGGAGTCAGCATCAGTCAGGAAGTTTCAAAGGCTTAGTTAGTGAACGTTTTTCCGGTTTTCAACAAGCATATTCAGTTTTCAAAGAGCTAAAATTCATCTTGACTTATAACCACATGTCTTAAAAGTAAGTTTTAGTTGATTATAACATCCTTAACTGAGCTTAATCTTTCTCAAGCCCTGATGACAATTGTAATCAAAATAAACAAAATGTATAATGAATTTGAGGCATTTACAGGAGGTGAGTTTGAGAATGATGTGGCGCTTTTGTTCCAATTATGGTTTTATGGGCAGTAGTTTTTGGTTAACAATCACTGCTTTATTAGTATTTGTTGTCATTTTCAGCAGTCTAGTTTTTGGTTTGACTAGAAAGACCAGCTCAGCCAAAAAAGTCCTTGATGAAAAGTATGCGAGTGGTGAAATTGATTGGGAAACCTATCAAACACGTTGCCATAATTTGAGAAATTGAAAGTTATTTCTGAGAAAAAACTTTTTTTATTAAGAAAAGGCTTGACTTTTAATTAAAAAAATATTAAATTAAAAGAAATAACTGAGAAGGGAGTCTTCGTAAATGAAAAAGCAGTGGAAATTTAATTATGTAATTGATTTTGCCCTACTACTATGACCGAGGACTCTGACAGATAATGTCGAGTCCTATTTCGCGTTAGTAGAATGGGGCTCGAAAGACAAAACGTCTCATTCTACCTGAATGGGGCGTTTTTATTTTAACAAATTTTAAATCCATAGGGGGAAGAATTTAATATGAGTAAAATGATTCAGTTTTTTGATACAACTTTGCGTGATGGTGAACAGACAATTGGTGTTAATTTTTCAATTGAAGATAAAATTATGTTGGCACAAAAAATTGCTGACTGGGGGGCCGATGTAATTGAAGCTGGCTTTCCAGTTACTTCAGAAAACGATTTTAATGCGGTGCGACGAATTGGACAGGAAGTAACTAACTGCAATGTGATTGGTCTGGCACGCTGTGTTAAAAAAGACATTGATGCGGTAATCAAGGCTTTGGCTGATGCTCCGCATGGTCAGATTCATGTTTTTATTGCCACGAGTCCAATTCATCGCGAGTCAAAATTGCATATGACCCAAGAGCAAGTTATTAAAAAAATTCAGGCATGCGTTAGTTATGCACGGCAACACTTTGAACACGTCGAATTTTCTCCAGAAGATGCGACTCGGACCGAATGGGACTTCTTAGTCAAAGCTGTGCGAACAGCAATTACTGCCGGCGCTGATGTAATTAATATACCTGATACCACCGGCTATACTAATCCGGATGAGTTTGGCGCTTTGTTCGATTACCTGAAAGAAAATATTCCAGAATTTGACCGAGTGACGTTTTCAGTTCATTGTCACAATGATTTGGGAATGGCAACGGCCAATGCTTTAGAGTCGATCCGGCACGGTGCGACACGAATTGAAGGAACGATTAATGGAATCGGCGAAAGAGCTGGCAATACAGCCCTGGAAGAAGTAGCAGCTGCAATGTATGTTCGTCATGATTTTTACCAAGCAAGAAATCATGTTGATTTGAAAAAAACTTATGAGTTGGCTAAATTGGTCAGTCAAAAAGCTAAAATGCCATTGCCCCATAATAAACCAATCACCGGTTCAAATGTTTTTTCACACGAATCAGGTATTCATCAAGATGGCTTTTTGAAGAATCATGCAACTTATGAAATCTTGACACCACAAAGTGTTGGAATCGCCCATTCATCGATTCCGTTAGGTAAATTGTCAGGGTCACATGCAGTCGCCGTTAAATTGTCAGAACTTGGCTATCAAGTAACTAAGGATGACATGAAAAAAATCTTCCCAATTTTCAAACACATTGCGGATAATCAATCAATTGTGGGCGAAGATGACTTGCGAGAGATCATGCAGCAATTTGAAACAATGAAGCAACAAAATTAAGCACTAGCAGCTAAAAAATTGGATCATTAAATTTCAGAACAAAACTGAATTTAATGATCCATTTTTATTTTGTTAAGAACTATTTACTGAGCTGTTTCAGGCCTGGCAAACTAATCATCACTAACAAACTAAGAATGTATAAGGTTGATAAGGATCCCATGGTAACTGTCAAATTAAAATGATCCATTAAAAAGCCGATTGCAACAGATGAAAAACCACCAATTGCTCGACCAACATTCATAATAAGATTGTTAGCTGTTGACCTGATTTGTGCAGGATAAAGTTGACTGATCACTGCGCCATAACCCCCAAACATCCCGTTGGAGAAAAAGCCGATCAAACAACCCGCTAAGATTAGAGTTAGCGAATTTTGGGCTGCTAAAATCACAAACATCGAACTAGCTGAACCAAGCAAAAAGATTGCAAATGAAAGGCGCGGACCATATGTATCCATTAGGTAGCCGAATACCAGCATCCCAATGCTCATCCCAATGATTGTCGCAATCATCCACAATGATGAGCTAGCAATACTCAAGCCTTGCTGTTGTTGAACGATGGAGGGCAACCAATTCATTAAACCAAAATATCCAGCAATTTGGACAATAGTCATTACCATCAGTCCTAGAGTTTGGACAGTCAATTGCCAAGTTTTAAATAATTGACCAAAAGTCGCCGCTTGGTTTTGTTTCTGGGCAATTTGCTTTGCTTGTAAAAACTCTTGGCTTTCAGTCAAATGACGACGAATAAAATAAGTCAATAAAACCGGGATAATTCCAAATAAAAATAAAGCGTTCCAGCCAAATCTTGGAATAATATAAGCCGCCAACAAGGCAGCAATGATTGCCCCGACCTGTCCGCCAATCGCGGCAACTGAGGTCATTCTCCCAACGTGATCGCGATGAAAGTTTTCAGCAATCAAAGCCATACCGACTCCGTACTCTCCGCCTGCCCCAATGCCAGCTAAGAAACGCATCGTATAAATCATAGGCAAGCTATGGGCAAAATACATTAAACCAGTTGCAAACGCAAAAATAAAAATGGTATAGGAAAACGTTTTGACCCGGCCAATACGATCAGCTAACAGTCCAAAAACAGCTCCGCCGGCTAACATTCCCAAATTAGTGATTGAGCTAATCCATCCAGCAGCCGTCCCTGATAAATGCAAAGAAGCAATTATTGAAGCCAATGAAAATGACAAAAACATGATATCCATGTTCTCTAAAGTAAAACCAGAAGCCGTTGAAGCAATAACCCATTTTTGTGAGTTGCTTAATGACTTCTGGTTGGTTAATTTGATTTGTTCCATATTTAAAGACCTCCAAAATTGACGCTCACGGGCGTCATTTATTTTGCTACACTATTAGGTATTATTTCATTAAAGAGTGATAATTACAAGACCAAAAATAATTTTTTGTGAGAGGATTTGTTTTTCAGCGAGTTTTATTGTAGACTGAAAACGCTGATTAATTAAACGGAGTATGTTTTCCCTAAACCTCCACTCAAAAAAACAAAAGGAGCTTTTTTAAGATGCAAAATTCTAATAGTTTTACTTCACGTACACCGCAAGAATTTGGGAATGTTTCCCAGCTTGGCGATAAACAGACCAAGTATCCACAAGATTATGATCCCTCAGTTTTAGAAACCTTCGTTAATAAACATCCTGACCATGATTACCTGGTGTCTTTTGATGCTTACGAATTCACCAGTCTTTGTCCCAAAACAGGCCAGCCTGATTTTGCCAAAGTTTATCTTTCTTATATTCCAACGCAAAAAATGGTTGAAAGCAAAAGCTTGAAATTGTACCTTTTTGGTTTTCGCAATCATGGTGATTTTCATGAGGATTGTATGAATATCATCCTAAAAGACCTTGAACGATTAATGGATCCCAAATATATTGAAGTTTTTGGCTTATTTACTCCACGTGGCGGGATTTCAATTTACCCCTTTGTCAATCGGGTCAATCCTAAATACGAAACGGATGAACTGAAACAGTTAGCATTTCAAAGAAAATTACAATTTCTAAATCAGTTGCCAACGTATAAAAATGCAGTCAGGTAGGTGAAAAGATGAAACAAGTAATTTTACTTTCTGGTGGTTTAGATTCAGCCGTTTGCTTAGCGCAGGCAGTTAAAGATCAAGGTAAAGAAAATATAATCGCGCTGTCATTTGCCTATGGCCAAAAACACCAATTAGAACTGCAAAACGCGCGGCAGGTTGCCCAATTTTATAAAGTTGAACATTTAATTGCTAAAATTGATCCACAAATTTTTTCGGGGTCTTCATCAACTTTGCTGCAGGGAAATGGTCAGATAGCGCAGCTTAGCTATCAAGCAATTATGCAGCAAAATGGTTCTGGAATTGTTGATACCTATGTACCTTTTAGGAATGGCCTAATGATTTCTCAAGCAGCTGCCCTAGCCTATAGTCGTCAATGTTCGACAGTCGTTTACGGGGCTCATGCTGATGATGCAGCTGGCAACGCTTATCCAGATTGTTCACCGAGCTTCTACCATGCTATGAACCAAGCCGTTGTTTTAGGGACTGACAATCAGGTTCAATTAGCAGCACCATTAATTAAACGCAATAAAGCAGGAGTTGTTCAATTCGGCCGGCAACTAAAAGTTCCTTTTGAGTTAACCCGTTCTTGTTATGAAGGACAGCAGTTTTCATGTGGAAAATGTGCAACTTGTCGCGATCGAATCAAAGCTTTTAAAATTAACGGCTTAAAAGATCCCATCAAATATGAAATTAAAATTGATTGGGAACATTAAATTCTTGAGGTGGAAAAATGAATAATAAAAAATTGAAACTCTTAGTACTGAACGGTTTAATTGCCGCCTGTTATGTAGTCATCACTGCCTTGTTCTCCAGTTTTTCTTTTGGAGTGATTCAAGTTCGAATATCAACTGCTTTGTACCAATTAGTAGCTTTTAATAAACACTTATATTGGGGAATGGTCTTGGGAGTCGTGATTGCTAATTTACTGCTTAGTCCATTTGGCTTATTAGATATTCTGGTTGGACTAGGAGTTACCGGTGGCGGCTTAGCGGTTGCCATTTTGATAAACCAGAAAGTCAAGCGCAGATTTATCAAATCAATCGTTGTTGGCATAAGCGTTTCTTTAGCAATGATTTTTGTTGCAATTGAATTAGTAGCAATTTCTAAAGTTCCTTTTGTCATTACCTATGTATACTTGGTAATTGGTCAACTGATCGCCCAAGTTCTTGGATTGGTGATTCTTTCTTTGATCAATCATAAATTTGACTTGCAAAAGTTGCTAAGCTTTTGATTGCAAAAAATTTAAAATTATTACGAGCGCTGGAAAAATTGATTTTTCCAGCGCTTTAATCTAAATTGAATTACTTATTTAGCGGAATATGATATTCTAAGGATATTAAAGCAGGTGAGGCAATTATGAAAAAAAACAGAAAAGTTATTTTGAGTTTGGTCCTCCTAAATTGGCTCTTACAAACTTTATTTGTACTACTTTTTAAACAGCAGCTACTAACGCCTTTGCCACAACATTTTGGCTTAAATGGCCAGCCAGATGGATGGTTTACTACTGGCACCTCATTAACTAATGCACTAGGTCTACTGTTAATTTTAAATTTTGCAGGGCTAATTTTTGTTAATTTGAAATTCTTAGGCCAAAATCGCTGGGCTATTTTAAATACAGTGGTTGGAAAGCTTTGTTTAAATTGGTTCATTAGTTGGTTTATAGTTACTTGTTGGCTAGTGGAATTTGGTTTTTTTACCTTTGGAGTTGGCTGGTCAGCTAATCTGCAAGTGCTTTTTGATTTGACAATGTTAGTCGGCCTATTCTTTCAAATTAGTCGCAAAAAGCATAAAGAAGTGCGGTGATTAACTTGAAAAATCAGTCAGCAGCAGTTAAACTTGAGCGCGATCTCTATAATCTGATTTTAAATCCAGCGACGCGACAGTGGGAACGCGAACAACTACTGATTGCTAAAAATCAATTGGAAAAAAATTCGCAACAAGCTTGGGAAAACTTAGAGTTGAAATTGCGGCCCTTGGCGATCAGAAACAATTTGACTCCAGATATGACCGACTTTTATACTGAATTGACTGGCCAATCAGTTAATTCAGCAAAGAAGCTTATTCAGCGTCATTATCAGGCAGATTTGCCTGAGCAACAGCGTGCAATTTTTGCTGGTGGCTGTTTTTGGTGTATGGTCGAACCATTTGAATTAAAGCCAGGAGTTATTGCGGTAATTGCTGGCTATACTGGCGGCCAGACAATTGATCCAACTTACGAGCAAGTCAGCAGCCAAGACAGCGGACATGTTGAAGCAGTTGAAATTATTTTTGACCAACGTTATTTAAGTTATCGAGCTTTGCTGGAGTGTTACTGGCAGTTGATCGATCCAACTGATGCTCGAGGACAAATCAACGATCGCGGTCAAAATTACCGAGCACAGATTTTTTATCTTAGTCCGCAACAAAAGTTATTAGCAGAACAAACCAAACTTGCCATCAGCCGTGATTATCGAGAACCAATCGTCGTGCCAATTTTACCAGCAAGTGATTTTTATCCAGCCGAAAACTTTCATCAACGATTTTATCAGAAATATCCTCAGCGTTACCGGCAGTTGAAAGTTGAGCGTAAATTTTTCTTGTTTGGTAAAAGATGGATCGAAAGACTAAAAAAATGAGAAGGTTGAAGAAGTTTATTCTCCAATCTTCTCATTTTGATATTTATGATTAAAAATCAGGTCTGATGAGTAATACTTTGGGTCATCAAACTATCCAAGGATAAAATTCTCTTTTCGTTGACTAATTTAGACTTAGTCCAAAGCTTCTGGACCGGCCACTTATATTTATCGCCACCGCATAAATCCTGTGGTCACAATCTGGCGCGATATGGCAGAAATGAATTGGAAAATTATTGGCAGTAAGTGGGATGTTGCTTTGCATTATGTTTGGATCTTGATTACTTTGCCACATACAAATGTCCGCCAATTGCAAGCTTGGACGCCTGGTCAAACGAATGGGTCGACTCAAGTTAATCGACGATAAGGAAAAGTTGTGATTATGACCGTCCAAAATCCTGCTAGTAGTTTTATTGAAAGCCGCATCTTGACCCTTAAATCAAGCGGGTTTTGAAGTACTATTTGTTGTTAACGATCCTGGCAATCGGCACCGTCTTGCTTGGCGGCGGCTTTGGTGGTGGAGTATTTTAAAATTTTTGACTTTCCGTGATATGCAATGTATATTTTACTTATGGAATATATACATTCCATTGAGTTGATTCTAGATGGGAGGGGTTGAATGGTAAATCGGGTCAAGCTTTTTCGCGTTGAAAAAAACCTTTCTCAGAAAAGACTAGCTGAATTAGTTGGCGTGACGCGCCAAACGATCGGGTTAATTGAAAAAGATCAATATAATCCGACCTTGCATCTATGCTTACAAATCTGTTATCAATTAGATAAAACTCTCGATCAAGTTTTTTGGATCGATCAAGCGGAGGCGCAGAAAATTGAAAAAAGTTAATGATGAACGTTTAAAAATCAAACAGTTAAAAAATATTAAGCTGGCTTTTATTTTTGAAAATAGTTTGATCTTGCTTTATTTGATAATTCAAGCTTGGCAAAGCCAGCAAGTCTTTAAGCAGGTTTTAACCTGGAATAATCCGCTTTGGGTAGTCTTTATTTTGACAATGGCTATCTTAGGAATTTTGGAACAAAATGTGACTGCCGCAATTGATGATCATCCAAAGCTTTCCACCAAAAAATTACTAATCTTTTTGAGCGGACAATTCCTGATTTATAGCTTTTTATGGGCATGGTTGTTTAATTTTCAACGTCTTTGGCTAGCACTGATTTGTGGCGGGGGAGTTGCTTTGGTGGTTACTGGCGTTTTGGCTTATAATAATGTTTACCGCAGTAAACAATAGGAAGGATCGATTACTTTGGTAAAAGTTGCAGTAATTGCTGATGTTCATGGAAATTATACTGCTTTACAGGCAGTTTTAGCGGATGCCAAGCAGCAACAAGTTGATGAATACTTAATTCTAGGTGATATTACCAATCGTGGTCCAGCACCGCAAGAATGTGTTGCCGCACTGCAGGCAGTCAAACCACTCGCTTGGGTGATTGGCAACCACGAGGAAGTCTACCGAAGCCTGTTAAACCATGATTTTGTTAATTTTCAAAATAACGATAAAGCTATCATGGCCGTGGTAACCTCAGCTTTTGATCGCCAACAGTTAGGCAGCCAGGCTTTTCGTTGGCTGGCTGAGCGTCCACTTTGTCAAACCGTAAAAATTAGTGGGGTAGAGGTTCGGGTGTTTCATGCAACACCGAAAAGTTGTCGTGGTCATTTGACCATTCCAACCGCCCCGCAAGAAAACTTTGATGCATTATTAGCTGATTCAACAGCACAAATTGCACTATATGGTCATACGCATCAAAAGTTATTGCGTCAAACTACTGATGGTCGTTACGTGATCAATCCGGGCAGTGTTGGCCAATCAGTTTCACCACAAATAAATTTGGCGGCAGCTCAAGCAGCGTATGTGATCCTAACTTTTGAAAACAAGCGGTTAGCGGATTGTGATTTTAAAAATATTCCTTATGACTCAACTGCCGAAACCTCGGTGGCTGAAAAACGTCAGTTGCCATTTCAGCGACTGTATACTTTTTTATTAGCAACCGGGACTTTCACTTTTACCTCAGCTAATGTTCACAAAGAAAATCAAGCTCATAATTATCCGCTACTGGCTGAACAATTGATTGAAAAAGACAAATGGTAAAGGTTTTATGGAAATAATTAAAAAAATCGTCCAAGACAAAATTTTATGGACTGCAGCAATCGTCGCAAGCTTAAGTTTGATAATCAGCCGACCGCAAGCTAGTGATATCGATTGGCAAACTATTTTTTCATTGGCGGCTTTAATGGCAGTTATTCAAGTTTATGAAAAACTGAACTTGCTATCAAACGGTGCAGCTTACTTAATTTCACGTGCGAATAATCAGCGCCTGTTAATCCAATTGTTGTTGGCACTAACTTTTATTGGTTCAATGTTTTTGACAAACGACGTTGGTATTTTAACAATCGTACCATTATTTGCCATTATCGCTAAACAAGTAAAAATCAAGCCAGTTTTGCCGATTGTCTTGATCAATTTAGCAGCTAATTTAGGTAGTCTAGTCACGCCAATCGGCAATCCGCAGAATTTATTTCTCCTAAAACATTATCAGCTGAATTTGCTTGATTTCATTAAGCTAGCTGGACCAATTACGCTTTTTAGTTTGCTATTGCTTGCAACTTGGTCATGCAAGTTTACTAAAGCTCCAGTGACAGCGCCACAAATGCTTAAATTCAAGTTGCCAATGGTGCAGCTTTGCTTAACGATTATACTGACTGTGCCAATTTTATTGGGAATTTTAGGCTTACTGCCAAGCTGGTTGATGCTGTTTTTGGCCTTGAGCTTGCTCATGCTTATTGATCATCATTTGTTAGCCAAGATTGATTATGGACTTTTGTTGACGTTTATTTGCTTTTTCATTGCTGTCGGTGATCTTAGCCGAGCTGAGCTAGTTAAAAATGCCTTGGACACACTGTTAAATTCATCAGTAGCAGTTTACTTGACCAGCTTAGGCATTAGTCAGCTGATCAGTAATGTGCCAGCTACTATCTTGCTAGCACCATTTAGCCATGCTGTTCGGGCATTATTTTTGGGCGTTAACATCGGTGGCTTAGGGACTCTAATTGCTTCATTGGCTAACTTGCTGGCCTATAAGCAATATTTGTTAAATTTCAAACAAAGATCTGATAATTATTTATTGATTTTTACTAAAGTTAATCTGATCAGCCTGGTGTTTTTAGGAATCGTCGGTTACTTTTTGATTAGGTAAACAAAAAATTAAAAATGAGGTAAAAAAATTGAAAAAAAATCCTTTTTTGCTGACCATTGCAATATGGTTAGGGTTAATGGTTGTCTTTGTTTTATTACACTTTTTTTATTTGTTAGTGCATTTTACTGGGGCAAATCGCATTTTAATCACTGATCCGCTTCTGTTACTCTTGCTGTGGGGGCTTAATCATTTCTTTTTGAAATTTAAAATCAACTTTAACTTTCAGCTTAAATTCCGTCAAATGTGCAGGATTAATAGTTTGCCGTTAATTTTAGCATTTTTGTTTAGCGTTGCAATCATTTCTCAGCGAACTTATACCGCAGCTCATTTCGTTGATTCCGCTTGTTTAGCTTTAGCAGCCGCGGTTTTTGAAGAGTTTTTTTTCCGTGGTATATTACTGAATAATTTTTTGGCTAAAAGTACGAATACTTATCGAAGTTATTTAGCTGCTGTTTTCTTGAGCAGCTTTTTATTTGGGCTGACTCATCTTGTTAATCTGGCTGCCCAATCTTGGTCGGCAACTTTGCTTCAAATGGCGAATGCCTTTGTTTTAGGTATCATGCTGGCTGCTTTATACTTGCGAACTGGGAAGTTAGGCTGGCCAATTTTTTACCACTTTATTTTAGATTTCACCGGTATCTTGTTCAATGGAATCATCACCAAAACGCCAACTGTTCAATCGCTCAAGGAAAGCCTGTTAGTGTTACTGCTTTATTTGTTGACAGGGATTTTTTTGCTGCGAAAAAAACTGTTTACTAGCTGGCAAAGGTGATTTTTACCAAATATTATGATTTGCTTAGCAATTATTATGGTAAGTTGAATCTATTAGCAAATGAAGTAGGTGAAATTTATTTTGAAAAATAAAATGCTGGCAGGGACTTTTTGGATGTCGTTCGGCAGTATTTTTTCGCGTGTGCTGGGCATACTTTATTTAATTCCTTGGCTGTTAATGTTTGGCAGCCAACAAAATCAATATGCCGCTCAGGCCTTATTTAATTCGGCTTACAATGCCTATGCCTTATTTTTAGCTCTTGGAACTTCGGGTTTTCCTACAGCTATTTCACGCAAAATTGCCATTTACAATTCAGAAAATCGGTTTTATGATAGTCGCCACTTATTTAAAGCTGCACTAGCTTTTATGACTATTTCAGGTTTGATCTGTGGTGCATTGTTTTATTTTTTTGCACCTTTAATCGCTGCTCATTCACCAGTTTCTGATACCCAGGCAGCTACTTTAACAATTCGAGCTTTGGTTCCCGCATTAGTTATTTTACCAGTGATGAGTGTGATTCGAGGTTGGTTTCAAGGCAACCAGGATTTAAAACCATTTGGAATCTCACAATTATTTGAACAATTGGCGCGAATCATTTTTATCATGTTAATGACTTATTTGTCATTCAATCTATTACGTCAGTCACTGGCTGTAGCCGTTGCTTGGAGTACTTTTGCGGCTTTTGTTGGGGCAGTTGTGAGTTTGGTTTATTTATGGCATTATTATCAGCGAAAAAAGTCACTTTACCAACATCAGTTGCAAGTAAGTCTGCCAGCTGGCAAATTGAAGATCAAACAGCTTTTTTGGCAAATTATTCAAGAAGCTTTGCCGTTTGTTTATGTTGGCTCGGGCATTACTTTGGGACAGTTGATCGATCAATTTACTTTTAAATCAATCATGCAACACAGTACAAATTTTGATTTGACCAAGATTCAAAATTTGTTTACTTTGTTTTCCGCTAATCCAACCAAAATTACTACTGTTATTATTTCGCTAGCTATGGCTATTTCAGGAACGACACTGCCGCTTTTGGCCAGTTCTCAAACAAATCATCAAAAAGCTACTGCTGTGATCCAAGATAACTTTCGATTGTTGTTTGGCCTTTTAGCACCAGCAACAATAATCCTGGCACTTTTAGCCGGGCAGATTAATACGATCTTTTTCGGCTATAATGCCCATGGTGGCTGGTTGTTATTCTGGTCAATTTTGATGACCTTTATTCAAGCTGTCTTTACCGATGTCTTTACAATGGTCCAATCGTTAGGTAAGCATCGGCTGGCAGTTACCTTATTAACAATTACGTTGATTTTAAAACTGGTTTTGCAGTATCCATTAGTTTACTTTTTCCATGATTATGGTGCTTTGTTGGCGACAGCGCTTGCATTTGCAGTGACCCTGGGCTATTGTTTGAAGTATTTAATGGATTATAGTCAAACTAAAAAACTTAGCCAATTTGCAGATTTGGGCCTTTTAACTAAAGTAAATCTGATTTTTGCCTTTGTTGCAAGTATTTTATTTGCAGCACTCAAATGGTTGCCATTAGGAGAGGAGCGTTTGGATTGTTTATTCTTCTCGATGATCTTTGGGATTCCAGCGCTTTTACTTTATCTCGGCTTAGCTTATTGGTATGGTCTGCCACAAATTGTTTTAAAGCTCAATTGGAAGAAAAAAAGTTACAAGCATTTTTGATTTTGTCTTGACAAGGTGGACAACTTGGGTCGACAATGAAGTTGCTTATTTTTAATAAATAAATTTTGTAAGGCTTATTAATGACACAAGGAGGATCTTGTTAATGTCAGTTTTTACAGCATATAATCAAGAAGAAATTATTGATGAATTAAAAAAACAGGCACCGCATGCCGAGATTCATTTAGATGATGAAATCACAGCTAAACATGTTGCTAACGGTAAGGCCGAATCGACAATCGATGGTCGAGTTTTGGCTTATGTTGCTGTTGGGGATAAAGATGATATTCGTGGCGTTTTAAAAACCGCAACCAAGTTTCATTTACCAGTTGTTCCGCAAACGGCTGATACCAGTACAGTAATTGGTGCTGACGGGCTCAATGGTGGAATTATTTTGTCGCTTGCTCGAATGAATAAAATTCTTGAAGTTAATGAAGATGATTTATTAGCCGTCGTTGAACCTGGAGTCATTAATCAGGACTTGGATCAAGCTGCTCGCCAGCATGGTTTATTTTATGCACCAGATCCCGCTTCCAAACCAATTTCTTCGATTGGCGGCAATGTTTCCACTAATGCTGGTGGTCTTAGTGGCATCAAATATGGTGCCACTAAGGATTCAGTTCTCGGTTTGAAGGTTATGTTGGCCAATGGCAAGGAAATCAAAGTCGGCGGTCGGACGACCAAACAGGCTTTTGGCTATAATTTGACCCAGTTATTTGTTGGTTCTGAAGGAACTTTAGGAATCGTTACTGAAATTACACTTCGTTTATTCCCAATTCCAATTGGTAAAAAGATTTACGGAGTAGCCTTTTTTGATAATATGTCGAAATTAGCTGAAGGGGTCCATGCTTTAAGAATTTCAGGTCTTTATCCATCAATGCTCGAAGGCCTTGATGGTAAAACTGTTCAAGCTCTTGATCAATATAAACAAACTCATTACGCTAAATCAGCCAGTTCATCGATGTTGATTTTTATGTTCGATGATGCTGGTGAGATTCAACTGAACATGTCGCAAAAAATTTTGCAGGACAAGGGGGCTTGGAAAATTCAAGTCACTGATGATCCAACTAAAGGTGAAAAGTTGATTCAGTTACGGCGGGATATGCTACCAGCAGTTTTCGCAAATGGCAAATATTATATTATGGAAGATATGGCCGTTCCATCATCCAAATTAGCTGAAATGGCCGATTATATCGTTCAAGTCGGCGAGCAATTGCAAGTTAACATTTATACTGCCGGTCATGCTGGTGATGGCAATCTGCATCCAACTTTGCTTTGGAACGATCAGCCACAAGCACCGGCTAATGTGATCGAAGCAACTCGACGCTTGTTCCACAAAGCCTTGGCATTGGGTGGAACGATTTCTGGTGAACATGCAGTTGGAATGTCTAAAAATCAATGGAATAATGAAGAGTTGGGTGAAGATGTTGATGTTTTACAGCATCAAATCAAAGCTTTATTTGATCCAATGAATATTTTAAATCCAAAACGGAAAATCAACTAAACTAATGACATCTTTAAACTGAAATTAATGACAAAAAAGTAGCTATCAAAACCGATCGATGCTAAAATGATAGTGTCTTAAAGTACTTCCTATTAAGGAGGTGATGGAAAAAATTGAATTCATTTCCCAGTCGTTTAAAGTATAAGTGCGAAAGGAAGTGATCCATTTATCTACTAATTATATAAGTTTTAACGGTGACCGAATAGATAATGGAAGGGGGAGGTCAAATCTTTTCCCAGTATTCAATTAAGTTTTCCATGTTAGAGTTAATTTTAGGTATTGATGGTTAAACTAGTTTAAAAAATCAGAGCTGCTGGCAGAAATGTCAGTGGCTTTTTATTTGATGAATTTATACTTTAAAATGTTGCACCTAATTTGAAAATTCAAGAAAAAATCCTTATAAATTAATTTTTTTGTTTCTTTTAATGTTAGAATGGTTATAAAATAGTAGTAGTAACTGTTTTTTGTTTACGATTTTAACCGAAACGATTGAGGAGTATTTTCGATGAAAAAATTTCAGTATTTAAGTATCGAAGTTTTAATTTCAATTATGATATTATTGACAATTGTTTTATTTGTTTTTTCACAGAAAACACTGGTTAATGATTTTCTGCCAATGGCCTGTTTGATGATGCTAGGTGTCGTTGGCGGTTTTATTTTACCAAATGTTTTATTGACGTGGTGCATATTTTTTTCAATCGTAATTGGTGCTTCCCTAATGATGATTGGGATAATCTATTTACCGATTATTGAAAGAATCATTTTGATTTTTGTTTTCCCGATCTATGGCTTTTTAACGTTAAACCTCAAGTATTTGATTGGTGTTCGCTTTTCAGCGTTATCAGACAAAAATAATGTAATCAATTATATTGAGCATGTTAGTTCTGTCACTAAACTTAAAAATCGTGAAAATGCTGCCAACAACTACCGTCACTACTGGCAGGCGTTTGATCGGATAAAAAGCAATCAGCTTGCTTTCAGCATTACCTGTATCAACTGGGCTCACAGTGAACAGTTTCAGCAAATCAATAGTCAAGCATATATAACTACTTTGAAACAAATTGCTGACAGTTTAAAAAGAATCCGGATACCTAGTGAAAATATTTATTACTTAGATGATGGAAATTTCTTAATTATTTCGCCTATTTTTGACAAGATGACTCATGATAAGTTAAATCAATTAACTAAGAATCATTTATCTGAGATTCAATTTAATGATGCCAATATCAAACATCAATTGCAATACAAATTTGCTTTTGAATATATCAATAATAAAAACAAGCAGAAATTTGCAAATTTTGATAAAATAGAACGAAATTTAAAACGACAATTAGAAGCTGACATTATTAAAGAATACCAATAAGTAAATTTTTATGTTTTTGATTTTAGGAGATTGGAGAGGATGTAATGGATCTGACAAGTGCTTTTTTTATGATTGCTTTGATCATTACTGGAATTTTTGTGATGATCACTTTGATTTTATTTATCTGCTACCTAGTTATTTTTTTTCGTGTCAATAAAAACTTTGGGAAGGTGAAGAAATGATAAGTCAGGTCTTAATGATCATCACCTTAATTTCAATTTGGCTATCTTTAATCATGGAATTAGTTGTAATTTCATCAGCTACCCATTTTTGGTTGGGAAAGAGCCAGGAGGCAACAACCATCAAAAAATTGGCGAGATATCCATTAATTACGATCGTTGTTCCAGCCCACAACGAGGAAATTGTTATCTCTCAGACTATTAAAGCTATTTTAAATTTAAATTATCCAGCTGATAAAATCGAGTTATTATTGTTTGCGGATAATTGTCAAGATGATACTTATCAAATCATGCAACAGGTTAAGAATCTGCCAGAGTATCATGCAAGAAAAATTCAACTGATCAGGCGCCAAGGAACAGGTGGAAAAGCAGGGGTACTAAATGATGCTTTAAAACTTGCTCATGGTGAATATCTTGGTGTTTATGATGCCGATGCGATTCCTGAAAAAAACGCGCTCTACTTTTTAGTTGCCAAAGTTTTGGAAGATCCATCCAGACAAATGGCAGCTTTTGGACGGAATAAAACACGCAATGCCAGACAAAACTTTTTGACAAAATGTATCAATCAGGAAATTGTGGTAACCCAAAGAATTCAGCATGTTGGTTTATGGAATTTATTTAAGATTGGCCGGATACCGGGAACTAATTTTATTATCAATCGGCAATTTGTTGAAAAAATTGGTGGTTGGCAAAATGGAGCATTAACTGAAGACACTGATATTTCGTTTAAAATTATGCAAAGTGGGAAATTGATCGCGCTAGCTTATAATTCAGAGGCATTTCAACAAGAACCCGAATCACTAAAGGCATACTATTATCAGCGAAAACGTTGGGCTAAAGGCAATTACGAGGTTGTAATCAGTAATTTTAAGCATCTTTTCGATCTCAGTAATTGGCGTGTTAAATTAGAAACTTTTTACTATGTTTGTACTTTTTTCTGGTTTAATGCTGCAATCATCTTATCCGACTTTATTTTTTTGGTGAATGTGGTTTTTCTACTAATTGGTATTTTTATACCTGATATAGTGCTCCCATTCACTTTTTCTGCCAGTAATATATATATTGCCCAGCTCTTATTATTTAATTGGATGATTATGATTTTACTTTACTTATTGCAAATCAGTCTTGCAATGGCTACACAGTTTGGACAAATGACTAGTGAACAGATTTGGTTAGCGTTAGCATCATATTTTACCTACACTCAGCTTTTTATAGTTGTTTCAGTCACAGCAGTTACTTCGGTGACAATTGATAAACTATTTCATCGCCAGGGAAATAATTGGGTTAAAACTAAAAGGTTTAATGATTAAATGAGGGTAAGTTATGCGTAAAAATGCTTTATTTATGATTATATTTGTCACCATTTTAACATTTTCAAGTGGAATTTTACTACTTGTTCGCAAAGAAAGCTCTAAAACTATCAAAACCTCACTGCTTAAACAGTGGGATCGAAAATTTATTAAGACAGATCTAAAAAAGAGTTTTGTTGTTTCAAGGAAAAATCATCACCAATTGACCGTCCTTTCGGAAAGTCAAGGTTATGGGATGCTAATTGCTGCCAATGAAGGGCTAGAAAAAATTCATCCGATTCAAGCAAAAAAGCAGTTTCAGCAACTTGATAATTATTATTTAGCTAATCGATATGGCAGAACTAACTTAATGTCATGGAAGCAAGTTATTTATTTTAAAAAACATAAGCTAAAGAAGTTTAAAAATAATGCAACTGATGGCGATCTTTATTTAGCTTATTCACTAATTCAAGCTGCTAAAGCATGGCCGCAAAATGCAGCCTCTTATCGACGGCAAGCAAAGTTGATCCTTCAGGACATTTTGAAATACGATTACAATCCACAAGACGGTTTGTTAACAGTTGGAAATTGGGCAACATCTGATAAAAAAGCCCGAAATTTATTACGAACATCAGATGTCTTGCCTAAACAATTCACCGCCTTTTACCACTTGACCGGCAATCGTATTTGGTTAAAAATCAAGCAACGAATGCTAGCCACATTATTAGCTCTTAGTCAACAGCATAAGACTGGCTTGCTTCCAGATTTTGCTTGGGTCAATTCAAAAGAACCAGTTGCTGTTGCTCCGAAAACTGTTAGCTCGAAATATGATGGTGCATATTATTATAATGCTTGTCGCTTGCCATATAACCTTGCGCAAAGCTCAGATTCCCAAAGTCAAAGAATCTTAAATAAAATGATGAAATTTTTTATGCAAAAAAAGTACATTAGTGGTGGCTATCACTTGAATGGTCAAAAACTAAATGATTATCAATCAGCTAGTTTTGGAGCACCAATTTTTTATGCAGCTTTAAATAATCAAAAATATAATAAACTGATTCAACAAGAAAAATATATCTTTATGCAAAAGCTAATGTCAAATAACTATTACCAATCGGCACTGATTGTTCTAACGTTGTTTAATCCAAACTTTAAGTAAATTAAGGAGTAATTGATCAGTTCTAAGAAAACATTTAATGTAGAATGCAAAATTTATAATTTAATTGATCATTCTGCTTATCTAGTGATTGGAGTTTTGGTGATGGTTAATCAAGTATGCCTTTAGATTTGATTTTTATGAAACTAATCAACATACTCTGCATTTATAAAAATCGTCTTTTAAGTTGAAGGAATGAAATATTATTCAATTTCTGATCATGAACAAGATAGATAAATAGCATTTTAAAAATAGTAAAAAAAACAAAGCTGTTATTTAAATTAAACAAATCATTTTGCTGTCAGGTAAATTTTTGCTAGACTAAAAGCAAAAAAATTGTAGGAGGCAATCATGAAATCAAAGGTCTCTTGATTTAAATGGTCAACTGCCTTGATTGTGATTCCGGTGTTAGTATTTTTTCCGGAATTATTTCAAAAAACGTCGACAGTTGATTCTAGCGGATCAAACCTAGCAACTTGGCAACAAGTTATTGAAGCTGGTTTAATCTATCTTCCGCTTTTCTTGTTGGCCATTTTTATTGGTCGGATCGAACTTTAAAAGGGGGATGGTACCGCTGGAAACAGCATTTTCTAAAGCGCTGTTTGTTGGCAGTATTGACGGTCATCATTACGTTTGTCGTTTTGCTCCCGTTTGCAAAAATATCTCAAATAGTTTGCTGCAGGGTTTCACCGAAGAGACCGTTTATTTTGTTAAAACCGTTTATGGGGTCATCCCTGGTCGTAAGCCATGATGTCGTTGATCGCTAATTTAATTTTTGCTTTAGTGCACATTAATAATGTAGACTGGAACTTGCCCGAATTCTTATGTATTTTGTTATGGGCGTCACTTTCCAAGTAGTTTACTTGATTGCCAAAAAGAATATTTGGCAAAATATCATCACTCACTTGCTTTATAATGGTGCAATAACTGGTTTGGGCATTTTAGGGATTTTGCTGCAAAGCTTTATTAAATAAAAATCATTAAGAAGAGGTCGGGACGTGAAGTTGATATTTTTAATTTTTACTGTTAGTTTGGGTGGTTTTAGTGACAGCTGGAAACTTTGTTAAAAAGGGTTCTTTTTCAAGTAGTACTGATAAATAAAATTGCTTAACTTGCAATTTCAATTGGTATAGCTGAATTATTAAGCTATCTGTTCTGCGGAATGGATGGCTTTTTTGATGTAATAATGATAATTTAA
>NZ_JAHAVQ010000119.1 GCF_029916425.1 Liquorilactobacillus sicerae | reverse complement strand
ACCATGGAACTTAAAATAGCCTCATCGACACTAGCAGCAACGGCTCGAAAAAATAAATCGATATGATTGTCGTTGAATCGAGATACCGTGTCAAAATTCCGCTCTGTGAAATGGCTAACCAGGTTGCTTGTTGAAAAAGCAAAGACAAATTCTCCGCTGCCGTTGCCAATGTATCCACCAGTCCGGTTAATACCAACGGTGGCCCGTTTTGCCAAACGTTTGAGTTGTCGAGAATTTAAAGGAGCATCTGTTGCCAAAACAGTAATAATTGATCCTTTTTCTTCTTTTTGTTTGTCGATAACAAGCATTTCTGCTAATGATTTGCCAATGGGGATTCCGTTAACAATAAAGTTGTCAAGAAAACCGTAATTAGCCATTACCAACGCGCCAAGCGTGTAAGTATGATCATCATCGACTTTTACAATTCGGGATGATGAACCAATTCCACCTTTCAAACCATAACAGACCATGCCGCGGCCGCCGCCAACCGCTCCTTCTTCAAGGGTATCCTTAGCAGCATTTAATGCAGAGAAAACATCAGACTCAGTAATTTTCATTGCGCGAATATTTGAAAT
>NZ_JAHAVQ010000118.1 GCF_029916425.1 Liquorilactobacillus sicerae | reverse complement strand
ATCAGCGGAATCGATACACGGGCTTTAACCAAAGAAATCAGAGAGTTTGGTGTTATGAAGGCCTGCCTTATCGATCAAATAAACGGGACTAGTTTAAAAGAATTACAAACCAGCCGTTTTTCTGATCAGCAGGTTAAAGAGGTGGCCAGCCGGACTGCCTACCAGGATCCTTCCGATGGACCGACGATCGCCGTGATCGATTTCGGTCTGAAGAATTCTATTCTGTTTTCTTTGGCAAAAAGGCATTGCAATGTGATTGTCTTTCCTCCCGATACATCGGCCAAAAAGGTTTTAGCCGCCAACATCGACGGTGTCCTGCTGTCCAACGGACCGGGCAATCCCAATTCGGCAGCTTACGCGCTTCCGTTGATCAGAAGCCTGCAAAAAGCAAAGCCTATGTTTGGAATTTGTTTGGGCCACCAGCTTTTTGCCCTAGCTAACGGAGCTTTAACTTATAAGATGAAATTCGGTCACCGCGGTTTTAATCATGCGGTTAGATCGCTTGATTCCAAGCGTTTGGATTTTACGGCCCAAAACCACGGTTATGCCGTTGATGAAAAGTCCCTGGCCAATAC
>NZ_JAHAVQ010000117.1 GCF_029916425.1 Liquorilactobacillus sicerae | reverse complement strand
ACATTCAAGTCACCAAAATTATCGCTGATTTCTTGAAAAGCTGCAAAAACTTCATCACGTTTTGAGACATCGGCTTTTTTTGCTATAGCAGTATTGGAACCATATTTTTTATTTAGTTCATCTGCCACTGCCTCGACTTTTTCCAGATGCCGGCCGATCAATCCAGCCTTAAAACCGTCTTTTGCCAGTCTTTGAGCAATTGCTTTACCAATCCCTAGACCAGCTCCTGTAATAATTGCAACTTTATTTGACATATTTGCCTCTAATTTTATCCATATAAATATTTGTAAAATAAATCACAAAAAATATTCTAGCAGAAGATATTTTCCATAACAAGATATAAATTAAAAAATGTTGAAAATACCAGACGGTTTTGCAAAAATATTAAAAATTAATCAATGGAATTGAGCCGCTGCTCCTCTTGTACTTTGATGTCATCAATAATATCCTGCAAAGTTATTTCAGCCATTTTTGTTTCTGCGACGTCTTGGATTTCTTTGTAATAATGAGTCAGAACTTTTGGGATCGCTGTACCAATCGGGCAGGATAGGGCCGTATTTCGATCAACGTTTAATAA
>NZ_JAHAVQ010000116.1 GCF_029916425.1 Liquorilactobacillus sicerae | reverse complement strand
TTAATTCATCATTTTGTCTATTAATTAATCCCTTATTTTATCTTGTTGGCCGTTGGTGCAGACAATGCCGACCCAATGTTCATCATTGTTTTAAATGTTATTTTAACCTTAGCAATTTCTATTTTTCCTGTTCCTGGTGGTACCGGCGGTGCGGAAATAGGTTTCTCTTTACTTTTTTCCAGTTTTTTGCCGAACCATACAGTCACTATTTTTGCAATGCTGGTTTGGCGAATCATAACTTATTATTTTGGTATCTTCGCTGGTCTGATAGCGTATAATGTAATACCGAATCAGCTTGATGGAAAAGATCATGTCGAAAACTGAATCAGAAATTACTCCAATTATTAGCCGCCTTGAAGCGATGGTTAAGGATCAGAGCGGGCAAGAGGTTCAAGTTCGAAATTTTGATCTTTATGGGTTAAATCTGGCTAGAGTGAGTTTTGATCATCGAACGGATATTTTTACTATTAAGGAATTTCGAGACAATCATGTCTTTAAATTTGATAATATCGATTTAGTTGCTATTGATATTTATGAGATTCTTCGTGATTTGAAGTTGACTTTTTAATGATTAAACA
>NZ_JAHAVQ010000115.1 GCF_029916425.1 Liquorilactobacillus sicerae | reverse complement strand
CGATCGTCGTTTGCCCTAAAGGAAAACTAATTGCCGCTCCGGTATCGATATCGGTTTTTCGTAAGTTTTCTGCACAAATTTTTGCCTGGACCTGATTAACGGCGACCATTTTAAAATGATATTTTTTGGCTTCTTCACAGAGATTAACCATATCTTTTGCAGTTGCGTCTGCGTGCAAATTAGTGTGATCGATCATTTGACAAAAATCATCCAATGTATAGTTTGCCATTTCGTGCTCCTTGTTTATACATAGCTACATATAAATTATAAGGTGAATTAAAAAGGAAACGTTAAAGTATCCTTTTATAAAATTAATGTTTATTTTTTATGGACCATTAAATGTTATTAATAAATTAAATGGTAACGAAGTTACTTATTCCGTCACAATTGCTTAGGAAAAATTTTTTCAAAAGTTCTTTCAATTGGATAATAGACAAGTCCCCAAACCAAGCCCTCAATCAGATTGAAAGGAAGAATCATTAATAATATGTATTTCCAAAAACCGATTATTTTACTAATGTTATAGTTCATAAATTCTGAATATAGAGGAATTGCAAAGAAAATGTTTGCCAGTATTTCAAC
>NZ_JAHAVQ010000114.1 GCF_029916425.1 Liquorilactobacillus sicerae | reverse complement strand
AGTTAGGATAGATATATTTTTGCCTTTTAACTGCCTGTCTCGTTATTGAATGGTTGTCTCTTTATATACATAGACGATATTGTCGGATATATAAAGACAGAGATTGCCCAAAGCAATAATCGTCTGCCAAAACAAAGGGGTACTCTTTCTTCGACTATTTATTTTTTAAATCCAGCTGAGACGATCGTTGTTTAGAAAGTTTGTTATTTTGAAGACTTCCAAAGAAATTGAATTTTGTGCCAAACCAAGCAGAATACAATAAAAAATAAACATCCTATCTTTTAGATAATTTTTAGCCATTTCTGTATCAATAATTGAAAAAGTCTGACTATCATGAGAAATTAATTGTCGTAATGATTCTGAAAAGAAAAACCCAGTGGCAAACATAATAGCCATTAGAGCCGAAATTAGAAAAACGATCTGTATTAACGATAAAGACCAGCCGATTATTTTTGAAAGCCCATCTTTATTTTTCATAATTTTCTATATAAATATCTTCAGATTGATAAATGTTAATCGTTTGTCATTATTTTATAATCATGTTATCATATTTACATTAAAAAAAGGAAGTGAAATATTAAGC
>NZ_JAHAVQ010000113.1 GCF_029916425.1 Liquorilactobacillus sicerae | reverse complement strand
GTATAGAATTAATTGAGGAGGAAATTATGGACGATCAAACACTGATGAACAAGGCACTATTATCAACGGCAAGACATTTTGATTATAAAAATCTTAATTTGCCGGTTTGGATTTCAGCGATCAATGGTGAATTTATCTCGGCTGCCGAATCTTACGATGCTGACGTAACCGATATTCAGCTTTATTTTAGTGGTACAAAAAATGGCGACGTTTATCATGCCTCTGGAACCTTTGAGTTTGCCGGTGGCACTCAAACTGATGAAAACGATATCCAGCTGGATGCAGATACGGATTACGAGGTTTAATTTTATGCAGAATCAGCAGCTTGATTTTCTATTAAATGATCAAAAAAAGCGCTGTGGTTGGGTCTCTGAAATAAATAAACCATCACTGGAGATGATTTTATATCATGATCAGGAGTGGGGACAACCCAGCCATGATGATCGTTATTTATTTGAATTACTTTGTTTAGAAACTTATCAAGCCGGGTTGAGCTGGGCAATTGTTTTAAAAAAGCGTGATGCTTTTCGTCAGGCTTTTTTTAATTTCGAAATCAAGAGAGTTGATGAAATCACTTCGATTGA
>NZ_JAHAVQ010000112.1 GCF_029916425.1 Liquorilactobacillus sicerae | reverse complement strand
CTTTTAAGCCAACCGCTATTTTTACATTAAGTGACGAATTAGCAATCGGGGTTCTTGGAGGCATTTATGATCAGGGCTTAAAAGTTCCGGACAATTATTCTTTGGTTGGTTATGATGATACGGATTATGCAGAATTTATAAATCCAAAACTAACAACGGTTAGGCAACCAATATCTTTATTAGCTAAGTATGCTTTGGAAATGTTGGAAAATAGAATTTCCGATTCAGAACTAAAACAACAAATAAGAGCCGTCGATGTTGAATTAATTATCCGTGATTCAACGAAGAAAATTTAATTTTATTAACAACTTGTAAGGGTTACCGATTAAATTTACTATACTTAGATTATATTTATTCATAAATCGTTTTGACAATAATCAGTTTTATCTGTGTATTGAAAGCAGGATCGAGGATATTGATTGTCTTGCTTAATTGGAGGAGAGAATCATCGAAAAACAAGCCAAAAAAATTGTTGTTCTTGGGTCGTTAAATGTTGATACAATTCAACATTTAAATAAGCTGCCAAAAAGAGGCGAAACGATTCACTTAAGTGAATTGACAAGCGCTCCGGGAGGAAAAGGAGC
>NZ_JAHAVQ010000111.1 GCF_029916425.1 Liquorilactobacillus sicerae | reverse complement strand
GATATATACCACGCTTGACCAAAAAGATCAAAAAGACCTACAGAAGGATTACGATAATAAATATCTTTTTCCAGTTTCGGATGATCAATCTGCTTCGATTGCCTTGAATGCAAGAACAGGTGGGGTGTTAGCCGTGATTGGCGGCCGTGGGAAACACGTTTTTAGGGGCTTTAATCGAGCAATTCAGGCTAGGCGTTCGCCTGGGTCGTTGATCAAACCTTTAGTCGTTTATGCACCGGCCTTGAGTCGGGGATATAGCAGTACAAGTACCTTCCCGAATACGCCAATAACTTTCGCTGGAAGCTATCGTCCAACAAATGCTTTAGGATATGAATCGAGTAAGGTTGATATGGCAACCGCTATTGCAGATTCTTATAATATTCCGGCTGTTTATTTGCTGGACAAAATTGGTGTTAAAACAGGCTATGAATATGCTAAAAAATTTGATCTCCCAGTAGAAAAATCTGATGAAAATCTCGCGCTGGCTCTTGGTGGGATGAAAGAAGGTGTTTCACCTCAGGAAATGGCTCAAGCTTACACAGCTTTTGCAAATAACGGAAAGATGTCAAGCGCGCACTACATCACC
>NZ_JAHAVQ010000110.1 GCF_029916425.1 Liquorilactobacillus sicerae | reverse complement strand
GTACAGGGAAGCTTGTAATTCCTTTTTAATATAATACTGTTCGTTTTGGCCCAACGATTCAGCACTATAACTACCGATTAAAAATAATGTAACACTAGAATCCTTTAAGTTTTCATCTCTAATTTTTTGCATAACATAATCAGGGTTATCGGAATTAATGGGGATATCCAAAGATTTATCAATCATCTGTATATCTTCGATTTGCTGTATATCTTTTTTGTAACCCTCATCTTCCATTTTGAACGAAATAAAACATTTGTGTATTGCCATTATGCCTCACTCTCTTTAAGCACTGCTAGTCATTTCTTTTTATTTATTATTTATATAACAAATTTATGAATAAAGCCATTTTCTCACATTGTCTGTTATGACAAAAAGCTAAGAATTCTAATCCATTTTTTGGCATGAGAAAAGTAGGAATGTGATGCGACATTTTTTTAATAGTATCAGGTATTTAAAAAGCAGGATAAAATAAAATCAATTTTTGAATTGCTTCAGAATGATCGGCAACTACCAAAGCAGAGACTAATTCTCCTTGTGAGAATCCTAAAAGAGTAATAGTTTTAATTATCAAATCTGTCATCAGGAA
>NZ_JAHAVQ010000010.1 GCF_029916425.1 Liquorilactobacillus sicerae | reverse complement strand
GTACTACAGGAGGAAAAAACCTATACCAGTTGACCAAAGCCAATGACAATTAGAGACTAACATGTGGTGTTCAAAAAACAAGTATATTTAGTAAAAGATGTGTAACTTATAAACATATAATACGAGGGAGGAAGTTCAATGATCAAGAATAGTTTAAATTCTAAGGTAAGAGCACATAATTTGCAGCTAATGGTAGAAAAACAATTGGACATTTTAGTAATTGGCGGCGGGATCACTGGAGCTGGAATTGCTTTAGATGCTCAGACACGTGGTTTACAGACGGGTTTAGTTGAAATGCGGGATTTTGCTTCTGGCACATCCAGCCGTTCAACCAAATTAGTTCATGGTGGTTTGCGTTACTTGAAGCAGTTAGCCTTTCATGAGGTAGCTGAGGTCGGTTCGGAACGGGCCATCGTTTATGAAAATGCCCCGCATGTTACTACTCCAGTCTGGATGATGCTGCCATTTTATCAAGGTGGAACTTTAGGAAAGTTTACCACGGCGGCAGCCCTGGATGTTTACGACCGCTTAGCACAGGTCAAAAAAAGCGAGCGGAAGTTTATGCTCGATAAGAAGTCATCTTTGGCGCGTGAACCATATTTAAAAGCTGAGGGTTTGAAGGGCACCGGTGTTTACGTTGAGTATCGGACAGATGATGCTCGCTTAGTGATCGAAGTTGTTAAACGAGCACACCAGGAAGGCTCCTTAGTAGCCAATTATGCCAAAGTTACTGACTTGATTTATAATAGTCGGGGACAAGTTTGCGGGGCTAAAGTGCTGGATCAATTGACCCACCAAAAATTAACGATTTATGCTAAACGGGTGATCAATGCAGCTGGTCCTTGGGTCGACACAATCCGACAAATGGACGGTTCAAACCAGGGTAAGCACCTACATTTGACTAAGGGAGTGCATTTAGTTGTTGATAATGCAAAATTTCCTGTTAAAAATGCAATTTTCTTTGATACGCCTTTTCACGATAAACGGATGATGTTTGTGATTCCACGCGAAGGTAAAACTTATTTTGGAACGACCGATACGACTTGGAACGAGGATCCGGCCGAACCGACTGTCACGACCAAAGATGTTCATTACATTTTAGAAGCGGTCAATAAAATGTTTGCTATCGAGCCGTTGACCTTTGCGGACGTCGAATCTGCTTGGTCAGGTGTGCGACCGCTGATTCAAGAAGAAGGCAAAAATCCTTCAGAAATCTCTCGGAAAGATGAGATTTTCCATGCAGAGTCTGGCCTTTACTCAATCGCCGGAGGAAAGCTGACGGGATACCGCAAAATGGCTGAAAAAATTGTTGATCAAGTTGCTCAGGATATTGCGCAAAATTTTGGCGATTACCAATATGTTAAGACGCAAACCGTCCAGTTGCCGTTGTCGGGAGCAGCTGAAACGGGGAGTCAAGGATTCCAAGAGTTTTTAGAACCGGCCATTAAACGCGGGATGGCAGTGGGCTTAAGTGAAATAGCTGCAACTAAGCTCGTCCATCGGTATGGTCGAAATGTTGATCAAGTTTACACTTACTTAGGTCAGGGCCTAGCAGACTCAAACTTGGCGCCGGTTGATTATGCGCAGTTGTATTATGGCTTAGAAGAAGAAATGGTGATCCATCCAATTGATTATTTATTAAGACGCAGCAGCCAGTTATTATTTGATTTTAAACATGTACTTGAAGTTAAAGATCAAATTGTTTCAGAAATGGCTAAATATTACGATTGGTCCGCGGAAACTAAAGCAGCAATGATAGCGGAAGTCAATCAGCAAATTGCTTTACGTCAGGCATTTAAAACTGCCGTCAAATCTTACGTCAGCTAATTGCTAAAAGCATTTAAGTGGAACTTAACCGTAGATTGCGTTATCTTGATTTAAGAAAGAAACTTTGATATGAGGAGTGGTAGTAATGCAAATCTCCATGCACGGCGAATCACTGACAACTAACGGGCAGCCTGCGGTCGTTGGTGAACAGTTTCCTGAATTTACTTTAAAAACTAGTAATAATCAATCGCTTAGTTCGGCTGATCTTTCCGGTAAATTTACTTTGATCAGTGTGGTTCCGGATATTGATACTCGCGTCTGCAGCTTGTCAACTAAGAAGTTCAATCAAAATGTTGATCAATTTCCTGGCATTAATTTCTTAACGATTTCAACCAATACACCAGAACAACAGCAAAATTGGTGTGCGGCTGCTGATGTTACCAAAATCAAATTAGTTTCGGATGAGGGACATCAATTAGGTGAAAAACTCGGAATATATGTTGCAGCTAAAGGAATCGACTCGCGCAGCATTTGGATTTTGGATAAAAATGGTCAGATCGTTTATCGTGAATTGATCATTGAACAGACTAATGAGCCGGCTTACAGTCAAGCGTTAGCAAAATTAACTGCCTTAACTAAATAGTTGCAATACCACAAAAAAGCAATGGGTCTTAGTCGACTCATTGCTTTTTTGTAGGTTAATTTATTTTAAACTTTATTTAGTATTCTTTTCCGTAAAAAATAATTTTTCATCTTTGCCGCGGTTACATTCAGCTTGGATCGTTACATGTGAAATCTGATATTTATTTTTTAAAATAGTTTCAACTTGATCATAAATTTTTTCTGTTTGACTGAGCGATATATCTTTTAAATTTAAATGCAGCGAAACAACAGTTTGATTTTCATCAATTTGCCAAGCGTGAAAATGATGAACCCCAGTAACTTCGGGTAAACTTAGCAGATCAGCTTTGATTTTGTCGTAATCTAAAATCGGTGATCCTTCCATTAAAATTTTCAGCGTCTGGCGAATAATCGGCCAAGATTCATAAGCGATATAAATTGAAACAATTACTGTCATCAATGGGTCGATCCGGTAGAGTCTGAAGAAAAAAATCAAGATCGCACTAATGATCACACCAATTGAAGCTAAAGCATCGCTTAAAAGGTGCAGATAAGTTGCCCGAATATTTAAATTATGTTTAGCATCACGATTTAACAATAAAGTTGCTAAAGAATTTGCCAGGAAACTGATCAATGCTACCCAAAACATAATTCCCCCAGCCACAACTTGTGGATGAAAAAATCGTCGAATCGCTTCAATTAGTAAAAAAAGTGAAACACCGATCAATAAGGCTGAGTTTAACAGAGCTGTCAAGATTTCAATTCGCCGATAACCATAAGTGTTAGAGCTATTAGGCAAACGTTGTCCAATTCGATGAGCCACGTAACTAAGAATAACAGATAAAGCATCACCAAAGTTATGAAAGGCATCTGACAATAAGGCTAAACTGCCTGACAGGATTCCGCCAACAAATTCAAAAACAGTAATTAAAGCATTCAATAAAGTCACGGCTAGGAATCGTCCATTAGTTTTTTTGTCCTCCATAAATCAGTCTCCTTTTTAATGCTATGAACATATGCTCATATTTTAATTAAATCATAGTCGCTTAATTTAAAAAATGCAAGCAGATTAAGTTAAAATAACATGAAATTCAGTGTAAAATAAGCTAGAATTGAAAAATGGACGAAATACTTGGTAGGAGGACCAAAAAGTGAGTGAAGAAATCTCGACAGCAAAATTGTTAGTTAAATGTTTAGAAAACGAAAATGTCCGTTACGTCTTCGGTATTCCTGGAGAAGAAAATATTAATCTGATTGATGAATTAAATCAATCAAAGAAGATCCATTTTGTTTTAACTCGTCATGAGCAGGGAGCATCCTTTATGGCGAGTACTTACGGACGCCTAACGGGGATCCCAGGAGTTTGTTTAGCTACTCTTGGGCCGGGAGCCATTAATTTGATGCTTGGTGTTGCTGATGCGCAAACGAATTCAACGCCGCTGGTTGCGATCAGTGCTCAAGGCGGGCTAAGTCGATTGCATAAGGAATCGCATCAGGTGATTGATTTAGTTAGTATGTTTAAGCCAATCACCCAATATGCAGATATGGTCTTGACCCCTAAAGCCGTTCCAGAAATGGTGCGGAAAGCTTTTTCAACAGCGAAACGTGATCGACCAGGTGCTTCGTATTTAGCTTTACCGCAAGATATTGAAAGCCGCTCAGTTTCAGCAGACTTACAGCCGTTAGCAATCGATCCGATTTCATTTACGCAGCCAACTAGCAGCGATATTGAAAAAGCTGTTGAATTGATTGCAGCTGCTGAGCACCCAATTATTTTAGCAGGAGATGGTGTTTTGTGGAAACATGCTGAGCAAGAAGTCCGAGAGTTGAGTGAGCTGTTAGAGATCCCAGTAGTAACGACCTTTATGAGTAAGGGAGTTATTTCTGATCGGCACAAAAACGCCTTAGGAGTCGTCGGCTTCATGCGCAAGGATTATGAGAATTTTGCGATTGATCAGGCCGATTTGATTATTTCTATTGGTTTTTCAATTCAACAGTTTGATCCGCAAAAGATCAATCCTAACCGTGATAAAAAAATTATTCATATCAACATGTTTCGTCAAGACGTGGATAGTCATTATCCAGTGACGTTAAATATCATTGCCAATATTCGAGCTAGTTTACAGGCTTTGCTGCAAGCACTTAAATTGCAAGACATTCATTTTTCACATCAAACTTCCGAGATCCGGCGGTTGATTCAAGAAGAGCTTGTCAGCGGGGCACAAAGTCAACAGGTACCGCTTAAGCCCCAAACGATCGTTTATGAAACACGCCAGGCATTGCCTGACGATGCAGTTGTCTTAGTTGATACTGGTGCAGTCAAAATGTGGATGGCACGGCTATATCAGACGTATTTGTCGAATACTTGTCTGATTGATAATGGCTTGTCAACCATGTCTTGGACTCTGCCGGGTGCAATTGGGGCAAAGCTAGCTCGACCGGATAAAACTGTGGTCGCGGTAATGGGGGATGGCAGTTTTTTGATGAATTCACAGGAAATTGAAACGGCTGTCAGAGAGAATCTGCATTTGATTATTGTAATCTGGGAAGACCATTCTTATGGTTTGATCAAATGGAAAATGGATCTGGAGATTCAACACCACAACGGAGTCGATTTTACTAACCCCGACTTTGTTAAATACGCTGAAAGTTTCGGAGCAATCGGCCGCCAAGTTACACAGGATGGACAGTTTGCGGCGTATATGCAAGAAGCAGTAGCAGCTAAGGAGGGTGTTTATGTCATTGCCGTCCCAGTTGATTATCGAGAAAATATGAAATTGATTGCTAAACTTGGAAATACCACGATGCGGATCTAGTTATTTAGAAAAATTAGTTGACAGCTGAGGATTCTTAATTTATCATTTCTTTAATTAATAAATGATTATGAAAAGAAGAGTAAGCTGGACACTGAAGCTAAGCGAGCGTTGTTGGTGTAAGAACGTCTTTATTTCAGCTGAAGATGAACTTGAATTCTTTAAACAGTGCAAGCTGTTTAAACGGGTGGCCCGTTAACGCCGAGCAGTTAATGAGGTCATGTTGTTTTGCAACAATGATAAATCCGGGTGGTACCACGAAAAATTCGTCCCAATTTTGGGGCGAATTTTTTTTTAAAATTTAGAGGGGTGATTTTTTGACTAAACAGGATAATTCTTTAAAACGGAAAATGGAGTCTCGACATTTGTTAATGATTTCATTAGGTGGTGTGATTGGAACTGGTTTATTTTTAAGTTCAGGATATACAATTCATCAGGCTGGACCACTAGGAACAATTATTGCTTATTTTATTGGTGCTGTAATTGTCTATACTGTAATGCTCTGCCTTGGGGAATTAGCTGTGGCAATGCCGCAGACGGGTTCATTTCATGTCTATGCTGAAAAATTTATTGGACCAGGAACTGGTTTTACTGTTGCAATTTTATATTGGTTTACTTGGACAATTGCTTTGGGATCAGAGTTTACAGCTGCCGGATTAATTATGAGAAATTGGTTTCCTCACTCACCAACTTGGCTTTGGAGCTTATTATTTATGGTTATTATTTTTACTTCAAATGCCTTATCAGTTAGGTTTTTTGCTGAAGCTGAATTTTACTTTGCTAGCATCAAAGTTTTAGCAATTATTTTTTTTATTGTTGTTGGGAGTTTGGCGATTTTTGGAATTTTGCCAGTCAAAGGTTATCATCCAGAACCATTATTTCATAATTTATATCAAAATGGTTGGTTTCCTACCGGATTCAAGGGAGTTTTTACGACAATGTTGACAGTTAATTTTGCGTTTTCGGGGACTGAGCTGATTGGCGTAACTGCTGGCGAAGTTAAAGATCCGGTACATACAATTCCCAAAGCAATTCATACGACTTTATGGCGCTTGATTATTTTTTTCATTGGCAGTATTGCGGTTATGGCAACATTAATTCCATGGAAAAAAGCTGGCGTAGTTGAGAGCCCCTTTGTTTTAGTTTTTAAGAGTATAGGGCTACCATTTGCTGGTAACTTAATGAATTTTGTAATTTTGACTGCTATCTTATCAGCAGCTAACTCTGGTTTATATGCATCGACTCGGATGCTTTGGTCATTAGCAAATGAGGGAATGATTAGTCCAATTTTTGTTAAATTGACTAAAAACGGTGTTCCGTTGATTGCATTGATTGCTAGTATGTTAGGGGGAGTTTTTGCCTTGTTGTCAAGTGTCGTAGCTGCATCAACTGTTTATTTGGTTTTAGTTTCAATTTCAGGTTTAGCAGTTGTTTTTGTGTGGATGGCGATTGCTTTAGCAGAAATAAATTTTCGCAAGCAATGGCTTAAAGCAGGGAAAAAGGTGAAGGATCTAGCTTTTGTTACACCGCTTTACCCATTGGTACCAATAGTTGCATTTACTGCTAGTTTGCTTTCATGTGTCTTGATCGTATTTGATCCAACACAACGTCCAGCTTTATTTTATATGATTCCATTCGTAATAGGTTGCTATATTATTTACTACTTAAAGAGTAATTTTAATCATTTTAAAGCATATCTGAAAGGAGAAAGAAAATGAAATCACCATTTACACAATTATTAAAACAAAAGGGAATTTTAGTTTCAGATGGTGCAATGGCAACTGAATTAGAGAAGTTAGGTGTGGATACAGCAAACGATCTTTGGTCAGCCACCGCTTTGCTGACGGCACCTGGCAAGATAACACAGGTGCACCGTAGTTATTTTGCAGCAGGGGCAATGATTGCTACGACCAATACGTATCAAGCTAATTTTGCAGCTTTTAAGAAACGTGGTTTAAACCCGGAACAGTTTCAGCAACTGATCAAACAAGCAGTCGACTGCGCTCGTCAAGCTCAAAGTTCAGCGAAGGTTCCTAACGAAACGCTAGTAGCTGGAAGCGTTGGACCTTATGGAGCTTATTTAGCAGATGGCAGTGAGTATACTGGCGATTATCGGTTAACGAAGGCTGAATATCAAGCTTTTCATTATTTACGGATCAAAGCTTTGCTTGCTGCTCAAGTCGATGTGTTGGCATTTGAAACCCAACCTAATTTCACTGAAGTCCAAGCTTTGGTGGATCTCTTGGCCACCAAGTTTCCCCACATAACAGCTTGGGTCGCTTTTAGTATCAAAGATCCTCAGCATTTGTGTGATGGTACCCCGCTGGCGCAAGCAGCAACCTGGCTGAACGATCAGCCGCGGATCAAAGCGGTAGGTGTTAACTGTACTGATTTATTGCAAATTACACCAGCTTTGCAAACCTTGAAGAAAAGTTCAATCAAGCCTTTGATCGTCTATCCTAATAATGGTGATCAATATGATCCAATAACTAAAAAGTGGCAGTCAAAACATTTATCACCAAAATTTTCTAGTTTGGCCCCACAATGGGAAAAAAATGGTGCCCGCATCATTGGCGGCTGTTGTCGGACGACTCCAGGTGAGATAGCAGCTATTGCTCAAGCCGTAGCTAATAGCTAACTAGGTTTCACGTGAAACAGTTTAGTGAAAGGGATGATTTTAATGACAAGTGAATTGACTGGCAAATCAGGAGTTAAAGATGCTTTGCCGACAGCTTTCGGATATATTAGTATTGCGATTGCCTTTGGAATTTTAGGTCGGACTAGTGGTTTAGATCTACTAAGTGTAATGCTGCTGTCATTATTTACGTATACTGGGTCGGCACAATTTGTGATTATCAGCATGCTTGCAGCCCACAGTAGTATTTGGTCAATCATGCTTTCAACTTTGCTGATCAGTTCACGCATGTCATTGATGAGCTTGACAATCGCACCGTATTTTAGTCAAACAAGTCTCAGTCGCAATTTATGGCTGGGAAGTTTGCTGACAGATGAAACCTTTGCTTTAAGCATGAACAAGCTTAATTACACCGAGCATAAATTAAATTTTTCGTGGCTGAACGCCGCTAATTTGCTGGCTTATTTGGTTTGGGCCGTCGCAACTTTAACAGGTGCATTAGTTGGACAGTTGATCAAAAATCCCGAGCAACTAGGCTTAAGCTTTGCATTAGTTGCTATGTTTATTGGCTTAATGTATTTGCAATTGATCAGTGATCGCTTGTTGGGGATTACGCGGCAATTAATAATTATTTTGGTTGTGGGGATCAGTTTTTATTTTTGCTTGATTTATTTTTCTGCAAATATTGCTTTGCTGTTAGCTGTTTTTATTGGTAGTTCAATTGGGGTGGTGATCAAACATTGGCATTAGAGAAATATGTGCTATTCACAATTTTAGGCTGCAGTTTAGTGACATGGTTCTTGCGGGTAACGCCTTTTATAATTTTGCAGCATTTTCATTTGCCAAAATTAGTTTTGGACTTTTTGAGTTTTGTACCGATCGCGATTATGGCTGGTCTCTGGATTGAAAGTTTATTGAACCGACAACCGAATCAGTTGCCGACAATCAATTGGTTAAACCTTGGTGCTAGCATCCCAACCTTTTTGGCAGCTATCATTTCTAAAAACCTGTTAATTACCGTGATCGTTGGGGTTATTGGAGCCGGAGTTTTACAAATCGTATTTTAAAAGCAGGTAAATTGAATTTGCTAACAAAAAAACAGCTGCTAATGATCTTAAATAAAAAGATCATTAGCAGCTGTTGGGATAAACTTGATTACTTATGAGCCTTAGCTGCATTTTGCTGCCGAGTATGTTCAGCTAAATGGACCAAATGAGTCAAAAAGGCATGGGTGGTAGCCAAATAATTATATTTCTGCCCCAACTTTACTAAATAGCCATTGATATAATCGACTTCAGTTGGTCGGTTATGGGACATACCTTGATACATTGAAGGGTAATGCAAAGGATTGGCAACTTTCGAAACATAATTAACACTATCAAGCTCTGCCTGGCGGGTGTTGAGCATCTGAACACCAGCTCGTTCACAGACGTCATAGGCTTCATTGATCAGCTGACGGCTTAATTCATCAGCACCTGAATAGCTGGCAAATTCGCCCATCGTGATTTCAAATAAAGTACATAAAGTATTAACTACAGAGTTGAAGACCACTTTTGCCATTAAGGTCCCCATAAAGTTCGTAGTTAGGTTTGGATTAAATTGAGCTTTTTTAAGTTCAGCGACTACTTTATGGGTCATTTCATCGGGCTTTTCGGTATAATTTGCCAAATTCATCGTACCAGCACCGCGAGCACCGATGAAGTCAACGTCACCAGGTCCATTTAAAACAGTTGCAACTAAAGCAGTTCCTGCCAAGAGCTTAGCTGGTTTAAAGTACTTGAGCAATTTTTCCACGTGTCCCATGCCATTCATACAAGTTAGGGCATATTGCTGGTCATTGAAACAGTGGGCGGTACGTTTCAAGAAATCGGCTAGTTGCATTTGCTTGGTAAAGAAGATCCAAACATCAGGATTGCCTTGATATTCTTCAGGATAAAATAATTTAACTGGGACTAGATGGCGATTTTGATGATCGCGTGAAACAAATACGCCACCTTGTTGACGGACTTTTTCAACATTTGGTTTCCAGGTATCAACAAATTCAACTTCATTACCTGCATCTTGTAACAAAACACCGTAACGATAACCCATAGCACCGGCACCAACAACTGTAAACTTCATAATAAATTCCCCCTATGATTTTTTGAAAACAAAATCACGTAATAAAAATAAAACAGCGTCCTTAAACAAATTTCCTGTTTAAAGGACGCTGCTGCGTGGTACCACCTTTTTTTATCCACCAAATAACTGTGAACCTTATTCGGACCTTTTGATCCGTCAGCATGTTAATGGATGCCACCACTGTAATTTACTGATAAGTAAAAACTTACTTTGATCACAGCGCTCAAAGATGATTGACTAAGCAAGGCTTAAATATCTGCTTTCACCTGACCAGACTCGCTAACTTTAGTTCCAGCTTATCGTTTCTTTTCATTGCGTTTTTCGTTCTCATTTAAATTTAACAACATTTTAAGTTCATTTTTGTCAATAGTCAAGACTTTTTTGATATTTATTTAAGAAAATTAAGTGGAGAATCCTTTCAACCGATTAAAAATAATTATTTCTCTCAAAAAGGCTTGACATCTTAATGAGATTTATATTAGAATGCAAACAACAATTGTTAGACTAACTAGTGGAGATAAGTATTATTACAGTGATCAAATAGAGAGTATCTGATTAGCTGCGAGGATATGTTGACTGTACTAAAAAAGACTCTGCTAGTTTCTGATCGGCTTTTTGAGGCTGAGTGGTTACCGCCCATTATTACGGTATAAGTTGCTGTTTTAACAGTTAAAAAGGTGGTACCGTGCCGAAAAAGCGCCCTTTATTCCAAGCTGGGAATAAAGGGCGCTTTTAGTTAACAATTGAATTTTATTAATTTAGGAGTGATTTTAATGAAATACGGAGTTATTGGTGCTGGAGCAATGGGCTATCGTTATGGTGTTATGCTGCAGGATGCAGGCTTTGCGGTTGATTTTATCGACACTTGGGAACCAAATGTTGAAAAAGTTCATGAACAAGGTGGTGTGTCGGTTGCTCGTGATCATCAAAATCGGCAGATCATTCCAATCAATATTTATTATCCCGAAGAATACCAAGGACATCCCGATGTTTGGATTATTTTTAAAAAACAAATGCAGTTAGCCGAAGAATTAAAGCGTGATGCGGCAGCTGGAATTTTTTCAGCTGATCAATATGTTTTTTCAGCTATGAATGGCATGGGACATTTTGAAAAAATTGCTAAGTACTTTGCAGCTGATCATATTTTATGTGGGACGGCCATGATTGCAACTCGGCTTGACGGACCAGCAAACGTTGATTTTATGGGAGCAAAGGGAACCGAAGAAATGCATGTCTCACAATATGCTGGCGGTGAGCCAACTGAAATTAGTAAGCAAATTATGGCTGATTTCAAGCAATCAGCTTTGAATCCGATTTATGCATCTGATTATCTGGGAATGTGTATGTCAAAAGTCGTCTTTAATGCAGTTGTTAATACTTTATGCACGATGTTTGAAGTTCAAATGGGACAATTTATTGAATATGAAGGTGTTCCAGCGATGGCAACTCAACTTTTAAATGAAGCCTATGATGCCTGTGAACGGGCGGGAATCAAGCTTTTACAGACTCGCAAAGAAATGATTGATTCGGTTACAACAATCAGCCATGCTTATAAATATCATTATCCATCTATGTATCAGGATTTTTCTAAAAATCGCCCGACAGAAGTTGATTACATTAATGGTTACATTGCTAAAATCGGTCGTGAACATGATTATACTTGCCGGACGCATGAGTTTGTTGTGCATGAAGTTCATTTAGCTGAAAAAATGCGTCAGTTTCATCAGCGTTAATAAATTAGAATAATTGGTAAAAAAAGCATAATTAAGGTACAATGGCGCTGAAAGAAGTATTTAATTATGGAGGTGTTAGAAGTGAAAATTGGATTTGTTGGGGCTGGGCATGTAGCTCAAGTATTAGCTGGTTTGTTTATTAAAGCTGGTCATTCGGTGGTCTTGACTAATAAGCATGGTTTGGCTAAACTTCAGCCAGTGATTGAAAAGTTAGGTCCACAAGCCCAAGCTGGCAGTTTAACGCAAATTGCTCAGCAGGATTTAGTTATTTTGGCTGTTCCGTTCAAAGCAGTTTTTGATTTAGACTCCAAGTTATTTGCTGATAGTGCGTTGGTTGATGCAACCAATTATTTTCCACAACGTGATGGTGATTACGAAAGTGTTCAAACACATCAATTGGCCAGTAGCCAATTGGTAGCAAAACATTTTCCGGGAGCCAGAGTGGTTAAGGCATTTAATACTTTGCCGGTTGCCAATTTGAATGATTTGTCACAAAAGGGTCTAGCTGGCAATTCGACGGCTTTGCCACTAGCTGGGGATGCCGGGGTCAAGCTGCAAGTTGCTGGTCTTATGCGGCAGTTAGGCTTCACTCCGTATGATGTTGGTGATTTGGCGGCTAGTCAGAAATTCCAAGCAGATACGCCGTTATTTTTATTTGCTAGCAATGAGGCAGGTTTAAAAAAGAAGTTTGCCAGTCTGGCTTAAAAATAAAAAAGAGATTGCAATCGAAAAATTGCAATCTCTTTTTTTGTGGAAAAGATTATTTAATATTCAATCGTCCCAAAAAATTCCAACAGTTTTTGTTTGGTCAAAGCTTGTTTTTCTTGACCCCGAACATCAAAAACTACTTTACCATCATCTAAAACTAATAGTCGATTGCCATAGCGCAAGGCATCATCTAAATGATGGGTAATCATCAAACAAGTCAGCTTTTCTTCATTGATTCGCTGATTGGTTTGTTCCATTAATTGAGCACTGGTTTTCGGATCAAGGGCGGCTGTATGCTCATCTAGTAATAAGATTTCTGGATGTTTAATTGTCGCCATTAAAAAACTTAAAGCCTGCCGCTGACCGCCAGAAAGATTCTCAGTAGCAGTTTGCAAACGTTCATCAAGTCCGTTATCCATTAAAGTCGTTAATTTTTTAAACTCAGTCAGATGGGCTTTAAGTTGACGAAGCTTTAGACCACGTACTTGACCGCGCTTCGTCGCTAACAGCAAGTTTTCTGCCACTGTCATCCGCGGAGCAGTTCCCATTTTAGGATCTTGAAAGACTCGTCCGATAAATTCTGCTCGCTTTTCAACGGAAAGATGGGTGATATCCTTACCGCGTAATAAAAGTTGGCCACTATCAACTGGTAAGGTTCCAGCAATTGTATTGAAGAAAGTCGACTTGCCAGCACCATTGGGACCTAACACAGTAATAAAGTCGCCTTGATAGACATCAAGGGTAAGCTGTTTAAGAATTTCTTTTTCATTCGGAGTATGGCGATTAACGACAGTTGTTACTTTTTTTAATTGTAATAAAGGTGTTTGAGTCATTTCCATTATTTAGCAGCTCCTTTCTTGATTACTCGATCGAATTTGAGTGATTGACTCAAATTTGGCAGCATTAAGCAGATTGCCAAAATCAAAGCTGACAACAAGTTGAGGTCATTAGTACTAAAGCCAAGCTGCAAGACAATCAGTAAAACGAAACGATACAAGATGCTGCCTAAAGTGACGGCGACAAGGCGTTGATTAAGCGTTAACTCACCAAATACAACTTCGCCAATGATGATGGAAGCTAAAGCAATAACGATCGTTCCAATCCCCATATTGACATCGGCATAGCCATTACTTTGAGCGATCAAGGCACCGCCGAGGCCGATCATTCCATTTGAAAGTGCTAGCCCCATGATGATCATTTTATCAGTACTGATCCCCATTGAACGGGCCATAAATGGATTATCACCAGTGACAATGAAGGCCTGGCCTAAATCAGTTTGCAGAAAAATAATCAAGAGAATCGTTGCGATTGCAATCACGATGAAGCCTAAAAAGACACTGTCAAAATATTTGGGTAATGACTCAAGAAAATGACTGCTGAAAACTGTTTTTTTACCTAAAAGCGAGACATTTGAGCCACCCATGATCCGCAAATTGACTGATAGGCAAGCAGTCATAACCAGAATTCCGGCTAATAAAATTGGAATTTTCCCTTTGGTATACAAAAGACCGGTAATCATACCAGCAATTGCTCCGACTAAAAAGCCCAGTAAAGTTGCTAACCATGGTGACAAGCCATTACTTAACGCTGTAACAGAAGCAGCCGCACCTAAAGGAAAGGTTCCTTCGACTGTCATATCAGCAAAATTTAGGATTCTAAAAGTCAAAAACAATGCAACTCCAAGAATTGCCCATAGCAGTCCTTGCCCGATACTTGAAACAACCATACTCATTTAAAAACCTCCCCCTTTGTTTCAGCCGCCTTGACTATTTTAGCTGGTAACTGAATTCCTAGAACCTTTGCTTCTTTAGTATTGATAACATATTTTCCCTTGGTAATATAAGCAACTGGGAAATTAGCAGTTTTTCGACCGCGTAAAACTTGAGCCGCCATTTCACCAGCAATTTTACCTAAATCATATTGGCTGATAGCATAAGATGCTAGACCACCGTCCTTGACCATTGTATCAGCTGATGGGAAGACCGGCACCTTTTCTTGGTTGGCAACGTTGACTAAGGTTTTCATAGCCGAGGCAACACCATTGTCTTGTGGGGCATAAACTGCATCAACATTGGAAACCATTTGTTCAGCGACTTGCTGCATATCATTCGTGCTGGCGATGGTATACAGTTTATAATTAATTCCTTCTTGTCGACAAATTTTAGCAAACTTTTTGGCATTGTAAGAGCCACCATGATCTGAAGAAGTATAGATGATCCCGATCGTTTTAAGTTGAGGCATAACTTCTTTGATTAATTTGAGCTGTTTTTTCAACGGCGATTCACCAGAGGTGCCGGTGATATTGCCACCAGGATGTTTGTCTGATTTAACTAAGCCGCCGCCTTTTGGATCCGTGATCCCGGCTAAAATCACTGGTGTTTTTTTGTCAGCGGCATTTGCTAAAGCTTGTGCGGCTGGAGTAGCAATTCCAGCCATTAAATCAACTTTTTCGTTGACAAATTTGGTACTCATCGTTTTCAAGTTGCTTTGATCACCCTGAGCATTTTGAAAATCAATTTTGATATTTTTACCAGGAACATAACCATATTCTTTTAAACCAGCAACGAATCCATGATGGATCTGGTTCAATGCAGGATGAGTCATCAATTGTAAGATTCCAATTGTTGGAACTTTTTTTTGGCTGGTTTTAGCAGTTTGTTTCTGCGTTGCAAAAAAGGCAAAACCTAAAAATAAAACTAAAGCGGTAATTAGTGCATACATTCTTTTCATAAATAATCTTCCCCCTGAAATTAGTAATTGAAGATGAATGCAAAATAAAAAGGGCAAACCAACAAACTTGTTGATTTGTCCTTGGACAAGCCTGTCGTTTTAACCCATGCAGGCTTGATTAAGATCATGTTAAAACTTCAGCCAGCACGGATACAAACTGTTTGCCAGATTGCATCCGCCCAATACGAATCACAATCTGCTTTACTGGCTTTGCCAAGCAAGATTCAATTCGTTCAAACTAAAGTTTTTCATAATCTCTCGTCCCTTCGTAGTAATTACTTTTGAGTATAGAAAAAAACTTGATATCTGTCAATAGTTTCAAAAAATTATTCGGCACTTGCTAAAACTTGTCGATGATGCTGAATGCTCATTTCAACATCATTTATGATATCTTGTAAAGTTATTTTCCGCATTTTTGCTTCGGCCGCACTCTGGATGTCCAAGTAATATTTATTAAGAACAACCGGTACAGCATTACCGACAGCACATTTTTTAGAAGTATTATGATCAACCTTTAATAATGGTGCTTCTGGACAAGTTGCCAGATAAACATCAAGGACGGTTATTTCTTGTGGATCTTTAGCCAGTTTAGGAGCTGCCGCACCTTGAGTGGTTTCTAATAGTCCGGCTTTGCGCAGTTGGCTCATCATCCGCCGGGCTAAGCTGGGGTTGGTATTCAAACTGCTGGCGATCAAATCGCTCGTCAGTTTGTCATGATCATGCATTTTAATATAAACCAAAATATGCAACAAGTCACTTACTCGATTGTTAGCCATGCTATTTTCCTCCCTTCTGTTGTTACTTTTAATGTTATAATAACACAAAAAGGATTTTGCACAAAGTAGTTAGCTGGCTAATTTAAAAAAATTATTTGCGTAATTGTCTCAACTTTTCAAAATCATTCGTGATAATTCCGGCAACATGATGTGCTAAGAGGGTCTTGGCAGTTTTAGGATCATCAATTGTCCAAATTCGCTGACACTTGAGGCCTGCTTGAAACTGGTGCAAGTGCAAGCCGGCTAAGTGTTCATGCTCAACAAAAGCTTCTGGTTCAGCAACTCGTTGTTTGGTCAGCCAACAGTATTGTTGATGGGGATCTAACTTTTGACAATTTTTTAAAGTTGCTAAATTAAATGATGAAAAAATCACTGGTTTAACCAAGGAAAATTGTTTAACTTGGGCTAAGACAATTTTTTCAATATTAGGGTAATGAATCTGGTCGGTTTTTAATTCCAAGTTTAATTGAACTTCGTGTTGACCGACTAGTTGCAAAAATTCTTTTAAGGTTGGGATCGGCTCTTGGTTTTTGAGTTTAAATTGACGTAACTGGCTTAAAGAATAGCTGCAGATTTCTCCAGAGCCATTTGTAGTCCGATCAATTGTTTCATCATGCATGATCACCGGAATTTGATCTTTTGTTAAATGCACGTCGAATTCAATTCCATCAATTTGGTGTGCAAGTGCATAACGAAAGCCGGCTAATGAATTCTCAGCAAATTTGGCGGGAAAACCGCGATGACCGAAAATTAGTGTTTTTAATGACATAATTTCTCTTCCTCACAAAATTTATTTACCGTTTTAAATTATAGAGGTAGTTAGTAAAAAAACAATATTGTTTAAGTAAAGATTGGATAAATTTCTACTGAAAGTTAATTTGAATGGTAGTTGCTTATCAAGGAACACCAACTTATAATTAATAAGTGACAATTGATAGCGTTTTAATTAGGGGGCAAGCAACAATGAATATTTTTTTGCAGCCGTATACATTTAAAAATGGGCTAAGAATTGATAATCGGCTGGTAATGGCTCCAATAACCACTAAGTCAAGCTTCTTCGATGGCAGTGTTACTCAAGATGAATTAGAATTTTACCGGCAACGTTCGGGAGTAGGAATGATTATCACCGAAACGGCTAATGTTAATGAACGTGGCAAAGGTTTTGAGGGCGGCTTATCAGCAGCTGATGACCAGTTGTTGCCTAGCCTGAAAAAGTTGGCAGGTACCATTAAAATTAATGGCAGTCGAGCAATTTTACAATTATTCAGTGCTGGTCGGATGACAAATTCTTGGATTTTACATGGAAAGAAGCCGCAAAGTGCTAGTGCAATCCCAGCTTTACGCCCGCAAGCCGAAGTTCCGGAAGCCATGTCTGAAATGGAGATCATTCAAACAGTTGATGATTTTGTTCAAGCAACGCGGCGAGCAATTTTAGGCGGTTTTGATGGAGTCGAACTTCAAGGGGCTAATACTTATCTCTTACAACAATTCTTTTCACCTCACAGTAATCGGCGCAATGATCAGTGGGGTGGTAATTTGCAAAAGCGAATGAAATTACCATTAACAGTAATCAATGAGGTCCATCAGGCAATCCGGCGCTATGCACGACGGCCTTTTATTTTGGGCTATCGTTTTTCACCGGAAGAATTAGAAATACCTGGGATCCGGCTAGCTGACACCTTAGATTTGATCGATCAATTAGCAAACAGTCCAGTGGATTATTTGCATACTTCATTAGGCAAGGCTTGGCGTCCGGCTGTTAATCAAACAGCTGATCAAGAACCAATCAATTTGCAGATTTTAAAACGACTCCAACAAAAAAAACCGCTGATCGTTACTGGTGGTTTATGTACCCCGCAAGAAGTGGCAGCAGCCCTTGAAAAGGGGGCCACTTTTGCTGCGATGGGACGCGAATTATTACGTGAACCTCAGTGGCTGAAAAAAGTTCAAGCTAAAGCTGAAAACTCGATTCGTTATCAATTAGATCCAAATGAAATGGATGAACTTGGTTTACCGCATGGTTTGCAAGTCTTTTTGCAAAATGATTTTGCCGATATGATCAATTTTAAAAAATAGTTTCAGCGGAGCCTTTGACGATTAGGGTCTAAATAATTGCAGATAAGAACCAGGATAAACAAGATCAAAACAACCCCGAAAACAACATGCAAAGCTATCAGTAAAGAACTAATGATGGTTGTTATTTCATGCATTGTTAAGCCAGAGTGGCTGCCACTGATGACTTGATTGGTTTTCTTTTGTAAAGTCAATGGCAAGCCGAAGTTTAAGATGGTATTGAAGACTGCCCCGTAAATGCCAGTCATAATCGTTTGACCAAGTGAACGGCCTAGCGTAATCAAAGCACTAGCAGAAGCAACCAAATCTTTGGTGACCAACTGTTGGCTAAGCATAATATTCATCGTAATTACGATCCCCATCCCGCCACCACTGATTGCAGCGATCAGATAAAAGATCCAATCAATAGGTTGATTTCCAACAAATAATAGGCTGAGGTAACTAAGTGCTTGTAGCAAGATGACGGTCAAGGCAATTTTTCGTGGTGAGAATTTATTTAGCAATGGACCAACCGCCAGTGAGGTTGCTAACCACATTACCGAGCTGGAAGTAACGACTAACCCAGCTTTTGTAGCATTCGCTTGATAAATTGATTGCAACCAAATTGGGAAATAAACCTGATAGCCGATCAAAACACCGCTAAGAATCGTTGCAGTCATAATTTGAACATTAAATGTTTGGTTATTAAAAATTTGTAAGGGCAGCAAAGGATAAGTGGCTTTTTTTTCTTGCCTCAGAAAGCACCAGCTGCCTAATCCAGCTAGAGTTATTATTACAATCCCGAATATCGGTTGATTTTGAAGCAGCTGGATACCAAGCAGTAAACAGGTCAAACTAGCAGCTAGCCAGCAGCAGCCAGCTAAATCAAAATTAAGAGCCGCTAGTCGTTGATAGCGGTCTTGATAGAAAATAGTGATTACCAACCAAACGAAAACACCTAAAGGAACATTGACAAAGAACACCCAGTGCCAAGAAAGCTTTTCAACTAAAAATCCGCCGAGCAGTGGACCAATCAAAGCTGAAAATCCCCAAGCAGTATTAGTAAAGGCTAAGATTCGAGCCCGTTCTTTGAAAGAGTATAGATCAGCGATGATCGTAAAAGTCAGTGGGATAACCGCACCCGCACCACAGCCTTGCAAACCGCGAGCGATGATCAGCCAAAAAATGTTAGGAGCTAAGCCACTTAATAATGAACCAATTGTAAAAAGGACTACCCCAAGCTTGAACAGTAATTTTCGGCCATAAGTGTCGGCTAATTTACCATAGATCAAAGTTGAAATAGCGGTCGTTAGCAAATATGAGCTCATGATCCAGCTTTGATATTTTAAGCCATGTAACGCAGCAATGATTTCTGGTAACGCAGTGGTCACGATCGTAACTTCAACCGAAGTCATGAAGGTGGCTACAAAAATTGCCAGCATGGTCCATAGATGATTATTTTTTGATTGCATAAAAATGTCCCTCAATTTAAATTTGCAGCCACCTAAATAATACGGTTTACTGATAGACATTGCAAGTGGTGAAATTTGAAACTAATTGTTCAAAAATATTTTTAATTTAAACACTAAGCATAAAAATTGATTAATATTTTATGCTATGATACTCTAAATTCAAGGAGTTATTGAGTTATGAATGCTTTTATTACTCTTTACTTAAATTAAGAAGGGGGATGCTAATTTATGGCAAAGAATTTAGAAAATGCTAAAGATCAAGTTGCCGGTAAAGCCAAAGAAGCTGAAGGCAAAGTGACAAATGATAAAGCTCGTGAGTTACAGGGCAAAGGGCAAAACTTGCTCGGTAAAGCTAAAGATAAGCTTGAAGAAGCTAAAGAAGAGGTTAAAAACAAGTTTAATAAATAAAATAATTAGACTGGAAAGAGAGGGAGTTTTATGCATTGGTTATGGGTTTTGATTGTTGGTGCGGTTATTGGAGCGATTGCGGGGGCAATCACCAGTAAAGGAAAATCGATGGGCTGGATCAGTAACATTGTTGCTGGCTTGATCGGTTCTTCATTAGGAGAAGCTATTTTGGGTTCCTGGGGACCTCAGTTAGCCGGAATGGCCATTATTCCATCAATTATTGGGGCAGTTATCCTAGTTTGGCTGGTATCTTGGTTACTAACAAGAGTTAAATCGTAAAGAATAAACATGAAAATTGATTTACGGGTATGATATTGCTTAAGGAAAAAAGGACAAATGATTATTTTAATAATCATTTGTCCTTTTTAGAACATAATAGTAATTGGTTCTCAAGTTAACGAATTACTAAAACTGAAACAGGTGCATATTTAGCCATATAAGCAGCCTGACTGCCAAACCGACGCGCTAATCCTGTTTTCGAATAAGATCCAATAATCAGTAAATCAGGTTGAACATGTGGGATAACATCTTTAACGATTGCTTCACCAGCATTTCCTTCAGCAACGACCGAACGGACTTTTTTGACACCGGCATCTTGAGCTAATTTCTGATATTTCAAGATATGTTTTTCCAGATCTTCCCGTTCGCCATGAATGTAGTCTCTGCTCAAGGCTTGATAAACGCTCATTTCGTTACTTTCAAGGACGGAAACAATGATCAATTCAGCATTAGTCGTCCGCGCTCGTTTCATCGCGTAACGAAATGCTAATAAGGCATCTTCTGAGTCGTCAACACCAACTAAGATTTTTTTGAAATCATCTTCCATAAATTCTCACCACTTTCACTAAGGTATTGATTATTCAGCTGTAGCTTTCTCTGCTTGACGAGCTTCATAACGTTTGTTTCCTTTATGCAATTCATAAATCGTCCAAACTAACAAAACAACGACTGCGACGATCAAAACGTAAGCAATTCCATCAGCAGTGGCTAACTCACCTTTAGTAGCGTTAGCGCCAAAGAAAGCTTCGATCTGATCTGGTAAGCCCTTCATATTTAAGAATGTTAAACCAACAACTGAAATCCAGCCTAAAATTCTGACCCAGGGAGAGTTTTTAAAACGATTACCCATTTCATTTTTACTATTGGTCATCATCAAAAGTGGCACCATTGAAAACGGTAAAGCAAAGGCCAAGAAAACCTGAGAGTTATTCATTAAAGTATTTAATGCCTCATGCTGTTGAATCGGCGTATCTTTCGTGGTCATTGAAACACAAATTAAAACGGGGATAACAGAAATTAAACGAGTTACTAAGCGCCGTGCCCAAAGAGGCATTCTCATGTGGACGAAACCTTCCATGATAACCTGACCAGTTAAAGTACCAGTAATAGTTGAATTCTGGCCGGATGCTAGTAAAGCAACCGCAAATAGAACGGATAAGACACCAGATTTAGCAACAGCAATCAAAACACCATTACTCAAAGTGGAAGTATCTGATAAGGCTTGGAATAAACCGAAGAATGAAGGATCTTTAACAGCACCTGTTTTGAAAACAGCAACTCCCATGATTAACAGCAACGAGTTAACAAGGAAAGCACAAGTTAATTGGATGTTGGAATCCCAAGCCGAAAAACGAACGGCTTGAGCGACATCTTCTTCATCGTTATGATCAATTTTACGAGTTTGAGAAATAGCTGAATGCAGGTATAAGTTATGCGGCATAACAGTTGCTCCAATAATTCCCAAAGCACCTTGCAAAGGATTTTCGCCACTAGCTTCAGGAGAACTGGAAAAGGTTTTGGCAGTTGGAATCAAGCCTTTGATTACATCGCCCCAAACGGGACTTGAGAGAGCAACTTCATAAGCAAAGACAAATAAAATGACGCAAATCAAGCAAACAACAATCGCTTCAATTTTTCTAAAGCCAACTTTAGTCAGTAACAATAAGAGCAAAACATCGAAAATAGTAATGAAAACTGCAATAACTAAAGGAATATGGAACAACAAGTATAAAGCAATTGCTGCCCCAATAACTTCAGCAATATCAGTTGCCATGATTGCTAATTCAGTTAAAATCCATAAAACGACACCTAAAGCTTTCCCGGTTCGAGCACGAATTGCCTGAGCAAGATCCATCTGGCTCACAATTCCAAGTTTGGCTGCCATGTATTGCAACAACATCGCGATCAAACTTGACATTAAGATAACGGACATCATCAAGTATTCAAAGTATTGTCCACCAGTGATCGAAGTTGACCAATTACCAGGGTCCATGTAGCCAACAGCAACTAGAGCACCAGGTCCGGAATAAGCAAATAAAGTTCGCCAAAATCCTTTCCCATGTGGAACATCGACGGTACCATTAATTTCTTCTAATGATGGTCCATTCGCATATTCAATTAATTTATGTCGTTGACTTGTAGTTTTTTTCCTGCTCAAAATAAATAGCCACCTTTCACATTTTTATGGTATTTTCATTGTACATCATATTTAACATAATTAAAACTATTTTTAGGCACACCTTACAAAAAAATATTGCAAGCCGTTAGAGAGGAAGTGGTATTAATGAAAAAAAAGAATTTAATTTTCTATAATCGCTGTTCAGGAGATGGAAAGGCAGAAAAAATTGCTAACTGGGTAATTCAGGAATTGAAAAGTCGTGGTCAAATAACTGAAAAAATCTTGGCTAACAATGTTTTAGCTGCCAAACAAGAACTTAAGGAACGGATCAATAATTTTGATCGGCTGATCTGCATTGGTGGCGATGGGACTTTGAATTTGGTCTTAACAGTTCTTTTAAAAAATCAATATCAACCAGCTATTGGCTTGATTCCCGCCGGAACTGTCAATAATTTCGCCCGCAAATGGAAGATCCCTTTGGAACCTAAACTAGCTTTGGCAATCATTTTAGATGGCAATCAGCAAGCAATTGATGTTGGCGAATGTAACGGTCAAGCAATTGTCAGTTCATTGATTTTCGGTAGTTTAGCTGAAGTATCAAATCAAGTTCGGCAAAAGGACAAACAACGTTACGGTTTGAAGATTTATATTTGGCAAGCATTGAAAAAATTGCCACAGCAAAAGTCCATCTCAACCGAGTTTTTTAATGATGAGTTTTCACTCCAAGCCAAAGTTTGGTTTTGTTTGCTATCAACTTCAAATTACATCGGCGGTCGTAAATATTTAAAAAAGGATGATGATGGGCTGCATTTGACGATGTTGAATAATTTAAAACTCAATAAGCTGTTTAATTACGGCTATTTTGCATTAACAGGCAATTTGCGGCGGTCAACGACACTAACCTCATTTGATATTAAAAAGATAATTATTCGCAGTTTTGCAAATAAAAGGATTTCAACTCGAATTGATGGTGATCCGGGACCGTTTTTACCATTGAGGATTGTCTGGCATCCCAGCTTTATTAATTGTTATGTGCCATCTGCGATGTAGGCAGATTGAATGCTTTTAAGTGCTAAACTCTCTATAATGAAACTACCAAAATAAAGGAGGCTTTCAATCGTGAAAACGATCAAAGTTGGTCAAAGTAAGGTACTCACAACACAATTAGGGTTAGGAACCAATAAAGTTGGCGGGCATAATCTCTTCTCAGATCTGCAAGACTCAGATGGCTACGCAGTGGTAAAAACAGCATTAGATAATGGAGTTCAGCTGCTTGATACAGCTTTTATGTATGGCTTAGGGCGGTCAGAGGAAATTATTGGTGATGTTTTGCAAGATTACAAGCGGGAACAAGTGGTCATTGCAACTAAAGCTGCGCAGGATCAAGATAGAGATTTAAAACCAAATAATCAGCCAGCCTTTTTGAAAAAAGCAGTTGATGATGCTCTAAAACGTTTGAAAACGGACTATATCGATATTTTCTATATTCATTTTCCTGATGAAAAGACACCGAAAGCTGAGGCAGTCGCGGCATTAACTGAGTTAAAAAAGGCTGGTAAAATCAAAGCAGTCGGTGTCTCGAATTTTAGCTTAGCGCAAATTAAAGCAGCTAACCAAGATGGTGGTGTAGATATTGTAGAAGATCATTACAGTCTAGTTCATCGTCAAGCTGAAAAAGAATTATTGCCATATCTGGCTGACAATAAAATTACCTTTGTTCCTTATTTCCCATTGGCTTCGGGACTGTTGACTGGAAAGTATAGTGAGTCTGATAGTGGAAAATTCACCCAGTTTAACAATCAGCAATTCCAACAAATTATTAACAATCTTAAATTTGTTCGTCAAATTGCTGAAAAGCATCAAGCAACAGTTGCTCAAGTAATTTTGGCTTGGTATTTGAAAAATCCAGCAATTGGGATTGTGATTCCAGGGGCGAGAAAGCCAAACCAAGTTTTGAGTAACGTTAAAGCAGCAGCAATTGAGTTATCAACTGAAGAGTTCAATCAGATCGATGAGCTTTTTCAAAATTTCTAAAAACTAAGGCTGATTTGAAACACTTGTCGACAAATAAAGGATTGAGAAAATTAATTTTTCTCAATCCTTTATTAATTTAGGACTTTTGAATGTGACGTTGGACTAATTTGACAGTTTCGACGATCAATAGCATTAAAGTTCCGCCTAATAAAACAACGGCCCATTGTTGCCAACTTAAAGCTGTAACTTTAAAGGTCGCGTTAAAAGCCGGGATCAAAATCGTTGAAAAAAGCAAACAAGCGGATACGATGATCGACCAATTGAAAATACGATTGTTAAAAGTTCGGCGGGTAAAGATAGTTTGATGGATTGATTTTGAATTGAAAGCATGAAATAGTTGGATCAAGCCTAAAGTTGCAAAAGCCATAGTCAGCGCATCAGCGTGAATCAACTCATTAGAATGATGGAATGGAAACTGGATGGCAAGCCAATAAACTCCCAAAGTCAAGCTGCCTTCTAGAATTCCTTGATAAATAACACTTGAAAAGACTCCATTACTGAAGAAGTTTGATTTAGCACCTCGGGGTTGATTCTTCATGACATTTGCTTCAGCTTTTTCGACTCCCAAAGCAATCGCCGGGAAAGTGTCGGTTACTAAGTTGATCCATAAAATTTGTGCTGGTGCCAAAATGTCCCAAGCAAGTAATGTCATAAAAAATAATGTTAAAACTTCACCTAAATTGGCTGAGAGCAGATATTGAATGGCTTTTTGAATATTGGCAAAAACTCGCCGTCCTTCACGAACTGCGATAATGATCGTAGCAAAATTATCATCGGCTAAAACAATGTCGCTGGCATTCTTCGAGACTTCGGTTCCTGTAATCCCCATCCCAACACCAATATCAGCCGTCTTTAATGCTGGAGCATCGTTAACGCCATCTCCAGTCATAGCTACTATTTTTCCACGTTGTTGCCAAGCTTTAACAATGCGGACTTTGTGTTCAGGTGCTACTCGTGCGTAAACAGAAATTTCCGCAACTCGTTGCTTTAATTCAGTCGCACTCATTTTTTCAAGCTGATTGCCGGTCACAATATTTTTGGGGGTGGGTTTGTCAATGATTTTCAACCGCTGGGCAATTGCTGCAGCAGTGATTTTGTGATCTCCAGTAATCATTAAAGTTCTGATTCCGGCAGCCCTGGCTTGGACAATTGCTTGTTTAACTTCAGGCCTTTCGGGGTCAATCATACCGACTAAGCCAACAAAGATTAATTGATTCTCAAGTACCGGATTCAGTTGAGCATTGGGGGAAAGGCTTTTCACGGGACGATAAGCAAAAGCTAAAACACGTAAAGCTTGAGCCGCTAGTTGTTGATTAGCTTGCTTAATTTGTTTGCGGTCATTTTCAGTAATCAACCGCACAGTTCCGTGATCAAAGATCCGATTGGTTCGCTCGAGCAACTCATCAACGGCTCCCTTAGTATACATAATTGTTTTTTCATTGTTTGCTTTCACAATGGCCGACATTAATTTTCTTTCGGAGTCAAAAGGCAATGAAGCAATTCGAGGAAAACTTTTTTGTAAAGCGGCGACTGAAAATTGTTGGTCAAGATTGAATTGAATTAGGGCTGTTTCGGTTGGATCACCTGTTAGGCCTTGTTCAGTAATTTGAGTATCATTGGCTAGAATCATTGACTGAATCAAATGATCAGTAGCAACTGGTTGATAATTTTTAGCAGCAATTAATTTATTAGGAAGATAAAGCCTTTCAACTGACATTTTATTTTGTGTCAGCGTTCCAGTCTTGTCAGAAGCAATTATTTCAGTAGCTCCTAAAGTTTCGACAGCTGGTAAGCGCCGGACTAAGGCCTTTTTGCGTGCCATAACCTGCGTGCCCAAAGCTAACGTAATTGTGACAATTGCCGGTAAACCTTCTGGAATAGCGGCAACTGCCAAAGAAATCGCAGTTAGCAACATCGCTAAAAATGAGGTTTGGTTGACAATCGTACCGACTAAAAAGACGATCACTGCAATTGCTAAAATCAAAACGCTCAGTAATTTACTTAAGTGAGTAACGCTTTGCTGCAACGGGGTAATCGTTTGTTTAGTTTCATTTAATAGTTTGGCAATTTTTCCAACTTCGGTTTGCATCCCGATGGCTGTTACGATCCCAATACCAGTTCCATAGGTTACATTGGTATTCATAAAAGCCATATTTTCACGGTCACCTAATGGCAACTCGGTTTCAGGTAAAGGGGCCGTAGTTTTTTCAGTTGGCAAGGATTCACCAGTTAAAGCTGCTTCTTCGATCTTCAAAGAACTGCTCTGCAGTAAACGCAGATCAGCTGGAATGATATCGCCAGCTTCAAGGATCACTAAGTCACCAGGAACTAATTCAGAACTTTTAATTACTTTGATTTGACCAGAGCGTTTAACGCGTGAGGTTGCCGTTGTCATTTCTTTTAAAGACTTGATAGCATTTTCAGCTTTAGTTTCTTGAAAAACACCAAAAGCTGCATTTAAGATTACTACCAAGAAAATGATCGTTGCATCAGAAAAATCGCCAGCAACTCCAGCAATAATAGCTGCAATAATCAAGATTATGATCATTAAGTCTTTAAACTGAGCAAAAAATTTTCCCATCCAGGAACGATTTTTTTGCTCAGTTAAGGAATTGGTTCCATATTTTTTTTGGCGTTGTTCAACTTGGTCAACAGTTAGGCCTTGCTCAGAAGAATGGAGCATTTTTAAAACTTTTTGGGATTCCTGCTGATAATAATCTGATTTCATGGTAATAATCTATCCTTTTTTAGTATTTATTTGAATTTAACATAGATATTTAATAAAGAAAAGATTTATACATTACTAACAAATTAAATATTCTCTTGAAAATGACTTTTGGTATTGGTACAGTAGGAGTAATCATAATAGTGGGGTGAAAGTGATTGATAAAGGAATTTAAAGAATTTATTTCACGAGGAAATGTAATTGATTTGGCTGTTGGTGTAATTATTGGTAGTGCTTTTACAACCATTGTCAAATCCTTAGTTGATTATTTAATTAATCCTTTGATCGGGTTATTTATTGGGGGGATTGATTTCTCGGATTGGGTTTTTAAGATTGCTGGAGCGACTTTTAGAGTTGGCAGTTTTTTAAACGCGGTTATTAATTTTCTGATAATTGCATTTGTTGTTTTCATTTTAGTAAAAGTTGTTAATAAATTTTTGGTTAGGAAAAAGAATGAGGAACCGGTTACAGCTCCTGAAGTACAGCTTTTAGAGGAGATTCGCGATTTATTAAAAGAAAATGGAAAATGATGCTAACTGGAGCTCCTTGCTTTCTTCAGCTTTACTTATAATTACAATGAGCTAAAACGATGATTTTTACGAAAACTTTTCTATTTTACTAATCCATTTTTGAGGTGTTTGATAAGTTTATTGGATCAATCAATCAAAATATTTCAGATAGTCGAAAATTTGTTTAACAAATACTTGATATTCTGTAAAAAGAGCCGATTAAATACACTAGAGCTGTTTTAAGAAGAAAAATGTTAATTGTTTGATGGCTTTGGGTAAACCTTTTAGGTGTCCAGCTCAATTATCTTGGTTGTTGAACGGCGGTTGTTATTTTGTGAAATATGTGAACAACTGTCAAGCACAGAAAGATGAAACCATAAGTAAAAAGTTGAGTGCTAAAAGCAATTCAATTCCAGCCTTAAATTTTTAACAATAATAGTTTATCTGCCTTTTTAGGCGTTTAACAAGATTTTCAAGAATAAACATTATGTTTTTAAGAAAATCAAGCTAATTTGGATAACCTTTAATAAACCAAGTTCCGTACTTAAATGATTAAGGGTAAGAAGTGGAGGAGAAAATGTTTTCATGAAAACTGGAGAATTAATTAGAAGTATTAGAACATCAAAGGGAATCAAAGCTAAGACCATTTATGGCGGCTTATTGTCAAGATCAATGTATTACAAGTATGAAAGTGGTTTAGTTGAAACAACAGCAGATACTTTTTTACATATCTTAGACCGTTTAAATCTTGGGGCGGCTGAGTTTATTACGCTTTTCAAAAGACAAAACAATGAGCATACTCATTATCAAGAATATCATCAAAGCTTGATCGATGCTTTTCAGCAAAGAAATACAAATGAAATCAAAGTTTTAGAACGAAAAATTGATCGTAGCTATCAAAACAACCAATTAGTTAGGTTTTATAATTTAGAGGTTGTAGCTTGTGGTATGAGAAAGTTTCTAAGCAAGAATGAGAGCTATTTAGCAGAAAGACATGAAATTATTCACTTCTTATCGCGCAGTCAATATTGGACGCGGTATGAATACACTTTATTAGTCGATGCACTATTTCTATTTGATGGTTCTTCTTTGGCAAAACTATTGGAAAGTCATGAGTGGTTTAGTGATGATAAGTCGCACGATATTCGAATGGAGAATCTTAAGGTCAGGGTATTATGTCGGGTTATCTTGCTATTTATGAAGACAAACCGTAAGAATGATACAGCTTTATATTATACAATGCTGGAACAGACCAAGACATCGCCCGATAATGTTTTTGCATTGGGATGCAAAAACTTTTTCAGGGGATTAAAAGTAATCGATGATGGTGATTACGAAGAAGGAATTAAAGCGATTTCAGCAACTTTCGAGTTATATCAAAAATTAGGTTTGGAAGATATGTATCGAAAACAAGTTACTATTTTACAAGATATTTTAAGTACTCGTTTGCAAGAAAGCAGTCGTCAGCGAAGAGTTTGATGATTGGGAATAACTTGAAAGTTACTAGCTTTCAGTGTAAAATAAGTAAATGTTTAGTTTAATTGAAAGGAGAACCGCGAAATGTCCCAGAATACGCATGTCGGGGTCGCAAATGATCGTCGCCCGGTAAACCAAAAGAATATTAAAAAGCGTCGTGCGCAGCATCAAGCTGTTTTAGCATTTTTAAAAGACCGTGAAGAATTAGAAAAGAAAGCTAATTAATTGATCAGAATTAACCAGCATAAGGCGTTTGGCGTTTTGTGATGGTTTTTTTTTGCATTTTTTTAAGTGTTATAATTCCAAGTAAGAGGGAGAAAAATGAGTATTTTAGAAGTTGAAGGCTTATCGCAATCATTTGCCGATAAACGACTGTATCAGAATGCTAGCTTTCAGTTGAATAAGGAAGATCATATGGGAGTGATTGGACAAAATGGGGCTGGCAAGAGTACTTTGATCAAGATCATTACCGGCCAACAATTACCAGATGAAGGAAATATTCGTTGGCAAAAAGGAATCACAATTGGCTACTTGGATCAATATGTCCAAACAGCTCAAGGCTTGACGATTTTTGAGTTTTTGAAATCGGCCTTTGCCAAACTTTATCGAATCAGTGAATTACAGGACAAGTGTTATGAAGAATATGCTAAATCACCAGCCGATCAACTGTTGGAAAGGGCTGGTCGATATCAAGAGCAACTTGAAGCGGGTGATTTTTATGAACTTGAAACAAAAATTGATCAAGTAATGACCGGGCTGGGAATTGATGCTTTAGGGAAAGAATGCGAAGTTTCAAGATGTAGTGGCGGCCAACGTTCCAAAATTATTTTGGCCAAACTGTTGCTGGAACAACCAAATGTTTTATTGCTTGATGAACCAACTAATTATTTGGATACGCAACATATTGAGTGGTTGATTAGCTATTTGAATTCTTTTCCAGGAAGTTTCATGGTCGTCTCGCATGATTTTAATTTCTTAGAGCGAGTTACGAATACTATTATTGATGTTTCGCTGGGGGAAATCACTAAATATACTGGGAGTTTTCAAGCGGCTATCAAACAAAAAAAGCAACGTTTGGAAAGCCAGCAAAAAGCTTATGAAAAACAACAACGTCAAATCGAAAAAGATGAAGCCTACATTCGCAAGAATAAAGCTGGTTCACGTTCAACACTTGCAAAATCCAGACAAAAAAGATTAGATAAATTAACTTTGGTCGATCCGCCAGAAAATACTCGGACAGCACATTTTAATTTTCCCTACTTGGAGTTATTGTCAGCTGAAACTTTGACCGTCAAGAATTTATCAGTTGGTTATCAACGAGCATTGCTTAAACCGGTTTCTTTTACCTTGAGTCATGGTGAAAAAATGGTTTTAAAGGGTTTTAATGGAGTTGGAAAATCAACGTTGATCAAGTCGATCCTGGGATTGATCCCAGTTTTCGGTGGCGAAGCTTCTTTTGTAGCAGCCGCTAAGGTTGGCTATTTTAGTCAAGATCTAATTTGGTCTAATTCACAACAGACGCCATTAAAAATTGTTCATGATCAATATCCGAAGCTTGAGCCTAAAATAATTCGTCAACACTTAGCTCGAGTGGGCTTGAGCGCAGAAAATATTATGCAACCAATCAAACTATTAAGTGGTGGTGAACAAACTAAGGTCAAGCTATGTTTACTTGCATTAACACCGGCTAATTTTTTGATCCTGGATGAGCCGACTAACCATTTAGATGATCAGACGAAAGCTGCTTTGAAGCAAGCTTTGAAGGCTTATGCAGGAAATGTTTTACTAGTTACGCATGAAGCTGATTTTTATCAGGGATGGGTCGATCAGATTCTAAATGTTGAAAATATTCGTTTGGGAGGAAATAAACGATGAAAAAGGTTATCGCGTGGATAGTTGCACTGTTATTAGTGGTAGCGGCTGGTGCTAGTTATTTTTATGTTAAACAAGCCGAACAACAAAGGTCAATTGAACTTAAACAAGATGCTAAAAAAGCAAAGCAGTTTCATAGTAATCATTTACGCTATCCGGTTGATTGGCATAAATCTTCACAAACTATTAAGTATCCAGAAATTAAAAACAGTCGCGTTGATAAATTAAAAGTCAAAATTAATTTAGTCAAGCAAAAGCTTTATTTGTATTCCAAAAATAAAAAAATTTATACGATGTATATTTCAGCTAGCTGGCAAAAAGTTAAGCAGACCAACCGCGTGTTACCAGGGAAATATCAATTAAGGGACAATCGTGGCCGATTTTATTATGATCCGGCAACTAATCAGGGTGGCAAATACTGGATTGCTTGGAAACAGTCTGGGCAAAATTTGATTCAATCCGTTCCCACCGATGTTAATCGAAATTTTATCAGTACTCAGGCAGCTTCATTGGGAGATCAAAAAGATGTGCCAAACACGCATGGCAATATCTGGCTATCAGTCAGGGATGCCAAATGGTTCTATCAAAATATTCCAACAGGCACAACGATTTTAATTGAACGTAATTAACAAATATAGTTTATAACTCAGAGAAGATGACCTTTTCTGGGTTTTTTATTTTAATTGTGAAACTATCTACAAAATCGAACGAAAGCTTTGAAGTTTGTGAATATGTTTGGAATCTGATTATAAGTTTGGGGTTTGTTGGCCTTGAAATTTGTGAAAAAAAGGATTTTTAGCCGAAACAAGCAGAATTTTTGTGAAAATCAAGCAGATTATTGTTGTGTAAAACCTTTTTTGCGTTAGAATAGATTTAGATTCAGGTTTTCGGAACTAGATTAAAATAGGGAGTGTTAACATGGCAAATTTAAAAGGTGCAGATCTACTGGTTGATGTTTTGGTAGATTGGGGAGTAAAAACAGTTTATGGGTTGCCTGGTGACTCAATCGATACGACTGTTGATGCTTTGCGGCGGCAAAAAGATCAGGTCAAATTTATTCAAGTTAGACATGAAGAAGTAGCGGCCTTAGCGGCAGCTGCGGATGCTAAGTATACCGGAAAATTAGGCGTTTGCTTATCAATTGGTGGTCCGGGTGCCATTCATTTACTTAACGGCTTATATGATGCCAAAATGGATCACGTTCCAGTTTTGGCACTTCTTGGTCAGGTGACCTCAAAATCTTTGAATGAGGGTTATTTCCAAGAAGTTAATACTGCTAAGCTTTTTGATGATGTAGCTGTTTTTAACCGTTCAATTTCTTCAGTTGACAACTTAGCTGAAGTTGTTGATCAGGCAGTTCGCAGTGCTTATGAGAACAAAGGCGTAGCTGTTTTGACGATTCCAGATGACATTCCAGATCAAAAATTAAAAGCAGCGTATAAATCTTCTGCAAAGGCTTTTGTTTTAAGCAAACCAGAAATTGATTCAACTCAATTAGATCAAGCTGCTGAGTTGATTCAGCAGGCAGCTAAACCGATTGTCTTATTAGGTGTTGGCGCTAAAGAATCGGCTGCTGGAGCTGCCATTCAGCAATTCGTAGAACAAAATAAGATTCCATTTATTGAAACCTTACCAGCTAAAGGCACAGTTGCTGATGATCATCCTAATTCATTAGGCAATGTTGGTAAATTAGGAACTAAACCGGCCTATGAAGCAATGAAGAGTGCAGACTTACTAGTTTTATTAGGTACTAACTATCCGTATCGCCCATATTTGCCCAACAAAGGCCAAGCTAAATGCATCCAAGTTGATGTCAAAGCGGAAAATCTTGGTAAACGTTATAGTGTTGATGTGGCGATTCAAGGTGATGTTACTAAAGTTATTACCCAATTAAATCAAAAAGGCCAGTTGCGTTCAGATGAAAAGTTCTTGGATGCTTGTCAAAAGAATATGAGCAACTGGAACAAATGGATGCAGGCTAAACGTGAAATGGATACAGCGCCGGCTTCACCAGAAAGTTTAGTTGCTTATATTGATGAAACAGCTCCTGATAACATGGTTTATTCAATTGATGTCGGGACTTCAACATCTTGGAGTGCTCGTTATCTGCATGTTAAAAAAGATCAGCAGTTTGCAATCTCTGCTTGGCTTGGTACTATGGGCTGCGGCTTGCCAGGAGCAATTGCTGCTCAAGTCGCTTATCCCGATCGTCAAGTCTTGACTCTTAATGGTGATGGTGCTTTTGCAATGGTGATGCAGGACTTTGTAACGGCTGTTAAATACAAACTGCCCATTATCTGTGTGGTTTTGAATAATCAAAAATTAGCATTTATTGAATATGAACAGCAGTCAGCTGGCCAATTGAATTACCAAATTGATTTGGCTGATCTGGATTACGCTAAATTTGCTGAAGCTTGTGGCGGCATTGGTTTTAACGTCAAAAGCAATGCCGAATTTAAACAGGCTCTTGATAAGGCCTACAAAGTGACTGATAAGCCGGTTTTGATCAATGCTTATGTTCAAGATAATGCTCCATTGCCAGGCAAGATCGTCATGGATGAGGCTAAAGGCTACATGAAATTTGGTCAGGAGTATCTTGAAAATTATTGGAAGATTCCCGAATTGCCACCGCTGAAAGATATTATGCGGCAATTCTTCTAAAAATAAACCTTAGTTGGAATAACAGGTTTCGTTATGACGGAATCTGTTATTTTATTTTTGTGATGCATTTACACTTAATTAGACAATTCAAGGTCTTAAAATTGGTATGATAATTAAAATTGGTGGTGGGAAAATGACAATTAAAATAGTTTTACTGGGAGGATCAGGCTTTGTTGGACAAGGAATATTGGACCAGCTGGCTAAGGATCCACAATTTAAAATCACGAGTATTTCTCGTTCAGGTGGAAGCTTACAATTAAAAGAAAAATTTCCGCAAGTCAACTGGCTAAAAATTGATTTGCAAAAAAAAACGCCCAAGTGGGCTGAGATCATCGCTGACCAAGATTGGGTAGTTGATTTGTTAGGGGTGCTGGTCGCTAAAAATCAGCAGGTGTATCAGCAATTGACAATCAAGCCAATTTTGCCATTAATAGCAGCGATTAAGGAAAATCAATCAGTAAAAATGCTGTTTGTGTCAGCTAAAACTGCCCCAAGATTGCTAAAAAATTATTTAGTTACTAAACGTGAGACAGAAAAGTTGTTGAGGTCGCAACTAAAAACAAGGGCAGTCTTTCTTTACCCCAGCCTAATTTATCATCCTCAGCGCCAAAGTACCTGGATATTAGCTCAGCTGCTATTGTTTGGTCAGCACTTGCCGTTGATTGGCCGACACCTAACAAAATGGCAGCCACTTTCCCGTCAGCAGTTTGCCCTTGAAGTCAAAAATGTCCTATTAGGGGGCAGAAGTCAGCTTTTGCAAAAAGAAGCGACAACTTGATAGCCGACTAATTATCAAGAAGGTTTGACAATATGTAAACTAGCTTTTAAGATAAATAGGACTAAGTTGATATTATAAAAGCAGTTTGGATGTGAATATATGAAAATCAAGGTCGCTGATTTTATCCATCAGGTGGAAAATGAGGATTACCAAGAAAAGGTGTTGTCACAAATAAAAATGACGAAGACAGCTGAGCGGTCAGTTGTTTTACAACTCACCCAAAAACTAGTCGAGCAATTTGAAAAAATGCTGGCGAAACAAAGATTGAGCCGACTTGAACAGCCACTGGATCTGAATGGACAAACAGTTTCGATCCTGCTTGAAACAGGAATCATTAATTTGCCATTTGCGAATGTCAATCACATTGACAACTTTTTTGAGCTGGAAAGTCAAACAGATGTGATAATTAATTTGATTGTTATTGCTGATAAAATTAATGCTTCAGGTCTAAGAATCGACAGTTGTGGCTTAGTTAGTGAAGTTAAACAAAATCAACAATCATTAGTTCAGAAAATTGCTGCGACTTTGGAAACAAATTTGCAGCAAATACTTGAGAACAGTCTGGAAACTGAAAATTAGTTGATTAGAAAGTAAAAAGTAACGTTGTTTGAAATACAACGTTACTTTTTTTAACAAAACCAACAAAGTTTTTAGGATCGTCGTAATTTGCTTTAAAAGCTATCAAAGATTGTTGAAAAAATGTTATGATATTATTGTAATCTTGATGAAATGGGGAATGAAAATTTGACGGATGGTCAGCTGGCAATTAACTTGCTTATTATCCTAATCGTGTTTATCTTTGCTGCTTTTTTTGTGGCGGCGGAATTTGCTTTAGTTCAAACTAGAAAAAGTGCATTGGAAAGTGTCTTGGAGGCTGGTAAAGGTAACCGGCGTAAACTTTTGCGAGCATTAAAAATGGTGCAGAACTTAAATGAGTACTTGTCAACAACTCAAGTTGGAGTGACGCTTTCGGGAATCATTCTCGGTTGGATCGGTGAAGAAACAATTGAATTACTGATTGTTAATTTATTAAAAGTAACGCCGGTTCAACGTAGCGGTCTAAGCATTATTGGGGCTGTCTTAGGGGTTTTGCTGCTGACTTATTTAGAAGTCGTTTTGACGGAAATCGTTCCTAAAAATTTGAGCATTGATATGCCAATGAAAATGATGATGCGGGTCGTTAATCCACTACATTATTTCCATATTATTTTCTATCCGTTTGTTAGATTATTGAATGCCTCAGCTGGAGTGATCATCCATTTGATGGGGCTCAAGCCGGCGGATGAAAGTGATGATGTTTTATCACAAGCTGAAATTTTACGGTTATCCAGGAATGCGGTTAGTGGAGGTCAGCTTGACAAAAATGATTTGCTTTATATGCAACGAGCCTTTGATTTTAATGATAAAGTTGCTAAAGATATCATGGTCGACCGGACTAGCTTGGAAGTCGTTGATATCACTGATACTGTCAAAACGGTGATCAATTATTATTTGCGCAAGGGCTTTAGTCGTTTTCCAGTGGTTGCTAATAATGACAAGGATCGGATCTTAGGTTATGTCTATATTTATGATTTAATTCGTCAGGCACAAGTCGATGCTAATGTTCGTGTCAGCAAGTTGTTGCGAACGATTATTACTGTTCCCGAAGTGACGCCGATTCAAAAACTTTTGCAGCAGATGATTAATAAAAAAACACCGATCGTCGTTGTTTTAGATGAATACGGTGGGACAAGTGGAATTGTCACTGACAAGGATATTTATGAAGAATTATTTGGGGTCGTTAAAGACGAAATAGATGATGTCTCGAGTGAGTATATTATTAAAAATCAAGATGGTTCGTATAAGGTTTCTGGTAAAACCACTTTATATGATTTTGAACGCTTTTTCCGTGCTAAAAATCGTAGCTTTGATGAATCAGATAGTGTCACAATTGCTGGTTATCTATTAGAAAATTACCAAGTTAAGCAGGACATGGTGATCACGCTGGGTCAATTTGATTTAAAAATCACTGATTTTAACCGAAATTATATTGATTGGCTGGAAGTTCGCCGGCATGTTGAAGAAAATAAAGATACACCTCAAAATAATGATCAAGTTTCAAAGGAGAGTAGTTAGGACTATGCGAGATTTAGTTGGCAAACGAATCGTTGTTAAAATCGGGACCAGTACCTTGATTCATCAAAATGGCAAACTTAACTTAAAAGCAATCGATCAATTATGCTATACCTTAAGCGGTTTGGTCAACGAGGATAAACAAATAGTTTTAGTTTCTTCTGGCGCAATCGGTGCGGGTTTAGGATTATTAGGGCTAAAGAAACGTCCGGTTGCGATCCCTGAGCAGCAGGCCGTAGCTGCGGTTGGGCAAACGCAACTGATGACCGTTTATCAACAGCGTTTTGCAGTTTATGGTCAAAAAATCGGACAAGTTTTACTGACGCATGATGTCGTCGATTATCCTAAAAGTCGGCAAAATGTCTTGAATACCTTTGAAAACTTATTAAAAAATAAAATTATTCCAATTGTTAATGAAAATGATGCTGTCGCGGTCGATGAATTGGATCATCATACCCGTTTTGGTGATAATGATCAGCTTTCAGCGATTGTTGCCAAGATGATCGGTGCTGACCTTTTGATCATGTTATCAGATATTGATGGCTTTTTTGATAAAAATCCACGTAAATATGTTGATGCTAGATTGATCAAACGAGTTAGTCAGATTAATGAGGCGACTTTCGCTCAAGCAAGCGGTCATGGAACCAAACTAGGAACTGGTGGCATGGTCACCAAGCTAAAGGCTGCTCAATTGATGATGGCTGCCGGAGGGGCAGTAATTTTAGCGAGTGGTGCGAATCCATCGATTATTTTTAAATTAGTTGCAGGTCAAGAATTAGGGACTCTTTTTCAGGCTTAGTTAAGGAGGAAATCAATGGTAGTTTGTGATTTAGAAAAAATTGGTTCACAAGCAGCACGAGCAGCTTATATTTTGGGTCAGTTAACGACTGTTCAGAAAAATCAAGCTTTGTTAGTACTTGCGCAGGAGTTAAGAGCACAAGTAGCATCAATTATAACTGCCAATGAAACTGACCTGCAGAGTGTGCAAAAATTACCAGCTAAGTTTCTTGATCGTTTACGCTTAACTCCCGAGCGAATTGAACAAATGGCAGTGGGAATCGAGCAAGTTACCCAATTGCCTGATCCAATTGGCGAAGTTACGCGTGGATGGGTAAATCATGCTGGTTTGCAAATTGTCCAAAAGCGGGTCCCGTTAGGCGTTGTGGGGATTATTTATGAAGCTCGGCCAAATGTGACTGCTGATGCTGCAGCTTTATGTTTTAAGTCAGGGAATGCAGTTATTTTACGTGGTGGCAAAGAAGCAATTCGGACTAATCTGCAAATTGGTAAAATCTTACGAGCAGCTTTGCAAAAATTAGCTTTGCCAGTGGCTGCTATTCAAGTAATTGAAGATACTTCGCATGAAACAGCTAATCAGCTGATGCAATTAACAAAGTATATTGATGTTTTAATTCCGCGTGGCAGTTCTCGGCTGATTCAAGCCGTGGTTCAACAGGCGAAAGTCCCAGTAATTGAAACGGGTGCTGGCAATTGTCATGTGTTTGTTGATCAAACTGCTGATTTTACGATGGCTGAAAAAATTATTTTAAATGCCAAATGTCAGCGCCCATCAGTTTGCAATGCAATGGAAAAATTGCTGGTTCACGAAAAAGTGGCGGCTGAGTTTTTACCACAAATAGCTGCTAAATTGACAGCTGCCGGAGTTGAATTGCGCGGGGATGATCAAGTACAGCAACTTTTGGGCCAACAAGTGATTCCAGCAACTGCCAGTGATTGGGATACAGAATATAATGATTTGATCTTAGCAATCAAAATCGTTCCGTCGCTGACAGCCGCAATTGATCATATCAATCAGCATGGAACTAAACATTCTGAGACGATCATTACTAATGATTATCAAAGAAGTCAAGAATTTTTAGCTAAAGTTGATGCGGCCGTGGTTTACGTCAACGCCTCAACACGCTTTACTGATGGTTTTGAATTTGGCTTTGGAGCTGAAATTGGCATTTCAACGCAAAAACTGCATGCCCGAGGGCCAATGGGGTTGGTTGAATTAACGACGACTAAGTATCAAGTTCGCGGTGCGGGGCAGATTCGTCAGTAGACCAATAAAAAAGATAGAATTTACCTTTTGATTTGATTATAATTATAGTAAATAAATTATTTTTTGGAGGCAGTCATGAGCAGAAAACAGGCGGGATCGGCCTTAAAACTATTCGCTTTGAATTCAAATTTACCATTGGCACAAAAAATTGCCGATGAATTGCATGTAGCTTTATGTCAGGCAACAGTTAAGCATTTTAGTGATGGTGAGATTCAAATCAGTATCAATGAAAGCATTCGCGGATCAGATGTTTTTGTGATTCAATCAATTTCCGACCCAGTCAATGAAAACTTTATGGAATTAATGATCATGATCGATGCTTTAAGAAGATCAAGTGCTGGAACCATTAATATTGTAATTCCTTATTATGGTTATGCTCGTGCTGATCGCAAGGCGCGACCGCGTGAGCCGATCACTGCTAAATTAATCGCTAATTTCTTGCAAATGGTGGGAGCCGATCGAGTAGTGACAATGGATCTGCATGCTGGTCAACTGCAAGGTTTCTTTAATATTCCGGTCGATCACTTGTTAGGAATTTTTGTTCAGGTTAATTACTTTAATCAAGCCGGTATTAAGGATGATGTGGTGGTCGTTGCTCCCGATCATAATGGTGTCAAAGCTGCTCGTAACTTAGCGACCCTGTTAAAAGCGCCAATTGCCATCGTTGACAAACGCGGTGATGAAGACCAGTCAATTCTCGATGATCAAGTCACAATTATTGGTGATGTTAAGGGCCGCCGGTGTATCGTGTTTGATGATATGATCGATACTGGTCGCAAAATGACCTTGGCTGCGCGGTCACTTAAAGCTGCTGGAGCAACTGACATTTATGCTTGTGCAACCCATCCAATTTTTTCAAAAGGTGCAGTTGAACGCTTGCAAAATTCGGAATATACGCAAGTTGTTGTGAGTGATACGATTCAAATTCCTGAAGAAAAGCAATTTGCTAAGTTAAAGATTCTTTCTGTTTCAAAGACCTTTGCTAAGGCCATTGATTTAATTTACCATAATCAGTCAGTTGATTCTTTATTCACTAAACAAAATCTTTAATGAAAAATTAAAAGGAGATCAGAACATGCTTGATTATCTGCACCAATCAGCTTGGCAAAGCCAGCTGCAGCCATGGCAATCTCCAATTGATATTGAACAAGCAGTCAGTAAAAAAGAAACTCCGAAGCATTCGGCAGTTTCTTTTTTAACATCATATCAATTCACTACTGTTGAACACCATGGAAACAATTTACAATTCAACGGTCAAGGGCAAGCTCAGCTAAATGACCGAGTTTTTGACTTTCAACAGTTACATTTCCATTTTCCGGCTGAACATTTGTTAAACGGCAAGCGCTATCCATTAGAGTGGCATTTTGTTCATCAAAATGAGCTTGGACAGCAGGCAGTTGTCGCTTTTTGGGTCAAAGAAGGTCCAATTGATCAAGCGATGGCCCCTTTTTATCAACAGTTTTCTTTTAGTGAGGGACAAAAACGATTGCTGCCAGCAAAATTGATGTTGCCTGAAATTCAAAAACAACATTCAGCAGCGGTTTTTAATTATCTAGGATCGTTAACTACTCCGCCACTGACACGTGGAGTTGAGTGGTGGGTCTTCCAACAACCATTGTCGGCAGCTAAATTTCAGCTGCAGCAGTTGCGTCAGCAATTTTTGCAAGATAATGCTCGCCAAGTTCAGTCACTATCGTCGCGGCCAATTATTTTGTATACTGAACCTAATCTAAGATGAATGAAGGTATTTTAATGGGAAAAGACATTCTACCAACCGATTTAGCACAGCTGAAAAAGAAGTTTGCAGCTCAAAAGCAAGCTCGGATTTTTGCGCGGACAAGCCAAAAAAATGGGATTGCCGCTGCTAGTGAGAATTACGCTGTTCGTCAAGACTTGAACCCGGTTTTTTCAGTTGAAGTCAAGACTGGTAAAGTTACCAATCAGAAAAAAAGTGGTCGTTGCTGGTTATTTTCAACACTCAACACTTTGCGACATCAATTTGCTGAAAAATACCAAGTTAAGGATTTTCAATTGTCCCAAAATTACAATTCATTTTATGATCGTTTGGAAAAAGCTAACAAGTTTTACGAAAGTGTGCTTGAAACAGCTGCATTGCCCTTAGGCAGTCGACGGGTAATGGACTTGTTTGACGGACCAAATAGTGATGGTGGTCAATGGTCTAATGCGGCTGCTTTGATCAGCAAATACGGAGTGGTACCGCAAGATATTATGCCGGAAACTTACAATAGCAGCAATACCGCTGAAATTAATGATGTTTTGAATTTAAAGCTACGTAAAGATGGCCTAGCTTTAAGGGATGCCAAAAAGAGTGGTCAGACTGCTGAAAAACTCCGGCAGTTAAAAATGGAATATTTGAGTGTTGTTTATCGAATGCTGGTGTTTGCCTTTGGCGAGCCACCCGCTGAATTTGATTTTGAATACCGGAATGATCAAAAAGAATATCATCATGATCAAAAGCTGACCCCCCAGCAGTTCTTTCAAAAATATTTCACTTGGGACTTTGATGATTATGTTTGTTTGACGAATGCACCTGATCATCAGCTGGGCCAAGTTTATGGTCTGCCGAGTGAGGATTATATTTTCAACGGCCAAAAAATTGCTTTTGTTAATACTGAAATTACGGCTTTGAAACAAGCAGCAATTGCTCAATTAGAAGCTGGTTTGACGGTTTGGTTTGGTAATGATGTTTTAAAAGCTTCTGATCGTCAGCAGGGGATCTTGGCACCAGAGTTTTACCAGCGTGGTGCGTTATTTGGAGCTGATTTAGAGCTCTCCAAAGCGGACCGGCTGAGAAGTCGCGAGGCCGCTGTTTCACATGCAATGACTCTAGTCGGCGTTGATCTGGTTGCTGGTCGATCAACTAAATGGAAGGTAGAAAACAACTGGGGAGAAAAAAACGGTCAGCAAGGATACTTTGTAATGAGCGATCGCTGGTTTGATGATTTTGTTTATGAAGTGATCGTGAAAAAAGAATTTCTGCAGCCTAAAGAGTTAGCAATCTGGCAACAGACACCGCTTGATTTGGCACCATGGGATTCTTTGGCTTAAGCGTTCGGTGGAGCAGTTGATGATTTCAGCTGCTTTTTTTGTAGGTTCAAGCAAGTGAAAAGAATTGATTGATGATAAAATAAAAACAGTAAAGGAGAATGCAAGATGAGCGTAAATTTTTATTTTGGGAAAGCTTCCTGTGATCATCATCGCTTTTTGATTGATCGTTTAGCTCAAAAAAGCCGCGCCGATCCGCAAGGACGTTTCTTTTATCTAGTACCGAACCATATTAAATTTGCCGCTGAAGTTAAAGTTTTGAAACAATTGCGGCAAGCGTTCGGTGACCAAGGGCTTTATGCGCAAAAAAATGTCCAGACCTTTTCCTTCACTCGCTTAGCCTGGTACTTTTTAAAAGACACGCCGATTTTTAAGATTCCACGCTTGTCCAAAGCTGGGAATCAAATGCTGGTAGCTGCGATCCTACAAGACAAACAGGCTGAGCTGACGATTTTTAAGGCTAACCAAGTGCAAATCGGTTTTGTCAGTCAATTAGCCGCTCAGTTAAATGAACTACAGCAAAATTTGGTAACGCCAGCGGAATTAGCCCAATTAGCTGAATCGCCGCTATCAGCTAATTTGCAGGCTAAGCTGCATGATCTAACGCTGGTTTATCAGGAGTATCAGCAAGAAAGTCGACAGCAGTTCATCGGGAATGAAGGAATTTTGAATTTATTGGCTGAAAATCTGCAACAGCGTGATTTAAGTCATGATTATTTTTATATCGCCGGTTTTTCACATTTTAACCAGCAGGAAAGACAATTGGTCGAAGTCTTGATTAAAAAAGCCGCTGAAGTCAATCTAACTTTAGTCGGTGATCGAGAAAGCTTTTTGACTAAGCAAGATCCAAATTCACTATTTTATCGTTCTAGTTGTCTTTATCAAGCTTTAACTCGCTCCCAAGCCTCGGCTAAGCTGTTACCGATTACCGACACTCTAAAAACTAAGTCAGCCTTACTATTGGATCTGGAGGATTATTGGGTTCGTAATTCACGTTTGGAGTTTGTTCCAACAGCAGCTGCCCAGTCTACTGATTCACTGCAACTTTTTAAAACTGCTGATCGGCAAACTGAAGTGCGTCAAGTCGCAATTAAGCTGCGGCAACTCTTGCAGCAAGAACGGGGACATTACCGTGATTTTGTCGTTATGACCAGACATTTGGATTTATATCGAAATATCATTGAACCAATTTTCCAACAAGCTGGAATCCCATTTTTTATTGATCTTCAGCATGAGATGAGTTCGCATCCGCTAGTTGAATTGATCAGTGCTTTATTTGATGTCCAAGAAAATCATTATCAATATGATGATGTGATGCGTTTATTAAAGACCGAACTGTTATTGCCGCAAACAGCGACTGGGCAACCGATCGATCTGGGAGAGTTTCGGGACTGCTTGGATCTGACTGAAAATTTGATTTTAAAAACCGGTTTAAATGGAGCAGCTTGGTTGCGTTCAGCTGATTGGCAGGTTTTTCGTTTTGAAACGACCGATGCGGACCAAGTTTTGACCAGCCAACAAGAAAAACAGACTCAGCAAGTCAATTTGATCCGCCATTTTGTGCGAGCAATTCTGCCGCCATTTTTTAAAAAATTAACGCAAGCTCAAACTGGACGCCAGGCAGCTAAGATTTTGGTCAACTTTCTAGTTGAAACTGGAGTTGCCCGACAACTGCTGACTTGGCGTGATCAGGCGATTGCTGCGGGAAATTTGGCTGCGGCCAGCCGTCCAGAAGAAGTTTGGAACACCTTTGTCCAAATGCTTGATGAATATGTGCTAATTTTTGGCGATCGGCCGTTTGAATTGGAATTATTTAAAGAACTTCTCTTAAATGGCTTTGCTGGTGCTCAGTATAGTCAAGTACCATCCACGCTTGATCAGGTTATGATCACTGAAACTGGGATGGCACAGCTGCAAAATGCTGAGACAGTTTTTTTGATTGGAGCAACGAGTGCAGTTATGCCGGATCAAACAACCCAGCCTGCTTTATTGTCAGACAATGATCGGCTACAGCTGGCTGATTATTTGCCGGCTGAACAAGCTGATTTAGCACAAACCAGCAATGTCCAATTAGCTGGTGAAAGCTACCTGGCTTACCTGGCATTTATGCTGCCTAAAAAGCGTTTGATCTTATCTTATCCGCAACAGGAAAGTGATGGTCAGGAATTAAAAGCATCGCCGTATCTGAAACAATTGGCGACTCACTTTGCTTTGGATTGCCCCTTGATTGCTACTGAGCCACCAGCTGAGATTTCGGTAGCAGATTTTAGTCGCTTTTTTGTGGGCAACCCCCGGATTACGATTAGTCAGTTGCTAAGCTTGGCACGTAAAAATCAAAAGCAGCTGCCGGCCAACTTTCAGCCGATAGCCAAGTGGTTGAGGCAAGATTCTCAAGTCGGCAAGTTGGCCGAGCAAGTCTTTGCCAGCTTGAGTTATCGCAATGTCCCGGAAAAGCTCCAGCCAAAAATCGTGGATGGTTTATATGGAAAAACGATCAATACGTCGATTTCTAAGCTGGAGGAATTTTATACTAATCAGTATGCTTATTTCTTAAAATATGGTTTACGATTGCAAGAAAGGGACGTCTTTGAACTTTCGCCAGCCAACACGGGTGAGTTCTTCCATGCAGCCTTAGACAGCTTGCATCGTAATTTAGCAGCCGAGCACTTGAGTATTGCCGAAATCTCTTCTCAGCAGTTACAACAGCAGATTTACTCCATTACCAAGGAGTTGTTGCAGCTGCCACAGTTTCAAATCTTGAACAGTTCCAATCGAATGCAGTATCTAAGCCGGCAGCTAGCCAAAACGATCCGGCAGGTCAGTTGGACAATTCACCAGCAACTGCAACGTTCACAACTACGGCCTTTTAAAACCGAGGTCTTATTCGGTCAAGTTGGCAGTCAAGAAGGCTTGCGGCCTTTAGAGTTCCAGCTTCCGCAGCAGCATGCAGTCAAGGTGCGCGGCAAGATTGATCGAATTGATCTGCTACAAAAGGAACAGCAGACATATTTGGGGATCGTGGATTATAAGTCGAGTCAGCATAAGTTTAATTTTCGGGATGCGTATTATGGTGTTTCTTTGCAGATGTTGACGTATTTGGATGCTTTGATCAATAATTTTGATTTGTTGTTGCCAAAAACTCAACCAAAACCGGCTGGGGCAGTTTATTTACATTTACAAGATCCTAAACTGGATTTAAAAGATGTCTTGCAAACGCCTTTTGAGCAGGCCTGGTTGAAGAAAAATAAATATGAGGGGCTTTTATTGGCCGAAACCAAACTGCTCGAGCTGTTAGATCAAGAGTTGACCCAAGATAAGTCTGGGGCTTCGCTGGTTTATCCTTTTCGCCGGAAAAAAGACGGCAGTTACGCAGCAACCGGCAAGAATGATCCGCAGCTGATTACTAAATCGCAGCTGAAATTATTGCTGTGGCATAATGAATTGTTGATCCAACAAGCAGCGGCTAAGATTTTTAGCGGTGATTTAGTGATCGATCCAGTTTTATGGCCGGATAAGCGGTCAGCTATGCAATATTCACCTTTCAAAGCTATCATGCAATTTGATGCAATGCTGGCGGAAAATAATTATCATCAGCTCAACAAAATGTCAGCCGCCGAGGTCTTAGAAAGAATTCAAGCTGAAAGGAGCAAATAATCTTTGCCTGAAAAAATCAATTATACTCCCCAGCAGCAAGCAGCAATCAAAACGGGTGGGAAAAACATTCTAGTTGCCGCGTCAGCTGGCTCGGGGAAAACCAAAGTCTTAGTTGAGCGGGTTTTAAATTTACTTCAACAGCAAGTCGGAATCGATCAGTTATTAGTGGTGACTTTCACGAAAGCGGCTGCTGCGGAAATGAAAGAACGGATTGAACAAGCCTTGCAGGTGGAATTGGCTCAGTTGACAGCTAAAGATGCCCAACGCAAACAATGGTTATTACAGCAGCGTTTAAAGTTAAAAACAGCCGCTATCAGTACGATTGATGCTTTTTGTTTGCATTTAGTCCAACAATATTATTACGTGATCCATTTAGACCCGGTTTTTCGACAGTTAACGGATGAAACTGAACGGCAGATGCTGGCAGAAGACGTTTGGGCACAGGTACGCGAAAAAAAATATGGTCAGCAACGGTCAGCTTTTGAACAGTTGACGCAGAACTTTTCGAATGATCGCAGCGATGATGGCTTGAGCGCAGTTGTGATGAAAGTTTTTGAATATGCCAATGCCCAGCCCCAGCCAGTTACTTGGGTCAAAAAATTGCCAGCAGCTTATGCTTGGCCGCAAAATGGCGATTTTAAACAAAGCAGTTTTTATCAAAAGCAATTAGCACCACTACTACAAACTAAGCTAACGATGATTGAAACGCAGCTTGGTTTACTAAAACAGCGGGCAACTGAAAATGGTTTAGAAAAATTTGGGGCCGCAGTTACGACTGATCAGCAGCAAGTAATGGAGTTGAAAATGCAGCTGACAACGGCCAACTGGGATAATCTGCAGGCGGCTGTTTGGGCCTTCAAGCCGACCCGCTTGGCAACGCAAAAATTAACTGATGAACAAAAGCCGGTAAAGATGCAATTGACTAAACAGCGGCAAGCTTTAAAAAAAGAGTTTGAGGAATTAAAGACTGGCTTTTTCAGCCAAAATGAAACCCAATTACAGCAAGTTGCACATCATGCTCAGCAACTGGTGGCTGAACTAAGTCAAACGGTCTTAGATTTTATGACAGCGTTTCGACAAGCTAAGCAGCGGCGTCAGCTCCTTGATTTTAGTGACATTGAGCATCTAGCTTATCAGATTCTAACGACTTCAACGCCGATCGGTCAGCAAGTCAGAGCTGATTTGCAGCAGCATTATCAAGCAATTATGATCGATGAATATCAAGATACTAATCAGCTGCAAGAAGCAATTCTGCAAGCCATTGCGCAAAGCCAGCCCGGCAATCTTTTTATGGTCGGTGATGCTAAGCAGTCAATTTATGGGTTCCGCCAGGCTGACCCAACCATGTTCTTGCACAAGTTTCACAGTTATCAGCAAACACCAGCCTTGGGTCAGTTGATTACTTTACCGGACAATTTCCGTTCCAGTGAAACGATCGACGAATTCAATAATTTGATTTTTTCACAGTTAATGGATGAAAAAATTGGTGGGATCGATTACTATCAAACTGCGCAACTGAAATACGGAGCCAAGTATTATGATGATCTGCCAGCAGATCCAGTTGAGATATTGTTGTATACTGATCAAACGCGAGCAATGTCAGCTCAACCAGCACCAACTATGGAACCTTACCAGTCAGATTTTTCGGCTAAGAGTTTAACTCAAGGTGAGATCCAACTCATTGGCAAACGAATCTTGGAATTAAAGCAGCAACCTTTGCAAATCAAGACAGTTGTCGCAGGGAAAACTACTGTTCGCCCAATTGAGTATCAAGACATTGCGCTGTTGGTGCCAACTAGAAATAATAATTTAATGATTCTCGATGAATTTCAACGATTAGGAATTCCCGTTATAATCAAAGATGCTCAAAATTACTTTCAGACCATTGAAATCCAAATTATGGTTTCTTTCTTGCAGATCATTGATAATCCATACCAAGACATTCCGCTCGTCAGCGTTTTACGTTCACCGATCGTTGGCTTGAAGGAAAATGAGTTAGCTTATTTGCGAATCAATGATCGGACCGATGATTATTACACTTCGGTTTTGCACTTTTGGAAAAGCTTTGATCCAGAGCAGGCCAATGGTTTTAGTCAGCGCTTGTATCAAAAAGTTGACTGGTTTATCAAGTTATTACAAGACTTGCGGACCTTTGCTCGGCGTAACGAATTGGCAGCTTTGATCTGGCGGATCTATGATAAAACTGGCTTTTTGGATTACGTTGGTGGTATGCCAGGAGGAATCCAGCGCCAAGCCAATTTACATGCGCTGTATCAGCGGGCCAGTGCCTATGAGAAAATGAGTTATCAGGGATTATTTCAATTTATTCGCTTTATTTTACGAATGCAAAAGCAACAGCATGATTTAGCTGCTGCTCCAGCCCAAGCAACCCTAGATGCGGTTCAAGTGATGACGATCCATGGCAGCAAAGGTTTGGAATTCCCGGTCGTTTTCTTGATCAATGCAACTCATCAAATCAATCAGCAAGATTTGCGCCGTAGCTATCAGCTCAATCAAACTGGTGGAATTGGTATCACTTGGTTGGATCCCAAGACGCGAGTTAAGGTTCCAACACTGCCAAAATTATTGTTTGATGATCAAGCTCAAATTAAACTAGCCGCCGAGCAGATGCGGCTGCTGTACGTTGCCTTAACGCGAGCCAAACAAAAGTTGATCATCACTGGTGCTTATGCTGATCCTCAACAGGCAATCAGTAATTGGACCGCAGCTCAAGCCAGTTCTAAGCTGCTTTTGCCAGATAGCATGAGGCAAAAACCTAGTTCCTTAATGGATTGGATCGGGGCCAGTTTGATTCGCCATCCAGATTTTAAGACCTTGACGACTGATCAGCCATTAACCGTGCAGCTGCCACAATTAACGGAATTTAAAACTAGCTTTTTGTTGAAATGGATCGACTCAGATCAAGCAGCAATTGAGCCTGATCAGCGACCCGACCGATCAGCATCGCCTATTTCCCCAGCGGATCAGCAACAATTAAGCACAATTAAGCGACAATTGAATTACGTTTATCCTGATTGGCAACTGACCCGAACAACAGCTTATCAGTCGGTTTCGGAAATTAAACGATTATTTAATGATCCTGATGAAAAGGAATTAGATTTTATGGAGGTCGATCGGCCGACACCACCTGCGCAAGCTCGTCGGCTGGTTTCAAATGATTTGCGATTGCCACAATTTATGGCGACTGCCAAGCAGCCAGCGGCAACACAAATTGGGACAGCAGTTCATTTAGTTTTGCAAAAAATTTCTTTAAGTCAGTTGCCAACTAAAGAGTCGCTTGAAACCTTGATTCAGCAGTTGACCAATCAAGGGCTGATCGAGCCGCCGATTGCTGCTCAGATTGATCGTCAGCAAATTTTGAATTTTTTTGCCAGTTCTTTAGGACGGCAGCTGTTAGCTCATCCGCAACAAGTTGAACGGGAAGTTCCATTTTCGTTATTGCTGCCAGTTGCTAAAAATTCTGCTGATATCTTGGTTCACGGGATCATTGATGGCTTCTTGCCAACAGCCGCCCAGGTATTGCTGTTTGATTATAAAACAGATTTTGTTTTGCCACATGATCAAACCAAGCAACAGCAAATCTGTGAGCGTTATCGAGGACAACTGAATTTGTACAGCCAAGCGCTAGAAAAAATTTTGCACCGATCAGTCGATCATAAGTATCTGTATTTACTGGCCGCCGATCAATTAGTCGAACTTTAGTTAGCTATTTGCAGGTCAGCTTTGTCGTGATGGTGTTATGCTTAAAAGAAAGGAGTGACGCCATGTTTCCTGAGAGATTAAAAGCATTACGGAGGGGTCGCAGCTTGACTTTGAATGAACTGGCCAAGCAATTAAATGCAATGGATTTTTCAGTCAGCAGCAAGCCAAATTCTGGGCCACAAATTGGCAGCTGGGAGCGAGGGATCAATACGCCATCTTATCTGGAGGTCTTAAAATTGGCGTGCTTTTTTAGCGTGTCAGTTGATTTTTTAGTTGGTCGGGCTTATCAAGAACTTGATTTGGCTGATATTTTTGCGATGAATACGCAGTTAACATTAGAAGGTAATTTATTATCAGCTAAGGAGCGTCAAGAAGTCTATGGCTTGATCAAAAGTTACTTGCGCGGACGGCATCCGATCAAAACCAAAAAACAGGCAGCTGCCGACCAGAGTGACTTGACTTTGCCACTTAATTAGCTTAGATATAGAGAAGGAGACCTTTGTTGGAAATTATTACAAAACTTTATGGGCCATTTTTTGATTTGGGGAATTGGTCAACAGTGATCGAATCAGGTGAAGATTGGTTGATTATCTTATCGCTGGTTTTGATCGAGTGTTTGCTGTCAGTTGATAATGCTATCGTCTTGGCAGCTCAGACCCAAGTGTTGCCAACTAAAGTTCAACAGGAAAAGTCATTGTTTTATGGCCTATGGGGAGCTTATCTTTTCCGTTTTTTGATTATCGGAATTGGAACGTATTTGATCAATTTCTGGGAAATAAAAATTTTAGGTGCGGGCTACTTAATGTATTTATCACTCAATCATTTTTATCGGCGTTTTCATCCGCATCAACCACAATCAAAAGAACAGAAAACCAGCAAAAAGCGCGGTTTATCACTTTTTTGGTCAGTTGTGATTTCAATTGAGATGATGGATATTGTTTTTTCAATCGATTCTGTTTTAGCATCGTTGGCAATTTCGAGCAACCCTGTGATCGTGTTGATTGGCGGGATAATTGGGATTTTATGCATGCGTGGAGTTGCTGAGGTGATCATCAAACTAATGAAGGTCATTCCAGAACTCGAAGTCATGGCATACGGTTTGATTGCCGTGATTGCGGTTAAGTTGTTTTTATCAATTCCAATGATCGATATTGAAATCCCAGCCGGAATTTTTGCGGCCATTGTTTTTGGAGCAATTATTGTTACGGTGATCATCAGTCGTTTACGACAATAAGCGGGATTGGAGAGTTTTATAATGTATAAATTAATTGCGTGTGATTTAGATGAGACGTTGCTGACAGATAATAAACAAATCACGTTTGATAATCAGCAGGCTATCAAAGCAGCAGTTGCTCAGGGGGTTCATTTTGTGCCAAACACTGGGCGCAGTTTCCTGACGGTGCAGCATAATTTGGAACAATTAGGTTTGTTCCAGCAAAAAAATGAATTTGTAATTTCCTATAATGGTGGGGCAATCGTTGAAAATTATCTAAATCAGATTTTGCAGACGCAACCAATGCCTTTTGAAGTGGTTAAGCAACTTTTTGAGCTTGGGATCAGCTATGGGTGCTGCGTGCATGTTTATACGTTAGATCGTTTATACATTTGGAACATCAACGCAGCTGAAATTTCATACATTACTGGCAGGGTTAATACTTGGAGCGAGTGCCATCGGCCAACAATGGATTTTTTGAAATCGGCTAAATTGATGAAAATAATTTTTTTGCTTCCTGCTGAAGAGCAACGAAAACGAATGCGTCAACAAGTTCAAGCCAGTTTTGCTTATCCAATGAATATTACATTTTCATCGGATCGTTATATTGAGTTTAATTCAATTACGGCTGATAAAGGTCAAGCAGTGCTCAAATTGGGAAGAAAGCTGGGAATTAAACCGGAAGAAATCATGGCGATCGGTGATAATGGCAACGATCTGCCAATGATCGAACAAGCCGGTCTGGGTGTTTGTGTTGCTAACGGCAAGAAGTTTGTTAAACAAGTCGCAGGATATATTACTCAAGCTGATAATAATCACGGGGCCGTTGCGGAAGCAATTAAAAAATTTGTCCTGTGAAAATTTAATTTGCGTTGTTTTAAAAATCATGAAATCAAGGCTTGAATCAAAAAGTCAAGCACTGATTTCATGATTTTTATTATTTGGCAGGCTAAAAACGATTGATTGGCGGTCAACTTTATCTTTTCAACTTATTTTGGTATAATTTTCATCGGCGTCTTAAGCGTCCTGGTGGTTCGAAACCATCCCACCATTAAAAAAAACTAGGGGGAATCAAATTGGATAATTCACATCAAAAATTGGTTGGTTTGATCAAAGCAGCTTTAGTAGCTGCCATTTACGTTGTTTTAACTGTCGCTTTAATTATGTTCAGCTACGGTCCGGTGCAATTTCGTTTATCAGAAATGCTGAATAACTTAGCTGTCTTTAATAAACGCTATATTTGGGCTTTGACTTTGGGCTGTGTGATCGCTAATCTCTGGTCGAGTTTAGGGGCGGTCGATGTCATTTTCGGCTCACTAGGAACATTAGTAATGACAGCAATTAGTTACTTTCTAAGTAAATTTGTAGATAAGAAATGGCAAAAATTAGCAATTGCTGTTATAATTTGTACAATTTCAGTCTGGAGTGTGGCTTTAGAACTACATCTAGTTAGTCAAGCACCATTTTGGGTAACTTATTTAAGCGTTGCCCTTGGTGAATTAGGGTCAATGATCCTCGGTGCAATTTTAATTGGAATCATCAGTACTAAAATCGATTTAACCAAGTAAGTAGGTGAAAAAATGACATTTGAACAGGCATTGCCGCTTTTAAGACAAGGCAAGAAGTTGGTTCGTCAAAATTGGCAAGGTTCTGAAGAGTATATATTGTTAGTAACTCAGCCAAAATTTGCCAGTCAGGCAGTTAATCCGTACTTTTTGATCAAAACGGCAGAAAAACCGGCTTGGTCAATGTTTCAGCCGACAACTTGTGATCTATTGGCAACTGATTGGATCGAAGTTGATGAACAATGAGTCAATTTTCGGAATTTAAAGGTCAAAGGATCGTCATCACGGGCGTCGCCTCTGGAATTGGGGCGGCTCAAACCCAGGCATTCTTGAAGCGGCAAGCGATAGTTTGGGGCTTAGATCAAAAATCAAGTGCCTTGGTTAAGGCGTTTCAAAAAAACTATCCGCAACAATTCCATTTCCTAAACTGTGATGTCAGTCAAGCGACCACTATCAAAGCAGCGGCTAAAGAAATTCTTGCTGATGGAGCAGTCAGAATTTTACTGAATACAGCAGGAATCTTGGATGCTTATCGGCCAACGTTGGAGACAACAGAACAATTGTGGGATCAGATCTTGGACACGGATCTGAAAAGCGTTTTTCGCTTGACCAATCAATTTTTACCGGCAATGCTCGATCAAAAACAGGGAGTGATCATCAACATGGCTTCGATCGCCGGCTTAGTTGCTGGCGGTGGGGGAGCAGCTTATACAGCTGCTAAACATGCAATCATTGGTTATACTAAGCAATTAGACTATGATTACGCGGCCGCTGGAATTCGAGCTAACTGTTTAGCTCCCGGAGCAATTCAAACACCAATGAATCAAGCTGATTTTGCTGGTGAGCAAGTCATGGCTAAAGCCGTTGCGCGACAAACACCGGCCCAACGCTGGGCTCAGCCGAGTGAAGTTGCTGCGGCAACGCTCTTTTTAGCCAGCCAAGCAGCTGATTATATTCATGGGGTTGTTTTGCCTATTGATGGTGGTTGGCTTGAAAAATAAGTGACCAGAATGTTGAAAGATAATTTTAATTAGCAAAAGACCAGTTTGTCAATCTGAGACTGGTTTTTTATTTGTTGATTTTAAAATCTGCAGAAGGGTGATTAATTAACGATCTTTGTAACTGGCGATCTCAATCAAGTTTTGATCACAATCATGAATATAAATTGCAGTCATTTTGCCTTCGGAGCCAACTTGTTCCACTGGGCCAGCGATGATTGGAATGTAGTAGCTTTTAAGGTGATTACAAATGTCCTCAAGCTTGTCACCGCTAACAATGCAAATTGCGGCACTGCTACTGGTTGGCTGAGCTGCAGTTAATTTTTGCAACTGGTTAGTGGTTTGAAACTCTAATAATTGATGACCACAACGAACGCAATTTGGCTCGCTTTGGCCGTTAAAATTAATGATTGGCATATCAAAAACTTCATGGTAGAAACGAATGGCTTTAGCAATGTTAGTAACTGTTAAAACCAGATGATCAATACGTTTGATTTTCATTAGTTAGAACTCCTTAATTTAGTGGTGGATTTTTCAAAAAGTTACGGACAAATAGGCTACCAAGAAGTAGGACAATCAGTTCTGTGAGTGGCAGACTTAGCCAGACCCCTTGCAAGCCAGCCAGCTTTCCCGCTAGCAGGATCATTGGTAATAAAATCAAATAGCCACGATTTAGCGATAAGAAAAAGGAATATTTTGGCTGATTGATCGCAATCAAGAAAATCATCAAGCAGAGATTGATTCCTGTGAAGAAGGTGCTGATAAAATAAAGCGGGATTCCAGCTGCAGCATAACTGATCAAACGAGTCTGGTGACTTTGATCAAATAAAGCAATGATTGGATATTTAAATATTAAAAGAATTAAATAGCCTAAACAAGCAATCAAAAGGCAAATTATAATTCCTTCTTTCAGGATCGCTTTGATCTGTAGCCAATGTCTTTGACCAAATTCGCGCGCCATCAGTGGCTGAATCCCCATGGCCACTCCATTAAAGAAAGCTAAAAGTACTAAAGCAGTATTGGCAATCACTCCATAAGCTGCAATTGCATAATTGCCAGCTAATTTTCCTAGTACCAGATTAAAAACTAAAATGCTGATTCCCGTACTCATTTCGGTCAAAAAAGAAGGGAAGCCCAATTTAGCTGTTCGCCAGAGATTATTTAAGCGTGGCCAAGTCAAAATGAGTTGCAGCTGGCGGCTCGAAAATTTTCGGTGGCGCGTCAAAATCAATAAACTGATCATTGGCGAAAATAAAGTGGCCCAAGCAGCACCATTCATTCCCCATCCAAAAACAAACACAAACAAATAATCCAAAATGATCACTAGACTGGCTTCTGATAAAGTTGCCAGCATTGTTAACCGGGGATTGCCATCATTTCGGACAAAATTAACTGAAAGATAATTAATGATATAAAAAGTGGCACTTAATGAAATGATACGCAAGTAACTGCTCGCCAGTGGCAGGGTTTGCTGGTTAGCACCTAACAGCAATAATAACGGCCGGGTGGCTAGGTTGCAAATCAAAGTAAAACCAATTCCCAAAATCACGCCGAAGATCAGTAACTGACCATAAAGACTGGCAACTTTTTGGGGTTGGCGTAGTTTATTCATGGAATAGATCGTTGAACCGCCAATTCCTAACAGCAAACCAATTGAGCTAATAAAATTAAACACCGGTAAAACGATATTTAAGGCTGCCAAGCCCATTGAGCCGGCAACAGTCGCAATAAATAAAGTATCAATAATCACATAAAGTGAAATTCCCAGTGAAGCAGCAATATTTCGTAAAATATATCCAGTGCTCTCACGCAATAATGATGGCTGTTGCAAAAAAAATAACCTCCCAATTTGTTGTCAGTCTCTATCCGAGGATCGCCTGTCAACTGCCAACGTTATTTTTTTACAAAACCCGGCGATTTTGTCTTCACATTTTGAAAATTATTATAACAAAAATCCGCTGATTGAGCTAATCAGACCCAACCAGCTAATCAAAAAGCACCGAGTATTTGAACTCGATGCCTCATGATCAATCAGTAAAATTTCCACTTTCCACATCACGTAAGAATTGCTTTAAATGATCAAAATAAACTGGTGCATTGTCGATCATATGATGATGACCGCCGTTAGGAGTTGTTACCAAGCGGGCGTGTGGCAACGCTTGAGCCATTCGTCGAGCGGTTGCTAGCGGCATTGTTTCATGTTCACCAAAGGTTAATAACGTTGGAACTTGGATGTTATGGATCTCGTTGCGCCGATCCCAGCCTTTTAATTTGCCAGTAATGACGAACTCATTGTCGCCTTGGAAGTAATTGTAGACTTTGGTTGCCATTGTATTAGTCAAATGTGAAATGGCCGGCGGTTGTTTACGATCAACGTAACCACGATTCAGCTCGTCAATCAGGTTTTGATAACGCTGATTATCATAATTGTTCTTTGTTTCGCATTCCTTCATGAAAGCTAGATCGGCCGTCGAAAATTCTTTTTCGCGGATTGCGTTGATATTGGTCACATATTCAGCAATATTATCTGTCATACTGGAAATAATGATCCCTTTAAGGTGTTCTTGATAACGCAAGGCATATTCTTGAGTTAAAATTCCCCCCCAAGATTGGCCGATCAGATAAAATTGATCAAGTCCGAGTTTTTGACGAACCTCTTCGACCTCATTGATGAAATAATCCATATTTAAAAACTTATCAACGTTTTCCTGCTTGGAAAAATCTGGTTGATCAGAATACCATGATCCCAATTGATCATACATGGTTACTTGAACTCCGAGATCTTTCAGCTGGTCAGCAAAGTTCTCGTAGTATTCATGATTGCCACCTGGGCCGCCATGCAGGCAAAGTAAATTGATTTTGCCCTGGCCTTCAGTATGAGTCCAGAGATGGTAGCCATTATTTAAAGTTAAAATTGTAGTTCCCTGTTTCATTTTTTCCACCTGATTCCTAGTAAGTTTAAATCAATCATAGCATAGATTTTAATTTGCAAACAAAGATCAAAGTTTACTTACCGGCAGTTCTAATTGACAATCTGCCAGTTGTAATGAATATGTCAGCTCTTGATTACCGCAAACTGTCATGCCAAAGTCGGTCGCATAAACAATCAAACCTAATTGGCGTCCAGCTGGCAAATGATAAAACATTGGTTGCAGATCGACTTGAAGTGAGTAGAAAGTATTGGCTTTTAATTCATCAACTTGCCAAGGATGCTGGCGATTTTGTAAATTTAGATGACCCTTGGTGAGCATTTTCCAAGGGCTGGGATTTTTTTCTAACCGAAAATCAACTGGGCTGGCGGTTTGCCAATGGTATCCCAGTTGTAATCGATCCATTGACAGAACACTGGTCTCTGAGCGGAGTCGCTTAGCTTGACCATAATCGACCAGCATCAAGCTTAGTAAGCCGTGATCACTATTGACCGCGACTTTCAGTTTGACGTGTGGTACCCCGCGTAATAAAACATCTTGCGGTAACGGCTGACTGGTAAAGATCAACTTATGATTCTGCAACGGCGAAGCTGACTTAGGTTCAAGCAGATCGTGTTTCCAGACAGTTGACTGCTGTTGATAAAAAGCAAACTTTTCAGCTGGTAATTGATCCTTGAAGCTGACGACTTGTTGAGCAGCCCGGTCAGTAGTTAATTGGGCTGGCTGCAAATAGAGCTTAGTGGTTTTAGCTGCGGACCAGTTCGCATAAGCTTGCCATTTTTCGACTTGCGTGTTATCCTGAACCAAAACTTGGGGGATAATCTGTGGTGCCTGATTAGCGACCCCATATAATTCGTATGACAGCCAAAGATTCATCAAATCGGTAAAATCCAGTGACCGCAAATGATTGATATAGATATGTTTGCCTTGATGCAAAATTAATTTTTGACTGATCGGTAATTTCTGCAGTTCTTCCCAAGCTTGATAGGCATTACGCAACTTGACATTCCAATCATTTAAACCATGAACTAACACGACATCGGCTTTGATTTTTGAAAAGTCCTTCAAGTAATTGCGCTGATCCCAAAATGCGTTGTAATTGCCACTAGAGCGATCTTGACCAGTGGAGATGGCACTCAGCTTTTGGGCAGCTGTTTGTTTAACACGCAAAAAATCACCATAAACTTGTTGGCGACTTTGACATTCTAAAGCTAAAACATCAGCATCTTCACCAGGAAACCCACCAGGAGCGACAACCAAGCCGCCATCACGGTAATAATCATACCAGCTGGAAATAGCGGCTTCAGCAATTACCGTTTTCAATCCTTTAACCCCGGTCGTAGCGACTGCAGTAGCCAAAGTCCCCAAATATGATTTCCCGGTCATCGCAACTTGACCATTTGACCACCAGGCTTTGATTGCTTGCTGAGAAGAGCGACTGACAAAAGCAACACGATCGCCATGCAGCCATTCGACGACGGCTTTGGCCGCTTGCGTTTCAGCGGCTGTACCGCAAGTTCGCAAACCGTCAGAATCTTTAGTTCCGATGCCAGCCGAATAAACAACGGCAAAACCACGAGCTAAAAAATAGTCATTTAAGCTGTAGCCAAACTCATCACTAAAGGTTTCTTGCGCAGTTGGCGTTACCTCACTGACGGTTCGCTTTGTGGGAGCGGCTGCTGGGAACTTTGGAGGTGTTAAGTCTTCACTGCCAGGCTTTTTATGGGTCAGCGGAACGTTCATTTTATGCATCAATTTATCAGCAGCTTCATCATTGGTCCCTTGATTGTATGGACTGGCTGTGAAGAGGACTGGTACCTGCAAACCAGTTTGCGTTTCGCTGGGCCGGATCAGATCAACTTTGACTAAATCAGCCTGACCATCTTCATCAGTATCTAAATCAGTTTCGACATACACCGTTTCGTAAAGCAATTTTGAAGTTGCAAAAATTGGCTGCGCTTTGCCGTTGAAGAAAAGCGGTTGGGTGACATTTTGCCACTTAGCAAAATAACCACTGCCAGCTAGTTTGTCTAACCAAGTTTGGCCTAGTTTAGTTGAAGTAGTCAATAGATCATACCAAGCAGCAATTACATCTTGGACCGTTTTTAGCGTTTCGCTATAGGGCAGATTGGTTTGACGCATCATTTTTAACGGCTGATCAAGTTCAAAATCGGTTACTGGCAAAAACCCAAGCAACTGTAAAGCAACATTATAAAAACTAGTGGCAGTGACGCGTTGACCTTTTTTTAAATAAGTCAATAAGTTCTCATCCGCAGTAGCAGCTAAAGAGGCGAGCTTGGCTTGCTTAGCTGCTAAAGATTTTGCTTGTGGGAAAGCTTTGCCAATGAATTGTTGCCAAAGTTCAGTGGGATCATGCAAGGTCAGCAGCTGATCATCTAAAAAGTTAATTTTTTTCAGCTCAGCAATTTTAGCGAGTAATGATAATTTTAAACGAGCAAATTGATTATTGTACATAATAAGCCTCCAAGGAATCCATTTATTAGCATCATTATAGCAAAAAAACTGTCACCTAGTTTTAAACTAAGCGACAGCTAATATTTGGCATTAATCTTTTTTGGCTAATTGACTGTGGCGAATACCATAGCTAAAGTAAATAATCATGCCAATAATAAACCAGATGATCGAAGCGACCCAAGTTTCAATTGATAATTTAGTCATCATTAAGATACATAACAAAGCGGAAATAATTGGTAAGATCGGATAAAGTGGGACTTTGAAACCATCTTCGTTAGGAATATCCTGACGTTTACGTAGTGGAATGATGCCGATTGAAACAAAAGTGAAGGCAATTAAAGTTCCAATATTAACCAAATTAGTTAGTTGGTCCAAAGAAACAAAGCCGCCCATCAAGCTAATCACAATCGTAACGATCAACATCGCATTGCTAGGGATATGGTGTTTAGGGCTGACTTCACCAAGAAATTTTGGCAATAAGCCATCACGACCAATGGAATAAATCAACCGAGAACTGCTGAAAATCATGGTGACCATCATGGTAAACATTCCGGCTAAAGCACCCAAGGAAATAATTCCAGCGGCCCAATTTTGATTGACGTATTGCAAAGCAAAAGAAACGGGGTTAGCAACATTTAATTTCTTGTAAGAGACCATCCCAGTTAAGACGATCGAAACCAAAATGTAAAGAATTGTACAAATGACCAAAGTTCCCAAGATTCCAATTGGCATATTCCTCTTAGGATTTTTAACTTCAGCAGCAGAGGCTGAAACGGCATCAAAACCTAAATAAGCAAAGAAAACCAGGCTGGCACCAGTGAAGACACCGTTGATTCCAAATGGCAAGAAAGGATGCCAGTTAGCTGGTTTAATATAAAACATTCCAACCAGCAAGAAAATGATAATAATTGCGATTTTGATCAAAACAATTAAATTATTGATATGAACTGAAGTCTTGACTCCTTGGGATAAAATAAATGAAATCAATAAGACAATTAAAATGGCAACTAAATTAACATATGACCCATGAGCCGGATCAAAATAACCACTGATAGCTTGGGGAAGCTTGATCCCAAAACCAGCGAGAAATGAGTTAAAATAAGCTGCCCAGCCAGTAGAAACAGCTGCGACCGCCAGCATGTATTCAAGAATCAAAGCCCAACCTAAAAACCAGCCGATAATTTCTCCAAAAACTACATTGCCAAATGAGTAAGCACTTCCCGCAATTGGCAAAGCCGAAGAAAATTCTGCATAGCACATAGCAGCCGTTGAACAAACAATCGCCGCAATTACAAAGGAAAGAATAATTCCTGGGCCACTATGTAAAGCTGCTACTGTTCCCGGAAGAATGAAGATCCCGGTACCAATTACTGCACCGATCCCTAGTGCGATTAAATCACCAGCACCCATTGATTTTGCTAAACGCCCATCTTTATCCAGATAGCGAGTCAAACTTTCTTTTCTGAAAATCCGCTCCTTAAGACTCAACTAGAATCCCCTCTTTAATTAAGAATAAAATGTTATACTCAATGATATTACCCATAATTAAAGTAAAATGTCAAATGTATTTTTAAAGTTAAGTTTAGCTAAGAAAACAATTAAAAAGCCACCCCCTAATTGTAAAATCAAGGTGATGGCTTGAACAAAAAACCGCTGATCAAAGCAACTTTGAATTTATTCATGAGTATCTTTTGTTAATTGCTTTAATTGATCTAAGGCGCTCTCAATTGTTGAAGCTTCAACTTTTAACTGCGGGTCAGCATTTGCTTGAGCAATAAAAACTTGTTTTTTGGTATCTAAGGCTAAAGAATACCATCTGTGATTCTTTTTCCAAAAATTCATCGGACTCCCTCCTAAAAATATTAATAATGGTAGTACAATCTATTTAAGGATCGACTACCACAACTTCAACTTAGGACGGAGTGGAGATTTTTTCAAATTTTTTGCATAGGAGTCAGGTTAATGAAAAAAATATTGATTCTTTGTGGACCACCAGGAGTCGGGAAAACAACAATTGCTAACTATTTAGTGCAAGCCTATGGTTTTAAACGGGTCATTACCCACACGACTAGAGTTCCTCGTCCTAACGAACAGACTGGGCGGGATTATTATTTTGAAACCGAGAAATCATTTTTCACTCATCAGCTCTTGGAATACGTTAAGTACGATCATCATTGGTATGGTTCCTCGCTGGAAGCCTTGAATGCTGTTTGGGCGACTGCTGATCAGGCAGTGATCATCCTTGATACCAAGGGAGCGGAAACTTATTTACAGAAGCTCGGTCGTCAAGCAATCTGCTGGTATATAATTAGTTCATCATGGCAGTTAAATCAGCGATTGCTGCAACGTGGAGTTGATGGCCGTTCACATTTGCTAAGTCGCGAGGGGCAACGTGACTCAAAATTGCCAGCGGGATTGCAAGGTAAATGCTGGCTATTAGAAAATAACAAGTGGGAAAAAACGCTCAAATTGATTACACAGCTGTTAGCCCAAGCAAACGTGCATTCAGACAACTAAATTGGCCTGTGGTATACTTAAGCTAATAGTAATTGTTATCTTTTAAAGAGGAGCATGAAAGCATTGGTCGATGTAGCAATAAAAATTCTGCAAAAAAATGGTTATCGAATTACTAAACAGCGTCAAAGCTTATTAAAATATTTAAGCGGATTTCGCAACCAATATGTTGATATTACAACGGTTGATGAATATTTACACCAACTGTATCCTGGAATGAGTCACAATACAATTTATCGTAACCTTAAAGAATTTGATGAAATGGGAATCGTGGAACAACGGACTAAAAACGGCAGCACGATGGTTAAATATCAATGTGATTTTGTTCATCAGCATCATCATCATTTTATTTGTCGTCGATGTGGTCAAGTTCAAGAACTCAAAATGTGTCCAATGGATTTTTTCGCGGAACAGTTGCCAGGCTGTCAAATTGATGGTCACCATTTTGAATTGTACGGTTTATGTGCCAAATGTGTAAACTTAGCAAAAAATTCAAAAAAATAACCTTGCATTCTCAAAAGAAATGTCTTAATTTATTCAGTAATGGAATTTATTAGAAATGGAGCGATTTAGATGGCTAGTTCAACGCCACCATTTATTACGCCTTTTGCTATTATGTCGATTGTTTTGGCTTTAGGTGCAACAAACGTTGTAGTTAATACGGCTACTCATACTTCTGAAGGACGATCTGCTCGAGTTTCTTCAGTTACTAGCAGTAGTGCGCCTGAATCATCAAGTTCAGCTAGTTCAGTCAAAGATGACGGAAGCAAATCAAGTTCAAGCGATACATCAGAAACTTCTTCTATTAGAGATCAATCAAGTCAGGAGACTAGTCAAACATCAGCTAAAAGCTCAGCTCAAGAATCGTCAAGTCAGCAAAATGAAACCGAAAATCAAAATGAACAAAGCAGTTCAACTCCAAAAGAAGAGTCCAGCAGCAGTCAGCCTTCGTCAACATCTAGCAGTCAACCGACGGATCAGCAACAGGCAAGTACTTCCAGTTCTTCAAATGCTAAAACACCTAGTCAAGACCAGTAATAGGAGGGAAGCAGTGTGTTTAGTTTTATTGGGATGATCAGCAGTTATCTCGGCTATATCAATATGAATGTCCGGTTGAAAAATCAGGTTTATACGGCATTGGGATCAATTGGCGATTTTTATTTACTATATGTAGCCTCACGTTTCTTTGCCAATGGATTTTGGTTTCGTGGGCTGTTATTTATTCTGGCCTTCTTGGGGTTGGCATATTTAGCATATCTGAATGTTATTTACTACCTTACCAAAAAAAATTCACGTTTAGACTTTACCCCATGGATAGAAGCAAAATTACATTTACAGCCGCGATCAGAGCCTAAGACGGTTAGTCGTCTACGGCCAGGTTATGTACAAACCAATGGCCTATTTACTAATGAACAGGTCTTACCAGCTGAATTAGTGTTCTCAGTTGCGGAGAAGAACAGCTTAAATCAAATTGTTAAGCAGTTAGCTGCGCAGAATTACTTACAATTAGATTATGGCGGTTTAAGTGATAGTGATATTTTACGAGCTAAAAAGCCGGGCGAGACAGTTGCAATTTTACCAGAACCAATTGCACTGCCGTATTTTGAACTGCAACAGCGAGGTAAAAAGTTATTTTTAGTTGGTGGTGTCAATCAAATTGAAAAAAAAGAACTTGGTCAAATTAAAACAGTTGGTTTGATGCCGGCTGAACAAGCAGCTGAAAAATATCAATTGTTTGTTGCTGCAGCAGCTATTTATGGCGGTCCAATCAAGTTTACTGGACGTTCAAGTGTTATGAAAGAAGAAAAAATGTTTAAACTTAAGGTTGAGTTAGCGTATCGGCCTAAATAAAAACCAAGACCTGATAATCAAAACAAACTTGTTTTGATTATCAGGTCTTTTTGATTAGTGTTTTTGGAAACGAGCATATTTTTGAGCTTGAACAGGTGAGACTTCAGCATGCAGTAAAGTTCCTTCTTCAGTGTAGCTGGTATTTAAAACATGAGCTTGCTGATTGAGTTCTTCAACATATCTTCCCGCAGTGTAAGGTATCAAATAATCAAGTTTTTGATAGCCCTTGAACAATTGCTGTTTTAAAAGATCAGCCAGCATCTTCAAAGATTTTGAATCAATTGCGGAGTAAGTAATTTGCTGCCCTTCAATGACGGGATAAGCAATTTCTAATTTGTCAGCTTGGTTATAAGCGTAAATCATTGGAATCGTATCGGCTCCAATTTCATGAAGTGTTTCATTCGTAGCAGCAATCATTTTTTCATGTTCTGGATGGCTGCAATCAACAACTTGGACTAAGAGATCAGCTTCTAAGACGGTTTCCAATGTAGTTTTAAAAGCTTCCAGCAGATCAGCTGGTAATTGGCTGATGAAGCCGACGGTATCGCTGAGCAGTAATGATTTTTGATCGGGGAAAGTCAGTCTTCTAATCGAGGTGTCTAAGGTTGCAAAAAGTTGATCTTTGACCAAAACTTGGTGGGCAGTTTTTTCACCAAAAAGTTTCAATAAGCCATTAAAGGTAGTCGACTTACCGGCATTAGTGTAACCAACCAAAGCAACCAATGGCAAACCAGATCGCTTGCGAGCTCGACTTTGAGTAGTTTGCTCAGTGGCAAGTTCCTGTAATTGATGAGTCAATTGCGTGATCCTTTTTTGCAGAATCCGCTTGGTCAACTCATGCTGTGTTTCACCGGCTCCACGGTTAGCTCCTTGACCTCCGCTACTTTGTTGATCAAGTTTATTAAAACCGGAGACCCGCAAGCGCGGCAATTGATATTTTAAGCGAGCGATTTCGACTTGCAACTGAGCACGTTTGGTTTGCGCTCGCCGAGAGAAAATTTCTAGAATCAATTCAGTTCGATCAATAACGGGGACTTTGACTAGGGATTCAATGTTTCTTAACTGGGTTGGTGATAGCTGAGCATTGACTAATAATGCCTCAGCTTGATTGGCTTGAATAGCAGTTGCTAATTCAACAACTTTACCACTACCTAAATAAGTTCCAGCATTAGGATGATCTGCTGCTTGGGTCAATTGCTGGCAAACATCCATTTCAGCAGCTTGCGCTAAATTGGTGAATTCTTGCATCGAGTATTCAAAATTTTCGTTTGTTAAATTTAAACCGGTAATGATAATTTTTGTCATAATTTCCTCCTGATTATTTTAATTGTAGCATCTTTTATTAAAAATTGAGGTTTTAAAGCCAGCCTAATTAAGAAAGCTGACTTTTATGAGGAAATAACTTATTTTTTTAAAGAAAAAGGGCGGATTTTAGTAATAAAACTATGTTCTAACTTAAAAAAATTAAATTCAATTCAAGATTTATGAAAATTCAAATAATTTAAAATCGCTTTGTTTATAGCGATTAAAGGGATTTGGATTTAAAAGAAATTTGAATGAATGATTTTTTATTAAGAACAATATAAGTTTTTTACTTGAATTTAATCTTTATATCGAGTAAAATCAGAGACATTACAAAATAATGTTTCTCTGCTGAAACAAAAAAGGGGTAGTTGTAAATGAAATTGAACAAGTTGGCAAAGCTTGCAGCAGTAGTTGCTTTTTCAGCAGTTGCTTTAGCCGCCTGTGGTTCAAAGTCGAGCAGCACATCTTCTAACCAAGTTTTAAATTGGAATGAAAATGCAGAATTGCCGACAATGGATCTTTCCAAAGCGACGGATGTTGTGAGTTTCGATATGTTGAATAACTCAATGGAAGGTATTTATCGTTTAGGTAAGGACAGTAAAATTGAAGCAGGCTTAGCAACCAAAACGCAGGTTTCAAATGGTGGCATGAAGTATGTTTTCACTTTACGTAAGAACGCTAAGTGGAGCAATGGTGATAAAGTCACTGCTAAGGATTTTGTTTATTCTTGGCAGCGAACAGTTAATCCGAAAACAGCTTCTCAGTATGCTTACTTATTTAGTGGGATCAAAAATGCTGATGCAATTATGGCTGGTAAAAAGTCTGTTTCAACCTTGGGGATTAAAGCAGATGGCAATTATAAATTGACGGTTACTTTAGAAAAGAAATTACCTTACTTCAAACTATTGATGGGCTTTCCAGTCTTCTTCCCACAAAATCAAAAAGTTGTTAAGAAATATGGCAGCAAATACGGAACAGCTTCGAAGTACATGGTTTATGATGGACCATTCAAGATGACAAAATGGACCGGTTCAAACTTGAGTTGGACTTTGAAGAAGAACAACGATTACTGGGATAAGAAGGATGTTAAGTTATCAGCAATCAACTTCAAAGTCAATAAGAGTAATACAACTGCTTACAACTTGTATCAATCAGGCAAGCTCGATGAAACTAACCTCGGTGCTGAACAAGCTAAACAGCTGAAAGGATCCAAGAATTACGTTGTTCGGCGTGGAGCTTCAACTTTCTATCTTGAATTCAATCAGACTAAAAAGGAATTCCAGAATAAAAAGATCCGTCAGGCAATTTCCCTGGTCATCAACCGGAAACAATTTGTTAACAAAGTTTTAGGTGATGGTTCAACAGTTGCTAAGGGTTATGTTTCAACTGGCTTGGCTAAGCACAATGGTGTTGACTTTACCACAGCAGCTTATGTCAAATCAGGAACCGAGTCCAATATTGCTAAAGCTAAGAAATTATGGGCTGAAGGTTTGAAAGAACTTGGCGTTAGCAACTTGAGCTTCTCAATTTTGAGTGATGATACTGATGCTGGCAACAATACTACTCAGTTCTTGCAAAGTGCAATTGAAGAAAATTTGAAGGGCGCTAAAGTTTCAGTAGAAAATGTACCTTTCAAGACTCGTTTGTCACGGTCAGAGAATGGACAGTTTGATGTTGTTGTTTCTGGCTGGGGTGCTGATTTCTCTGATCCAATCAGCTTCTTAGACTTATTTACCTCAGATAACTCATATAACAATGGTAAATGGAAGAATACTGAATATGATAAGTTGATCCAAGCTTCCAAGACAACTGATGCTGGCAATGCTAACAAACGTTGGAATGATTTGGTCAAAGCTGAAAAGATTTTGATGAAAGAACAAGGAATTTCTCCAATCTATCAGCAGGCTAATGCAACTTTGGTTAAGTCAAAAGTTAAAGGTGTAATTTACAATCCAGCGGGTGTCAACTATAACTTTAAAGATGCCTATATTGCTAAATAAATTGTTTAAATAATGATACAATGATTGGGGGATCAACTGAATCTATAGTTGTCCCCCAATTCTTAGATTTAAGCAGTCAAATAAATTATTTGAAGATGCATATTAGAGAATGTGAGGGGAAAATATGCGAAAGTATCTTATCAAGCGTGTTTTCTACATGATTTTGACACTCTTCCTGGTAGCAACAATCACCTTTTTCTTAATGAAGTTGATGCCGGGGACACCATATTCAAATCAGCAGAAAATGACGCCACAACAGATTCAAATCATGAACGAACAGTATGGTTTGAATAAACCAGTTTGGCAACAGTACTTGATTTATATTTTTGGAATGTTGCATGGCGATTTGGGAACATCTTTCCAATTCAGTAATCAACCAGTATCCTATTTGATTGCTAGTCGAATTGGGCCTTCAGCTCAATTAGGTGCTCAAGCTATGATTTTTGGAGTATTCTTTGGAATCATCATTGGTTCAATTGCTGCTATCAATCGTAATACTTGGGTCGATACGACAGCGACGATCGTTTCGATTATTGGCAAATCAGTTCCTAACTTTGTTTTGGCAGTCTTATTACAATATTACATTGCCTTAAAGCTTGGCTGGTTTCCGATTGCTGATTGGGGCAGCTTCAGTTATACTGTTTTGCCGACAATTGCCCTGGGTGTTGGTCCGCTGGCTGAAACGGCCCGGTTTGTCCGCACGGGGATGGTCGATGTTTTGAACTCAGATTATATTGAATTGGCCCGGGCGAAAGGTATGAGCAAGTTTGGGATCGTTTATCATCATGCCTTGCGTAATAGTTTGATCCCATTAGTGACGCTAATTGGACCGTATACAGTTGCTTTAATGACCGGCTCAATGGTGATTGAGAATATCTTTTCAATTCCTGGGATTGGTGAACAATTTGTTAAATCAATTTTGGTTAATGACTATCCAACGATCATGGGTGTGACTATGCTCTTTTCAGCGGGATTAGTTGCAGTAATTTTAATAACAGATATTGTTTATGGGATCATTGACCCACGGATTCGATTAAGCGGAAATGGGGATTAAGCATGGAAGAAAAAATCAAATTAAGCGCAGATAGTTTTCAGCCGTTATCAAAAAGCGAGTCGCTTGATAATGAAAAGATCGCTGCCCCATCATTGACTTTTTTGCAAGATGCTTGGCTGCGTCTCAAAAAGAACAAAGGAGCAGTAATTTCATTATGGATAGTTATAGTAATGGTGGTAATTGCCTTTGGCTCAACACCATTTATCGATCATGATTCGCTAGTCAAGTCAGCGCCCAAATATGCTAATTTACCAGCTAAAATTCCGGGGGTCAATATCAACGGTTTTAATGGTAAGCTAAAGGTTAGCGGTCAATGGGTCGATGAATACAAACAAAATCATGTTCCAAGTGATAAATATTTCTATCTAGGAACTGATTATCTGGGTCGTTCCTTAGCTCAGCGAATTATTTATGGAACCAAAATTTCCTTAATTGTTGCTTTTGTAGCGACTTTCTTTGATTTGACGATTGGGGTCGCTTATGGCATTATATCCGGCTGGAAAGGCGGGCGAGTCGATAATGTCATGCAACGGATCATTGAAATTATTTCTTCAGTTCCTAACTTGGTAATTGTTGTTTTAATGCTGCTGGTGCTCAAGCCTGGGATGACCTCGATCATTTGTGCGATTGCCATTTCCAGTTGGACAACAATGGCGCGAATGATTCGAGCCGAAACGTTGTCGCTAAAATCGCAAGAATACGTTTTGGCGGCGCGAACGTTAGGTGAATCACCGGTCAAGATTGCGATAAAGCATTTGGTCCCGAATCTCTCAAGCATCATTATTATTCAAACGATGTATACGATCCCAACTGCCATCTTCTTTGAGGCTTTCTTAAGTTTCATTGGAATTGGGATCAGCTCACCACAGACGTCTTTAGGTGTGCTGTTAAACGACGGTCAAAAAAACTTCCAGTTTTTACCATATCAAATGTGGTATCCAGCAATTGTCTTATGTGTTTTGATGATTGCCTTTAACCTGCTAGGCGATGGCCTGCGTGATGCATTTGATCCGAAGACGAGAAGGTAGGTGGCAGCATGGTAGAGAGAATTCTAGACGTTAAAAATTTAAAAATTGACTTTCATACTTATGCCGGAGAAGTCAAAGCAATTCGTGATGTTAGTTTTCATTTGAATAAAGGTGAAACTTTAGCCATTGTCGGTGAGTCTGGTTCCGGCAAGTCGGTAACTACCAAGAGCATTATGGGTTTATTGGCTAATAATGCGCGCGTAATTGGCGGGTCAATCATGTACCATGGGCAAGACTTACTGAAAAAGACTGAAAAAGAAATGCAGAATATTCGCGGTAAAGATATTGCGATGATTTTTCAGGATCCAATGACTTCACTGGATCCGACGATGAAAATTGGTCAACAGATCGCTGAACCGTTGATCAAACATAAGCATATGGATAAAAAGAAGGCTTGGCAACAGGCGCTAGAAATCATGAAACTGGTTGGCATTCAAGATGCTGAGCAACGGATCAATAATTATCCGCATCAGTTTTCTGGTGGGATGCGTCAGCGAATCGTGATTGCGATTGCGTTGGTTTGTTATCCAGAAATTTTGATTGCTGATGAGCCAACAACGGCTTTAGATGTAACGATTCAAGCACAGATCTTGGATTTGATGAAGGAATTGCAGTCCAAAATTGAAACTTCGATTATCTTTATTACCCATGACTTAGGTGTTGTCGCGGGAATGGCGAATCGCGTGGCGGTCATGTATGCTGGAGAAATTATTGAATATGGGACGGTTGATGAAATTTTCTTTGATCCCCAGCATCCTTATACCTGGGGACTATTGAATTCAATGCCGACACTTTCTAGTACAAAACTGGAAGCTATTCCGGGCACGCCGCCGGATCTGCTGGATCCACCCAAGGGAGATCCATTTGCAGCGCGTAATCCATATGCAATGAAAATTGATGCGGAACAAAAGCCGCCATTTTTCAAGCTGACTGATACACATTATGCGGCAACTTGGCTTTTGCATCCTGATGCGCCCAAAATTACTCCGCCAGAAGAAATCCAACGACGCTGGAAGATTTATGCTGAAATGATGAAAGACAAAGCCAAATAAAGACCGAGGGGAATATTCATGACAGAGAATCGTAAAAAGCTTTTAGAAGTTAAGCATCTAAAACAGTATTTTAATGTGGGAAAAGCTAACGAAGTCCGAGCGGTCGATGATGTCAGTTTTGATATTTATGAAGGTGAGACTTTCGGATTAGTTGGTGAGTCCGGTTCAGGTAAAACAACAACTGGACGCAGTATTATTCATTTGTATCAACCGACCGCTGGCAAAATCATTTTTGATGGTCAAGATATCAGCAAGTTAAAGACGCGTAAGGAATTTTTAGCTTTTCGACGCAAAATGCAGATGATTTTTCAGGATCCATATGCCTCATTAAATCCGCGCATGAAAATCAAAGATATTGTTGCTGAGGGGCTTGATATCCATCATTTAGCTAAAAATAATCAGGAACGTAGTCAAATCGTTGAAGATCTTTTGGAAACAGTTGGTTTGAATCGTGACCATTCGAGCCGCTATCCGCACGAATTTTCCGGTGGTCAAAGGCAGCGAATTGGGATTGCCCGCGCCTTGGCAGTACAGCCTAAATTTATCATTGCTGACGAACCAATTTCAGCGCTGGATGTTTCAATTCAAGCTCAAGTAGTTAATTTATTAAAGGAATTGCAGGAAAAGCATGGTCTGACCTATTTGTTTATTGCTCATGATTTATCAATGGTCAAATATATTTCTGATCGAATCGGGGTTATGCATTATGGTAAATTGCTGGAAGTTGGGCCAGCCGATGATGTTTATGAACATCCACTGCATGATTATACTGCGAGCTTGATTTCTGCCGTGCCTGTTCCTGATCCCGAATATGAGCGTCAGCGGAAACAAATCGTCTATGATCCTAGTCAGGAAAAGGATCTTCCTGACCAGCCACGCAAATTACGAGAAATCGTACCTGGCAGATTTGTCCGTTGTTCCGAAGCAGAGATCCCCAAGTACCGGCAACGGGCTTTGGCAGCTCAAAAACAAGGAGCTAACAATTATTAACTACCCTTAATTAAGCTCTGTTAGTTAAAAAAAATACCGACTATTCAATCTAATTAATTGAGTAGTCGGTATTTTTAATCAATTTATTTGTTTAACTACTTAATAATTTGCTGAGCAATAATCGGTTGCGACCATTGCCAACTGCCATGTTCAGCACCTTTGACTTTAATAGCGGTGACGTCAACATGTTTGGAGCTTAAAGAATTGGCCAAAAGATTTTCAATCACATTATCAACTTCTAAAAATTAATATTCTTGTTCATCAAGATAGTGATTATAATAAACAACGTTAACTTGATTCTCATCAATGATCATTTTCGTCACCGAGCCATTTTCCGGGGATTCATCAATTACGTTGATTTGGGGGGCAAATCGTTCAACTAAACTGCGAATCGTCGTTCCATGGCTGACGACCAGTACTTGGTCGCCATTTTGCTGGTTTTGCCGCAAAGCTTCAAAGCCACCATTGATTCGTTGCCAGAATTCTTGATCATTTTCCGCAACCTTAAATGGATCAGCTTCCTTCATCAAATCACGTGAAGCCTTAATCGAATATTTGCTGATTAATTGGCGATAACTTTGACAATTATACGGGGCACCGACCATAAACCAAGTTTGTCCAGAATCGTTACCTTCGAAGTAACCATAACCTTGTTCACGAAAATTTTGCAAAACTTTTGGCTGCGGTAACTGATGTTGACTGGCTTGAATGATATATTTGCAGGTTCGGGCAGTTCTCGTCATATCACTACGGTAAATGTTTGTAAATTTGAGATTTTGCAAATGCTTGCCAGCTGAAATCGCATCATTGATACCTTTTTCAGTTAGTGGGGAATCACACCAACCTTGCATTCGGCGAAATTTATTCAACAGTGTTTGACCATGACGAACGAAATAGACAGTAAATGACATAATTTTCCTCCTAAAGAATTCTCTAAAATAAGTATAACCCGAAATGAACTATGCATCGACTAAAATTGGTGGTTTTATAAAAACATCGTGCAGCGTTTAGCATGGTATTTTGATATACCAAAGAGCTAACTCATAGAACGTGTCTATTTTAATAAAGCTAGCCCCCTAACCATTGATTTTGCCTTAAGTTATCAAATTAATAATTTTTTTGCTGCAATTGGAGCAAATGTGTGTAATTAGCGTCAACAAGAATTAATGTCTTACCAGATTAATCATATTAATATTAGAGTATTGTTCAAAATTTGTATCAGTATTGGAAATCAAGCACAAAAATCAACGCGAAACTAACCACTCGTAACGTATGGCAGATCATTCATCTCATAAGTAGAGTCGAGTCAAAGGATAAATGGTCTGCCATACGTTGTAAAAAAATGAGAGGCGGTTATTCATTCATTTTTTCAATTGCATCACGAATCGTCGGAACATCAGCTGATTTGCCAATGAAGATAATATGGTCGTTTAATTCAAGTCGTGTATTGCCGTGCGGTGAAATCGGTTGATGATTGCGAAGAATCTGGCTGATCGTAACTCGATCAATAAACGGCAGATCCTTGATTTGTTTACGGACAAAACGGCGATTATGAACGATTACTTCGAAGATCCGCGACTTATTAGCAGTTAGGATCTCTAAGGTGGATGGGCTTTCGATCAAAGAGCGCAAAATGCTGACATTGACATCGGTTGGATTGAAGTACTCAATTTTGGCTGCCGCCATTTTAGCATCCAGATCATTCATGATATCACGGCTTTCAAAACGCGTAATCACCCGTTGCACGCCGTATTTTTTGGCTGCTAAAGCTAACTGATAATTTAACTGATAGTCAGCGTAGCCCAAAACTAAAATGTCGGTATCAAAAACATTATGTTTGATCAAAAAATCAGCCGTCAACTGTGACAGCAAGGTGACCTTAATTTCAGATTTGTAAGTTTGATAATTATCTTCCCGATCAGTATATAAATGAACATCATACCAGCGATCTAACTGTTTTGCCGCTGAAACGGTCAATAAATTAGCACCAATAAAATGAGCTTGAATTTTTTTGGTATCTTCAGCTTCGGCAACGAACAACTTGTTAAAAATTAACGGACCTACTAAACAAGTCAAAATAGCAGCAATTAAGAAGGCACCGGATTGACGAGTTGAAATGGCATGAACTTCTTTGGCAACTTGCAAAACTGCTAAAACTAAGGTGATGGTCGTTGCTGAGAGCAAACTGCCAGCCAACGCGTTTAGCTGCTTGAAAAAGCGCCGCAGCACGAAGAAAATCAACGACTTGCTTAAGATAAAAGCTAAGAAAAACAATGGGATCAAGATCAGTACTTGACGATCATGCAACAAAGCTGGCAAGTCAAGCTCAACACCGGTCATAATGAAGAAGATCGGGATCAAAAAGCCATAACCGATCGCGTCAAGTTTTTCGCGCGTAGATTCTTCCGGCTCAAGCAGCTTGATAACGATTCCAGCTACGAAAGCACCGAGAATATTTTCGGCGCCAACTTTTTCTGCTAGCAAAACTAAAGTCAGAATTATAAAAAAAGCCATCCGAATATCTAATTGTGTCGTCGCTTTGTTGATTTTCTGAAAGAAATCAAAAAATGCTCGAAAACGGCGAAATAAAAAAGCTGCCGCGATAAAGAGCAACAGAATCAGCCAAAGATGCTGAGCGTGTCCAGCATAGATCGAAGCAAAAGCCGTTAAAGCCAGCATGGGAATAACTTCACCTAAGACGGCAATCAATAATAATGTTTGACCAAAACGATTATTGAGCAATTCTTTTTCTTTTAAGGCTGCAATGACGACGCCTAAAGCAATTGTCGCAAAGAGGATCGCTGCCAACCAAAAGTTTTGATATAAGCCGCTCCATTTAAAAAGCAGCGCCAAACCAATTGCGGAAATGATGACGGCACCATAAGCTTGGATTGCCAGTTTTAATGGTGAATAATTATTTGTTTGGGATGCTTGTTTTTTTGCCAGCGGAGTTTGGGGCTGATTTCCTTTTTTAAAGAGACTAAAGTCAATTTCCATCCCACTTAAAAAAATCAAGAGGATCACGCCTAAAGTAGCTAAAAAGTTCAAAAAGACGCCGCTTTTAACGACATTTAGCAAGCTCTTCCCCAAAATGATTCCAACTGCGATCTCAGCTACAGCAGTCGGTAGAGTTGAAATTTTTAGTCGAGCCAGCAATAAAGGGGTGGCTAAGGCCGCAAAAATAACGATAATCAATGAAAGGTTCATGATAAGCTCCTTATTAAAATTCCTACAGTAAAGGTTGATTAGTTTCATTATAACAGCCGCAATTTTTAAGCAAAATAAAACGCCCTGTGCGGCACTTAGCTGACAGAGCGGATAATATCAAATTTTAATTTGCAAAGGCTTTTTTACGAAGCAACCGGTAAATTGTCATCAAGATGCTTGAAATCAAGCCAAATCCCAAAACAACTAAAAAGACTAGTGAAAAGTGTTCTTGCACAAAATCTAATTGGCCGAAGAAATAACCCAGTGATGAACCAACTGCCACCCAAAGCAAGACTCCAAGAAAGTTATAAAAACAAAATTGCTGATATTTCATGCCGGCACTGCCAGAAATCAACGGAATAAAAGTTCTAATCAACGGAACAAAGCGACCAAATGTGACAGTTTTGCCACCATGCTTTTCAAAAAAAACATGCGCCTGACTGAAGCGCTTAGTCTGCATAAAACGCTGGAAGAACTTGAAACGGTGAAGATTTCGGCCAATTTCATAGTTAACTGTATCACCGATCAAAGCAGCAAAGAAAAAAACTGGGATCAAGATTCGGATATCAAGAGCTGAACCAGTAATCGCTGCTAAAGTGCTGGAGAAAAAGATCAAAGACTCTCCCGGCAAAAAAGCAAAGACGACCAAACCAGTTTCCATAAAGATCAAAATGAAGAGGGTAATATAAATCCAGTTACCAAACATCCCGATCAGTGGATTGAGGTAGAGATAAATATGTGAAAGAAAAAACCAAATTTGACTAATCAAGATGTCACTTCCTTTGTTTGTTTATCAATTATTTTAAAAGATATTTCAACTGACTTCCAGTATTTAGCCGATTATTTAACAATTTTTTACTAAATTTAAGTTCTTGGGGCCAAAAATTTACAATAATTGAGGCGGTCGCTGTTTGGTGTTAAAATTATATATCCAGTTATTGCAGAGGAAAGTGAGGACAAGCAGTGACAGCAGATAAGATCAAACAAATTGAACAACAGCATATGGATCAAGTAATTGCTAAAGTCAAGAATGCAGAAGCCAAGAATCAAGCAAAAATTAAGCAAACGAAAGCTGATGAGCAGCAACTTCAGGCAGATTTTCCCAATAACTTGCGGATTAAAACCGAAACCTATTCTGGAATGTTTGAAACAGCTTTAACTGTCCGTCAGCAGCAGCAATTGTTGAATGAGCGACAGAATGATTGGCAACATGCTGTCCGGCGACTTGATATTTTAAAAAAAATGGAACGGAAGCCGTATTTTGCTCGATTGGACTTTCAAGAGTCAGCTAATCAGCAACCAGAAACGATTTATATTGGCCTGGGTTCATTTGCTGATCGGCCAGACAATTTTTTGATTTATGATTGGCGGGCCCCAATTTCAAGCATTTATTATGATGGGCAGCTAGGAAAAGTCAGTTATCAAACGCCAGCGGGCCCCCAAGTTGTCGATGTCAAATTAAAACGACAATTTTTAGTCGAAAATGGCCAGATTTTGACGGTTTTCGATACGGATCAAACTGTGGGCGATCAGTTGCTGTTGGAAGCCTTGGGGGAAGACTCCGATACTAAAATGAAGAGTATTGTCACAACGATTCAAAAAGAGCAAAACAAGATCATTCGTGATACGCAGGCTAAACTCTTGTTCGTTCAAGGGGCGGCTGGTTCAGGGAAAACCTCGGCAGTTTTGCAACGGGCAGCTTATTTGCTGTATCGTTATCGCGGGAATTTGACTTCGAGTCAGTTGATCCTGTTTTCTCCTAACCAGTTGTTCAATGATTACATTGATCAGGTCTTGCCGGACTTAGGTGAGCAAAATATGATTCAGGTGACCTATTATCAATATACGCAGCATCGTTTACCTAGATTAAAGGTCGAAACTTTGCAGCAACGATTTGAACGGCAAATGACCACGATCCAGCTGCGGATTAATCGGCTAAAAAGCAGCTTAGCCTTTCAGCAAGCAACTCTGGCCTATGCACAAGAATTGGAAATAAGCGGGATCTGTTTCCGTGATCTGAAATTTCACGGGAAAGTTTTCTTCAGTCAAGAACAGATTCAAAAAATCTACTACAGTTTCAATCAGAATTACCATTTACGCAATCGCTTGGAGGCAACCAAGGAACGCTTGATCCGCCGACTGAATCGTCGCGTTGACCAAGCAGCAGTTTCCGATGAAGTCCAAAAACAGCTGCAGACGGTGACTCCAGGACAACTGGCAGAACTTTACGGCAATCACCCGCGTAATTTTCAAAATGCAGAACAGGAAATGAAATTCTTAGGGCGGCAATTGATCATCAAAGAATACCGACAGCTCCAAAAGAAGATTCAACGCAATAGTTTTGTCAATATAACTTTGCAGTATTGGCAGTTTTTAAAGCGGTTGCCGCAATTACTTGATTTAAAGCAATTTCAGTTAAGCTTGAGCGATTGGCAGCAGGCAATCACAGAATTCAAGCAGCGAACTTTAAATCATCAGATCCTCTTAGAAGACGCTTCGCCATATTTACAATTATATGATCTAATCATCGGTAAACGCGGCAACTTAGAGATTAAACAGGTTTTTATTGATGAGGTGCAAGATTATACGCCTTATCAGCTGGCATTTTTGCAGCGTCAGTATCCGCGGGCACGCTTTACTTTACTGGGTGACTTAAATCAGGCAATCTTTACCAAAAAGGCCAGTTATGGTCTTTTAGATCAACTGGGACAGTTGTTTTCGCCAGCTGAGACCAAGGTCGTTCAGTTGACGAAATCTTATCGTTCGACCAAACAGATCACTGAATTTTCACGGCAAATCTTGGAAAATGGTGCTCAGATCGAGACTTTCGAGCGCCAGGGTGAACAGCCGCAGATTTATCTGGCTGCCAGTGGCAAGCAGATGCTAACGTATGTACTTAAACAGCTGCAAAAAAACCAAAGCAAGTCGAAAACGACTGCAATTATTGGGAAAACACTGGCTGAGTGTCAGCAAGTTGCACAACGACTAACAGCAACTGGTCAGCAAGTTACCTTGATCAAAACAGAAAATCAACGGTTAGTACAAGGAGTCTTGGTCGTTCCCGCCTTTTTAGCTAAGGGCTTGGAATTTGATGATGTGATCGTTTGGAATGCCAATCAGGCAAATTATCAGTTTGACGAGCAGCGCCAATTATTATATACGATTTGTTCGCGAGCAATGCATCGCCTAGTCATTGTTGCGCAAAAAAAATTATCACCTTTATTTGATCGTGTTGATCAAAGCTTGTATGATTTAGAAAAATAATTAAAAATCCAATTCGAGGTTTAGCTGTATGAAAGATCAGTTAAATTATTACCAGATTCCACGCGATGAGTGGAAAAATTTTTATCAAGAATATATTGTTCCGTTAAGCAATCAAGAATTAATGCAGATCAGATCAGTTAATGATCAAATTTCATTGACTGATGTGCAAGAAATTTATACACCACTGGTTCATTTATTAGGTCTGCGGTTAGCGGCTCAAAAACAGCTTCTAGCAAAACAAGCAGGCTTTTTAGGAATCAAGCCAGCCCATGTTCCATTTTTATTAGGGATTGCCGGCAGTGTCGCCGTTGGAAAAAGTACCATTGCCCGTTTGCTGCAATTGATGCTCCAGGACATTTATCCAGACAAAAGGGTGCAGTTGTTAACGACGGATGGTTTTTTATATTCAAATGATGAGTTGCAGCGACGTCATTTATTAGAGCGCAAGGGTTTCCCGGAGAGCTATGATATGGCGCATTTGTTGTCATTTACGAATGATGTTAAAAATGGCCTACCCGCGAAAGCACCAGTTTATTCACATAAGATCTATGATGTCATCCCGGGAAAATATGAATTAGTTGATGATCCAGATATTTTGATCGTTGAAGGGATCAATGTCTTGCAGCTGCCGAGTAATCAGCAATTATATGTCAGTGATTTCTTTGATTTTTCGATTTACGTTGATGCTCAAGAAAAACTGATCAAGAAATGGTATTTGCAACGCTTTGAGATGTTGCTGGATACGGCTTTTCAGGATCCAACTAACTATTATTATCCGTATGCTCAGGGAAATCGCCAAGCAGCAATTGAATTAGCAAAAAAAGTTTGGGAGGACGTCAATCATCCTAATTTGGATAACTATATTTTGCCGACGCGAAATCGGGCAGATTTAATTTTGCATAAAACGGAAAATCACTTAGTAAACGAATTATTTTTACGAAAATACTGAAATTGGCAGAATCTGTTTGACCAGCCCGATTTCAATCGTTAGAATTAAGTTGGTATTTAAAAAACTAATGAGGTGAACATACTTGACTAAAATGGATATACAGGACTTTGATAAGATCATCGTTCTGGATTTTGGTAGCCAGTACAATCAATTGATCACACGGCGGATCCGCGAATTTGGGATCTATTCAGAATTGCTGTCGCATAAATTGACAGCTACTGAAATCAAGCAAATGAATCCCAAGGGAATTATTTTTTCTGGTGGTCCAAACAGTGTTTATGATCAAAATGCTTTTCAGGTCGATCCGGAGATCTTCAAACTTGGGATTCCAATTTTGGGCATTTGCTATGGCATGCAGTTGATGGCTCATGATTTGGCTGGTGGAAAAGTTGAAAATGCAACTAACAAGGAATATGGCAAAGCAGTTATCCAAGTCAAGGATGCACACGCTAAATTATTCCGTGATTTACCGAAAAAACAAACAGTTTGGATGAGTCATGGCGATTTGGTGACCCAAGTTCCAGATGGCTTCAAGATCCTAGCAACAAGTGAAAATTGTCCAATTTCAGCGATGGTTGATGATCAGCGGAAATTTTATGGCATTCAGTTCCATGCCGAAGTTCGCAATACCGAATTTGGCAATGATATTTTACGACATTTTGCTTTTGATATTTGTCAAGCACGCGACAATTGGTCAATGGATGATTTCATTGATTTGCAGATCCACAAGATCCGGGAGACAGTCGGTGATAAAAAAGTTTTGTTAGGACTATCCGGCGGGGTCGATTCCTCAGTGGTCGGTGTTTTGCTACATAAGGCGATCGGCAAGCAACTGACCAGTATTTTTGTTGATCATGGTTTGTTACGCAAAGGTGAAGTTAAACAAGTCATGGACAGCTTGAAGGGAAAATTTGGCTTGAATATTATTCAAATCGATGCCCATGAGCGTTTCATGAAAAAATTAGTTGGCGTGGCTGATCCAGAGCAGAAACGAAAAATTATTGGCAACGAGTTTATCCAAGTTTTCAATGATGAAGCTTCCAAATTAGATGGTATTGATTTTCTGGCTCAAGGGACGCTGTATACTGATGTCATTGAATCAGGAACTGATACGGCGCAAAAGATCAAATCGCATCATAATGTCGGCGGCTTGCCAAAAGATATTAAGTTTAAACTAATCGAGCCTCTGCGGACCTTATTTAAAGATGAAGTCCGTGAGTTAGGTGAACGTTTAGGGATGCCATCAAATTTAGTTTGGCGTCAGCCTTTCCCAGGACCTGGTTTGGGGATTCGTGTGATTGGTGAAATTACTGAAGAAAAATTACAAATTGTTCGTGATAGTGATTATATTTTGCGGGAAGAAATTGCCAAGCATGGCTTAGAACGTGAGATTTGGCAGTATTTTACGGTTTTGCCGGGCATCCGCAGTGTTGGGGTGATGGGTGATGGCCGAACTTATGATTACACTGTTGGAATTCGAGCCGTCACCTCAATTGATGGAATGACTGCCGATTTTGCCAAGATTCCGTGGGATGTTTTGCAAGAGATCTCAGTTAGAATCGTTGATGAGGTCGCTCATGTTAATCGGGTAGTGTATGACATAACTTCCAAGCCGCCGGCAACAATTGAGTGGGAATAGTAAATTATCTAGCTTAGTTAGCTTATATAAGGCTTTCTAAGCTATTTTTAAAGAAAGAGCTAACAAAAAGCAAACATCAGCGGAATAAAAAAGGTTGTGAGAAGGTTAAGTTATGAAAGTTAAGGAGGAATGGTTGTGGACAGACTTAAATTACTAGAGAGTTTAGCATTAAACAATAATCTTAGTAAATCTGAAATGAACGTTGTTTATTTTTGTTACAAAAAGGGAAGAACTTCAAAAGAGATTGCCGTATATTTAGGTTGGGCGTCACCAAATGTTGCAAGACTTTTATTGTCAATGTATAATAAGGGCTTTTTAGAAAGAAACTTGTTGGAAGAAGATAAGAAAACATATATATATATAACTAATGACAAAAGTGAATTGTTGCATATTAAGTAAAGTAGTAGTCATCCAAGAGGATGGCTTTTTTATTTAAAAGGGTTACTTTGTTTAAAATAAGTTATTTTTTCTATTGACTATTAACTATATAGTGTATAGTATATATTATATATTAAGGAGGCTTGATAATAATGAGTTTAGAAGAGTTAGAAGAAATTGAAAGAGAGGAAGGTAAAGAAGCAGTTTGGCAGGCTATTGAGGATTCAAAGGAGTGGGCAGAAATTAATAAAGAGAATTGGGAATTTTAGTAAGGAGTTTAATTTATGAATTGTAGTGTCATTAAAGAAGTGCGTGCTGTGTCATTTGTACTCTTGCCATTGATTGATGACTTTTTCCAAACTACAGAAGCTCAAGAATTTAAGCATTTGCTAACTGAATGTACTCAAAAAGAATTGTTGAAAGTTCCAAATCAGCAATTAGCGCTCGCTTATTCTGTAGATGATGCTCTTCAGAGATTTAAAATTTTATCAATGGAGAGGAAAATTGAATTTCACCATTTATTGGAAAGAAAGATTGATAGGTTTGTATCTTCGTTTAATAAAGAATTGTTGAAAAATTAGGAGGAATAAAAATGATTAAAGATAATGTTTTGGAAAAAATAAGAAATTTATCTCTTACGATTGAGAATAAGATAAAGTTAGCACCTCAATATTTGCAAGTGACAGTGGAACAGAAACAAGCGTTTAAATTAGGAATTAATGAGTATCAAGGTCGGATAAATAAATCTTTTGAAGAGAAGTTGTATGATCGATTCGTTTATGCTCTTTTTGCGGAAGATTTAAGAGATGGACAAACAATGTATGAATTCTTACTCGCTAGTGATTCAGGCTTTGTTAATAAAAGGCCTAGTAGCTTTAGTTTATAGGGGGAATAATAAGATGAAAAATTTCTATCGTAATTCGACTTATTTACTTTTAATAATAATTTCTTTTGTTGCGGGAATAGCAGGAAAATTTCCGAAAGATTTTAGGTGGACGACGTACTATCCAATGGTCTCAATAAAGGCTTTCTTTATATTATCGTTAGTCTTAATAGTAGTTGCACTTCCAGAAATTCTTTTTGAGTTTGTACAGAAGAATAGGGGGAAATAACATGCTAGAAGAGCAATGCTTATGTTGGTTTAAAGATACGTTATTTACAAGATTTTATAATGATAAGCTGTTTTATTTGTCTAAGGAAATGTCAAAAAAACAGTTGCAAGTTCTTGATAGAATAACTGAAATGAATGAAGGCTTTAATTTCTTTTATTTCGATAATCTTTCTTTTACAAATGGAGATTTATTAGTGATTCCTAATCCATATAATACTCTTGAATTCTTTATCTTTAATTATATTAAAAAGAATAACTTACTTTTTATTGAAACGCTTGATATTGAGGATTATTTTGGGATTCTAGAAAACTTAGATGATTTTAAAAATAAACTTGATTTAGTGATCGTAAAAGAGGGGTATTAAATGCACACTTCAAATAGGTTTAAGGAGCGTATTACGTTTGTGGTTTCAATAGTATTGTTGATAGTTGCTGGTATTTTAAGGAAACATGAAATTATTGTTTTAATATTCTTAGTTCCCGGTATTGTATTACTATTTGTTAGCAGTTTCTACACTGTGAAGAGACGGTTTACTAATTTGGTTGTTAATATAAAAAAATTTATTTAGGTAGGTGTAATGGTTATGTGGGGATTATTGAAAGAACGACGAGCAAGGATTAGGGGAGACACGAAATTTGTTTCTTTATATTTGCCCAATAATTTTATTAATTACAGGCGTATCTTAAAGTTTGACCAAACATGGTTAATAGTAATTCTACTATTTTGGTTTTTCTGTGGATTTGTTTCCAATAACTGGCTAGCAGAAATTTTTGTTTGTGTAACAGGAATTCCTATTTTGCTTAAACAGTATAAATATTTTAAAAATCTACGCCATTTTTTCAGATATGAATATGAGACTGATTACAAACTTTTAAATTTTATTCAAGAAGCGGACTTAGATGAAAGCACTGTTATTGTTTATGAAGAAAATTCTAGTGAGTTGCTAGTTAGGTTTTTGAAGAGTAATAACCCTACGTTAATCAATCAGTTAGAAAACTTAGAAAAACCTTTAGCAAGTGTATTTGGTATTTTGCCCGAAAAAAGAATTGATACACAAAGCGTTGATTATTTATTCACTCTTGTAAAGCTTGAAAGATTGGTTGTAACCGCTACGGAAAAGCCTGAATTCACTAATAATATGAATATTGATTTAGGCTATGGAGTTGTTTACAATCCTGTGAAATCGCCACACGTATTAATAGGTGGTGGAACTGGTTCAGGAAAATCGATATTTATTAGTTTTTTCTTAATTGAGCTTATGAAAAGGCATGCAACCACTTTCATCTGTGATCCGAAAAACTCAGACTTAGGCAATCTTTCGCATTACCTTGATGACCATGTGGCTGTAACACCAAATAATATCGCTAGAGTTACTAGATTGGCAGTTGAAGAAATGAAAAAGCGGTATTCAATAATGAATGATTCTATGAACTTCAAATATGGTTCAAATTTTGTCGACCATGGCTTCAATCCTTTATGGTTAATTTTCGACGAAATGGGAGCATTCCAAGCTAGTGCTACAGACAAAGAGGGAAAAAAGATTGTAGATGAGACAATGGCAAATATCAAACAGATTATTTTACTTGGAAGACAAGCCGGGTGTTTCATTTTAGTAGCAGCCCAGCAAATGCGTGCTGAAACACTGAATTCAGATCTGCGTGACAACCTCGGACTTCGTATTGCACTGGGCGCGAACAGTCCTGATGGCTATCGTATGATTTTTAATTCTCATACACCGCCTACTGATTCATTTCCTGATGTAAGCGTCAAGGGCTCCGGAATGATATATGTTGAGGGTTCTGGAGAGAGTCAAGCTAAATATTGGGAAAGCCCTTTCATTGACACTACAAAGTTTGATTTCATTGAAGAGCTGTTGAAATATAAAACAGCAGATAAGTATTTTTCAGAATAAACGGTTTTGAAAGGAAGATTGTTCTTTAATCTTACTTTCTAAAACTGTTGCAAATCAGCGTATTTTGCTGATTATTAAAATAAAATAAAATTTGAAAGAGGTTATCAATATGCGTTTAGAAGATTTTTTAGACAAGGAAAAATTAGGGCATCAGTTTTTAGCAGTGAAGGGATATGAAGAAGTTAGAGATCGTAAAACTGACGAGTTGACTGCCTATCGTTTAGATATCTCAATTCAGGATATCAATTCACCGTTTTACTTTGAAATGATTTCTGTCAAAGTTAAGACTTTAAATCCTACACTATCAGTAGAGTCACTGAAAAATGCTAAGACGACTCCGGTTGAGTTAATGGACCTAAACATGGGGCAATTTAATGGAAATCTCTGGTTTAATTGCACTGACATTAAGCCTGTAAAAAAATAAATTAAAAAATAAAATGCTTTGAACTACTTAGCATGGTTGGTTTTTGAAAAGGGGGTGCCTGCCGGAGGCAAGAGCACAGGCGGAGCCGACCCGAAAAACCGACCATGTTTAGTAGTTTTAGAAGGAAAGTTTCACTTTCCTTCTACTATACTTGTTCTTAGGACTAATAAAGGCGAAAGCTAGAATAGCAAAGGTAAAAAAATATAGTTTTGGGTGGTGTCATGTACAATCGAAAAATTATCAGAACCCCAGGCTATACTGAAATTTGGGATTATAAGTTCCCGGTACCCACTAAAGGGGAGCTTATTGAAGAAAATAATTCAAAAAAAGAAAGTATAAAGCGTAGAAATTTTGAAGAACTTAGTCAAGAAGAGCAAACTGAACGCTTGAGGAATATGCAGAAAAAGAGAAGAGAAGCCAAATGGAGATTACAACGGATTATAGACAGCAATTTTGATAATCATACATCTTTTTCTAACGTTGACTACAAAAAGGAATATTCAAGACCGAGATGAATTTACTGCGTTGTTTAAAAGATTTGTGAAGAGATTTAATTATTCTGTTTACCATATGTATTTTGCAAGAGCTTTGTACATAAGAGGGCAAAGAAAAGTACATAACTTTGCGTCTAAGTTCTATTTTTGATATTTTGTTTTAGAAAGCGAATTCTTTAAGCGAAAACTTTCACCTGTAAAGCTTAAAATATGGGCGTGATGAATTAATCTGTCTACCAAAGCCGCAGTTAATCGTGGATCAATGAAAACTTTATTCCATTGACTGAATTCAAGATTACTGGTAATAATGATGCTTTTATTTTCGTACCAGTCACTAATCAGTTGAAACAATAATTCAGCTCCTTCTTTAGTAAATGGAACATATCCCATTTCATCTAATATAATAAGTTTCACTCGTGTGAAACTTTTTTTAAAGGTCTCTAGTGTATTATTCCTCCATTGGTATTCTAAATTAGTAACTAGTTCAGGTACACGCCAAAATCTTGTTTCAATTTCTGCTTGTGTAGCCATGTAGCCCAGTGCACAAGCAAGATGCGTTTTCCCCGTGCCTGGTGTTCCAACAAATACTGCATTTTCCTTTTGACGTATAAATGAAAGACTTGTCAATTCTTCTTTGGTGTTTGGATTGGGTAACATAATCTGACTATGCCACTCATAATCTTCCAAGGATTTTTTAGTCGGAATTTTAGACTGCTTATAAAGACGTGCCTTCTTAAGTTCTCTTCGACAATTTATTTCACTCTCCAACAATGAAATTAACCATTCTTCTTTTGAATAAAAGTCATCAGTAATTGAATTTATTGATTCAGGTAAATGGGAAAGATGTAATTTCTTGCAGAGTTCATTTAACTGATCAGATTTCATTCGTGGTGATCCTCCTTTTTAGAAGTTGGTTTCAAAAAAGCATCGTAGTTTCCCCAATCAACTCCGTAGGAGTCATCGCCTTTACTGTCTTTAGTAATTAATTCATAAAAATGTTGGTCGATACTTATCAAATTATGACTCGTTAAAAGGTTGAGCAGTTGATCAAGCCTTTTAAACTGTTCTTTCAAATCAGGGTGGCTTAGGTAAAGCTTTATTCGTTCTGGTAAATATTTCCAGTAGCGAGAATAGTGCATAGTTGATAATTTATTACGCCAATCTGATAAAATTACTTTCCAATCAATTATTCTTTTTTTATTCATATAGGGTCTTGGACCTTCAGCTATAATTTCGCCATCACTACTAACTAATTGATAAGATTCAGATCGAAGAACAGCATAAATAACAGAATAATTACGAGAATGGGGAACATGGATACGAGTCTTATCTAAAAGAATTTCGTTGTATTTATTGGCACTGACTTCAATTTCTTTAAAAACGGGATAATCGACATCTGGCAATTGAAGCAATTCTCCTTTTTCCTCAATCCACAATTCTTCGATACTCTTGCCTTTTTCATAATGCATGCGTTTACGATCTTGAATTAATTGAATCTCAAGGTCATGATTTAAAGTATCAAAGTCCTTCATAATTGGACTAGTTACCAAAAAATTATAGCGAATATAACCAACTTTATTTTCAACACTTCCTTTTTCATTACCGCTTCGAGGATTACAAATTTGAGTTTCAAAACCATAATGATTAACAAATTGTTGAAAACCATCAGTTAAAACCGCAGGTTTGAATTTTGATTTTCGTTGTACCACAGCAGTGGACATATTATCAATTCGTATTTTTCTTGGAACTCCACCAGCTTGTTTGAATAGCATCTTCATTCCTTCTAAAAGGCATTCTTGATTCTCAGCTGGTAAAGCTACTGCAAATCCGGTATTACTAAAAGGAAATGTTAAAACTAGTATTTTAATATCCTTAAAAGCTCCCTGATAAACCACCTCCATTGTTCCAAAATCCAACTGAGCTTCAGCTGGTGGATGTTCCAATCTTTCAAAGCCTTGATCTTCTTTAAATTCATTGTAGTGTGTTGCTTTCCATTCTTGAATAAAGGCACAGAGAGTTCGATAAGATCCAGGAAACTGAAGATTCTGTAATTCTTGAAACAAAGCAAGATTGGTACGCCGCTTTTTTCTGGGAAGCCTTGAGTCCTCCGAAAGCCAATGGCCAACAATGGAACCCCATTTTTCAACATACATCATGCCACTCTTTTTCTTATGAGTTTCTTTAGGAAAAAGATCTGTATCAGCATAGCGTTTTGCCGTGCGCCAATTAATATTTAATTCTTTTCTGATGCGATTAATTGATTTATCGTGATTATTTCGTAAATTTCTGATAGTATTAATATCGGTCATTGTAAGCAAGCCTTTCTACCTCCAAGTTAAAGTATGGTAACTATAACTTTAGAGGAAACCTAGGACGCCAGCAATGGCTTTTTTTATTTTCTAAGCCTTTCCTGTACAATTTCTAAGTTGTGTACTTTTGCAGTGCAATCTTGTGTATATTCATTCTGCCACAAACACCATACGAAGAAAAGCAAACTTGCCTATTGTGGGACATTAGAACGTCAGAAGAGAGGAGCATTTCATATACACTTAATCCTTTTTAATATTCCGTTTGTTCCACATAAACAATTGTTAGAATTGTGGGGTTGGGGAGCTGTTCGAATTAATCATCTTGAAAATCTTGACGATTCCAGCAACGTGGGGCGTTATGTTTCAAAGTACCTCGAGAAAGGGATAGGAGAAAACCTACTTGAAAGTTTTGGAAAAAATAGTTATTTAAGAAGTCGTAATTTGAAAATGCCAGTTGAGGAAAAATTTACTGATTTCAAACCTTTAGTTATTGAATCTGAAATGGTTCTTGATGAACAGAAATATACTTCTAAGGTTTATGTGAATCACGAGTTTATTGATAACCCTGTGCATTATCGAAAAATAAAGAATAGAGAGGAAAATTAAGATGTTTGAGTCAATGGAATATGTTGTTGGAGATGTTGTAGAGTTTAAAACGAGTACTCACTTGCTGATAGGAACTATTGTTGTTAGTGATTATGGTGGAGCAGTCGGTTATTCTTCAAATACCTATGATATTTTAACACAACATATTTTGTATAAACATATTGAAGAAAAGTTTATTGTGAGAATGGTAGAAAAAACTGATAGGCTTATTTATTGGAAAAAACGTATTGAAACTTTTCTTGATGCATTGGGTAGTTTAGAAAAAGAAACACTAAAAAAAATAAAAATAGGTCAAAATCTACTTGAATTGAATAAGCAAATAAAGTCAGGGAGGTATTTAGTCGGTACTGAATCAGGAAGTAAATATTTAATTCAATTTGATAAAGAAGAAATTTTTATGGTTAGAAAAAATGAACAAAATAAGTTACGTAAAGATTCTCAATGCATAAGGGTGTTATTTTTTGACGTGAGAATAGGGTTGCCAGCATTTTTTATTTTAGAACCTTTGGGAAAAAGTGATTTTACAATTCGTGAAACAACGAGAGTTACAGAAATAAAAGAATTTGATAGTTGAAAGTGGGCGAAATAGTAAATGTTGACACTAACAAAAAAGGAATTAATTGCTATTGGATTTGGACCAAGTCAATCAGCTGATATTATAAGGCGTTCTAAACGATTAATGGTATCTAAGGGATTCGGATACTACACAAGCAAAAGACTCGGTAGAGTACCTGTTAAGGCTGTAGAAGAAGTCTTAGGCATATGTATAGCAGATGAAAAAGGAGAATTATTTGATGCCACGAGTAAGTAATGTCTATTTGAATAAGAAAACAGGTAATTTTTATTTTGTCGCGAACCTTGGATTTGACGAAAAAGGAAAAAGAATTCAACATTTTAAGCGAGGATTTAGTACACAAAAAGAAGCAAAGCAAGCCTATGATGAATTTATGAATAATCGTTCTGAAAGTGGAATAAATAAAAATAGTTCAATGAGCTTTGAAGTATTTTATGAAGACTATTTTTTGTCGGATTATAAGCGTTCAGTTAGGAGAAGTACTTTTGATAATAGAAAATTAATAATGGATAAGCAGTTTAGATACTTTAACAATAGAAAATTAAAAGATATTTCTTTGGCTTATTTGAAAAAATGGCAGAATAATCTTTCAGAGCAAGGATTTAGCAATGGATATATAAGATTGATTTTTGGATTGTTAGAGCAGGTTTTAGATTTGGCAAAAAGACTTGGTATGTTGCAAAAGAATCCAGCAAGGCAAGTAGGAAATGTGAAAAAGATAAAAAGAAAAGTAGATTTTTGGACTATTGAAGAATTTAGAAAGGTTTTTGCTACTTTTGACGATAATCAATATTATGATTTTTTTTCAAAAGTATTGATAGATTTTCTCTATATGACTGGCTTAAGATTTGGAGAGGCTCAAGCTTTAACGTGGCAAGACGTAGATATACAAAATTGTATTGTTCACGTTAATAAGTCAATGTATTATAAAAATGCTGATGAATATTATATTGGAGAACCAAAAACAAGTGCTAGTATTCGTACAATAGCTATTGATCATGATACTGCTAAAATGTTGGCAGATTGGAAAATGGTTCAAGAAAAGAATATTGGTAGTATTGATTTTGTATTAAGTTATAATGGAAGTCCAACTAATCGGAGTACAGCAAGGCATATGATAGAACATCATGCTGAAATGGCTGGTGTACATCGAATTAAGGTTCATGCTTTGAGACATTCACATGCTTCAATGTTGATTGCTATGGGCGAAAATGCTTTGGTTGTTCAGAGCCGGCTCGGACATTCCGATATCAAGACCACTTTGGGGGTGTACAGTCACCTATATCCTAATGTAAATCGTGAAGTCGCTGATAGAATTGTTGGAATACTTGATGGTGTAAAGGTTAATAAGAATGTAAAAAGAAAAACATTTAACGGAAATGAATATCTAAAAGGAAGTGATTTATAATGAAATATTTTATTGCAGACATGCACTTTGGTCATGAGGATATTATTTCATTTAGTAACCGTCCATTTAAGAATGTTTTAGAGATGAATAATGAACTGATTAAGCTTTGGAATGAGACGGTACAATCTTCAGAAGATGAAGTTTATATATTAGGGGATTTTATGTTTAATGGCTCTGGAAAAAGAGCAAATGAAATATTAAAAAAGTTAAGAGGTAAAAAATATTTAGTCAGGGGAAACCATGAAGATTATCTAGATGATTCAATGTTTGATTTAAATAATTTTGAATGGATTAAAGATTACTATAGCTTTTATTACAAAAGAAAGGAAATAGTGTTGTTCCATTATCCAATTCTTGAGTGGGATCAATATTATAACAATTCTATTCTGCTTTATGGGCATGTTCATGATAAAAGAATAGAATACTTTGATAGTACTTTGGGTCCAAGAGCATTGAATGTTGGTGTGGATAGAATTGGATTTGCCCCAATAAGTATTGATAAAGTATTGGAAAAAATTGAAGAACAGGAAATATCATTTTATTAAGTGATAGATAGGAAAAGTAATATAAATGATTTTAAAAGAAATGTGGCAAAGGATAGTTTACAGAAGACTGGAGAAGAAATTCTCTAGTCAAAAGGTACCTTTTTATTTGAGTGATTATGACCTATGGATTGTTTCAACGGATTGGGCTGTTGAAATGGGAAATCTTAATTATATCGCTACAGAGTTTTTAAATAGTCCTATAAAAAAAGTTCATAAGAATACAATAGGGCTATTATATCATTATAAAGATGGGAGTATAGTTGACCACGAACATTGTTTTGAAGATATAATTGCTGATTTAATAAATTCGCCAGAACGTTTTTCAATTTTTGATTTTTATGAAGAATATTCGGTTCAAGAAATAAAGTTTTTGGATATGCTTCAAAAAAAATTATTAATTTTTAGGAGCTAACAATTTGCAAACAATCCCTATTAAACAAGGTGTATTTTAAGCTTTTATTACGTGATTAAATGTTGATATATCGGTATTTCAATTATAATTTATCTAGTAAATGATTGAGTGGGAATAGTAAATAATTTAGCTTAGTTAGCAATTGCTTTCTAAGCTATTTTTGAAATAAGAGCTAACAAAAAGCAAACATTAACGGAGTAAAAAAGGATGTTATGCAATTGTCTAGTGATAATATTAATGAATCGTTAATTTATGCGGGCGCATTAAGAAAGAGTTCGTAGAAAAATTAATTATGAGCAAGGCAATTTCTGATCATAAACACGCTATTTTTTATTTACAGTAATTGCATAGTGGGTAAAGATAACATCTGTTGAATTTATACTTTGTTCGATTAATGAGGTTGTAAAGATTACTCCCATAGAAATAAGTAGGGGATCGTATAGTGTAACTGGTAAAGACATCGATTGACTCATAAAAGGAGTATAAAAATGAATAGATTGAGAAATCCAAGGCGGTTACAAGACATAACAGAACTTTAGATGGAAGATTTGAAAACGATGCAGAACATCAGTGGCAAGGTGCAATTATGGCTTCTGTTTTTAAGGAATATTATTCAGATAAATTGGACATGGAAAAAGTAATTCAAATGTTGCTCATTCATGATTTAGGAGAAGTCTACGCTGGAGATACATGGGTATATGATGAAAAGGGGAAAAAAGTTCCCACGAGAAAGAATTGCTTTCGTTTAATAGGAGTACAGAATTATTACCTATAGATCAGTCTGAAGAGTTACGAAAATTATGGCAAGAGTTTGAAAAAGGGAATAGTCCAGAAGCGCGATATGCTAGGATAATAGATGCTTTAGTTCCACTAATAAATCATTTAGTGGTTTCTGATAAAAATTACAATCCTGAGAATATGACCTCAGAAATGGTACTGAAAAAGAAGTCGTTTATCAAAAACGAATCAAAAGAACTGTGGGAACTAGTTGAAGACATTGTACAGAAAAGTGTTGAAAAGGGTCTATATCTATAAGATTTTTTCAAATTGTTTAAAATATGATGAATTTACACTTTAAGTGCAACGCTAAAACAAAATAAAGGACTCACAAGGGAAATCCAAATATAATAAGTTTGTCTATAACTTAAAAAAGGAAGGATTTCTATTATGAGCCACTATCAACATCTTACTATAAATGACC
>NZ_JAHAVQ010000109.1 GCF_029916425.1 Liquorilactobacillus sicerae | reverse complement strand
CCAAATGGTAAATAACCACCTAAATGATTGATGTGATTCAAAAGTCCTTCTGTCCAACCTCTTATGTCTACATTCTCCGAGGATGGAGTTAAATAGAAGAATGGCCAACCAGTGTTGTATCCAATTTCGAATCTAGAGTGGCTCACACTATTAACGAGTCTTACCACCTTGCGAGTATTCTCACCAATCAACTCTCTATAAGAATTTACGTGACAAGATGCAAATAATACAGGGGAGAAACGAAGGTAAGAATTATAATCTATGGACAAGCCAGAAACCGCTCTATAGCTTCTTAACATTTCTGTAATATAAGTTGCATGGCTCATCTTTAAATTCGTTATGATATCCACTATTCCAAGATTTAAAAGTTCTAGGACACACTGATCAAGTTTTACTCCCGATCTTACTTTCAGCAATATTAATGGAAAATTCACATTTGCAAAACTATTTATATCGCTCGTACGTTGTGTATCCAAAGTATCATCAATTATTAAAACCGTCAGTCTTCCTCTTTCATGACGAGATCCCACGGTATTGATTATGTCCTGTCGCGAGATTTCAGTCTCTTGCATAAACGCACACGGTTTTTCCAC
>NZ_JAHAVQ010000108.1 GCF_029916425.1 Liquorilactobacillus sicerae | reverse complement strand
GATAAACATGCCTTTACTGGAAGCTTTTAGTTTAATCTTTGCGATTTTTGCCGCTTTGTTCTGCTTAAGTTATGCACTGTTAAAAAAAGATCGAAGACATAAATTGATCGCTTTAGCTATAGTCCTAATCAGCATGATAATACTGATAATTTCAGTATCGATATCAGGCACAAAAACTAAATTCGCAGGAATAACTTTCAATAAAGAAAAAATAGCAAGTATAAAAGGAATCATTGAAAAAGAAAAAATTTTGTCAAAAGATTTAGTCAATTCAGATAGCAATGTAAAAAATAATCAAAGCAAGATTAATTCTGATAAAAAATCTTTAAATTTGTCTTGTAAAGAAGTGTCCGGCCAAAATTTACGCGATGAACAGATAACTGATCTGTTATCTGTTCAAGGACTAACAACCAAGTATGAGAAAACTTGCATGATGAGATATTTCATAAACGAAGAAATCAACAAATCAATTGCATATTCAATGAAAAATATTTCCAAAAAACAGGCTGAAGAAATAAGTGCAACAATGACTTATGGAGTTTTCGGATACTAAATGTTATCTTTAAACAGATTGAAAAAGGTTCCTACAAAGGACAATAA
>NZ_JAHAVQ010000107.1 GCF_029916425.1 Liquorilactobacillus sicerae | reverse complement strand
TCTCAAAGTAACCCATATGTATATTAATTTGTCCAAAACTATCCCTCATATTATTTGTTGCAAAATCATCATTAAAGCCCAGTTCTCTCAAAAGATGGTATTCAAGAATCAGCCTCAATAATTCAGTTGCATCTACAAGTTTTTCTCCAAAAAGAGCATTTTTTTGTCTGTTTTCATCATAATGAGTGTAATAATTTCTTGTATTAGAAACAATTTGAGGAAAATCAAAATATTTAAATCCACCCGAAAAATTTATTTTTGGGATATTATCAACAACCATTAAATCAGAAATTCTTTCACTAAGAAGAATAGATTTAGTATTTCTTTTGTTCCTAATGAGAAAATCTTTAAAGCTTGGATTCATTCGAGCAATTTTTTGATTGGATTTCTTTAAATATTCATCTCTATTATTAGTCACCATTCTTGCATGATAAGTTTCTAGTGCTTGGCAGACATTTAAAAAAAGATTTTGAATAGACGTACTGGGGGAATCATATGCCTCTGTATATAAATTAATTATAGGTTCGAGTTTTTTTGACTTGTCATTCCAAGCCTCAAGATCAGCAGACTCAATTAATTGTCTGCAATTAAATAAACAAGTAG
>NZ_JAHAVQ010000106.1 GCF_029916425.1 Liquorilactobacillus sicerae | reverse complement strand
GTGCAATCTAAATTGTTAAGCATTATATTTTATAAGAAGGTTTGAGAGTATAGTATTGTCTAAAATGTTAAACGTAGGACATATTTATTTAATGCAACGTAACTCTCAGTGGGGCACAAGCCCCACCTTTTTGTTAAGATGTGCTATTAAGGTAAACGGTGTTAATCATGTATAAAATTGCAGACTTCGTTAGAGTCGTTGATGTAAATGATCAATTTTTGGTTGAGTATAGGAAAATATGGAAAATTTCGAAAACTCCGGAATCAATCGATGTTATAAATGCCGTATGTTCTAGTGGACTTAAAAAAGAAGACTTACTAGCTAAGACAAAAACGTTTGCGTTTTTGAAGAAACAAAAGCTTGTTAAAAGCAATCCGCCGTTGGATACGCATATAAATCCCAGAACGTATTACTTTATCGAAGGATTGGTAGGGAATCCAGACAAGGCTTTTGTTTCTTTGGACCGTCAGCGAGTTTGTATAGTTGGATTGGGTGGAATTGGAGGATCCATTCTTCAACACCTTTGCGGAAGCCATATTTCAAGATTTTTGTTGGTAGATTTCGACCGAGTTGAGGACAACAATCTGAACAGACAGTACTTATA
>NZ_JAHAVQ010000105.1 GCF_029916425.1 Liquorilactobacillus sicerae | reverse complement strand
TCAATAGCTTGCTGAATTTCAGAGACATCGTTTTTGTTATAAAAAGGTACGTTGATAATATAACTAGACCCACCTTTTTCTATATCCAGTTGAGTCATAATACCATTTAAAAATAATCCAACTCCAATTAAAACAGCAATTAGACCAAAAAACGTGGATGAATCAAATAAAGCGAATCCTATCAAAGCGATAATAATTCCCCAAATAAAGTTTTTAACGTTATAGTAGCTGTTAACAGAGGTATCAGAAATATTTTTTAATGGAATATTTTGTTTATGATTACCAGCCGGAATTAAACCAAAAATAGTATTTTGTTCAACTATTCTAACAAAGCGATAATCAACCGCTACAGAACCCTTGATCCAAAAAAGCAAAGCGCTGGCAGAAAATTCTTTTTTAAACCATACCTTGTCTCTGGTTTTCTTTATAATAACCTTCTTTTCGCTAGTATTTTTACTTATTTCTGGCATTTCAATCTCCAAATATTACTAAAAAATATCGAATTCTTTTGAACTCACTTTTTACTATAGTGCACTTTCTCTCTAACAAAATAATTTTTGTAATATTTTCGTACATAAATAAAACAATTTTTCAATAGAATGAGA
>NZ_JAHAVQ010000104.1 GCF_029916425.1 Liquorilactobacillus sicerae | reverse complement strand
TAACAGAAGTGGCAAGACCCCCAACCAAACATGCGGCGTGTAGTGATCTGGAAAATAGTATGCCGTATATACCCAAGTAACTAAAAACGAAAATAAGATAGCGCCAAACCATAGCAGCATAGCCATCACATATTTAGCACTAATGATTGCATACCGTGGCAGTCCTTTACTGATCAGATTGACTAATGTGCCACGGCTTACCTCTTGGCTGACTGTATTACTTGTTATTGCAGCCAAGAGGTAGATGCCGATCTGAGTCATATTTTTGAAGAATTGTTGCCAAGCCTGAATACTTGTGGGATTAGGAAGGGAAAACTTCAGTTGGCCACCAACTGCCTTCAGCAGATCCGGTGTAATTTTAGCGATTAACGGACTTTCTATGCCAAAAAGTAAAAATACTAGTCCTAGGATCATGACACGATAATGCCGCCATGATTCCATTAATTCCTTTTTTAGGAAATACAAAACATCAATCATTGAACAACTTCCATGAAGATATCTTCTAAACTTGTTTCTTGACGCTCCACAGCCAATGGAATAAGCCCTGCGTCGAGTACTAAGGTTAATACGTTTTTCATTGCTGCTTCAGCATCACCTGTGTAGGGT
>NZ_JAHAVQ010000103.1 GCF_029916425.1 Liquorilactobacillus sicerae | reverse complement strand
ACAGGGTGCTTATCAGATTGTCGGCAGCCACAAACAAAGAAAAAAATTTATAACAGGCCTTGTCAAAGCCAGTGGAAAAACATACGACGAACTTCTAGCGGAAAAATTTGGTTCTTTCGAATATGATAGCTTGTATTTTACCGTTGCTGCAGTCGTTCTAGCTTTAACGAGTTTTCTTATCTTTGTATCCCTGTCTTCTCTGATAGTTAAATCAATTGATAAATTAGGGAAAACAATGTTATTGGGTTGGTCGAAACTTGATTTCTTTAAAGCATTGTTAATACCTTTTTTTAACGTCTCGATTTTAATGATTCCTTTGTTGGCTTTGATTGGTTTTTGGATTTCAGGGTGGCCAAGTTTTTCAATCCCTTTAATTAGCTATCTATTTTTGGCAGGTGTATGCAATACATTATTATTATTTATAATCTCTCTTTTTGCCAGTTTAACGATATTTATCATCAAACCACTTGATGCTATTCACGAAAGGATTCCAAAGAAATTTCTTTACTTTTTATACTGCACATTTTATTTAATTTTCAGCGTCTTGCTTGTTTATGGAGGTTGGTCGTTCGATGGTCCGCTTAACGAGCTCTCATATAACGCTCGTCT
>NZ_JAHAVQ010000102.1 GCF_029916425.1 Liquorilactobacillus sicerae | reverse complement strand
CATCAATAATTACTGGTCTTTATTATTTAAGTTTAAAAGTGTATTTAAAAAAAGATTGAATATAAAAATAAGGATTCGCTTTCTTAGCCATTAAAATTTTTGGGGTTAAATTAATTAATGGCTTTTTTGCATTATCCAGATTCCACAAACCGCAAAATCATTGTTTCAAATGATCTGGTTCTTTTAAATTTTTAGACAAAGAAAAACCACGAATTTTTAATTCGTGGTTTTAATTAAGTAATTTAATACTAAATTATTATTGTAAAGCAGTCCAATTCCAGTCAGTGAATTCTTCAATATCGCGACCTTCATTACGAGTAACTTCAAAGTGTTTATCAAGAATCTTATTCATGTCATCGATAAAGCTATCAGCTTTTTCGTCATCAACAACACCTTCATCTTTCAATGCTGAAACAGCATCGATCGCTTGGTGGAAACGATCCAAGTGAGAGTATACACGCATGTCGTACTGAGTAGTAATATCACCATCTTCACGATAACCATGAGCATGAAGATTATGATGATTACGCTCGTAGAAAATAGATTCAATCAAATCTTCAAAACCGTGGAAACCAAAGATAACCGGCTTGTCAGATGGGAAGAACTTATC
>NZ_JAHAVQ010000101.1 GCF_029916425.1 Liquorilactobacillus sicerae | reverse complement strand
GAGTAATCAAGCCTCGATTTTCACTTTCACTCAAAAAACTAGCATTCATGTAGATTGCTCCAGTGGTTGTAACACCCAAAATATGCTCCCCATAATCCGCGTCTTTTGAAAGCTTATTTATTTGTTTATTCGACAAATCGGCAATTAGGATTGTCGGATTTTGCTTTTGAGTAATTATAAAAAGTTTTCTGTGAAGATCGCTGTTCCAAGAATTAATTGCTTTTTCGGCCTGCCCTTTAAATTCAGTTTGGGACAGATTGATAGTAACTTTCTCGTCTTTCGGAATTTGCGATTTCATGACCGAGTCCTTGATCGATGGTCGATACAAGTAAACGACAAAAGTAAAACTGCTCATAATTAATAAAAGAACCGCAAAAAGAGAAATAATCGGAAACAGTACTTTTTTGTGTTTGTTTTTTGGCATTAGCCAAGAAATTCATGTAGGATATCGGCAATTTGAGCTGCGGCCCACAAAACAAACAAAAAGTCTACTAATAAACTAACCCAACTAAAGTACTTACTGAGTGGTAAATAAGAATAAGCTGGTAAATTATGATTACGCCGGTATTGGATAATCCGTGGATTGGAAAAAATATTGATAATAATTGCAAAGA
>NZ_JAHAVQ010000100.1 GCF_029916425.1 Liquorilactobacillus sicerae | reverse complement strand
GAGGAAACCGAACTCACTAAAAGAAGCAATGGCAGCGAATATACTTACGCAGAAGTTTATGATTCAACGGCCAAAAAAACTTATTGGATCGACCAAAGAGCTATTTTATCTTCAGTCTCTTCGCAAACGACGGCTGATTATCAAGCGACAATTAATGATTCGGCAAGAAATGATAAAACGTACTCCGCTCCAGCACTGTCTTCCTGGTCTTCTTTGACTGGTAGTACAGATGCCTATAATGGAGACAAAGTAACTGTTATCGCGTCTGCTATTACCACGCGTGGGAATGGCGAAAGCTATACGTATTTAGAAGTTGAGTATGGCAGTTCAACTTTTTGGATTGACAGCCGAGCAATCTTGGCACAAGTCACATCGTCAACGAGTGAGGATTATTCGGCAGTTATTGAAGAAGGATCCAGAACTGATGGAATTTATACCGACGGTCCGGCTTTGACTTCTTCTTCAACGATCACAGCCAATGCCAGTGCACCAAAATACAATGGTGATCGAGTAACTGTCATTAAAAAAGATGTGACAACACGAGGAAACGGACTCTCTTATACGTATTTAGAAGTTGAGTATGGCAGTTCAACTTTTTGGATTGATTCACGCGGTAT